>NZ_JACLGO010000001.1 GCF_014219065.1 Halopseudomonas xiamenensis
TGGTCTCCTCCCATCTCCTTTCGTTATCAATAGATGTTTAGCATCTATCCTCTGGCGCATCGCGACGCCGTAGAGGGAGAGGGAGGAGACCATCTTATCGAGCGCCTGCTCGACGACGTTGCTGTTGGAGCGGGTGGGAGTCCGCCGGCGTAGCGCAGGCGCGCTACACCCCGATGGTGCTGTATCCGGTATTGCTCCCGGCTCAGTCTCGCTCCGGGTTGTCGAACGCCTGCTCGACGACGTTGCTGTTGGAGCTGGTGGGAGTCCGCCGGCGTAGCGCAGGGGCGCTACACCCCGATGGTGCTGCATCCGGTATTGCTCCTGGCTCAGCCTAGCTCCGGGTTGTCGAGCGCCTGCTCGACGACTGCTTCAGCATCGCTGAAGCCAGGGGGCGCCCGAAGCATCGGTCACGCCCCCAGATAAGCCTCGCGCACCTGCGGGTTGGCCAGCAGCTCCTCGCCGCTGCCCTGCATGAGAATATGCCCGTGCTCCATCACATAACCCCGGTCAGCCAGTTTCAGCGCCTGGTTGGCGTTCTGCTCGACCAGGAAGATGGTCACCCCCTGGCGGCGCAGTTCCTCGATGATCTCGAATATCTGCTGGATGATGATCGGCGCCAGGCCCAGCGAGGGCTCGTCGAGCAACAGCAGCTTGGGTTTGCTCATCAGTGCTCGGCCGATGGCGAGCATCTGCTGTTCGCCGCCGGACATGGTGCCGGCGCGCTGCTGGTAGCGTTCCTTCAGTCGTGGAAACAGCTCCAGGGTGGTCTGCAGCTGCGGCTGGATCTGCTGGCGATCGAGGAAGAACGCGCCCATCGCCAGGTTCTCCTCCACCGTCAGCCGGGAGAACACCCGGCGCCCCTCGGGCACGATGGCGATATCCCGGCGCATGATGTCGCAGGTAGCCATGCCGGCCAGTTCCTCGCCATGGTAGCGAATGCTGCCGCTGGTCGGGCCGGGGTCGCCGCACAGGGTCATCAGCAGGGTGGTCTTGCCGGCGCCGTTGGCACCGATCAGGGTGACGATCTCGCCCTGCTGCACCTCAAGGCTGACATTGTGCAGTGCCTGGATCTTGCCATAGAAGGTATTGACCTCGGTGAACGACAGCATCAGGTTTCCCCCAGGTAGGCCTTGATCACATCCGGGTTGCGGCATACCTCCTCGGGGGAGCCCGCCGCCAGCGGACAGCCCTGGTTGATCACCACCACGTGGTCGGAAATACCCATCACCAGTTTCATGTCGTGTTCGATCAGCAGGATGGTCAGTCCATGCTCGCCGCGCAATTCGGCGATCAGCTCCTGCAGGTCGGCGGTTTCCCGCGGGTTGAGCCCGGCGGCGGGTTCGTCGAGCATCAGCAGGGTCGGCCGGGTGACCATGCAGCGGGCGATCTCCAGGCGGCGCTGCTGACCGTAGGCCAGGGTGCCGGCGGTGCGGTTGGCGAACTCCAGCAGGCCGGTGCGCTCCAGCCACTGCGCGGCGCGCTCCAGCGCTTCCTTCTCGCTGCGGCGAAAGCCCGGGGTCTTCAGCAGCCCGGCCAGCATGTTGGTATTCATGTGGTGATGCTGGGCCACCAGCAGGTTCTCCACCACGCTCATCTGCTTGAACAGCCGCACGTGCTGGAAGGTGCGCACCATGCCCTTGCGCGCCAGCTTGAAGCCCGGCACGCCGCTGACCTCCTCTCCGCGAAAGCGGATGCTGCCGGCGCTGGGCTTGTAGAAACCGGTCAGGCAGTTGAATACCGTGGTCTTGCCGGCACCGTTGGGGCCGATCAACGAGACGATCTGATGCTCGTGCACCTGCAGCGCCACGTCATTGACCGCCAGCAGGCCGCCGAAGCGCATGCACAGGCCGGAGACATCCAGCAGGGGCGTGGCGGCGCTCATGTGCGTAGCTCCATGTGCGGGCGCTTCATCGGCAGCAGGCCCTGCGGGCGCCAGATCATCATCAGCACCATGAGCAGGCCGAACAGCAGCATGCGGTACTCATCGAACTGGCGCGCCACCTCGGGCAGCAGGGTCATGATGATGGCCGCCAGGATCACCCCCAGCTGCGAACCCATGCCACCGAGCACGACGATCGCCAGGATGATCGCCGATTCGATGAAGGTGAAGGACTCAGGGCTGATGAAACCCTGGCGCGCGGCGAAGAAGCAGCCGGCGAACCCGGCGAAGGTCGCGCCTATGGTGAAGGCATTGAGCTTGACCGCGGTGGGGTTGATGCCCAGCGAGCGGCAGGCCACCTCGTCCTCGCGCAGTGCCTCCCAGGCGCGGCCGACCGGCATGCGCAGCAGGCGGTTGATGACGAACAGGGTCAGCAGGACCAGCAGCAGGGCGAGGAAATACAGGAACATCACCCGGTGTACCGAGTTGAAGGTGATGCCGAAGAACTCGTGGAAGGTCTGCGCGCCCTCGCTGGCGCGGCGGCTGAACTCCAGGCCGAACAGCTCCGGCTTGGGAATGTTACCGATACCGTTGGGGCCATTGGTCAGACTGGTGAAGTTGTTCAGCAGGATGCGGATGATCTCGCCGAAGCCCAGGGTGACGATGGCCAGGTAATCGCCGCGCAGGCGCAGCACCGGAAAACCCAGCAGAAAGCCGAACAGCGCGGCCATGGCCCCGGCGGCGACCAACCCGGTCCAGAAGCCGATGCCGAAATACATCGCCAGCAAGGCGTAGGTGTAGGCGCCCACGGCGTAGAAGCCGACATAGCCCAGGTCCAGCAATCCGGCCAGACCGACGACGATATTCAGGCCCAGGCCGAGCATCACGTAGATCAGCACCAGTGTGGCCAAGTCGATGTTGCTGCGGTTGGTCAGGAATGGCCAGATCAGCGCGGCGGCGATCAGGAAACACCAGAACAGCCGGTGCGCCGCCGGTCGCGCAGCCAGAATGCTGAACGCCGCCGGGGTGCGGGGCAGGGCGGGCACCTTGAGCCACAGCGCGGTCAACTGATCGCGGAACAGGTTGAACAGGAAGATGAACAGCGCAGCGCCGGCGATCTTCACCGCGACATCGGCGCCGGCACCCACCAGTACCAGGCTGGTGCCCTGCTGGCTCAGGCGTATGCCCATCAGCAGACCACTGAGAATCACCACCACCACGGCGGAAATCAGGGCGGGCTTGAGGTTGCGCATCATACCTTTTCCACCTCCGGGCGGCCGAGAATGCCGCTGGGGCGGAACAGCAGCACCAGGATCAGCACACTGAAGGCCACCACGTCCTTGTACTCGGCACTGAAGTAGCCGGAGGTCATGGCCTCGGCCACGCCCAGCAGCAGGCCGCCGAGTACCGCGCCGGGAATGCTGCCGATACCGCCGAGCACCGCGGCGGTGAAGGCTTTCAGACCGGCCATGAAGCCGATATAGGGATTGATCACCCCGTAGTACATGCCCAGCAATACCCCGGCCACCGCTGCCAGCGCGGCGCCGATGACGAAGGTCAGGGCGATGATGGCGTTGGTGTTGATGCCCAGCAGGTTGGTCATCTTCAGGTCTTCGGCGCAGGCGCGACAAGCGCGACCCATGCGCGAGCGGGTAATGAACAGGGTCAGCAGGGTCATGCTGATCAGCGTCACCACGAAGATGATGATCTGCATGTAGGACAGCGTGGCATGGAAGCCGGTGGCAGGGCCGATATCCAGCCCGCCGCGCACCAGATTGGGCATGGCGATATCCCGCGAGCCCTGCGCCAGGCGCACCAGGTTCTGCAGGAAGATCGACATGCCGATCGCGGAAATCAGTGGGATCAGCCGGTTGCCGCCACGCAGCGGTCGATAGGCGACCCGCTCGATGCTGTAGCCATAGGCACTGGTGACGACCATGCTGACCAGCAGCGCGCCGATGATCAGCAGCGGTAGCGACTCGATACCCATCAGCGCCAGGGCGGCCAGTACGATGAAGGCGATGTAGCTGCCGATCATGTACACCTCGCCATGGGCGAAGTTGATCATGCCGATGATGCCGTAGACCATGGTGTAGCCGATGGCGATCAGGGCGTAGGTGCTGCCGACGGTAAGGCCGTTGAGCAGCTGTTGCAACAGGTAGTAGAACCAGTCAGGCATGGCGCATCCTTGACAGCAGAGTCGGTGATGAACCGCTTTGCTCCCGGCCTGCTGGGGGCCGGGAGCGGGGCGGGTGTGCTCACTCGGTCAGGGCTGTCTTGCTGCCGTCGGCATGCCACTCATAGACCACGAAGTTGAAGTCTTTCAGGTCACCCTTCTCGTCGAATGCCAGCTTGCCGGTGGGGGTATCGAAGGTATTGCTGCGCAGCGCCTCGGCCACCTTGGTCGGGTCATCGCTGCCGGCCAGGCGGATGCCATCGGCGATCACCTGCACTGCGGCGTAGGAGGGGAACACGAAGGGTCCGCGTGGGTCCTGCTTGCGCTCCTTGAAGGCCTCCACCAGGTGGGCGTTGGCCGGATCTTCATCGAAGGCCTTGGGCAGGGTCACCAGCATGCCTTCGGCAGCCTCACCGGCAATCGCGCTGATGTCGCTGTTGCCGACACCTTCCGGGCCCATGAAGGGGATATTGAGTCCCTGCTCGCGGGCCTGGCGCAGGATCAGCCCCAGCTCCGGGTGATAGCCGCCGAAATACGCGAAATCCACCCCGGACTGGCGCAGGCGGGCAATCAGCGAGGAGAAGTTCTTGTCGCCGGCGGTAATGCCGTCAAAGATCGGCACCTCGATACCGGCCTCGGTCAGCTCCTTGCGTACCGCGGTGGCGATACCTTCACCGTACTGCTGCTTGTCATGGATCACCGCGACCTTGTTCGGCTTGACCTGCTCGACGATGTACTTGCCGGCAGTCGGACCCTGCAGGCTGTCCAGGCCGATGGTGCGGAATACCAGCTCATAGCCGCGGTTGGTGATATCCGGGCTGGTGGCGGCGGGGGTGACCATGAGGATGCCTTCATCCTCGTAGATATCGGTGGCCGGCTGGGTGGAACTGGAGCAAAGGTGGCCGACCACGAAGCTGATGCCCTCATTGACGATGCGGTTGGCCACGGCGACCGCCTGCTTCGGGTCGCAGGCATCGTCGAACACCACGCCTTGGAGTTGGGCGCCGTTGACGCCGCCGGCCTTGTTGATCATCTCGATGGCCATGTTGGCGCCGGTGAACTGCATGTCGCCGTACTGCGCCACTGGACCTGTGACCGGGCCGGCCAGGGCTATTTTGATATTGTCGGCGGCCAGCGTCAGGCTGCTGGCCCCGGCCAGGGTGGTGATCGCCAGGAACTGGGAAAGAGCTTTGCGATGTATCTTTTTCATACCCTTTGCTCACTCATGTTATTGGAGTTGTGTAATGAACTGTAGCGGAGCCGGTGCCATACGGCCACCTCTGCCTTGGTCGCATGGAGATATTGCATGTCAGCCAGCGATGGTTACCATGCGCTTGATCAAATCTCACTGAAGGAACACAAAGCATGTCCGCCCCAAGCGAAACCTACGCCGCCATTCTCGGTGCCACCGCCAGGATCGAGTGGCAAGACCTGGAACCGCATTTTGCCCGCGGCGAGTTGCTGGTGGTGGACCGCGCGCTGGATCTGGTCAGCGTGGCCCAGGCGCTGATCGATGATGACAGCGCCGCGGTCAAGGGCTGGATGCAGCAGGGCCGACTGGCCAATGCCAGCGACACCCAGGCCGCCGACTGGCACCAGCGCAACCCGGACAATCTGTGGGCGGTAGTGATCCGGCCCTGGGTGCTGGTGCAGGAGCGCGACTGAGCGGGCTACCCGATATCAGCCCAACCGATTCCGCAACCAGGCGCTCAGCGCATCGACCAGCAATACCAGCACCAGCATCGCCAGGATCACGCTGGCGGCGCGCGATTGCTGGAACAGGCTGAGGGTGAAATACAGCATCTGCCCCAGCCCGCCGGCGCCGACAAAGCCCAGCACCGCGGCCATGCGGATATTGTTTTCCCAGCGGTACAGCGTATAGCTCAGCCACTGGGTCAATACCCCCGGCAGGGTGCCGTAGCAAAAGGCGGCCAGTGGCCCGGCACCGGCCTGGCGCAGCGCCCGGGCCGGCTCGGCCGGGGCGTTCTCCAGTGCCTCGGCGAACAGTCGGCCAAGCACGCCGGCAGTATGCAGTGCCAGCGCCAGGGTGCCGGCGAAGGGGCCGAGCCCGGCGGCCAGCACCATCAGCGCGGCCCATACCAGTTCCGGCACCGAGCGCAGGGCGTTGAGCAGCAGGCGTGACAGCGCCTTGGCCAACTGACCGAGACGCCCGGCGGCCAGCAGGCTGAGACCGGCCCCGGCCAGGGCCGCGAGCAATGTGCCGATGGCCGAGATCGCCAGGGTTTCCAGCGCGCCCTTGAATATCTGCCGCAGCCAGGCGGGCGAGGTATCCGGTGGGAAGAACGAGCCGGCATAATCGCCCATCTGTCGCAGGCTGTCGTGGCGCAACAGGCCGATCAGGTCCAGCTGCAGCCAACTGAACGACCATACCAGTGCGGCGCCGATCAGCGTCAGCCACAGCAGCGCCTCGATATGCCGCTTCATGCCAACCGCCGGCGCAACAGGCTGCTGAGCTGGTCGGCCGCCAGCACCAGCAGCAGGAAAGTCAGCAGTATGGTCACCACCTCGCCACCGGCGAACATGCGGATCGACAGGTCGATCATCTGTCCCAGCCCGCCGGCACCGACAAAACCCATGATCACCGAGGCACGCACCGCGCATTCCCAGCGGTACAGGGTATAGGAGGTCAGCTCCTGCGCCGCCGTTGGCAGGATGCCGTAGCAGAACGCCGCCAGTCGCGAGCTGCCGGCCTGCAGCAGCGCACGGGCCGGGCGCTGGTCGACCGACTCGTAGATTTCCGCATAGACCTTGCCGAGCATGCCGCTGTAGGTAATGGCAATGGCCAGCACCCCGGCGGTCGGCCCCAACCCCACGGCGCGTACGAACAGCAGCGCCCAGACGATCTCCGGAATGCTGCGCAGCAGGATCAGCAGCAGGCGCGCCGGGTAGCGCAGCAGGCTGGCCTGCCGGGCAGGGCGGCCGGTCAGTAGCGCCGAGACCGATAGCGCCCGGCTGGACAACAGGCTCAGCGGCACTGCCAGCAGCAGCGCCAAGGCCAGGCCGGCGGTGGCCATGGCCAGGGTTTCCAGGGTGGCCCTGCCCAGCAGCCGGAGAAAGCCGGGCGACAGCTCCGGCGGCCAGAAACCGCCGAGAAAACGGGCGAACACATCCAGATTACGCGGATCGGCCAGGGTCGCGGGACGGAATTCGGTCAGAACCAGCCCCGGCCACAACAGCAGCACGGCAAGGAGGGTCAACAACAGACGGGGCAGGGCGGCCGGGTCGCGCGGGTCGGCAGCGGTACGGGTCAGGTGCATCGACGCGGCATCCGCTCGGCTGGTAGTGGCTCGGTCGCGGGCAGCGGCGCAGCATGTTCAGCCAGGCTGTCATTGGAATACAGCTGCGCGAGATGCCGCTGGCCGACCTCGGCCGCCGGCAGGTCGAACAGCACCTGGCCATCGCGCAGGCCGATCACCCTGGGAAAGTGGCGCAGCGCCAGGTCCACCGCGTGCAGACTGGCGACCAGCGTCAGCCCGCGCTGCCCGGCCACCCGACTCAGTAGCCCCAGGGTATGCTCGGCCAGCACTGGGTCCATGGCTGACACCGGCTCATCGGCCAGCAGCAGGTCGGCCTGCTGGTACAGCACCCGGGCGATGCCGACCCGCTGCAACTGGCCGCCGGACAACTGGTCGCAGCGGGCGAACAGCTTGTCTTCCAGGTCCAGCGGCTCCAGCGCGGCGCGGGCACCGGCGGCATCCAGCGGGTAGCACAGCGAGACCAGCGCCCGCAGCAGCGACCACTGGCCGAGGCGACCGGCCAGCACGGCGGTGACCACCCGCTGGCGCGGTGGCAACGGCGGGCTCTGGTGAATCAGGCCGATACGCGCCCGCAAGCGACGCAGGGCGCCGCGGCCGAGCGAGGCGGGTTGCTCATCGAGTATCCGCAACTGCCCGGCGCTAGGCATCAGACCAGTGCCCAGTAAGCGCAACAGGCTGGTCTTGCCGGCCCCGGACGGCCCGATAATGGCCACCCGCTCGCCGCGGGTGATAGTCAGGTCGATCTGCTGCAGGGCTTGATAACCATTGGCGTGGGTCAGGCCCACGCCATCAAGCCGTATGCTCACTGCAACAGGCCGGCGGAGCGGGCTGCCTGTTCGATACCCTGGTAGTTCTCGGGGCTGGTCTCGACGAAGCGCGAGGCACGCTGCAGATCGAGAATCGCCTTGTGCTCGGGGTTTTCCGGGTCCAGCTTGAGGAAGGCCGCCTTGATGTCCTGCACCAGTTGCGCATCCAGATTGCCGCGCACCGTCCAGTTGTAATCGAAGTAGGTAGGTGTGGTGCTGTAGACCCGTACCTTGGCGGTATCGACCTTGTTCTCCTCGACCAGCTTGTCCCAGACCGAGGTGTTCAGCACACCGGCATCCACCCGGCCAGCCTCGACCCAGGCCACGGTCGCATCATGCGCGCCGGAGAAGCCGACCCGGCTGAAGAAACTGTCCGGCTCGATACCGTCCTGCAGCAGGAAGTAGCGCGGCATCAGGTGGCCGGAGGTGGATGACACCGAGCCGAAGGCGAAGCTCTTGCCCTTGAGGTCCTGATGACTGGTGATCTGCGGATCGGCGGTGATGAAGGTGCTGGTGAACACCTCATCCTGCTCGCGCTGCACCAGCGGGATGGCATCGCCGGTACGCAACCGGGCCTGCACGAAGGTGAACCCGCCCAGCCAGGCCAGATCCAGATGCCCGGCGCCCAGCGCCTCGACCACACCGGCATAATCGGCCACCGGCTGGAACTTCACCTGCATGCCCAGCTCCTGTTCCAGGTATTTGCCCAGCGGCTCGAACTTGCGCAGCAGCTCGGTGGGCGCCTCATCGGGAATGGCCGAGACGCGCAGCACCTTGGTATCGGCGGCATGAACAGGGGCAAAGCTGCTGGCAACAGCCAGGCAGACACCAGCCAGCACGGCCAGCGGACGCTTGAGGATCGACATGTGGTTCTCCGGTTCAATAGCGGAAGACTCCCGGCCGGAGGTCGAAGCCGGACGGGGCAGGGCGTCAGTTTACTGGAAGCGCGGAAGGGCGGGAACCGGCAGGTATCAGGACGGGACTGTCAGCTATCCCTGTCACCCCTCGCTGCTCCCACCCTTCCTTCGCTGCTTTCCGTCATTCTCCGTTGCTTTCCTTACGTCCTTCGCTGCTTTCCGTCATCCTTCGCGAAGGCGAAGGATCCACCGGCCCCTCCGGATCAGCCTGCAACCCTGGATCCTTCGCCTTCGCGAAGGATGACGAGGTGTAGCTTGGTCTCGGCGCGTTGCGAACAGGATGACGAGGTGTAGCCTAAACCCCCGGCCCGCAACGCAGCACCTGCGCTCGCGCCAACTGTTCACCGGCAGCATTCTCCAGCCGCGCATGGGCCCGCCAGCCCAGGCGCCAGGCGCTGATCCGGTAATGCTCGCCGGCGGTGAAGTCTGCGTCCAGGGCCAGGATGCAGCGTCGCCAGTGCGACCCCGACAACCGTTCGCCCATCCCCGAGCTGGCGCCCGGCACCTCGAAGCGGTAGCGCATCTGCAACCGGTGCGGCCCCGGCGTCAGGTCGGGAAAGCGCAGTTTATGCAGCAGTTCGCCATCCAGCCGGTATGCCTGCAGACTGCCACGCGTGGAGCTTTCCAGGTTGACCCTGGCCAGCCCCTGGTCCAGTGGCAGCGGCGCCGGCTGGGCGCAGGCAGCCAGCATGGGAAAGAGGCTGAACAACAAGACCGATCTTGACATGATTGCTCCCAACGAGTGTCGCCAACCCACAGCCTAGGCCAGAAAGCCCTAGATCAGCCAACCCCACCGCTTGTTCCATCTGCCATAAATATCGCTACTGCCCCCCGATCAACCATGCACATAGCGCTGGCGGGCATCAGGCGCGCGCGGCATGCTCCGGCAGTCGGCATCAACAGCGCTGCGCGGGACAATAACAGATGATGGCCAGCGCCATAACAGGAGAACTCAGGCATGCAAGAATTCAACAACAAGGTTGCGGTCATCACCGGCGGCGGCAGCGGGCTGGGTCGTGAACTGGCGCTGTGCTGCGCGGCGCGTGGCATGAAACTGGTACTCGGCGATGTGGACGAGGCCGGCATGCAGGAAACCCTGCGTCTGGTCGAAGCAGCGCACCCGGGCACCGAAGCGGCCACCATGCGCCTGGATGTATCCCGGCTGGAGCAGGTGCAGGAGCTGGCTGAACTGTGCAAGAGCCGCTTCGGCGGTGCGCATCTGATCTTCAACAACGCCGGTGTCAGCGTCAACGGCCCGATCTGGCAGAACACCGTGCACGACTGGGACTGGGTGCTGGGCGTCAACCTGTACGGTGTGGTCTGGGGCATCAAGGCCTTCACGCCGATGCTGATCGAGCAGAACGAAGGCCACATCATCAACACCGCCTCCGCCGCCGGCTGGCTCAATGGCCCGAGCAGCGGTATCTACAACGTCAGCAAGACCTCGGTGGTGGCGATTTCCGAAACCCTGGCGCTGGATCTGCGTGATGCCCAGGCCAATGTTGGTGTGACCGTGCTGTGCCCGGCGTTCTTCCCCACCGGCATCCACCAGTCCGACCGCAACCGCCCGGCAGACAAGGGCGATACCGTGGAAAAGAGCGAGGTGTCGCTCAAGCGTGCCGCCGCGCTCAAGTATGCCGTCGAACACGGCCGCATCCCGGCCAACGAGATCGCCGAGATGACCCTCAAGGCCGTTGAGAAGGACCAGTTCTATGTCTTCCCGCACCGCAAGATCAAGCAACTGATCAAGCTGCGCGCTGAGGCAGCGGACCGGGAAGAGGGGGTATTCGATTCGATGAATCCCTGAGCCAGACCGCCTTCACCCTGCGCCCTCCTTTTTGCAAAGGGCGCAGGGTGAAGGCCCTGTTTCTTCATGTTGCGTAGAAGAATGAAAAAACACTGCACTTTGGCGTAGTGGCACGGGTCAAAATCCGGGAGGCCCCTCAACCTGGAGAACCCTTATGCGCCTGACTTACCTTTGTATCCCGTTGTTTGCCCTGCTGCTGGCTGGCTGTGGTGATGACGAGCCCAACCGCCCAGTCGATACCACGGTCCCCGATGCACCCGCAGACGAAGCCTTCGGTACTCCGGTCGATCCTGCGGATGATGTCCTGCCGCCGAACAATGGCAACATGCCGCCGCCGACTACCCCTCAACCCGATGATGGCCTGGGCACCGAGTACGGCACCCAGCCCGGCTCGACCCCACCGGCCGGTGACGGAGCGGGCAATACACCCTGACCGCCGTCAGCTTGCCCGTCTAAGCCCGGCCACCTGGTCCGCGGCCAGCAGGAAGCGCTCGATCGCCTGGCGAACATCCTCCCAGGCGGTCTGGTGTTCCATTTCCAGGAAATGCCCGGTATTGCGGATGGTCACATACTCCGAGCGCCTGGCCAGATCAGCGAAATACAGCGCGTCGGTGGGCGTGGTGTACTCGTCCAGTTCGCCATTGAGAAACAGCAGCGGTACATCCACATTGCCTACGCATTGCATGTAGCGGTCGGTATCCAGGCTCAGTACCTGGCGAATGTGGTGGAGCATCTGCGCGTATTCATGGACTTCCAGCGTCGACACATGGCGGAAGTTGCAACGCTTGAACAGCGGCGGCAGATGCTTGCCGATGGTGTCGTTGACCAGTGTGGCTATGCTGTGCCGGTCGCAGGCGGCCATGTACTCCTGGCCGCGCTTGAGATAATCCATCATCGACGCATTCAACACCGGTGAGAACGAGCTGATCACTGCGCGCCTGATCCGCGCTGGCCGCTGCGCCAATGCCAGCAGCGTCGATACTCCACCCCAGGAGAAGGACATCACCTGGTCGGCGCGAAAATGCTCGATAAGGTCCAGCAGGATCAGCGCCTCGTCCTCCTTGCCGAGCATCGCCTGGGAGCGGTTGTGCACCCGCGACGCACCGGAGTAGGGCTGGTCGAACAACACCACGTTGAACAGCGGACAGAGAAAACGCAGCGCCTGGGCGAATGCGGCACTGGTCGCCAGTGAACCATTGACCAGGATGATGGTGCTGTCGCTGTGCGGGTGGGGATAGAAGCGCGTCTGCACCCTCAGGTCGCCGTGCACGCGCACCACCGCCTTTTCTGCATACATGTCACATACCTCGGGAAAGCCGAATATCACTGGCGGCCAGTTAACCGGGTGCAGGTTACAGGGGAGTGTCAGCAGATGACCGTTCGGCGGAACGGGCCAACCAGCGTCGGGACATGCCTTGAGATACATGCATCCGCTGATCTTTACCCAAAGGCGGCCAAATGGCGTAGGCTGGTCATACCGCCAAGAGATTCACGCGGGTTTCCGAATCAATATGAAGAGGGAAGGCTTATGCAAATTCAGGTTCACAGCGACAACCGCATCGACGGCAGCGCCCGCCTGGCAGACTGGGTCACCGCCAGCGTCTCCAACAAGGTCGGACGCTTCGACGGGGAGTTGACCCGGATAACCGTGCATATCAGCGACGAGAATGGCGAAAAGGCCGGCGCCCAGGACAAGCGCTGCCAGATCGAGGCGCGCCCCAGAGGTCAGGCACCGATCTCGGTCAGCCACAAGGCCGACTCGGTCAACCTCGCCGTCGACGGTGCCATCGAGAAACTGCACGCAGCCCTCACCAGCCTGTTCGGCAAGCTGCGCAGCAAGCGCGCCACACCGCAGATGGCCCCGGCAACCACCGACCCGGACCGCCAGGACGAACTGCTGGAAGAAGACCTGGATACCGAGGAGCAGGTACGCGGCATCTGACCGCCTGACACCAGGCCAGGGGCAGCGCGCCCTGGCCTGAATCCATTCCCCGCCTGGATTGAGCGTCTCAACCCAAATCATTTCCTGATCACACTTTGCCAAGTCTGGAGAACGACAGATGGCCAATATCGTTATCACCGGCGCCAACCGCGGCATCGGCCTTGCCCTGGTCAAGAGCTACCTGGTCAGCGGCGATCGCGTTTATGCGCTATGCCGCAACCCCGGTCAGGCGGAGCAACTCGCCAGGCTGGTCGACAACTCGGCCGGCCAACTGACCCTGCATCCCGTCGACATGGCCGACGGCGCATCCATCGACGCGGTGGGGCAGGCGCTGGGCGATACCCCGGTCGATGTACTGCTGAACGTCGCCGGCATCATCGGCGGCAGAACCGACAGCCTGGCGAACACCAGCTTCAGCGAAGACGACTTCAATGACTGGCGCAACGCCTTCGAAGTCATGACCATAGGCCCGTTCCGCCTGACCCAGGCGCTGCTACCCAACCTGCTGGCCGCCCAGGGCAAGGTAATGACCGTCAGCACCCAGATCGCCGCCTCCACCTGGAACCATGGCGGCATGTATGCCTACGGCGCGACCAAGGCGGCGGTGAACCGGCTGATGCTGAGCCTGGCAATCGACCTCAAGTCCCAGGGCATCAGCGTCGCCATGGTCCACCCCGGCTACGTCCAGACCGACATGGGCGGCCCCAACGCAGAGATCACCCCGCAGGAGAGCGCCGCCGGCATCAAGGCCGTGGTCGACGAGCTCACCCTGGAGACCAGCGGCAGCTTCTTCAAATGGAATGGGGAGTTGCATCCCTGGTGAGGGGGCTCAGGTTGTAACTGCGGGAAGACCTGTCGGGGTGTAGCGCGCCTGCGCTACGCCTGCAGCGTGATGATGCCCTCGGTCACATGGTAATCAGCACGGCCGACGATACCGCCACCAGGCCAATACGCCGAACACGACAATCAGCACCAGCAGGTTCGCCATTTCCCACGCCGCCTCGGCAAAGCTGGCGCCCAGCTGATTGAACTTGACCATGATGTTGATGCCCGGTGTCGATGGCAGAAGTTTGGCCAGCCACAGCAGCCATTGCGGTGTCGATGTGGCTGGCCAGGAGAGGTTGGACAGGAAGAAGAACGGCAGGGAGGTGACCAGAATAAGCTGGTAGGCCCGCTCGCGGGTGCGGAAGAAACTGGCAATGAACAGACCCAGGGCCACCACTGCGCCAACGAACAGCAAACCGCCGACCAGCATACCGGGGAAGTTTCCGCCTTGCGGATAATCCTGATACCAGAACATGAACCCGGCGTAGTAGAGCATATTGGTGAAGCCGATCAGCAGGCAGGCGCTGGCAATGCCGATCAATTGGGTGCCGGAGAAAAACAATTGTCCCCGCTGTTCGCGGCGGGTTCCTGCCATCACCGCAATGCCCATCAATAGGGTTTGCTGCACGATCAGCTCGGCCACACCGGTGACCACCGCACTGCCGTAACCTTCCCGTGTGTTGAACAGGGGCCGCTGCACCAGGTGCAAGGGCGGCTGTGCTGCGGCACCGGCGAAGGCGGCCTGTCTGAGCGCCGCTTCGCGAGCGAAACCGGTGATGGCATCGCCCAGCCCGGTGAGTACGGTATTGGCGCGCCCGAGCCAGGCGCCACTGGCATAGATGGCAACTTCCCCCTGGTCGCCACGCAGGATATCCCGCTCGAAGCCCTTGGGAATGACCACGAAACCCTCGGCCTTCATCGCCGCAACCTGGGCGGCGGCTTCCGCTTCGCTGGCCGTCAGGGCCGTCACCTGCACGGCGCTGACACGCCCTATATGGCGTATCAGTTCCCGGCTGAGGGCCGTGCGATCCTGATCGACGATCACCACCGGTTGTTCACTGGCCACCTGTTGCCGGTAGCCTGTGGGATAAAAGAACGAGTACAGAATAACGGCGCCCACCATCACCATGACCACGGCGCGATCGGTGAAAACAGCGCGAAAGGTGCTGGCAAAAGCCTCCACAAAAGCAGCGCGATGGTTCTGCATGGTCGTGCGGGTCATCGTTGCCCCCAGGTGGAAGGATCAAGCACCGCCCGGCGATAGGCGTGATAACCGATGGCTCCCGGTATCAGGATGAATAGCACCAGCGCCCCCAGATGGGTGAAGGTCACCGCCGCCGGGGCAGCCAGATAGCGTTCCGCTGCATCCAGTTTCACGTAGCTGGTAAAGGGCAGGAGGTAGTGCCAGATGCGGGCGAACAGGGAGGCACCGTCGATGGGAAAGGTGGCGCCGCAGAAAGCCAGCGAGGTGCCGGCGTACAGACCGACGCCCGATAGGGCGGTGCCCATATTGCGTATCACCCCGGACAGCAGCAGGCCGATGGCGGCGTAGGCGGTGTACAGCAATACCTGGCCTGCCAGCAGCGCCATCAGTGAGCCGGCAATACCATCGCCGCGGATGACACTCACCCACAGCACCGCGGCAAAACCGTAGAGGGAAAATACCGGAATATAGATCAGCCACTTACCGAGAATGGCGCCCGGCAGGTTGCCGCCACATTGTTCCAGCCAGCGTCCGGCCGTGCCATCACGCAGTTCACGGCAACAGGCACTGGTGACGGCCACGCACAGCATCAAATGCAGCACCGCGGGCAGCAGCAATCCCAGCAGAAATTGCTCAAAGCTGCGCGCCGGGTTGAACAACACGGTTACCTGGGCGCTGACCGGAGCGGGCTTCAACTTGTCTACGCCCTGCTGTAATGCGGTGTGCTCCAACACAATCCGACCGGAGAGATTCTTCACCGCCGCATCGATATCGCGAAAGGCAGTGGCACCTGCGGTGGTGAGGGCGGCGTTATAAAACGCGAACACCGTTGCCGGTTGACCACGCTGGATCTGGTCGTCGGTATCGGCGGGGATATGTATTACCGCGTCCACCTGCATGGCACGGACCAATGGCCAGGCCTGATGCAGGTCCAGCGGATGCGAGCGTACATCCAGTGCCGGGGCTGCATCCAGCGCGCGAATCAATTCGCGGCTGACAGGACCGCGGCTGTCATCCACCACGGCCACCGGCAGCGTACGGGGCACGGCGCTGTAGAACATCGCCGCGAACAGGATCATGGCCAGCCAGGGAATCCAGCTGATCAAGGCCATGTCCCAGGGCGAGTGACAGAGAAATTGCCATTCGCGTCGCGCCGAACTGCGCAGCGATGCACGAAAGCCGGTGGCGGCTCCGTTCAGGGTTGTGGCCACGGAAACAGCACACTCATGCCCGGGCGAAAGTTGGCAACCGGCTGCACCGGTCGGGCGCGTACTTCAAAGCTTTTCACATCGTAGCCCGCTGATTGCCGGGTGGCCCGCCAGGTAGCGAAATCGCCCGCCGGGCTGATGAAGTACACCTCAAAATCAACCCCGCTCAAC
The DNA here is from genome assembly GCF_014219065.1 of Halopseudomonas xiamenensis. Taxonomy (GTDB): domain Bacteria; phylum Pseudomonadota; class Gammaproteobacteria; order Pseudomonadales; family Pseudomonadaceae; genus Halopseudomonas; species Halopseudomonas xiamenensis. The sequence continues at coordinate 16,214 of NZ_JACLGO010000001.1, forward strand.
GCCAAGGCGGGAATGTCGCCCTTGAGTGTGTGCCCCATGCCCACAGCGCCAAACTGATCTTCCCGCAGGGTGAAGGACACCCACATGTTGTCGATATCCACCAGCGTGAACACCGGATAACCGGCCGGTACCAGCTCACCCACGTCGGCCAGGCGTTTGCTGACTTCGCCAGCGACTGGCGCCCGTCCCAGCGCTTCATCGCGAGCGGCGGTAACCTCGGCTACCGCCGCTTCGGCCTGGCGTACCTGGGCGTCGGCGGCATCCCGGTCTTCGCGGCGGGCACCAGCCAGGGCCTCATCGTATTGTGCGCGTGCAGCCCTGGTCAGGGCTTCGGCAGCGCTTGCCTGGGCCAGGGCTTCATCACGCTGCTGACGGGTAACCACGCCCTCACTGTGCAAGCGATCGAGACGTACGGCCGTCGTCCGCGCCAGGTCCGAGGCCGCTTTGGCACGCTGCCAGTTGGCCTCGGCGGCACTGATCTGCTCTACGCGCGCCCCTTCGCTGGCCTTTTCCGCCTGGGCGCGGGCCGCATCCAGCGCCGCCGTGGCCTGGCGGAACTTGGCTTCCACTTCAGGACTGTCGAGGGTGAACAAATGCTGCCCGGCAGTGACGCGCTCGCCTTCGCGCACATGCAGTTCGGCAATCCGCGCCGGAATCTTTGCCGACACCTTGACCGAGTCGGCATCGGCCATGCCCTGTACCAGTCCGGTGGTGGTGCGAAAGGCCAGCCAGAGCCCGACGATGACAACGGCCAGCGCCAGGAAAACGGCCAGCAGTAACAGCAGGCGGGGGAGGGCAGAGCGGGTATGGGTCATGGTGAAAGCACTCTGTCGGCTTGGCGAAGGTAATCGCTGTAACGGTGGGTCTGTCCGCTGACATCCAGCAGCTGAATCAAGGCAAGGTCAAACTCCCAGGCTGCCAGGGCGCGATCAGTACGGGTTTTGCCCAACTGCAGGCGGGCATCGATCACATCGAGGGAGGTCGCCTGACCCTCCTGGAACGACAAGCCCTGCAGGCGCAGGTTTTCTTCGGCGCTGGCCAGGGCACTTTCCAGCAGGGTGAATTGCTGGCGTGCGCTGTCGACTGCCAGCCAGGCGCGTGCCACACCGATTTCCAGCTTGACGGCGGTATCGCGCAAACCGTGCTCCACCTGCAGTTGCTGGCTGCGCGCCGCACCCACCTGGCGATGGCGATCGGTATTGGAAAAGAGCGTGTAACTCACCCCGACACCGAAGGCCCAATCGGACTCGGTGAGCAGCGCATCCTCGCGTTTCAGGTCATATTGGCCGAACAGATACACGCGCGGTTTCCAGTTGGCCTGTTCCGCCAGAACCTTTTGCCGGGCCTGCTCGCCCACCGCGCGCAATTGCTCCAGGCCGGGATGCTGGCGCACCGCAGTCTCGACAAAATACTCAACGGGTTCAAGCGGCGCCTGTACTACAAACAGCGGCGACAAGGGTTGGATGGGAACCTCACTGCGCAACAAGCCGGCCAGTGCCGCTTGCGCTCCACGCAGATCATTGACTGCCTTGACGTATTCGCGCTCGGCATTATCCAGCGCCACCTGCGCCTGCAACAGCTGGGCGCGGGTGGCAAACCCCTCCTGTTCCAGTTTGCGCGCATGGTCGTAATGTTCCTGCAAGCCGTTGCGGACCTCCAGCCGCACCGCAACCACCTGTTGCGCCAACTGCTGCCCGAAGTAGGCCTCCACCAGTTGCACGGTTTCATCCTGGCCGGCCCGGGCCAGCAGGGCATCGGCTTCGTCCGCCGCTGCATTGGCGGCGGCCTTGGCAGCGCTGATCTGCCCGCCAGTCCAGACCGGCATGGTCGCCGTCACGATCGGGCGGGTGCGCCAATCCCTTTCTGCAAATTCCAGCGGACTGGAGATATCAAAGGCCTCGGCCACCGGCTCCAGTGAGCCCAGTGGCAGCTCGAGGCTTTTCTGGAAGTGCAGGCGGCGGATATCAATGGAGACATCCGGGTAGGACAGACTGCGACTGGCCTCGGCCAACTGGCGGCGACTTTCCACCTGGCTGCGGGAGCTGGCCAGGGCATCGGAGACATGCGAGAGGCGCTCCTGTGCTTCTTCAAAATGCAGCGCCAGCGGCTGCGCCTGCGCACCAAGGGAGACGAATGCGGTAAGGGAACCCAGTGTCAGCAGTACCAGAAACCTGCGACCAGGGGATATTGGCATGTTGTCTCCTTTCATTCCCGGCAAGCAAGATGCAGGGAGTATAGAGCGCCGTACCGTTTAATTCAGCCCGGGAGTGCCTGTTGTTGCCGCTTGTGGGACATCCGTGACCTCTTTCTCTGCTTTGCAGATCTCTTTTTGCTGTGTGTATGGTGTGTATAATTGGTTTGGGTAAACAAGGACATGCTGATGCGCAGTAGACAGGTGATTGGTCTGCTGATTGAACATGGATGGTATGAGGTAGCCGTGAAGGGCAGCCATCATCAGTTCAAGCACCCAGAGCGACCGGGGAGGGTGACCGTTCCCCCCAGTATTTTGAAGCAGGCTGGTATCAAGTGATGCTGGCGATGCAGGAGGGGTTTGCAGTGAAATATCCTGTAGTGCTACATAAAGACGCTGACAGCGAGTACGGCGTGACCGTGCCTGATGTGCCCGGCTGCTTTTCTGCAGGCGAGACCATGGCTGAAGCGCTGGATAATGTGCATGAAGCGCTGGCGCTGCATTTTGAGGGGCTGGTGGCGGATGGGAGTCCATTGCCGCAGGCGAGCGAAGTGGATGTACACGTGGTGAAGCCGGAGTACGCTGATGGCGTATGGGCGCTGGTGGACTTTGATGTAACTCCTTACCTGGGCAAAGCGGTGCGCTTCAATGCAACCCTGCCGGAACACCTGTTGGCCCGGATTGATGAATATGTGAAGAATCATCCGGAACACAGAAGCCGCTCGGGCTTTCTTGCCGATGCGTCGCTGCGGGCACTGCAGTCGGTATAGCAGCGGAGTGAGTCAGCATGGCTGGTCTGGATGCCATGGCTTATCTGCCCCCTGCTACGTAACTGATGCTGGAGAGTGGGGCAGACTGGAATCTTTGTTGGTTTCAGCAGGCGGGTATCTGAAGTGTTTAACTGCAAGGCTGATCGACTGAACTGTTAGGACTCCATGAGTCACCGTTTATTGCCGGTCGGCAATGGTACCGGCCTTGCACCTTTGGCAAGCCACCAAGCGGTAAACAGGCTTGCACTGACGAAGAACAGTTGCAATCCAGCGTAAAACAAGCTGGAAATGAAGGGCGTAATCAGGTGAAGGATAGGGGCCGTGCGAAAACCATAGACCAGGTTGGCGAAGATCCCCGCAGCGAGACTGGTAAGCGCATACCAGGCGAGAAGGAATAACACCAGGTTTTTCAGGCTCAATCGGTGCATGTACTGAAGCATCACTGCATAAGCGAATACCCCAGCGACGCCGTGAAAGAGGTCGATTTCAGAGATGATTTCATACTTGATTCCCAGTTCCGGCCACTCAAAAGGAGCGAATAGATGACTGAAGAACCTGGTCAGCATGTTGAGGCAAGTATTGACCGTAAATATGAAAATCAGCCCGCGTGCTGGAGGTAGCCTGCCCCCCTTGTGACCTTCAAGGTATACCGCGATGGCCCAGCCAAGCGCCCCGCCGAAGATGAGAATGGCAGCAATCCTCTCCATCCAATGCAGGCTGCCGTAGTGGTAATAAACAGGTAGGAAAAGCCACAGCAGGTAGAATCCTGACAGCAATGCGAGGATAGACCTGGAACGCCTTACCACCCATGAAGCATTTGCGTCTCGGGTAGTGGCCTCGGGCGTGGCTGTCTGAATGTCATTGAGGTGGCTGTCCATATCCCTGTTCTGTCCTTTACTGATTACGCGAAAGTGGTTACGGGTCATCCTTCATGTGATGACACCCGCTGGACGGATAGTTTTGCAACTGGTTGACGGAATGCAAGTCAGGGATAATCAGATTGCGACATGGTTATCTCAATGTAAAAGTAAAAGGCTATTGAGCAACCCCGCCAACTCCATCACATCCCGCAATCTTGGCGCTATTCATCACCTGTTTCTTTTGTCATTCTGCGCCCACACAATACTCAGGGAATCAAAATGCCCTATAGCCATGATCAGAACTTCAAGAACCTGATCTTGGACTACCCACAGCAGGCGCTGGAGTTCTTTGCTGCCAGGGAAGCAGTTGGTCTGGATCAACAGGCACGGATCATTCCGATCCGACAGGAGCAACTCAAACAACGCCTCGGCGACCGTTATCGCGAACTGGATATACCCGTGCTGGTGGAATGGCCGGACGGCAAGCGCGAAGCCTTGTTGTTTGTACTGGAGGAGGAAACCGACCCCACACGCTTCTCCATCCGCAGGAGAACACCAAAATGGCCGGTTTGACAGAGCGCTTGTTGAATGAGGGCAGGCAAGAAGGAAGGCAAGAAGGTAGACAGGAAGGTGAGCAGAATCTTCTGTTGCGCCTGCTTACCCGCCGCTTTGGTCCTCTGGATGCCGCAACCAAACAGCGTGTACAGCAGGCCAGCCCGGAAGAACTGGAACGCTGGGCGGATAATATTCTGGATGCCCGAACACTGGATGAGGTCTTTACTCGCCACTGAAGGCCCGTTTCTATCGAGATCACCGTCACTGCGTATCTATATCACGCTCCAGCGCTATACCAGCGGCCTTGGGCTATGCTCCATTCTTGAGTCACCGCACAGTTTCGGCAACCGGGCCAGTGTCCTCCCCAAACTCATGCCAGAATCACAGCAAAAGTCCCCGTCACAACCCCAATGGTGTCGTTCATGGATGACAACGGAATAAAAGCAGCCGCGCGCAAGGCCCTGATGGCGGCAGACCCGCTCTATCACTCCTGGCCAGCGGATCAGCAGGAACGGTTTCGTGCGACCATGGACGAGGCTGCCAGCAACAGGGTGGATGCCGTATTGCTCGGTGAGGTGCTGGGTATCTCGTGCACCACTGAAAACGCCCGCGATATCTGGCGCGGCCTGCCACTGGAGAAACTCGAGCACCTCAACTGGGCGAAACTGCTCACCGCCGGCATCGGTGAAGACATGATCTGGCTCAACGAATCCATGGCCGAGCATGTCAGCCTGCTGAGTTTTGACACCCTGCGTGATTATGACTTTGACGACTACCTGTTCCAGGAGAAGGTGAACGGTCGGGAGATCGAGGACTACCAGAAGCGGGACTACTACGCGTTGCGGTTTCCCCGCTGGGCGCGCCTGCTCATCGAGGGAAAGCTGTACTACGCCACCCTCAGTTCGCTGGCTACCTACATCACGAATCAGCTCAAGGAACAGGGGCAGGATCTGATCCAGCGCCTGGTGCCCCATGAGTATGTTCACGGAAAGAACCATGGCAAGCAGGAAAAGGATGGCGTGCTCTGGGATCTGCAGATAGATGCCGGCGGCCTGGAGCCGCAGCTCGACGAGCTGAAACAGCAATGGTACCAGTACCTCCAGCAGCGCTGGACCGAACTCAGCAAGTCATTCATATGCCAACCGCCTGCCGCCTTCATGAAGGATACCAGCGAGTACGGGGAAGCGAATTATCTGTTCCTGTTCAACAACTCTGCGGCTCTTGAACGCACCCGTTGGCGGTATTTCCTCTCGGACTGCCGGCAGATAGAGGGAGCCTTCAGCGAGGTGGAGCAGCAGCTGGACCAGGCGTGGAAGCTAGCGGAAAAATGGCTGCAGGAAGCTCACCAGAACATCCTGCAGAACTTTGATCCTGCGGTGACCAAGCTGAGAAAAAAGCGGAAGATTGTGGTGGCGCCGGGTGCCTTCGATAGCTTGTTGCGGCCGGATGGAGATGATGAGTGGTGATGTGGTAGGAGTTTGCAGTGAAATATCCTAGCTTGAAAAAGATGATTTTCTGTTCGGTCTGTATAAGGAGCATGTGCGGGCGCGGGAAGCAGAAAGAGCGTCTCGCGAGCAGACAGGCGAATTAACAGCGGCTGCGACCCTCACTGCACTGGTTGATTGGAGCATTGCTCAGCGTACAACCGCTGTGATTTGCGCGGCCCTCTGCCCAGTAGCTGATCCCTTTTCTGGGGGTCAGGTAAAGCGGATAGGCCCTTGGTACCTGGCCACTGTGCTGTCATGTGTCAGCAACTCCATTCCTTCTTCCATGGCCTGGGCTATGAGGATGCGGTCAAACGGGTCTTTATGGTGATTCTCCAGAGTTATAACCCGTGCGGTATGCGAACTGGTAATAGCCAGTTCATGATAGTCTGCGTCAAGAAGCGCCCTGCGCAGCACAGAAGGGTCGAGCTGGAGGGCCCCGCTGCCTGTCTTGATCGCTACCTCCCAGATGCTGGCTGCACTGAAATACAGATCATTCGAAGGGGATTCGATAATGCCTGCAGCCTCGGCTGGCAAACGGTCGGGGGAGACTGCCGCCCAGATCAGCAGGTGCGTATCAAGCAGAAACCTCACGATTGACCACCGGTGAACAGTGATTCGATCTCATCCGCCATCAGGCTGTCAAAATCCTCAGGTATCTCACAGATACCCTGCAGCATCCCGGTGCGGGGTTTTTTCTCAATAGCTGTAACACGCGCAACAGGCTTGCCCGCTTTGGCAATGATGAACGAGCCACCCTGGGTGCTGATATGATCGACCAGCTTCGACAGATTAGTCTTGGCTTCGTGCATGTTGACGGTTTCCGTGTGCATGGTAGATCACCTTTTTGAACTAATGTTGTTAGCTAATTTTAGTGTGGAATCCCCGAAATGCCAAGCTCAATGCAACGACCTCTACCCATCTGCGTGTCTGCCACCCGCTGCCGCCGGCTTTGAAGTAGTCGAGCACCTCGGTACTCAAGCGTACGGATACCTGGGTTTTGGTTGGGGCTTTCTGTGGGCCGTGGGTGCGGCTAGGCAGTTTCTTGCGCAGACTGGCGTTCAAGTCGGAAAAACTCTTGGCGCTGGCTACTTCGTCGGCAGTCCACTCGGGATTGTCGGCATCGAGCCGCTCGGGGTCAGGTTTGCGATTCATAATGCATTACCTCACGCTTGTTAGCCTTGCAAAAGCTGATGACTCGAATGCCGGTCATCGTCTCAGCAAACACCAGAGCGTGGAGCCGTTCACCGATATAGCCCAGGGCCCGGAGTGATAGCTTGGCCGCTTTTACCCTATGACCATGACCCCTTTGCTTTCACGCCAGAGCGTCCAATCCTTTCTTATCTACCAGGTTCAGCAGCTTCAACGAGGGGCCGTTTGGCTTCTTACCGCCAATTTCCCACTTCTGCACTGTGGAAGGGCTGATGTTGAGGTAGGCAGCAAATACCGCTTGGCTGGCTCGGGTTTTCCGCCGGATACCTTTGATCTGTTCCGGGGTATAGACCAGCACAGGTGGCAGACACATAGCATCGAACTCGCGTAGAGTCACGTCGCTCATCACGCCTGCGTCGTGTAACTCTTTGGCACTTTCGTGGATAGTGTCCAGGATTGATTTATCCATCGTTAACGACCTCGGTCAGTACGCCGTGTTTGACGGCTTTTATCAACTCGGCTTGGCTGTAGTTCAGCAAGATATCTGCATACAGCTTCAAGGCCTTCAGCTCCCTGTCGCTGATATTGGCCCTGGTATTCTTGGCGAAGCCGTAAACGAAGAAGGCTCTGTTGCCTGCGTGGTACGCCAACAGAGTTCGGACACCTCCGCTTTTGCCTCGGCCACCAACAGCCACTCGTTTCTTGAATACCTGACCGCCTAGGTCGGCGTCCACCAAGCCTTGTGTTATTTCCTCGACTGCACACAGCAAAGCCTCGTTACTTAGTCCCTCCTTAGCGGCCCATTTGCTGAATGCCCGGTTTTTGAATACCTGCATGCCACGTCCTTGTCCTGTGGGTTAGTATATCACCAGGTGCTATAGGTGCAATCCCTGTCAAACTAACAGGCGAGGCCGCTCCGTCAACAACTTGCTTGCATGATTGTGATGCTGTACTTGGAAAATGCCTCCGACCTGCCGGCTTAAAGTGGAACCATGCCGAAAGAAAAGGGGGTAGGTACATTTTCAGGTTTTGCATCGCCCGGCTCAGCGTGCCGGGGATGCTTGGTGTTAGCAGCAGGTGCACGTGGTTGGTAATCAGGCACCAGCTATGCACGCTCATCTCCAGATGGCTTGCGTACTCGTCAAGCAGATGCAGGTACTCCAGATAGCATCGATGATCGAAGAAAACAGCCTGTCGGTCGACACCCCGTTGCACGATATGGTGTGGCAGCCCAACGATTTCCAATCGTGGTTGGCGCGGCATCGCATAACCCATCCATGGACGCTTTATGATGTTTTTTTGGTGCTTTTAAGAGTGCTGTTTACAGTGCTATCTGGTGGGTGTATATTGGTTTCAGCTCGCATAGCCCTGCTGCACAGTGCGCAGCAAATTGATGCGGAACGACACTGAAAACGATGCTGACAAGCAAAGTGAGGACTCTATGGCGATGACATTCCCGGTCTTGGCTGATGTAGCTGCATCGGTCACAGACTTGAAAAGAGACCCTATGGGCACTCTTCGCGAGGGAAATGGTGAGACTGTCGTGATCTTGAATCGTAACGAGCCGGCGTTTTATGCCGTGCCTCCGGAAGTATACGAGGCCATGCTTGAGATGATCGATGACATGAGTCTGGCAGAAACCATTCGTGCCCGCCGCGATGAACCCGCGATCGAGGTGGATATAGATGAGCTCCTCCAACAAGGAAACCTCCAGTAAGAGGTATAAACTCAAATTCAAGGAATCTGCGAAAAAAGAGTGGAACAAGCTTGGTCCGGTCATTCAGCGACAGTTTGCGAACAAGCTCAAGGAGAGGCTCGATAACCCTAAGGTTGAAGCAGCCAAGCTAAGGGGAATGCCCGGATGCTACAAAATCAAGCTGAGGGCCAATGGGTACCGGCTGGTCTATGAAGTATTAGAGGCCGAGATAACCGTTATGGTTATTGCCGTCGGGAAAAGAGAGCGCGGCAAAGCATATGCCAAAGCGCAAAGTCGCCTTGACTCGTGACTTTTTGCTGCACAAAGGCCCGCCTGACGGCGAGTCAGATGGCTGAACATCTCTGCTCTATTTCGGGCGGGGCAGCTTCTGGATTCTTTTGAGCGGTCTCCCTGTCCAAGAGCTGTACTTGGCCCTTCTGTTCTTTATCAGGCTGCGGGGTAGGGCGCTTGCGGTACCGAAAATGTACCCGACCCGAATGGCACTTGCTTAACGGCCTTCTGGTCGATGCGCACCAGCTTTCCCTGAGCGCAGAGTCGCACCATGACCTCGTCATTCTCGGCGAAGGCCGGGAATCTACCGGCATACAGCAGCTGAGTCCGAGCGATGGATCTTCGGCCTTTGCCGAAGATGACGGCGTACTGGGCAATACCCCCTTAAGTAGGTGGTATTCGTACCTGACCCCTTTTTCCGGGGTCATTTAAGCAGGGCTCTGGCCTTGCTCATTACCTCCTCGCTGGGCACAGCCTGAAGCGAACCACTGTCGAGTTCCCGCGCCCTACGCCGAGCCTCAAGCAACCAGTCAGCCCTGAGCTCTTTTTTTGATGGCGACTCCAGACTCAAGACTAGACGTCGAATCAGCTGAACTCGTTCCTCTTTCGGGAGATGTAGAGCATCATCCTCAATTTTCTGACGATTCATGAAAGAAGCCTCGTGTTCTCGTGTTGTCCGATTTTGGCATGAATGAATAGCCGGTGCCATGACTCGATCTCATTCTGTGATGGACGTCAAGCGTACCTGCTCTCTTTTTCCAAGCTTGATACTAGCCTGATGTGCGACTAAAATAAGTTGCAAAAAGGAAGTGCGATGTCCAAACAAGAGAAACTGCTGGCAAAGCTGCTGAACAGGCAGGCCGGATTCACCTGGCAGGAGCTGACGGCGTTGCTGGGTGGCTTGGGATATCGCCAGTTAGAGGGGAGTGGCAGCCGGGTCAAATTTGATAACGGCAATCCGCAGGCCATGATAAACCTGCATAGGCCGCACCCTGGCAATGAGCTGAAAGCCTACGTGAAACGTCAGATGATAGAGCAACTGAAAGCGGGAGGATTGATCTGATGAGTACCATGCTGCAGCACCGGGGCTACTACGGCTCCATCGAGGCCAGCCCGGAAGACAACTGCCTGTTTGGAAAGCTGCAATTCATCCGGGCTCTGGTCAGCTATGAAGGTGAGACTGTTGCCGAGCTGACCCAGGCTTTCCGTGATGCGGTGGATGACTACCTGGAGACCTGCGAGGGGCTCGGCCAGAAGCCTGAAATCCCCTGCAAGGGCTCATTTAACGTCAGGGTAGGGCATGATCTGCACTTGGCGGCCAGTGTGGCTGCCACCAAGCAAAGCATTACCCTGAATGATTTGACCCGCAGGGCGTTGAGTGAGTACCTGGAACAGCGGGCATAAAGATTTACTCGGGACTGTCAGAAATTTTGTGTTCGGGCATCAGATGCGTTTAAGGTGCACGACATGCCAAGCAAAAAGACTACGGCCAACAAGGCCAAGAAAGACCTGCCCTCAATCCCGAAGGAACTGGTCGAGCAGTTCGTCAAAGGCCCGATGACGGCCGAGGCGATTCAAGACATCTCGATGGCCTTCAAGAAGGCGTTGGTCGAGCGCGCACTCGGTGCGGAACTGGGCCATCACCTTGGCTACCCTTGCGGCGCTGAACGCCCGGAGGGTTCCGATAACCGGCGCAACGGCTCCAGTGGTAAGACCGTACTGACCGACGATGGTCCCCTGCAACTGGACATCCCCAGAGATCGTGACGGTAGCTTCGCGCCGATCCTGATTCCCAAGCACGAGCGCCGCTTCACCGGATTCGACGACAAGATCATTGCCATGTATGCCCGGGGTATGACGGTGCGAGAGATTCGGGCGTTCCTACTCGAACAGTACGGCACAGACGTTTCTCATGACTTCATCAGTTCGGTCACCGATGCCGTGATGGACGAGGTAGGCGCTTGGCAGCAGCGGCCACTGGAACCGATGTACCCGGTTATCTTCTTCGATGCCCTGCGGGTCAAGATCCGTGACGAAGGCATGGTGCGTAACAAGGCGGTCTACCTGGCGCTGGGCGTTTTACCGGATGGTACACGCGATATTCTGGGCATCTGGATCGAGAACACCGAAGGTGCCAAGTTCTGGCTCAAAGTGTTCAACGACCTGCGCAATCGAGGCGTCGAGGACGTGCTGATCGCGGTCACGGACGGCCTCAAGGGCATGGCTGAAGCGCTCGCGGCAGTCTACCCGGAAACGACGCTGCAAACCTGTATTGTCCACCTGTTGCGCAACAGCCTGAACTACGCTTCCTGGGACAAACGCAAAGGGTTGGCCAAGGCGTTGAAGCCGATCTATCAGGCATTGAACGCTGAAGCGGCTGAGCAGGCACTGGATGAGTTCGAGGCTGGGCCATGGGGCAAGCAATACCCGACCGTGGTGGCTGCCTGGCGGCGGGCCTGGGATCGAGTTATACCGTTCTTTGTGTTCCCCCAGGCGATCCGCAAGGTTATCTACACGACTAACGCTATCGAGAGCATCAACGCTCAGTTACGCAAGATCATCAAGACACGTGGGCACTTCCCGAGCGACGAGGCGGCGAGCAAGCTGATCTGGCTCGGGCTTCGTAATATCACAGCCAACTGGGGCAAGGCAGCACATGACTGGAAAAATGCCATGAACCAATTTGCGATCCTTTACGGGGATCGTTTCACCAGGCCAACCTGGTGAATCACCGGTTCGTCGGATGACGGGCCATAAAGGTCCGAACACAAAAAATCTGACAGGCCCATTTACTCTGACCCCGACATCCATTTCATCGGGCTCTGCGCTATCATCAGGCAGTCAACCCTGCTCATTTGTAGGTTCATCAATGCTTCATACCGTTGTAGCGGAACTAATGCATCTGTCCTCTTTTCCCTTTTTTCTCTACAGTCCCTTAAATGTGGTAATGTGGGTTCAGTGAATTTTGGGAGTTAGTACTATGAGCCGCCTGACCATTGACATGACCGCTGATCAACACCAGAGCCTGAAGGCAATGGCCGCTTTGGAAGGCAAGACGATCAAGCAGTACACACTCGAAAGGCTGTTTCCTACTGACGATCAAGCATGGCAGGAGCTGAAAACACTCCTGGCCAAGCGCGTCAATGAAGGGCTGGCAGGAAAGGTGTCGAGCAAAAGCGTCAGCGAAATTCTTGATGATGAGCTTGCCGAAGGTGGGCGAGCTTGAGCAGACGCGGATACCTCCTGACCGCTGCAGCAGAAGACGATCTGCGTGGCATCATCCGCTACACACGCAAACAGTGGGGCAATACGCAGGTACGCCGCTATGTCGCCGCACTGGAGCAAGGCATGTCCCGTCTGGCAGCGCGCCAAGGGGTGTATCAGGACATGAGCGACCTATATCCAGAGCTGTGCATGGCTCACTGTGAGCACCATTACCTATTTTGTCTGCCACGCGAGAAGACACCGGCACTGATCGTGGCAATTTTCCATGAACGTATGGACTTAATGGCGCGAGTGGTGGAGCGACTGAGGTCGTAAAAAATATCCCAAGTAAAAACGGGGCAGGTGGCTGCCATTCCTACCGCGACCCGATCAGCGTAAATGTGCCAAGCGTAAAATGTACCTGACCCCTTTTTCGATGGCCGATTGATCGGTGTACCGTTGGCATGGTATCCGCGCTTGGCTAATGCCACACCGGAACAGCGCAATCATCGGGAGCTCGCTGGAGCTGGGTACGGTATTCACTCGCCTGATATCGATGAAGACCTCAGCACTGAAGGCCTGCTACTCGGTCGTAAAGCGCCAAGTCAGCGTGCCAGATAGACGACGGTGCAACGTCCTTGCAGCAAAAAAGGGGGCGTGGCGCCATCCACCAAACGTACTGGCCTGCCGCGCCACTGCCATGCTTCGGGCGCTTCCTCAGTCATCATGCGTCCGGCCTGCCGGCTCAAAGTGGAGGCCATACTGACAGGCAACCGCTATCGCGCCCGGCAGTAAGCTCATGTATGCGTGCTGTTGCTTTTCAGACCACAGGCTGGCCGCTTGATAGCGACATCGTTCACGACTTTCTGGCAGGAGCGCTCTGCTCTCATGGCCTGAGCCAGAAACAGAGGCGGAGTTTCTGTTGGAGGAAACAGTCTTTCTCGATGCTCGGGCAGCAAGGATTCCACAGAGTCGAGCAGCTCAGGACTCATCTAAAATGTACCTGACCCCTTTTTCTTCCTATAGCCGCATCGTTCACCGCTTTTTGACAAGAACGGTCTGCACTCATGGCCTGAGCCAGAAACAGGGCCAGGGTTTCTGTTGGCGGAAACAGCCTTGCTCGGTGCTCGGGGAGCAAAGACGCTACGCAATCGAGCATGTCAGGGGCGGTCAGCAGGTTGCAAAACCGTGGGAATCAAGTCCCTGGGCGTAATGGCGGATACCTTGTTGTTGATGACGGGCGAATCGGCGGCCAGGATGCACGGGAGGCTGGCTCTTGTGTTGTCAGGTAAAGGTTTGGTCGCTTTCACCATACTACCTTGAGCCAGATTTTTTGTTTGTATTTCAGGTGCCTGGTGCTTAATGCAGTGCCATTCGTACCTGACCCCTTTATCCTATCCAAAATCATCCCTGGAGCAATTAATCCAAAGGATCATCGTAGCAACTAAGAATATCCAGAACCCTGACGCTTTCACGATCTGGGTGACGCAACAAAGGCCTTTCCACATCCGGAGGGAGTTTTCTGGATTTCAGAATCTCGTAAATTTCCTCGCGACGCTGAGGGTTAAGCGCATATTTCTTTTTTGATTTACTAGTTTTATAAACCACCAACTTATTCATGAGAAGAATGTTTAGGATATTTGGAATTCGAGGTTCATACTTAACATCCAGCCCTCGTCCCTTGGGAATATCGCTTGCCCACATATAACCCTTCGCATTACCCGTCCACATGCGCTCTTGGTCGAGCTTTCTCATTAACAAGAGGGCTACGGCAACATCCAGGGCCAGCAACGGCTCTCCATTCAAAAAATGCTGGATAGCAGTATCAATTGCAACTTCCAGCGCCTCTGCTGTTGCTACATAATCAACCACAATGGGTAGGCGGCTACCAATGCGGCGGCGAACTTCTTCAAGCGTCTTTGCCTGCACTGGCTGGAGCATAACAATGGGGCCAGGAGACTGGAGGATTACTGAGCAGAAGTCTTTGGCAACTAGAGAAGCATTGGTTTCATATGGACGCAGGCGAAATTGCCATTCACCGCTCCATTTTGGATGACTTTGACATAAATTAGCCAGCACGGCAGGAGAATTCTCATACTGATCTGCTGGGTGGGTAATATAAATAATTCCCATAGCTCTTTCGCGCCACCATACGCACTTAGCGCAATTTGGTATCAGAAAGAGCTGACAGCATTACCCCTGCCGGGATCGGGATTTCGAGAAGTTTCTCAAGAGGGAGATTTGACAATGCCGCCAAAATCACTTGGCGCACATCTTCTGAACGATGCACTTGATAGTTTTCGTTGGTTCGCTCGGTAGCAGCTCTTACTCTGTTCGGCCTAGCACCAGACTGGAACGCCAACTCATGAGAAAGTGAGTGCTGCTCCAGCCAATCTCGCACTATTACGGAAACCTTCGCTGATCTGAACTGATTCCACAAATGGGCAGTGGCCTCGTCAGAGTGCTTGAGTTCTTGAACAAATACTTGAGGATGCCAATCTTCATCTAGTCCCTGCACAGCTAGGTTGGCGTCATTCTCAAGTCTTTCAGACAGGAATTCACGAGCCCATTCTTTTTGGGTTTCTACACTAATCCGGGGAATTTCAATCCAATCGTCAGCAGGAGTTGGCGCGACATCAAGAGCTACACGAACAACCCCGTTTTGACGATTCAGGAAGCGTTTACCTTCGGGGCTTAGTAAAACAAAGGCATCCCATACCGGCTTTCTCAGGGGATTGAATTTTTCAATAGCAGCAACAGGTGGTACAGAAGCTGCGTCTCCAAGAGAAACAGCTAATGCGTCCTTCTCTGTCTTTATGCGCGTAAGTTTTCCGCTGCTCTCAAGCTCCACCAAAAGCTCTGAAAGAGTGCGCTTGCCGAATGCTTTCCAGCTTTGTTCTGGAGATGCTTTCAACAACAGGCCGCCAAGTGCTGCTGTTGTGATATAGCGACTGCCCGGCTTGAGATTTTTTGCAACAGTCTGGACGACAAGGTCTAGGTAATCTTGATAGGTCATTTTCACACACCAAAAGCAGGTATCCTCTTAGGATATAAAAAATATCCTAAGAGGCTGTATGTTCTTTAAAATACCGCTTTTGCAGGGCACGAAAAACTAGGGCGCAGCTAGCGCGATAGATTGAATCTAGCGTGATAGTCGCCTGCAAGCGACTCGCGATTCAAAACCTAGCATTCTTGGCTCTCAGGTCCCACGGCTCGACAAAAAAATTGTCTTCACCCCTTGGCTAGCCAAGCAG
Organism: Halopseudomonas xiamenensis; assembly: GCF_014219065.1. GTDB lineage: Bacteria > Pseudomonadota > Gammaproteobacteria > Pseudomonadales > Pseudomonadaceae > Halopseudomonas > Halopseudomonas xiamenensis. The sequence goes on from NZ_JACLGO010000001.1 coordinate 31,671, forward strand.
CAGCAGCAGGTCTTCGGCTGAATTAGTATGCGCCAACTTAAAACAGCATGTCAAGACTGAGTCTTACCCAATGGCAAAGGAGCCTGGGCGAGGGTACGTGATTCCAACAGCAAATGAGTTTGAGTGCGGTGTAAGGGGGGGGGCGATCATTGCAAGATGGTGATCGACATGGATACAGCCCGTCTCAGCACGCTTGAGCAAGTTCGGACCTTTTTGGCTGGGGTCAGTGATATTGAGCTACAGGTGCTTCAGGACAAGCGGGAGCGGCGTCGGTTCGTTGAACGGACGCCGCGCTGGTTCGGCTAAAGCAGCAATTCAACAAGAGCCGTGGCTCGGCTGGCAGTCGAACCTTGCAGGGGCAGCTGAATGAACAAGGTGTGCTCATTGGTCGCTTCAAGGTGTGTCGGCTGATGAAAGAAATGGGACTTGTGTGCAAGCAGCCCGGTCGTCATGCGTACAAGCAAGCGACAGTTGAGCGGCCAGACATCCCCAACCTGCTGGCTCGCAAGTTTGCTGTCGACCGCCCCAATCAGGTCTGGTGCGGCGATATCATCTACATCTGGACCGGGCAGTGCTGGAGCTACCTGGCCGTGGTGCTGGATCTGTGTACTCGTCGTGTGGTCGGCTGGGCGATGTCTGATGCCGCTGATGCGCAGCTGGTTGCCCAGGCTCTGGATCATGCGTGGGAGCAGCGCGGGCGTCCAATGTTCATTGATTTCAAAGTAATATCTCGGAGGCTATAGCCAAATGGCTTTTGAGGCAAGGGAGGTCCATGAGGGGCCTGCCAGGCCGCAGGCGTAGCGCGGGGGCGCTACACCCCGAGTGCGGTGGGGCTAAAGGTTTTGCAGGGCTGTCCGATACGCTGGGTGTTGGCGGCGGGTGCTTTTGGGCCTGTCAACCCACCGGGAAAATTTTTCTGAAAAAAGATTAAAGCTCTTGGTAGGGGCGCCGATAACGGGATTGAACGCGAACATTATGGGTGCCTGGGCAACGCCGGCCCATGAGTCGCTAGCTCAGGCAAACATTGATTTTGGTCACACGGAGAACTACCCATGGCCCTTACAGTTAACAGCAACATTGCTTCTCTGAACGCCCAGCGTAACCTGGGTGCTTCTACCAGCAACCTGTCCACTTCCCTGGAGCGTCTGGCTTCGGGTTCGAAGATCAACAGCGCTAAAGACGACGCTGCCGGTCTGCAGATTTCCAACCGTCTGACCAGCCAGATCAATGGCCTGAACGTAGCGGTGAAGAACGCCAACGATGGTGTTTCCATTGCCCAGACCGCTGAAGGTGCGATGCAGGAGTCGACCAATATCATGCAGCGTATGCGTGACCTGGCTCTGCAGGCTGCCAACGGTTCCAACAGCGATTCCGAGCGTGCGGCTCTGCAGCAGGAGTTCTCCGCGCTGTCCGGTGAGCTGACCCGTATCGCCGAGACCACCGCTTTTGGTGGCAAGAAGCTGCTGGATGGCTCCATGGGCAATACCAGCTTCCAGATTGGCTCCAACGCCAACGAGACTGTGTCCTTCGGACTGAGCAGCGTTAGTGCCTCCGCTCTGAGTGGCACTTTCAGCTCTGCCAAAGTAGCCGGTGATGTCAGCACTCTGAGTGCTTCGGTAACTGGTGCCGCGAACAAGTTTGCTCCGTCTACTGCTACCGGCGCTTCTGTGTCTTCGGCAGGTGCTAGCGTTGAAGGCACAGCCATCGCCGCTAACGCACCGATTTTCGGAGGGGCCGGTGAAGACAAGTTGACCAGCACTGCGGCAACTGAAGGCCTGGTGATCAACGGCACTGCCATTAATCTGGCAGAGGGTGACAGCCGTCAGGGTGTGGTTGACAAAATCAATGCTCAGAGCGGCACCACTGGAGTTACAGCGTCTTTCGCAGACAATAAAATCACCCTGAGCTCTGCTAATACTTTCGTAGTTGATCAAGGTGCCAATACGGCGGCTCTGGGGCTGGCGACGAACGCTACGACTGATGGCGGAGCTGCGAGCGCCTTTACATTGAATACAGTTACAACTGGCAGCACGCTTGCACTGAATGTGGGGGGCACTGTAACCACTATTGAGATAAATCCGACTGCAGGGGGAACTGGCCGGCTTGAAGGCGCCGGTGGCGTCATCGACCAGATCAATAAACAATCAGCGAGCACAGGTGTTACCGCTAGCGTTGATGCAGCAACTGGCGGTCTGAAACTGCAAGGTACTTCGGCATTTACTATCGAAACAGCAAATACAGAGCTTGGGTTGGTAGCCGATGCAACACCACAAACTAACATCACTGGTACTGAGAATCTGCGCGATGCTGCCATCGCCACTGGCAGTACTGCTATAGGTGATCTCATAATTGGTAGCACTGCTATCACCTTGGCCGAGGGCGACACCCTGGCCGATGTGGCCGACAAGATCAACGCTGAAACCGGTACTACAGGTGTAACCGCTACCGTTAACGATCAAGGCGGCCTGTCCCTGAGCTCGACAGTTGACTTTAAGATCACTGATAACGCTGTATCCCAAGCGCTGAACCTGATTGATGCTAATGCCACCACTCTGGGCTTGATCGAAGCGGGCGCAGCCTCCAACGGCGGCGCAGCCAAAGATGGCAGCTTCAAACTGAACGATGTCACCATCTCCTTCAACAAGGGTGATGATATCGCTGCGGTAATGAAGTCGATCAACGATCAGACTGCCAACACTGGTGTCACTGCCTCCGAGAAAGATGGTCGTCTGGTGCTGTCTTCCGAGAATGGCGACGGCAAGAGCATCAAACTGGCTGATGATGTCGCTGGTTCACTGAGCACTGTGGGTCTGACAGCGGGCTCCACCGCAGCCAAACTGCAGGAGTCTACCTCGATCAACCTGAACGGTACCGAGGTCAAGCTGGCTGCTGGCAGTGATATGGAAGCCGTTGCTACCGCCATCAACACCGCCAGCACCGGTGTCAGCGCTAGTGTCAACGCCAACGGTGGCCTGGATCTGTTCTCCGGTAACGAGTCGTTCACGCTGACCGACGGCGCCTCGGGTACTGGTCTGGCAGCGCTGGGCCTGACTGATGCAGCAGGTACTCACACTGGTGTGGTAGTTGAAGCGTCCGTCAGCAACTTGGACATCACCTCTGCCGAAGGCGCACAACAGGCTATCTCGGTTCTGGACGGTGCCATGCAGCAGATCGACAGCGAACGCGCCAAGCTGGGTGCGGTACAAAACCGCTTCGAGTCGACCATCAGCAACCTGCAGAACATTGCTGAGAACGCCTCTGCCGCCCGCGGTCGTGTCATGGACACTGACTACGCTGCAGAGTCCGCCAACCTGGCCAAGAACCAGATCATGCAGCAGGCGGGTACTGCGATGCTGGCTCAGGCCAACCAACTGCCGCAAGCGGTCCTCAGCCTGCTGGGCTAAGGTAAGCTGACGGTATGACGGGCGGGGGAAGGGGTGACTCTTCTCCCGCCTTGTCCTGTGCGAGGGAAAAACCATGGATATGGGAACACTCAGTAACAGGGGTAGCCTGGGGCCAGGTGCTCCGGTTTCCAGAACGAATGATGTGGGTGCAGCGGCTTCGACTGTGGCGGTAGATAGCCGTCAGGGTGAGGAGCTGAAGCAGCAGGGCATTGCCGAGCCGGATCGCGAGCAGTTGCTGGCGGCGGTGGAGGAGATGCAGAATTTTGTGCAGGCGGCGCATCACAATATCCAGTTTCAGCTGGATGATGATAGCGGCCGGATGCTGGTGAAGGTGACCGAGCGGGGCTCGGGTGAGGTGATTCGGCAGATTCCGTCGGAGGAGGCGGTGAGGCTGGCGGAGAATTTGTCGGAGATTCGGAGTTTGTTGTTTAGTGCTGAGGTTTGAGAGGGATCCCCCTCTCCCCCGGCCCCTCTCCCGCGAGGGGAGAGGGGAGAAAAGCGAGCGCGTGGGATGGTGGCACGATATGTGCTTTATTGGCTGGAGTGTTCAATTCAGTAGCGAAGCGTCAATAAACGGGCGCAGAGGGTAGGATCATGGCGATTACCGGTATCGGTTCGGGGATGGACATCAGTGGCATGGTGAGTGCGCTGGTGAACGCGGAAGCGGCCCCGAAGACGGCGCAGCTCGATCGGCTGGAGAAGACGACCACCACCAAGGTGTCGGCGCTGGGGCAGTTTCGCAGTGCGTTGTCGACCTTCCAGACCGCGCTCGGCAAATTGAATGATCCGGCCCTGTTCGAGAAGCGCGGCGCCACTTCCAGTGCCAGTGATCTGGTCAGCATCACGGCGGACTCCAAGGCGGTGGCCGGCAGCTATAACGTGCAGGTGTTCAATCTGGCGCAGAGCAGCAAGGTGGCGCTGGCCGGGTTCGACAATGCCAGCGATGCGATTGGCAGTGGCACCCTGACCATCAATGTCGGTGAGGAGTCGCTGGATATTGATGTGACTGACGGCAGCCTGACCGATATCCGTGATGCCATCAATGCGGCGGGCAAGGAGTTGGGGCTGAGTGCGACCATCGTCAGCGATCCGAATGGTGAAGGTGGCTCGCGGCTGGTGCTGAGTTCGGACAAGTCCGGCACCGGCAATGACATCAGCGTGGCGGTGTCGAACGGCACTGGTGAGTTGAATGCGTTGGCGTTTGCGCCGCCGTCGGGTACCGAGGCGGGCTTCGAGCCGACTCCGGTGGATGCGGAGAATCCCCGTGCTGCGCGGGTGATCAGTTATTCGCGGGATGCCAATTTCGCGGTGGATGGCATCAACCTGAGCAGTGCAAGCAATACGGTCGATGACGCTATCGAGGGTGTGACCCTGACGCTGAACAAGGCGCAGACCGCCGAGGCACTGACCAATGCCGAGACCATCAAGCTCGGTGTGACCGAGGACAAGGCCGGGGTGCGTAAATCCATCACGGATTTTGTCGATGCCTATAACGCGATGCTCGACAGCGTCAACGCCTTGACCAGCGTGGTGTCGGTGGGCGGTGATGATGGTGAGCCACTGGCGGCGGCGCTGGTGGGGGATTCCTCGGTGCGTTCGTTCATGAGTGCGATGCGCAGTGAGCTGGGGTCGCCGGCCAGTGGTGAGGGTATCCGTATTCTGGCGGATCTGGGCATCAGTACCCAGCGTGACGGCAAATTGGCGGTGGATAACACCAAGCTGAACAAGGCGCTGGATAACAACTTCGAGCAGGTGAACAGCTTCTTCACCGGCGACCAGGGGCTGATGGCGCGTCTGGACAACAAGATCAAGCCGTTTACCGAGACCGGCGGCATTCTGGAGAACCGTACCAAGGCGTTGCAGAATACGCTGTCGAGCGTGGATGATCAGCGCGAGGCGCTGACTACCCGCCTGGGCAAGCTGGAGTCGCGCCTGTTCGCCCAATTCAACGCGATGGATGCGCTGGTGTCGCAGATGAGCAGCACCAGTTCGTTCCTGACCGCCCAACTCGACAGCCTGCCGGGCGTCGTGAGACAGGATAAGAAATAACCATGAAAAGCCCCATCGATACCTACAAGCAGGTCAACCTGGCGCAGGAAGTGTCCCAGTACCGGGCGGTGCAGTTGTTGCTGGCCGGTGCCATCGAGCGGTTGAAGCTGGCGCGGCATGCGCAGGAAGCCGGTAATACGGAGCGGCGCGGGACGGCGGTTAGCAGTACCATCAGCATCATCGGTGCGCTGCAGGCGTCGCTGGACAAGGAGCTGGGTGGTGAGATTGCCGAGAACCTGGATGGCCTGTACGACTACATGACCCGCAAGCTGGCCGGGGTGGCGTTGGATGATACGCCGCGGTCGCTGGACGAGGTGCAGCAGTTGTTGGAGGAGATCAAGGAAGGGTGGGATGCGATTGAGCCGAAGTAGGGAGTCGTGAGTCGGTTGTGGTGTTGATGAACCCTGGCTTTGGCTGGGGTTTGTTGTTTTTTGGGAGGGCAGTGAGCTGGTGTTTGAGGTTCCTGGGTGGAGAGGCTTGCGGCAGGTCCTGGGGTGTAGCGCGCCTGCGCTACGCTTGTGATTCTGAGCAGCTGAGGGCTGTCGGCGAGCGGGGGGCTCGCCAACCCAGGGGATGAGCCACTCATCGAATGGCTCAGTGCAGGGTAAATACTTCTTCGAGAGTACGGGCTTCGAGGATGTTGTCGGCCCAGCGTTCCAGTTCGGCTGTGGTTGCCTGTTGCAAGCGGGCTTCGGTGGAGTCGTCCAGTGGGCCGAAGCGGCGAGTCAGTTGACGATACAGCAGGCTGCGTTCGCCTTCACTCTGATAGCGCTCTTTAAATTGAGTCATCTTGTTGCTCTCCAGCGGGTAACGCTCTTGATATTCGCGCCTTTCATTATCATCCAGTGCGGTGTAGATGTCGATGAAGTCCAGATACTTGAGCTGCTTCTCAATATCCGGCTCCAGTGTCCGTAAGCCGTGTACTGCGCTGGCGTATATATTCACCTTCTGCTCTTGCTGCCAGCGCATACTGGGCAGGTTGAGGCGGGCGACCAGGTTGGAGCTGTGCAGCCAGTCGTTGGCATCCAGCCTGGCCAGTTCGCAGCTGAGATAGTGGAAAGACAGATAGGTATGACGGTCACCGCCCAGTTTCAGCTGTTTTGGAATATGCCTGCTGTTGCGCAGGAAGACCACGACTGGTACTACCCGGTCGGTTTTCATCAATTCGGTGAGATCTAGGCAGTAGTGGGCCAGCCTGCGGATGGAAAAGCGTTTGGGGTCGGTTTCCTCTTCGATGACGAACAGCAGTGTCTCCCGACGTCCGTCCGGCCATTCGACCAGTAGCGGTACGTCGAGTGCGCGAAAATGGTCGCCGAGGCGTTCCTTGAGTTGTTCCTGACGGATCGGGGTGATCCGTGCCTGTTGATCCAGACCAACTGCTTCCTGCGCGGCGAAGAACTCCAGCGCCTGCCGGGGATAGTCCAGGATCAGATTCTTGAAGTTCTGATCGTGGCTGTGGGCCATAGCGCTTCCTTGATGGGCGGTATGTGAGTGCAGGATTGCAGGAGTGATGGGATATGGACAGGATCAATGCGGCGGGGTGTGATGTGGTTGGCAGGTTGACTCTGTCAGCGAGCGGGGCTCGCCAACTCGGAGGGCCGTTCAGAGTGTGTTGGTCTTCAGTAAGGCTTGGGCTTGCTCGATGAAGTCGAAAACGTCCTCTGTGACAGTGTACTGGTATTGCCAGCGCCGGTTTTTCGACATGATTCCGCCGCTGTTGAGGTTCATCGGCACCGCTTGCCTGCTGCAGGCGGGTTTCGGTTTGTTCGTGAAGCAGCACCCGCTTGAGCCAGGCCGTGAAGTGGCGATGGAGGGTAAGTTGCTGCGGTAGCGATAGCCAGTCTATCAGACGTTCCAGCAAGTGTTGCATGTCCTCGGGGCTGCGGCAGTTTTCCAGGCTGAACAGGGCCGAGACCAGATTGCGCACTTCGGGCAGTGGTGTATCGGCGTAGGCGTTTTCGTCCAGCAGCAGGTACTCCAGACTCGGGCGGTAGCGATCCCGGCGGGCGTACGGGACGACTTCAGTCTGGATGAAGTCTTTTTTTTCGGCTCTATGTATGTTTCTTATTATTTACAAATTGCGGTAAAAGTACATAATGAGATTCAGCTTTTAAAGGGTGACAATATGGCTGCAGACACGCTCCCTTCTGAGATTGCAGTGAGGGCTGCTCGCCTGGGTGGCAAGATACGTGCTTGCCGTAAGGCGCTGAGGGTCAGTGCCGTTGTGACGGCGGAGGCGGCCGGTATTTCCAGGGTTACCTTGCACCGGATAGAGCGTGGAGAGGCTTCGGTGAACATGGCGGCCTATCTGAAGGTTGTGGCTGCGTTGGGATTGGAGTTTGAGTTGGTTGAGGCCTCGAACGTTGAGGCGCCTGGTCTGCAGATGCAGGCGAGCATTCCGGTTCGCATATCGCTGTTGGCTTATCCGGTTCTGAAAAGTCTCGCCTGGCAGGTGCAGGGAACCGATAGCCTGACTCCACAGGAAGCCTGGGATATCTACGAGCGTAATTGGCGTCATGCCGATCTGGACAAAGCCCAGCCGGATGAGCTAGCTCTCATGAGGGCTTTGCGCCAGGTATTCGGCGGGGGAGGCGGGGATGTTTAAGCGACCGCACCACCAGCGTATTGCCCTGGTGCTAGAGAATATGGACTCGGCCTTGTTGCGTGAGCAGCAGTGTTTCTTTGGTGGGGGCACTGCCATTGCGCTGCGCTATCAGGAGTATCGCGAGTCCGTTGATATCGATTTTCTGGTATCGGACCTTCCTTCCTATCGCAATCTGCGCCAACTGATAACCGGTCCAGAGGGGCTGTTGGGGTTATGGCGCCAGATTCCAGGCAGTCTTCAGGTATCGCAGCGGGGTGTTCGCGCCGATCAGTATGGGATTCGTTGCATGCTGGAGGTGATGCTGGCTGGTTCTGCTCATTGAGTCGAGCGCGACCCGTGGACTCGATATTCCCAAGCGGGGTTGCACCGCGGCGTGACGACGAGTGCGCAGTGGCTGTTAGGCAGCAGGCGTAGCGCGGGCGCGCTACACCCCTGGTTTCGCGATCGGCCTTCCTTGGTGTGCGTTGCCGGAGGGGTTAGATCCGGCAATCGTTACCCAGGTTGGCTTCGATGATGAGTCGGTCCGCTTCGTCGGTCAGGCCGTCGTGGTTGAAGTCGTACCAGCTGGAGTAGCCGCCGCCCTGGGCTGGGTCGCTCCAGTAGGTCCATTGGTCCAGGTCCTGCTGGTTCACTTGCAGGTCGCCGTTGCCGTCGCCGGGGCAGTCGATGCCGCTGGCCAGCAGCTGGGTCAATTCGTCGCGCAGGGCGTTGAAGTTGGCCTGTTGTTCGCTGGTCAGTTGCTCGGGCGTGCTGCTCGCCAGCAGGTTGTCCTGTTCGCGGTCGAGCTTGAGGTTGGCGCCGGTCGCTTCGTTGATTTCGTAGAACTCCTCGGTGTTGACCAGGGTGTCGGTGGCGCAGTCCAGGCGGCTGAGGCGTACCAGTTTGAAGTCCTCGTTGCGCAGGGCGCTCTGGTGCTGGGGGAACAGGACGGTGGCGGGCTGGTTCTGGCTTTCCAGGTAGGCGTTGACCGCGCAGCAGGAGCTGAAGCCGTTCGGGTCGATGTCGCTGCCGGGGCCGTACCAGACGCCGCTCTGGTCTTCACACACGCCCTGCTGCGGGAATATCTGCACGCAGGTGTTGGCGGCGGGAATCACGCAGGGTGGCGGGGTGCTGGCGCTGATGTTGGTGCCCTGTTCGGTGAAGTTGCTGCTGCGGATGCCGTCGCGGTCCGGTTCGGTCAGGTAGGGCATGACCGGCTGGGCGTCCAGTTGCAGTTCGCTGGGCAGGCTGCTGGCGTCGATGCCGGCGATTTCGCGGAACAGGCTGTACAGGTCGGTGCTGTTGACCATGTGCGGTACGTCGCGGTCGGCCTGGTTGACCATGGGGCCGGCGACGATCAGTGGCACCCAGACGCCGGTCTGGTACAGCGAGCCCTTGGCGCGCAGCGGGTCGAACGGCAGTTTGACGGTGGGCATGTAGGTGCCGTTGTCGCTGGTCAGCACCACTACGGTGTTGCTGTCGGGGTTGTATTGCAGGCTGCCGTCGCCCTGGCGGGTGGCGATGCCGGTGTCGACCAGCAGGCGGCCGATTTCCCGATCTACGGCTTCCAGCATGTGCTGGGCGACGGCGCGCTGCTGGACGAAGTCGGCCAGGTCGATCGGCTCGACCGGGAGAATGCCCAGCTCGGTCAGCGAGTCGGCTACCGGGGTGCCGCAGCCGATCAGGCTGAGGCTGGCGTTCGGGTTGGGCAGCAGGTTGGCTGGTGGTGGTTGCAGCGGGGTGTGCAGGGCTGAATAGCCGAGGCTGAGCATCCATGGAGTGTCGGGCTGCTGCTGGCGGGTCTGTTCGATCCAGTCGATGGCCAGGTCGGTTTCCAGGATGGTGCGGTAGCCGCGGGCGCGTGGGTGATCGGCTTCGAGGACCTCGTTGCTGCCATCGGCGCGGTTGATCTTCCAGGCGCCGGTGTAGTGGCCGTTCTGTGCGCTGAAGTCCAGTTCGCTGTGGCGGGTCTGGCTGTAGGCGCTGCTGAGCGGGTCGAGGATGCCGCCCAGTTCCAGGCAGGTGCGGCCGGGCGTGGGGTAGCTGTTCGGGTCGGTCATCAGGATATGGCTGCCGCTGGTGTGGCCATCGGGCAGGTAGCAGACGCCGTAGTCGGCGCCGTTGCTGATGTCGGCGGTGGTATTGGGCACGAAGCCGCATTGATAGGTGCCGACCGGTGCCACGCCGCCGGCAGTGGTGTCGATCGGGTAGGGCGCGCCATCCAGGTAGCCGGCAAAGTAGTCCCAGCCCAGTTCGCGCATGGCGTCGTCGCCCAGTGGGTGGTTGGCCGGGTTGAGGTCGGAGCCGGTGAGGTGCATCTTGCCGATCAGTGCGCTGACGTAGCCGGTCTGCTCCTTGAGCAGCTTGGGCGTGGTCAGGGTGTAGGGCGAGACCTGGGAGTTGGCCAGGTCGTTGGAGACGATGGCATTGCGCACGCCACTGCGGAACGGGTAACGACCCTCGAAGAAGGTCGAGCGGGTCGGCGAGCAGGTAGGCATCGACCAGGTGTTGCGAAAGCGTACGCCGGCGTGGGCGAGGGCGTCGATGCTGTCGGTCTGCGGCGGCAGGGCGCCGCCGTAGCCGAAGGCCTGGAACTGATCGACGCCGACGTCGTCTATGACGATGAACAGGATGTTGGGTGGGCTGTCGGGAGCCGGGGCAGGGCTGGAACTGCTGGAGCTGGAGCCGAATTTGCATCCGGTAATGGTCAGCAGGCACAGGCTGGCCAGGAGGATGTTGCGAGTACGCATGTCATGTCCTTATTGTTGGTACTGTCAACCAGTCGCAGTTGGACCGTGCTGATGGCTATCTGCCAAGAATAGTGGCTGTTTGCTGGCGGGGCAAAATTTCCTTCAAGTTTTTCCGCCGCTGCCGATAACAGGGGCATGTGCAACAGCTCAACAGGATCTATGCTCCCATGAACGCCTACGCAATGAAGCAGTACCAGACAGTCAGCGTCCACGCCCAGGTCAGCGAGGCGGACCCGCATCGGTTGATCCAGATGCTGCTCGAAGGTGGCCTGCAGCGTCTGGCCCAGGCCAAGGGCGCGCTGGAGTATGGCAATATCCCGCTCAAGGGCGAGCTGATCGGCAAGGCGATGGGGATCGTCGGTGGCTTGCGTGAGTCGGTCGATCTGGAGAAGGGTGGCGAGATCGCTGCAAATCTGGATAATCTGTACGCCTTCATGCAGCAGCGTCTGAGCCAGGCCAATCTGCAGAATGATCCGGCGATGCTGGATGAGGTGGCAAGTCTGTTGCGTGAAATCAAACAGGGCTGGGATGGCATCCGTCAATCCTGAGCCGCGAGGAGAAAGCCCATGGCCGTTGCCGTAGAACAGTTGCAGGACACCCACCAGGCGCTGATTGCCGCTGTGCAGGCGGGCGACTGGCAGCAGGTGGGTGAGCTGGACCACCTGTGCCGCCAACTGGTACAGCAGGCCATGGCCCAGCCGGATCGGGATGAAGCCTTGCTGGCCGAGGTACTGGGTTCGCTGTCGGCTACCTACCGCGAGGTCATCGGTCTGTGCCAGGCGGTGCAGGGCAAGCTGGCCGAAGAGCTGCAAGGCGTGCAGCGCAGCAAGCAGGGTGCCAAGGTCTATCAGATGTTCAGTTGAGTGGGCTGCTGCACCGTCATCCTCCCCCGAGCCTCGTCATCCTTCGCGAAGGCGAAGGATCTACCGCAGACTCCGAGTCAGTCGATCCCCCTGGATCCTTCGCCTTCGCGAAGGATGACGGAGGGAGGCGAAGGATGACGGAGGGAGACAGAGGATGACGGAGGAGAGCCGAAGGGGGTGGGCAGCCGATACCGATATTTGCGGCGAGATTAGACCGTCAGTTCGGCTTTTTGTTCCGCCATTGAATATGTTCTGCGACGAGTTGCACCAAAAAGACGCGCCAAGTATTTGACTCGCGCTGCCAATCTCTCTACCTTGTGCTTATAACCGCTCGCTATGGCGTAAGGCCATGTATTCTGCGTGGAAACGCAAGTAGAGGAACTTCTGCCACTCATGCAGCACAATAGTCATATCCTTCTGATCGACGATTGCCCCCATAGCCGCCATGACCTGAATCTGATTCTCGGATTTCTCGGAGAAGACACGCTGTTCACCAGCTCTACCGCCTGGCAACAGGATGTGACAGCGGAGCTGCCCTCTGCCGCGGCGGTCAAATGTGTAATCCTCGGCAAGTGCGAACATGCCGAGGGCGCTGAAGGGGTGCTGGGGCAGCTCGACAGGTGGGATGCGCATCTGCCGGTGATCATGCTGGGCAGGGCGCAGGCGGCCAACTGGCCGGATTACCTGCGTCAGCGCCTGCTGGCCACCATCGAGCCACCGCTGAGCTATAACCAGTTGCTCGACACCTTGCACCGGGCCCAGGTCTATCGGGAGGTATTCGACGACGGGCAGCGCAAGCGCCAGCGCGAGCCGAACCTGTTCCGCAGCCTGGTCGGTACCAGCCGCTCGATCCAGACGGTGCGTCAGATGATGAAGCAGGTGGCCGATACCGAGGCCACGGTGCTGATCCTCGGTGACTCGGGTACCGGCAAGGAAGTGGTGGCGCGCAACCTGCACTATCACTCCCAGCGCAAGGATGCTCCCTTCGTCCCGGTGAACTGCGGGGCGATTCCGGCGGAGCTGCTGGAGAGCGAGCTGTTCGGTCATGAGAAAGGCGCCTTCACTGGGGCGATCACCAGCCGCGCCGGGCGTTTCGAGCTGGCCGCCGGCGGCACGCTGTTCCTCGACGAAATCGGCGACATGCCGCTGAACATGCAGGTCAAGTTGCTGAGGGTGCTGCAGGAGCGGACCTTCGAGCGGGTCGGCAGCAACAAGCCGCAGCAGGCCGATGTGCGGGTGATCGCCGCCACGCACAAGAACCTGGAGCAGATGATCGCCAATGGCGAGTTCCGCGAGGATCTTTACTACCGACTGCACGTGTTCCCGATCGAGATGCCGCCGCTGCGCGAGCGGATCGAGGACCTGCCGCTGCTGCTCAATGAATTGATCACCCGACTGGAAAACGAGAAGCGCGGCTCGATCCGCTTCAGCAGTGCGGCGATCATGTCGCTGTGCCAGCACCCCTGGCCGGGCAACGTACGTGAGCTGGCCAACTTGGTCGAGCGTATGGCGATCATGCATCCGCACGGGGTCATCGGCGTGGGCGAGCTGCCGCGCAAGTTCCGTTACCTGGATGATGACCAGGAGGATCTGCGCCAGTTGCGTGAAGAACAGGATGACAATGCCTGGCGTCCGCCGGTTTCCGGTTTTACTGGCTCCACTGGTCTGCCGCCGGAAGGGTTGGACCTGAAGGAATACCTGGCCGAGCTGGAACAGGCGTTGATCCAGCAGGCGTTGGATGATGCCAATTACGTGGTGGCCAGGGCAGCGGAGCGCTTGCGCATTCGTCGTACCACGCTGGTGGAGAAGATGCGTAAGTACGGCATGAGCCGGGAGGCGGTCGAGGCTGGTAACGACGCTGAACCGTCAGAAGACTGACATGCAAGCGGTTGGGTTTTTGTTAAGTATTTGATTTTTAAGTGGTTGTTTGTGGTGGCATGTCCCTTGCTTAAACACTCGGCAGTAGTGTGTTCATCAGGGAGTCACCATGGCTGTTACCGCTCACAACCTGCCGCAGGATAGCCGCGCCGCGTCAGAGGAAAGGGAAAGGCTCGAACAGGCGCATGCGCTGTTCAGCCGGATGTCCGAGCAGTTGCGCGAATCCCAGGGGTTGCTCGAGCAGCAGGTTGCCCAGTTGCAGGCCGAGCTGGCCGAGGTCAGTGCTCAGCGCAGCCGTGAGCTGGCGGAAAAAGCCTGCCTGGCCGGCCGCCTGCAGAACCTGCTGGACTTGTTGCCCGGCGGAGTGATCGTACTCGACGGGCGCGGTGTGGTACGCGAGGCTAATCCCGCCGCCCGGGAACTGCTCGGCGAGCCCCTGGAAGGCATGCTCTGGCGTGAGCTGATCAGCGAGCGCTTCGCCCCCCGTGAAGATGATTACCACGAAGTATCCCTGCGCACTGGCCGCCGCGTATCGCTGGCCACCCGCTCGCTGCGCGGCGAGCCGGGGCAGCTGATCCTGCTGACCGACCTCACCGAAACCCGCCAGCTGCAGAGCCAGCTGGCCCGCAACGAGCGGCTGTCGGCGCTGGGGCGCATGGTTGCCTCGCTGGCGCACCAGATCCGCACGCCGCTGTCCACCGCACTGCTGTATGCCAGTCATCTCAACCAGCCGGACCTGGCCGGCGTCCATCGCCAGCGTTTCAGCCAGCGCCTCAAGGACCGTCTGCAGACCATCGAGCAGCAGGTGCGCGACATGCTGCTGTTCGCCAAGGGCGACCTGCCGTTGAACGACCGAACCTCGGCGCAGATGCTGTTCGCCGGTCTGCAGCAGCAGGCCGAGACGCTGATCGGTGAGTCCGGCGCCAGCTGCCGCTGGGAGGATCGTACCCCGCCCGGGGTGACGCTGCTGTGCAACCAGGAAACGCTGATCGGCGCGATGCTCAACCTGATCGACAATGCCATCCAGGCCGGCGCTCCACTGGCGCGGCTGAAGGTGGTGCAGCGCCTGCAGGAAGGCCGTCTGAGCCTGAGCGTGGTGGACGGCGGGCGGGGCATGACCCCGGTCGAACTGGCGAAGATCGGCGAACCCTTTTATACCACCCGCGACCAGGGCACCGGCCTTGGGGTGTCGGTGGTGAAATCCGTGGCCCAGGCCCATGGCGGCGCCTTTCTGCTGCGCAGCCGGGCCGGGCGGGGCACCTGGGCGGAGCTGGTATTGCCAGTGCTGCCGCTGGCGGTAGTTGAAGGAGAGTTGATATGACGGGTCCACGCATTCTGCTGGTGGAAGACGACCGGGCGCTGCGCGAGGCGCTGGCCGACACCCTGGCCCTGGGTGGCTACGATTATCTGGAGGCCGCCGACGGCGAGGCGGCGCTGGCCCTGTTGCAACGCGAATCGGTGGCCATGGTGGTCAGTGATGTGAACATGCCGGGCATGGATGGTCATGCGCTGCTGCGGGTGCTGCGCGAGCGGCATCCGCAACTGCCGGTGCTGCTGATGACCGCCTATGGCACGGTGCAGAACGCCGTGGCGGCGATGCGCGAAGGCGCGGTGGACTACCTGGTCAAGCCGTTCGAGCCGTCGGCGCTGCTGGCGCTGGTCGCCCAGCATGCCCAGGGGCGCCTGCAGGGCCGGGACGCTGACGGCCCGGTGGCGGTGGACCCGGCCAGCCAGCAGTTGCTGCAGCTGGCGCAACGGGTAGCCGCCAGTGATTCGACGGTGTTGATTTCAGGTGAATCGGGCACTGGCAAGGAGGTGCTGGCGCGCTATATCCACCAGCAATCGTCCCGGGCCGAGCGGCCCTACATCGCCATCAACTGTGCGGCGATCCCGGAGAACATGCTGGAAGCCACGCTGTTCGGCCACGAGAAGGGTGCCTTCACCGGCGCGGTGGCGGCGCAGCCGGGCAAGTTCGAACAGGCCAATGGCGGCACGCTGCTGCTGGACGAGATTTCCGAGATGCCGCTGGCGCTGCAGGCCAAGCTGCTGCGTGTGCTGCAGGAGCGCGAGGTCGAGCGGGTCGGCGGACGTAAGCTGATCGAGCTGGATATCCGCATCATCGCCACCACCAACCGCGACATGCCCACCGAAGTTGCCGCAGGCCGCTTCCGCGAGGATCTGTATTATCGGCTGGGGGTATTTCCGCTGCAATGGCAACCGCTGCGCCAACGTCCGGCGGATATCCTGCCGATCGCCGAGCGCCTGCTGGCCAAGCATATCGGCAAGATGAACCAGGGGCCGGTGCAGTTTGCCGTCGATGCCTGCCAGGCGCTGCAACAGCACAGCTGGCCGGGTAACGTACGTGAGCTGGATAACGCCGTGCAGCGGGCGCTGATCCTGCAGCAGGGCGGGGTTATCCGCGCTCAGGACCTGTGTTTGGGCACGGCGCCGGGCAGCGCCATTGCGCCGAACAGTATTGTCTTTTCGCCGCCGGCGGTGGTGGCGGCTCCTGCTGGCATGAGCGCAGTGCCGCCGGCTGGCGGTGGTGCGCTGGGGCAGGATGTGCGGCAGCGTGAGTTTCAGCTGATCATCGACGTGCTGCGGGCTGAGCGGGGGCGTCGCAAGGAGACTGCCGAGCGTCTCGGGATCAGTCCGCGGACATTGCGCTACAAGCTGGCGCAGATGCGAGATGCCGGGTTGGATGTGGAGGGGGTGGTGTTTGCTGGTTGAGTGCGGATGACGGGTTGGGCTCCCCCTCTCCCCAGCCCTCTCCCGCGAGGGGAGAGGGGGCTTGTCTGTGCTGGCTAGTTGATTTTCTTATTCCTGACAACAGGAGGTTGTCGATAATTTTGCAGAGAGTGGCAAGGAGCGCATAGTCATCCCCACCAGCACGGCCGGCTCCCTCTCCCCTCGCGGGAGAGGGCTGGGGAGAGGGGGAAATATACACCCCAATCCTGGCACCAATCTTGCTGTCTATTCTTCAGATTCGATTTTGCCGTCAAAATACTTACGGCCTGGAGAATGATCATGACGCAGGGTGTTGAATTCAATCGTCTGATGTTGCAGATGCGTTCCATGCAGATGGAGGCCATGAGCCGGCCGCAGCCGGTGGCGCCGGCTGCGCCGCAGGACGTCAAGGCGCCGGCGTTCGATGATCTGCTGCAGCAGGCGGTCAACCGCGTCAATGAATTGCAGCAGACCACCAGTGAATTGCAGAGCGGTTACGAACGGGGTGTGCCGGGGATCGATCTGGCCGAGGTGATGGTGGCGTCGCAGAAGTCCAGCGTCGCTTTCCAGGCCATGACCCAGGTGCGCAACAAGTTGATTACCGCCTATGAAGACATCATGAAGATGCCTATCTGATATTCTGCGCCGTGATTGACCGAGGATACGATTGATGGATGCTGCCAGCACTCCCAACACCCCTGCCACCCGACCGGAACCGGCTGCCGCCGCGGCGCCGCGCAAGCCGTTCCTGGGGCTGAGCTTTCTGGATAACCTGGCGCAGCTGCCGATGCTGCGCCAGTTCGCGTTGCTGGTCGGCCTGGCCGCCAGTGTGGCGATCGGCTTTGCCGTGGTGCTGTGGTCGCAGCAGCCGGAATACCGTCCGCTGTACGGCAGCATGAGCAACCTGGATGCCACCCAGGTGATCGAGGTGCTGCAGCAGAGCCGCATCCGCTACAAGGTCGAGCCCAACAGCGGTGCGCTGCTGGTACGCGCCGAGGACCTGGCCGATGCGCGGTTGCGCTTGGCCAGTGCCGGGATCAACCAGGGCGATGGCAACCTCGGCTTCGAGATCCTCGACCGCGAGCGTGGCCTGGGTACCAGCCAGTTCATGGAGGCCACCCAGTACCGCCGTGGCCTGGAAGGCGAGATGGCGCGTACCATCTCCAGCCTGTATAACGTCAAGGCGGCGCGGGTGCATATCGCCATGCCGCGCTCCACGGTGTTCGTGCGCGATGACCGCAAGCCCAGCGCCTCGGTGCTCCTGGAGCTGTATGCCGGGCGCAAGCTGGAGCCGGCGCAGGTCATGGCCATCGTCAACCTGGTGGCGACCAGTGTGCCGGAGCTGAACAAGGACCAGGTGACCGTGGTCGATCAGCACGGCAACCTGCTGTCCGATCAGAACGAACTGAACGAGCTGACCATCGCCGGCCGCCAGTTCGACCATACCCGCCGTCTCGAAGAGACCTTCACCCGCCGGGTGCACAATATCCTGCAACCGGTGCTGGGCACCGGCAACTACAAGGCCGAAGTGTCCGCCGACGTGGATTTCAGCACCCTGGAGTCCACCGCGGAGAGTTTCAATCCCGAGTCCTCGCTGCGCAGCGAGCAGGTGCTGTCCGAGCAGCGGGTCGCCGGGCAGGCGCCGCAGGGTATTCCGGGGGCGCTGAGCAACCAGCCGCCGGGCACCACCCAGGTGCCGGAGCAGGTGATCGATCCGGAAACAGGCGAGCCTGTGGTGATCGCACCGCCGCGTGACTCCCGCGAGCAGGCCACGCGCAACTACGAGCTGGACCGGCAGATCAGCTATACCCGCCAGCAGCAGGGCCGCCTGACCCGGCTGTCGGTGGCGGTGGTGGTGGACAACCGCCAGCAACTGAATGCCGAGACCGGCGAGATGACCAGTGTGCCGCTGAGCGAGACCGAGCTGGCCAGTCTGACCCAGCTGGTGCGCGATGCGGTGGGCTATGATCAGGCCCGCGGCGATAGCGTCAGCGTGGTCAACAGTGCCTTCGTGCCGGCCGGCGATGTGGCGGAAATAGCGGACATTCCGTTCTGGACCCAACCCTGGTTCTGGGATATCGCCAAGCAGGTGCTGGGTATCCTGTTCGTGGTGGTGCTGGTGTTCGGCGTGCTGCGTCCGGTACTCAAGGGGCTGAGTGGCAACAATCGCCAGGCGGCGACCGAGAGTGACGGTTATCCGTCGCTGGGTGATGATGCGCTGCTCGGTGACGAGCTGCGTGATGATACCGTCAGCCTGTCCGGGCCGACCAGCAGTCCGGTGCTGCTGCCGCCGCCGGGTGCCGGCTACGAGCAGCAGCTCAACGCAATCAAGGGCCTGCTGGCCGAGGACCCGGGTCGGGTAGCCCAGGTGGTCAAAGAGTGGATCAACTCCGATGAGTGAAGACAGCAAACGCACACAGAAGCTCAGCAAGCTCGATAAGGCGGCCATCTTCCTGTTGAGCCTGGGCGAATCCGACGCCGCTGCGGTACTGCGGCACATGGGTCCCAAGGAAGTGCAGCGGGTCGGCAGCGCCATGGCCGCCCTGCGCACCGTCCAGCGCGACCACGTGCAACAGGTAATGGGCGATTTCATCGAGGTGGTCGGCGAGCAGACCGGGCTGGGTGTGGGCGCCGACGGCTACATCCGCACCATGCTGACCCAGGCCCTGGGCGAGGACAAGGCCAACAGCCTGGTCGATCGCATCCTGATGGGCGGCAGCACCTCCGGCCTGGACAGCCTCAAGTGGATGGAGCCGCGCGCGGTGGCCGATGTGATCCGCTACGAGCATCCGCAGATCCAGGCCATTGTGGTGGCCTACCTGGACCCGGACATGGCCGCCGAGGTGATCGGCTATTTCGATCACAAGGTACGCCTGGACGTGCTGCTGCGGGTCGCCGCGCTGAATACCGTGCAGCCCTCGGCGCTCAAGGAACTGAACGAGGTGCTGGAGAAGCAGTTTGCCGGCAACTCCAATACCACCCGCGCCAACATGGGCGGGGTGCAGCGTACCGCCGATATCATGAACTACCTGGAAAGCGGCACCGAGGCACAACTGATAGAATCCATCCGTGACCTGGACGAGGACCTGTCGAACAAGATCGAGGATCTGATGTTCGTGTTCGACAACCTGGCCGATGTCGATGACCGTGGCATCCAGATGCTGCTGCGTGAGGTATCCTCCGAGGTGCTGGTGGTGGCGCTCAAGGGCGCCGACGAAACGGTCAAGGACAAGATCTTCCGCAACATGTCCAAGCGCGCCTCGGAGCTGCTGCAGGACGACCTGGAAGCCAAGGGACCGGTGCGCATCAGCGAAGTGGAAGCGGCGCAGAAGGAAATTCTCACCGTCGCCCGCCGCATGGCGGACGCCGGGGAAATCGTGCTGGGTGGCAAGGGTGCCGAGGAAATGATCTGACGGCACTGCGCACAAGGGTGAGGGCATGACCGACAAGACCGAGAGTGAGCTGATCCGCGGCGATCAGCTGCAGGCATTCAACCTGTGGGACCTGCCCAGTTTCGACCAGGCGCCGCACCATGTGCCGCGCGAGTCGGCCAAGCCGGAGCCGGAAGTGGAGCAGGAGCCATTACCGGAAGCCGAGAGCGAACTGCCGCAGCCCGACGAGCCGGAGGTCAAGCCGTTCACCGTCGAGGAGCTGGAGCAGATCCGTGCCGAGGCCTACAACGAGGGTTTCGCCACCGGCGAGCGCGATGGCTTCCATTCCGGTCAACTGAAGGCCCAGCAGGAGGCCAAGGCGCGGCTGGACGAGCGCCTCGCCGAGCTGGAGGCGGTCATGACGCAGCTGATGGAGCCGATTCGCCAGCAGGACGACCAGATCGAGGACATGCTGCTGAGCCTGGTCGAAAGCATGGTGCGTCAGGTCATCCAGCGCGAACTGCAGACCGACTCCAGCCAGATCCTCTCGGTACTGCGCGGCGCGCTCAAGGTCCTGCCGATGGGCGCCGAGAATATCCGCATCTATCTCAATCCCGCCGATTTCGAGGCGGTCAAGGCGATGCGCGAACGCCACGAGGAAAGCTGGCGCCTGCTCGAGGATGACCAGTTGCTGCCCGGCGGTTGCCGGGTGGAGGCCGAGCACAGCCAAGTCGATGCGAGCCGGGAAACCCGCCTGCAACAGATCATCGAACAACTCCACGAACGGCAGCGCGAGCAGCGTGCCCACCCGCCGGAACCGGACCTGAGCATCGCCGTGCCGGTGGCGGAGGACGACCATGGGCAAGCCTGAGCGCATCAGCTTCGCCCGGCGCCTGGCTGGCTATGGTGCCGCTGCCGAGTTGCCGGCGGCACCGGTGGTGGAAGGCCGGCTAATCCGCATGGTCGGCCTGACCCTGGAGGCCGAAGGCCTGCAGGCGCCAGTCGGCAGTCGCTGCGTGGTGATCAACGAGACGCCCCAGGGCGAGACCCGGGTCGAGGCCGAGGTCATGGGCTTTGCCGGCAGCAAGATCTACCTGATGCCGGTGGACCGCATGCAGGGCCTGCAACCCGGCGCGCGGGTGGTGCCTTCGGCCGGCGGCGGCAAACTGCCGATGGGTAACGAGATGCTCGGCCGGGTGCTGGACGGTATCGGCCGCCCGCTGGACGGCAAGGGCCAGTTCAAGTGCGAGGACTGGGTCGATCTCAACGGCCCGGTGATCAACCCGCTCAAGCGCCATCCCATCGAGGAAACCCTCGACGTCGGCATCCGCTCGATCAACAGCATGCTCACCGTCGGCCGTGGCCAGCGTCTCGGCCTGTTCGCCGGCAGTGGCGTGGGCAAGAGTGTGTTGCTGGGCATGATGACGCGTTTCACCGAGGCCGACATCACCATCGTCGGGCTGATCGGCGAGCGGGGGCGGGAGGTCAAGGAATTCATCGAGCAGATTCTCGGCGAGGAGGGCATGGCACGCTCGGTGGTGGTCGCCTCGCCTGCCGATGACGCGCCGCTGATGCGCCTGCGTGCGGCGATGTATTGCACCCGGGTGGCGGAATATTTCCGCGACCAGGGCAGGAACGTGCTGCTGCTGATGGATTCGCTGACCCGCTTCGCCCAGGCCCAGCGCGAAATCGCCCTGGCCATCGGCGAGCCGCCGGCGACCAAGGGCTACCCACCGTCGGTGTTCGCCAAATTGCCGGCGCTGGTCGAGCGCGCCGGTAACGCCGAGCAGGGTGGCGGCTCGATTACCGCGTTCTACACGGTATTGTCCGAAGGCGATGACCAGCAGGACCCGATCGCCGATGCCTCGCGGGCGATTCTCGATGGCCACGTGGTGCTGTCGCGGCGGCTGGCCGAGGAAGGGCATTACCCGGCCATCGATATCGAGGCTTCGATCAGCCGCGCCATGCCGCAGATAGTGACGCCACAGCACCTGCAGCAGGCCCAGCAGCTCAAGCAGCTGTACGCACGCTACCAGCAGAGCCGCGACCTGATCAGCGTCGGCGCCTACGCCGCCGGCTCCGATCCGATGACCGACAAGGCCATCGCCAAGATCCCCGGTATCCAGGCGTTCCTGCGCCAGGGGCTGCGCGAGAGCTTCAGCCTAGCCGACAGTCGCGCTGCACTGGAACAGCTGATCAATGAGTGACGGTCGCGTCAGACGCATGGCGCCGGTGCTGGACCTGGCGCTGGAAGAGGAAAAGAAGGCGGCCCGTACCCTCGGCGAATGCCAGCAGCAACTGGACGAGGCCGGCGCGCGCCTGCGTGATCTGGAGCATTATGCTGGCGAGTACGAGAAGGGCTGGGCGCAGCGCGGCGGCCAGGGCGTGGGGCGCGACTGGCTGATCAACTACCAGCGCTTCATGACCCAGATGCAGACCGCCATCGAACAGCAGCGCCAGACCCTGGACTGGCACCGCCAGAGCCTGGAGCGCGCGCGGGACAACTGGCGCCAGCGCTACCAGCGGGTGGAAGCGCTGCGCAAGCTGATCGAGCGCTACCAGGAAGAAGCCCGCGCGCGGGCTGACAAGCAGGAGCAGAAGCTGCTCGACGAGCTGACCCAGCGCGCCTTCGCCAATCGCGATTCGCCGTTATAGAGATTTCGTTACCGAAGAGGGCTAACATAGGACATAGGGTGTGTTGTGTGCTTGTCCAAGGGGGAGCCCATGCCGATCCATGCAGCGTTATCAGACGATGGCCAGCAACTGACCATCAGCGTCACTGGCCGCTTTGCTTTCTGTGCCCATCAGGATTTTCGCCAGGCTTATGAACGGGCCGGTGCGCCGCGCCGCTATGTCGTGGACCTGCGCGACACCGAGTACCTCGACAGCTCGGCGCTCGGCATGCTGTTGCTGTTGCGCGATCATGCCGGTGGCGACGCGGCGGATATCCGCATCGTCAACTGCAGCAGCGATATGCGCCGGGTGCTGAGTGTTTCCAACTTCGCCCAGCTGTTCCAGATCGAGTCGCCGGCGGTGGCGCAGGCGGGCTGCTGACCGGGCGGTCATTATGTGATCAGGTTGGCAGTATAAGCAAACGGTCATCTGGCTAAGGTAGTCTTTGCCGGACAGCTTGGGCATACTCGCCCGCCGGAACGGCGCGTCAGGCCCGGCCGTTTCGGTTCTCACTCAGTCAGGTGTATCCATGTTTGAACGACTTTCCGATCTGGATCCGGCGGTACAGGACATGCTCCGCGACTTGATGCAGGATGACTATCAGGCGCTGTTGCAGACCTTCCTGCAGGATACCGACCGGCGTCTGTGCCAGTTGCATGAAAACCTCGACCGCCACAACTGGGAAGGATTCCGCCAGGCGGCCCACAGTTTCAAGGGCAGTTGCAGCAATATGGGCGCGCTGGCGCTGCGCGAGGCCTGCGAACGGGCCGAGGACGCGGCGCTGAATGCCGACCCGGTGGCCGCCGCGCAGGTCTGCGCGCTGCTCGACCGGCTCAGCCTGCGCATCAGGCCGCAGTTGGTGTGTCGGTACTGAGCGGGGCGGCGCTTGGGTAAAGTACTTTTGTGCTGCGACCCAGGCCCCACCTGAGCTTTACTCCGTCATTCTCGGCAGCTCCATACTGTCGTCCTCGGGGCAGGTTGTGATGGCTGTTCACTTGACCCCGTCGTCCTTCGCGAAGGCGAAGGATCCACAAGCCACTCCGAGCCAACCGGCACCCTGGATCCTTCGCCTTCGCGAAGGATGACGGGTGAGGGGCGAAGGATGATGGGGGAGGAGTGGCTACGCTCTTTGCGGGAGGTGTCCAAGGTATTGGCCCGGAACTTGCTCTATTCATGTAAAGAATCTGCGTTTGCGTCTTCCATGGAGAGTATCGATGTCCACCAGCCAAGCCTTGATGGCTCTGTTGAGTACCGACCTGCGAGCTGCCGGCCAGGGCCCCGGCGCCCGGTCGGCGCCGTCTGCGGACAGCAACGGGGAGTTTGCCGGGCTGCTTGCCGAGCAGTTGCCCGCGCAACTGGAGTCGGCACTGGAGCAACTGAGCCCGGAACAGCTGGCCGCGCTGGAGCAGGCCGCGCTTGCCGCCGACGGCAAGATGTTGCCGGCCGAACTGCAGGATCTGCTGCAATTGCCGGCCGACGATACTGCCGAGCCGGTCGCCGAGGATGCGCTGGCGGTGATTGGCCAATGGATGCAATGGCTGCAGGAGGCAGCCGATCCCGCAGCGTCCCGCTCCGCCGCTACTGCCCAGGCCGGTGAACCGGCGACCATGGTGGCTGCCCGTGCGCCGAGTGCTGGCGAGTCAATGGCTCTGGCGATGGCCGGTGTGCAGCCAGGTGAGGAGGTCGAAGGTGAGCTACCAGGACGCGAGCTGGCCGGCAGAGGCCCGCAGGGCCGTGAACCGGTGAGTGTCGACTCCGCACGCCAGGCATCGGCCAGCACTGGGCTGCAGCAGAATACCCAACAGACTTCACCGCAGAACAGCCAACAGGAATTCGCCGCCGCCCTGCAGCGCGCCAGCGGCAGCGATAGCACCCCGTCATCGCCGGCCATGCTCGGCAAGCTGGTGGAGCAGCTGGAAAGCCTTGGTCGCCGCGAGGATGGCGACACGCTGGATAGCCTGGACCGCCCCGGCGCCCAGGTGGCGGGCAGCGCGGCACTGACCGCACGCCCGGTGGCGGCGGCGACGCAAGCCATGGGCGTGCCCTTTGGTCAGCCGAGCTGGGGCGAGGCCATGGTCGAGCGGGTGATGTGGATGTCCAGCCAGAACCTGCGCAGTGTCGAGATCCAGCTGGACCCGGCTGAACTCGGTCCGCTGGAGATTCACATCCAGCACCGCGGGCAGGAGCTGCAGGTCCAGTTCGTCAGCCAGAACCCCAGTGTGCGTGAAGCCCTGGAAGCGCAGATGTACCGGCTGCGCGATATGTTCGGCCAGCAGGGCCTGGAGCAGGCGCAGGTCAGCGTGGCTGACCGCTCGCCGGGTGAGCAGCCCCAGTCCCGTCAGGGCGATGGTCAGCTGGCTGAGCGGGGGGCAGGGCGGGCTGGCTCGGGCGGCGGCCTAAGCACTGGGGTCGATGGTGAGATAATCGAATCAGCAAGCGTACTGTCGCAATCTTTGCCGCTGCGGCGATTGGTCGATTATTACGTCTGAGCTTGGTTGATCCTCGCATTGGGTTGTCGAGCGCCCGCTCGACGACAGGCTTTGGCGGTGGGAGTTGGCGTAGCGCAGGCGCGCTACACCCCGGGTCCGTGGCACCCCGAATGGAGAGCGGCTCGTGGCGGGTTGTCGAGCGCCTCGGGCCGCGATCGGACCGGGGCACGTTGACCGGGTCACGCTGACCGGGTCGCGCTCGACTCGATGATAGGGCTTAGCGGTGGGGCGTGGCGTAGCGCCCGAACGGGGACCAGGACGCTACACCACTGGCTTGCCGGGTATGCACCTCAGCTATCCGGCGTAGCCTCCACCAGCTGGCGAGCCTCTTCCAGGTGTTCCTGCAGCTTGGGCAGGGTTTCCCTGGCGAAGGCGGCTATGCCGGCATCTTCCGAGCGGCTGGCGCGTTCGAACAGTTCGATGGCCTGCTCGTGGGCTGCTACCTGGTTATTGGCATAGGCTGCATCGAAGGAATCGCCATCACGCGCCTCGAGGATCATGCGCTTGGCCTTGTCCATCAGGGTCGCCTCGTCGGAAATCTCCATATTCCTGGCAGCTGCCAGCTCGGCCATCTTCTCGTTGGCGGCGGCATGCTCCTTGATCATGCGCTCTGCAAAGGCCTTGACTTCGGCAGACTGGGATTGCTCCAGGGCCTTGTGCGCGGTTTCGATTTCCGCCACGCCCTTGGCCGAGGCTTCTTCCAGGAATTCCTCCGCATCAATGCTGTCGACGCTGGTATCGACGCCGGCCATGCCGCCATCGACCTGGTCGTCGTTGCGGATGGCGCCGGTGGTATCGGCACTGCCGCCGTCACCGGTGGTGGCAGGGGTGCCGGTGGGGCCGGAGGTTTCGGGGGTGCGGTCGTTCATGTCCTGGGCGAAAGCGGGCTGGGCAATGTAGCCAAGGGCGATGGACATGATGGCGGCTGCCAGGATCTTCAGGTGCGTCGGTTTCGAGCTGTGCATATCTCACCTCTGCTGTTTTTGTGTACCTATCTGAATAGAGAAATATCCGTCATCCAAGGTTCAACCAGAATAAAGCGCAGCGCTCAGGATAGATGCCCGATGCGGTCACCGATGATCATCTCGCTGATCCAGTTGGTGAGTATGTCGGTATAGGCATGCTGGCAGCGCTCGTCGGACAGGCCATGATCGGCACCGTCGATGATGCGGTGGGTCATCGAGTGCGCCCTGCGGAACGAGGAACGGTAGTTCATGATGGTGCTGTGCGGCACATGCTCGTCATGTTCCGACTCGACGATCAGCACGTCACCGAGGAAATCGGCGCAGGCACCCAGCGCCCGGTTGTCCAATGGGCCGAGCAGGGTCTGGCGATAGCGCATCAGCTGTGCGCGGTCCAGTTGCTGCTTGGGCACATGCCACTGGTCGTCCCAATACAGCGCCGGTACGCGCATGGCCAGCCAGCGTACCGGTCGCAGGGTGGTGAGAATGGTCGCCAGGTAACCGCCGTAGCTGGTGCCGATCACCGCGATGCGCTCCGGGTCGGTGCTTGGGTGTTGCGCCAGGCGATCGTAGGCCACCAGCATGTCCTGCAGGTTGTGCTCGCGGGTGACGGTCTGCTTCTGCAGCAGGGTCTTCTCATGGCCGCGCAGGTCGAAGGTCAGGCAGACGCAGCCGAGGCCGGCGATGCCGCGCGCGCGGGTCATGTCCCGGGTTTGGCTGCCGCCCCAGCCATGCACGAAGAGGATGCCAGGCATGCGTTTCTGCGGTGCCAGCAGGGTGCCGGCGATGCGCTCCTGCTCGACGCTGAGTTCTATGGATTCGCTGGTGGCTGCCATGGGCTGAGTCTGACTCCTGTGGTAAGCGGGCCGGTGCTCGGATCATCGCCCTGGTACAACACCAGGGCACCGTCGGGAATCGGCGGCGCGGTCCCGTAGATTTCCCAGCTGCCGGCCTGTATGCGTTGCAAGCTCGGGTCGTGGGCGAAGGCTGCCAGGGCATGGATCTCGGCGCTGCTGGCGCCGCCGATGCGCCAGGATTGTTCCAGTACGCCACTGCAGTGCTGCCCGGCCGGGTCGCGGCCAACGGCGACGTCGCAATTGCGCCGTGAGGCGATAAAGCCGGGAAAGGCAGCTTCGGCCGCCTGCTCGTAACGCTGGGCCAGGCCGATGACGCGGCGCGCCAGGGGCATATCCAGCTGGCGCAGCAGGGCCTGGTAATCGCCGCGCACCACCCACAGGTCCGAGCCGCCGTATACCGCTTCGCCGTCATTGGTGCGGGTCAGCTGCTGGGTGCCGAAGTAACTGGCAACCAGGTTGCCGACGCGCGCCTGGCCGACGCTGTAGGTGGTCACCTCGCTCAGGTTCAGTTCCAGCACCAGGCCTTCCTGGTGCACCTGGGTCCGGTCCTGCTGGCCCAGCCAGTGTTCCAGCTCGGTCTGTGAGGCTATCACCTGCTGGCCGCGTCCGGCGCGCGCCTCCACCTGCTTGGCGCGTATGGCGCCTTGCTCCAGCAGACGGCGGCCGGCGCGCAGGGCATCGTCCACATCGAAGGCGCTGTAGCCGGGCAGCACCACCTTGCCGGCCAGTTGGATAAAGCGCTCGTTCCAGCCGACGGGGGCGTGGGCGTTGGCATCGATCAGCGGGTGGGAAATGGCCTTGCCGGCCATGAACGGCTGGCTGACCACGCCGCCGTAGAGGTCGGCATCGCTGCGGACGGCCGGTTGCGGCGCGATCAGCGTGGCGTCGGGCACCACGTACTGCTGGGGCGCGGCGTGGCAACCCTGCCGGACACCGGCAAACGGCATGCCCAGCAGCTCGGCTATCTGCATGGCCAGGTGCCGATGCACATGGCGCTCATGCGCCGCGACCGCCTGGCCGGTCTGCAGCAGTACCACTGCCCCCGGCGATTGCACCTCGCTCATGGACTTCCTCCAGGCCAGGCTCAGCGGTGAAGCGTTACTTGAAGCGCGGCGCCGGCGGTGCTGGCGGTGGGGCGAGGCGCTGCTCGCGCATTTCCCGCAGCCGCTGCTTGGCCGGGCAGTAACCCCGCACGCCGCGATAGATCACCGCCGCACCCAGGGCCAGATTGAGCAGCCCCAGTGGCCCCGGGCGTTTCAGGCCCTTGCCGACCAATACCAGACCGCCGCCGATGGATACCCACTTTTCCGCCGGGGTGACGTTGTGGGTCGGCGGCTTGCCAAACAGTTCTCGCAATGCGTGGTACATGATCGATCTCCTCATTGGGCCCGGCGCAGGGCATTGACCAGTTCCTGCTTGCGCATGGTCGAGCGGCCCCGAATGTTCTGCGCCCGTGCCTTGGCCATCAACTGATCCTTGGTCTGCTCCTGCAGCGAGGCCGAGCGGGAGCCGGCCTTGCGCGTGGCGGCGGCCTGCTGCGCCGAGTCACTGCGCGCGGCAGCCTTGCTGCCGGTGGATTTCTTCTGCCCGGAGCCGCCGGAGCGGTTGCCACCGCCGGACTGCTTGTTCACCGTGGCCCAGGCGCGGGCTTCGGCCTGCTTGCCGGAAACGCCCTTGCGCTCGTAGCTTTTCTCGATGTGCTCGGCCTTGCGTTTCTGCTTGTCGGTGTACTTGTCTTTATCACCTTGAGGCATGTCGATATCTCCCGGTTGGTTGATGATGGACAGGATCGGCCGCTGGCCCGTATCAATACAGACAATGGGCAGGGGCGGGGAGGTTCATTGTTTTTCTGCCGGATGCGGGCCGTGATCGGAGCTGAACTTTTGTCATTGGCGCCCGGTCATCCGTAGACAGGCACACAATGAACAGGAGCATCCTGTCATGGCACGGGCAATCTGGAAGGGCGCGATCAGTTTCGGCCTGGTGCATATTCCGGTCTCGCTGGTATCGGCCACCAGCTCCAGCGGTATCGACTTCGACTGGCTGGACCAGCGCAGCATGGACCCGGTGGGCTACAAGCGGATCAACAAGGCCACCGGCAAGGAGGTGCCCAGCGAGCATATCGTCAAGGGCGTCGAGTTCGAGAAGGGGCGCTACGTCATCATCAGCGAAGACGAGATCAAGGCTGCGCTGCCCAGGGCGACGCAGACCATCGATATCTTCGCCTTCCTCGACAGCGCCGAGATCCCGTTGCTGAATATCGCCAAGCCGTATTTCCTCAGCCCCGATCGGCGTGGGGAGAAGGTCTACGCGCTGTTGCGTGAAACCCTGGTCAAGACCGGCAAGGTGGCACTGGCGCATGTGGTGGTGCGTACCAGGCAGAGTCTCGCCGCGCTGATGCCGCTGGATGCGGCATTGGCACTGATCATCCTGCGCTGGCCGGCGGAACTGCGCGGTATCGAGCAACTGGACCTGAAGGAGGAGGTGCGTGAGCCGGAGCTGAGCCGCAAGGAGCTGGACATGGCCAGGCGCCTGGTGGAGGACATGACCGCCAGCTGGGAGCCGGAGGAATATCGCAACACCTTCGAGGAACAGATCATGGCGCTGGTCGATGAGAAGGTCGAGGCCGGCGAAATCCAGGCGATCGAGGCCGAAGAGCTGGAACAGGAACGCCAGAGCGCGGATGTGCTGGATCTGACCGAGTTGCTCAAGCGCAGCCTGGGCGGCAAGCAGCGCCATACCGGCAAGACCGCTACCAGGAGCACCGGCCAGGGTAGCAAGGCGCCGCGCAAGAAGTCCGGCTGAAGCCCTCTGACCACTCACCGGAGCCATCGCCATGCCCAGACCGCTGACCGAATACAACCGCAAACGGGATTTCGACAAGACCCGCGAGCCGCCGGGCCAGCGAGCGAAGGCGCGCCGGAGCGAGGCTGGCTCGTTGAGTTTCGTCATCCAGAAACATGCCGCCCGGCATCTGCACTACGATTTTCGCCTGGAGCTCGATGGCACCCTGGTCAGCTGGGCGGTGCCCAAGGGGCCGAGCCTGGACCCGAAGGACAAGCGCCTGGCGGTCCATGTCGAAGACCATCCGCTGAGCTATGGCAGCTTCGAGGGCAGCATCCCCAAGGGCCAGTATGGTGGTGGTGAGGTCATCGTCTGGGACCACGGCATCTGGAAACCGCACGGCGATCCAAGCCAGGCCTATCGCGATGGCAAGCTCAAGTTCACCCTGGTCGGCGAGAAGCTGGCTGGTGACTGGACCCTGGTGCGCACGCGGCTCAAGGGCAGTGGGGATCGCCAGCAGTGGTTGCTGATCAAGGAGCGCGACCACGCCGCCCGGGATGCGCAGGATTATGACGTGCTCAGCGAGCGCCCCGAGAGTGTGATCTCCGGTGCCACCCTGGATGAACGCAGCGGGCGCCGCAGTGCCGCCGCCGAGACACCCCGGCCTGCGTCGAAAAAGACGACGGGCAAGCAAGCACAGCGCCAGCCGGCAGCGACCGACCGCGCCGCTGCTGACTTTCCCAGGACTCTGGCGCCGCAACTGGCAACCCTGGTCAGCCAGCCACCGGCCGGCGACTGGCTGTACGAAATCAAGTTCGACGGCTACCGGCTGATGATCCGCTTCGATGGCCGTGGCAAGCTCAGCCTGATTACCCGCAATGGTCACGACTGGAGCCACCGGCTACCCGAGCAGTGCAAGGAATTGCGCCGCCTGAAGCTGAAGAACAGCTGGCTGGACGGCGAACTGGTGGTGCTCGATGAAGACGGCCTGCCGGACTTCCAGGCCCTGCAGAATGCCTTCGACACCGAGAGCAGCCAGAGCATGCTGCTGTACCTGTTCGATGCGCCCTTCCTGAATGGAGAGGACCTGCGCCAGCAGCCGCTGGAAAGCCGGCGCCAGGCCGTGCAGCAGTTGCTGGCGGAGCACGCCAGCCAGTCGCTGCGTTTTTCCGAGACCTTCGAGGCGGATTACGCCTCGATCTTCAAGAGCGCCTGCGCCATGTCGCTGGAGGGTATCATCGGCAAGCGTACCGGCAGCCCCTATGTCTCCCGGCGCAGCGCCGACTGGATCAAGCTCAAGTGCAAGCAGCGCCAGGAGTTCGTCATCATCGGCTATACCGCGCCCAAGGGTAGCCGCAAGGGCTTCGGCTCGCTGTTGCTCGGCGTGCATGATTGCGAGCAGAACGCGCTGCGTTATGCCGGACGGGTCGGTACCGGCTTCAACCAGGCACGCATCACCGAGATCCACCGCCAGCTCGAATCGCTGCGCCGGGACACCCGGCCAGTAGCGGCAAGTGTGCCGGACTCGCGCTCGGCAACCTGGGTCGAGCCGCAGCTGGTATGCGAGGTGGAATTCGCCGAATGGACCGGCAGTGGTGTGATTCGCCAGCCGGTGTTCATCGCCCTGCGCAGCGACAAGCCGGCCAGGGAGATCGTTCGCGAGCAGCCCATGGCCCCAGAGCAGGTGGAGCAGGTGATGGGGCGCAAGCGGGTGTCGGGTCAGGTGGCCGGGGTGCGTATCAGCAATGCCCAGCGGGTGATCGATCAGCGTAGTGGCACCACCAAGGGTGAGCTGGCGGCCTTCTATGCCAGCCTGTGCGACTGGATCATGCCGCACCTGACGGGTCGGCCGGTATCACTGCTGCGCGCGCCCGAGGGGGTGGAGGGCGAGCAGTTCTTCCAGAAGCATGCCGAGCGCCTGGCCATTCCGCACATTCGCCACCTCGCCTCGGCGCTGGACCCCGAGCATGGCCGCTACATGGAAGTGAACAACCTCAAGGCGCTGATCGGTGCGGTACAGATGGGCACCATCGAATTCCACACCTGGGGGTCGGGCAGCCGGGATATCGACCGGCCCGACCGCATCACCCTGGACCTTGATCCCGACCCGGAGCTGCCCTGGCGCAGCATGCTGGAGGCCACCGAGCTGGTGCTGGCGGTACTGGATGAGCTGCGCTTGCAGAGTTGGCTGAAGACCAGCGGCGGCAAGGGCATGCATATCATCATCCCGCTGGCCCGGCATGCCGACTGGGACACCGTGAAGACCTTCAGCCGGGCGATATCGCAATTCATGGCCCGGCAACTGCCCGATCGCTTCACCGACAAGATGGGACCGCGCAACCGTGTCGGCAGGATATTCGTCGATTATCTGCGCAATCAGCATGGTGCCAGCACGGTAGCGGCCTACTCGGTACGGGCGCGTCCCGGGCTGGCGGTGTCGGTGCCGATTGCCCGGGAGGAGTTGCCGCAGTTGCGCAGTTCAGACCAATGGCACGTTGGCAATCTGCATGAACGCCTGGCGCAGTTGACGCAGGACCCCTGGGCCGATTATCAGAATCGCCAACGCATCAAGCGCGAACATTGGCAGCAGCTGGATACAAAAGCCCCCTGACGGGGCAGGGGGCTTTCGGGGTGTAGCGGTATGGTCTCAGTTCACCGAGACTTTCATATCCAGACGCCTTCTGTCCCATAGGCTGGCCGCCCGGGTCTTGTACAAACGACCGTTGGTATAGGTCGGCAGACTGGCCACATCGATCGTGCCCAGTACCTCCCGGGTCGGTGGCTGTCCCTTGGCCAACATCAGATCCAACCGAATCCGGCGAATCAACTGATCCGCGCTTTTCTGATCGTGAGGCAGCACGCGCCGGAGTTCCTTGCCATCGACAGATTTCACGATGAGAACGAAGCTGCCATCGGGTCTCGGCGCTGCCGAGATCTTGCAGTCTGGCAAGGCTGCGTGCCATTTGGCCAAATTGGTAAGCATCTTTCCCTCCTATATTTAAGGTGGAAAAGTAACTCTAGTACAAGCGAAGCAGTTTGCCAGACGTTGAGTGGTTATCCGATGAAAGGAAGAATCTGCATTGATATCGTGATGATATTGGATTGGTCATGGTTTGTTTTGGTGATACATAAGATTGAATTGTTCGGAAAGATTGAATTTTCCCGAAACCGCCATTCTTCGTTCCCCCGTCATCCTTCGCGCAGGCGAAGGATCCACCGGCCACTCGGGTCAGCCGGCGCTATGGATCCTTCGCCTACGCGAAGGATGACGAGGTTGGGCAAAAAATGATGAGGTTAGGCGAAAGATGACGAGGTTATAGAGAGCGATTCTGCATTGGAAAGCAAATGGCTTGGCAGTATGGGCCAGGGTGCCTTTTAAGTTATATGTTCTTCTAAAAAGATAAGTATTGAATCTATAAATGGTTGGAACGATGAGCAGCGGGCTCTGCCTACTTATATAGTTCCGATCCCCGGAACTTGATTCGATAAACCAGACGGGAGAACCAAAATGGCTGAACATCGTGGTGGTAAAGGTAACTTCGCCGAAGATCCCAAGCGTGCATCGGAAGCCGGTCGCAAAGGCGGACAGCAAAGCGGTGGCAACTTCAAGAATGATCCGCAGCGTGCCTCTCAAGCGGGGCAGAAAGGTGGCGAGAAAAGCCGTCGCAGCTAATTGAATGAGCCGGCGGGACCTGTTCCCGCCGGCTTGTCCATTCACTTCACTACTCACCCCATCCCTATCACGCTGTAGCTGCGACAGCAGGGCTGCGCGGCTGGCGGCACTGGCTTTCCATCGAACAATCGAGGTGAGCGATGAGCGACAAACAGACTCCCCCAGCGCAACACCAGGACCAGCAACCCGGCTCGGAAGCGCGCATGCATCCCCAACCGCAGTTCATTTCCGAGCATTACCGCGCGGCGGGCAAGCTCGCTGGCAAGGTGGCCATAGTCACCGGTGCCGACAGTGGTATCGGCCGGGCGGTGGCGGTGCATTTCGCCGCTGAAGGCGCCAGGGTCGCGCTGCTGTATCTCAACGAGCAGGAGGATGCGCGCAAGACCGAGGAAGAGATCCGCAAGGCCGGTGGCGAGGTGCTCTGCCTGGCCGGGGATGTAGGGGACGCCGGGTTCTGCAGGGAGGTGGTCGATAGCGTCACCGCCAGATGGCAGCGCATCGATGTACTGGTCAACAACGCCGGCGAACAGCATCCACAGGAGAGGCTCGAAGACATCACCGATGAGCAGTGGCTGCGCACCTT
This sequence comes from Halopseudomonas xiamenensis, assembly GCF_014219065.1. GTDB lineage: Bacteria > Pseudomonadota > Gammaproteobacteria > Pseudomonadales > Pseudomonadaceae > Halopseudomonas > Halopseudomonas xiamenensis. The sequence goes on from NZ_JACLGO010000001.1 coordinate 65,318, forward strand.
CCATACCAACATCTTCGGCATGTTCCTGCTGACCAGGGCGGCGCTGGCGCATATGCCCGAGGGTAGCTCCATCATCAACACCACCTCGATCACTGCCTACAAGGGCAATCCGCAACTGATCGACTATTCCGCCACCAAGGGCGCCATCGTCTCCTTCACCCGTTCGCTGGCGATCAACCTGAGCAGTCGCGGCATCCGCGTCAATGCGGTGGCGCCGGGTCCGATCTGGACCCCGCTGATTCCCTCGACCTTCAGCGCCGAGCAGGTCTCCGAGTTCGGCGGCAACACGCCGATGGGGCGCCCCGGGCAACCCGCCGAACTGGCACCGGCCTATGTCTACCTGGCCTGCCAGGATGCCTCCTATGTCAGCGGGCAGGTGCTGCATATCAATGGAGGCACCGTGGTCAATGGCTGAACAGCTGTCGGTCGAACAGGCCATCGAACAACCAAGAATCGCCATCGAATCGATCACCCCGGCGGTGGAGCATGGCCGCTGCGCGGCCAAGGTGCTGCAGGGCCGCCCGCTGACCCTGTCGGCGGTGCTGATCTGCGACGGGCACGGCAAGCTGGGTGGCGAAGTGCTCTGGCGCATGGCGGCGGACCAGGGCTGGCAGGCGCTGCCGTTGCAGGCCCAGGGCAATGACCTGTGGCAGGCCGAACTGACGCCGCGGCGCACCGGCCTGCTGCAGTTCGTGGTGCAGGCCTGGGTCGATCCCTGGGCCAGCTACTGCGACGAGCTGAACAAGAAGCACCAGGCCGGGGTGTCCGTGGAGCTGGAGCTGCGCGAGGGCGAACGTCTGCTACAGGACACCTTGGAGCAGGCTGCCCCCGAGCATATCGACATGATGCAGGAGCTGCTGGTGGAGCTGGCGCAGACCGATGGTCTCGACGCCCGGGTGGCACTGCTGCTCAGCACCCATACCGCCGATACCATGGCCTTGGCCGGCACGCGGCCGCACCTGTGTCGCAGCGCCCTTCACCTGCTGGATGTGGAGCGTTCGCTGGCCGAGTTCGCCAGCTGGTACGAGCTGTTTCCACGCTCGCAGACCGACCAGCCCAACCGCCATGGCACCTTCGACGATGTGATCGCGCGGCTGCCGGACATCAGCCGCATGGGCTTCGATGTGCTGTATTTCCCGCCCATCCATCCCATCGGCCTGACCCATCGCAAGGGCCCGAACAATACCCTGCAGGCCGGGCCCAATGACCCCGGCAGCCCCTATGCGATCGGCAGCGAGGAGGGCGGGCACGATGCCGTGCATCCGCTGCTCGGCAGTATCGACGACTTCCACCGCCTGGTCAGCGCGGCGCGGGCGCATGACCTGGAGATCGCCCTGGACTTCGCCATCCAGTGCTCGCCGGACCACCCCTGGCTGCGCGAGCATCCGGGCTGGTTCAACTGGCGCCCGGACGGCAGCATCCGCTATGCGGAGAACCCGCCGAAGAAATACGAGGATATCGTCAACGTCGAGTTCTATGCCGAGCAGGCGCTGCCGGAGCTGTGGCTGGCACTGCGCGATGTGGTGCTGTTCTGGGTGGAGCAGGGGGTGACGCTGTTCCGCGTCGACAATCCGCACACCAAGCCCTTGCCGTTCTGGGAATGGCTGATCGCCGATATCCGCCGTGGGCACCCGGATGTGATCTTCCTCGCCGAAGCCTTCACCCGCCCGGCGATGATGGCGCGCCTGGGCAAGATCGGCTTCAGCCAGAGCTATACCTACTTCACCTGGCGCAATACCAAGCAGGAGCTGGAAAGCTATTTCACCGAGCTGAACCAGTCGCCCTGGCGTGAATGCTACCGGCCGAACTTCTTCGTCAACACGCCGGATATCAACCCGTATTTCCTGCACAACGCCGGCCGGGCGGGGTTTCTCATCCGCGCCGCGCTGGCGACCATGGGCTCTGGGCTGTGGGGCATGTATTCGGGTTTCGAGCTGTGCGAAAGCCAGCCGCTACCGGGGCGCGAGGAGTACCTGGATTCGGAGAAGTACCAACTGCGCCCGCGCGACTGGCACGCGCCGGGCAACATCATCGCCGAGATATCCCGGCTCAACCGTATCCGCCGCGACAACCCGGCGCTGCACAGCCACCTGGGCTTCCAGGCGTACCAGGCGTGGAACGAGCACATCCTGTACTTCGGCAAGCGTACCGCCGACCTGTCCAACTTCATCCTGGTGGCGGTGAACCTGGATCCATTCAATGCCCAGGAAACACACTTTGAACTGCCGCTGTGGGAGTTCGGTCTGAATGATGACGCCAGCACGCACGGCGAAGACCTGATGAATGGCCATACCTGGTTATGGCATGGCAAAACCCAGTGGATGCGCATCGAACCCTGGTATCTACCGTTCGGCATATGGCGTATCCGGCCTGTGGCCTGAGGGGCGAACAATGGCAAGACGAAACCGGACAGCGGAGTTCATCAACGACCCCTGCTGGTACAAGGACGCGATCATCTACCAGATCCACGTGAAATCCTTCTTCGATGCCAATAACGATGGCATCGGCGATTTCGCCGGCCTGATCCAGAAGCTGGACTACATAGTCGACCTGGGGGTGAACACCCTTTGGCTGCTGCCGTTCTACCCCTCGCCCTGGCGCGATGACGGCTACGACATCGCCGACTACCGCGGCGTGCACCCGGACTACGGCAACATGGCCGACGTCCGCCGGTTCATCCGCGAGGCGCACAAGCGTGGCCTGCGGGTGATCACCGAGCTGGTCATCAACCACACCTCGGACCAGCACCCCTGGTTCCAGCGCGCGCGCCTGGCACCCAAGGGCTCGCGCGAGCGCAACTTCTACGTGTGGTCCGATACCGACCAGAAATACCAGGGCACGCGGATCATCTTCCTCGACACTGAACAGTCCAACTGGACCTGGGACCCGGTGGCCGGGCAGTTCTTCTGGCACCGCTTCTATTCCCATCAGCCGGACCTCAACTTCGACAACCCGCAGGTGCTGCGCGCGGTGCTGTCGGTGATGCGCTTCTGGCTGGACATGGGCGTGGACGGCATGCGCCTGGACGCCATTCCCTACCTGATCGAGCGTGATGGCACCAACAACGAGAACCTGCCGGAAACCCACGTGGTGCTGAAGAAGATCCGCGCCGAACTGGACGCGCTGTACCCCGACCGCATGCTGCTGGCCGAGGCCAACCAGTGGCCGGAGGACACCCAGCCGTACTTCGGCGGCGAGGATGGCGGGCCGGGGGACGAATGCCACATGGCCTTCCACTTCCCGCTGATGCCGCGCATGTACATGGCCATCGCCCAGGAGGACCGCTTCCCGATCACCGATATCCTGCGCCAGACCCCGGAAATTCCCGACAACTGCCAGTGGGCGATCTTCCTGCGCAACCACGACGAGCTGACCCTGGAGATGGTCACCGAGCAGGAACGCGACTACATGTGGAACTACTACGCCGCCGACCGTCGCGCGCGCATCAACCTGGGCATCCGTCGCCGGCTGGCGCCGCTGGTGGAGCGCGACCGCCGGCGTATCGAGCTGCTCAACAGCCTGCTGCTGTCGATGCCGGGCACACCGACGCTGTACTACGGCGACGAGATCGGCATGGGCGACAATATCTTTCTCGGCGACCGCGATGGCGTGCGCACGCCGATGCAGTGGTCCACCGATCGCAATGGCGGCTTCTCCCGCGCCGACCCGGCGGGCATGGTGCTGCCGCCGGTGATGGACCCGCTGTACGGCTACCAGACCATCAACGTCGAGGCGCAGATCCGTGATCCGCATTCACTGCTGAACTGGACCCGGCGCATGCTCACGGTGCGCAAGCAGCAGCAGGCGTTCGGCCGGGGCACGCTGAAGATGCTGGCGCCGGCCAACCGCAAGATCATCGCCTACCTGCGCGAGTTCACCACCGAGGATGGCCGCCACGAGATCATCCTCTGCGTGGCCAACCTGTCCCGCGCCGCCCAGGCCACCGAGCTGGACCTGTCGGCCTGGGCCGGCAAGGTGCCGGTGGAGATGCTCGGCGGCAGCAGCTTCCCGCCGATCGGCCAGCTGCACTATCTGCTGACCCTGCCGCCGTACGGCTTCTACTGGTTCGCCCTGGCGGACGAGAGTCAGATGCCCAACTGGCATGTCGAGCCGGTGCAGCAGATGCCGGAGCTGGCCACGCTGGTGATCAAGCAGGACCTGTCGGACCTGCTGAAACAGGCCTGCCGGCGGGTGCTGGAGGAGGAGTCGCTGCCGCAGTGGCTGGGCAAGCGCCGCTGGTTCTCCGGGCGTGCCGATGGCAGTGAGCCGATCCGCCTGCTGTACGCGATCCCGTTCTGCGAGGACAGCGAACCCTGCGTGCTCTGCGAGGTGGCGGTGGGGCACGAGCATTATCAGCTGCCGCTGGGTTATCTACCTTCGACAGGTTCATCGGAAGGCCCGGCCCCGGCCGCCTTTGCCCTGGCGCGCCTGCGTCGCGGCCCGCGGCTGGGGCTGCTGACCGACGCCTCGACGCTGCCGGGATTTACCCGCCGGGTGCTCGGTAGCCTGCGCGAGGGGCGGGTATTGCCGGCCCAGGGGCAGGAAGTGCACTTCATCCCTGGACCGGGCCTGTTCCGGCACGAGGAGCAACCGGACGAGGAAATCCAGGCGGTCACCGCCGAGCAGTCCAATACCTCGGTGCTGATCGGCGAGCGGATGATGCTGAAGATCATCCGTCGGGTGATGCCCGGCGTGCATCCGGAAATCGAGATGGGCGGCTTTCTCACCCAGCGTGAATTTCCCGCCATCGCGCCATTGCTCGGCGAGGTACGGCGGATCAATGGCGAGGGCCAGCAGTACACGCTGATGATCCTGCAGGGCTATGTCGACAGCCAGGGTGATGCCTGGCAATGGACCCGCGACACCCTGGAGCGGGCGATCCGCGACCAGTTGGTCGGTGGTCTGTCCGAGCAGGAGAACCAGTACACCGCGCTGGCCGAACTGGAAGCCTTTGCCAGCATTCTCGGGCAACGCCTCGGCCAGATGCATGTGTTGCTGGCGGACCCCGAGGGCGGGGAGGGCTTCGGTTTCGCCATTACCGACCAGGCCGACAGCGAGCGCTGGATCGAGCAGATCGTCGGCCAGCTGGATATTACACTGGATGCCATCGAACGTCACCGCGAGCGACTGCCGGCCCCGGCGCAGGAACAGGCCCAGTGGCTGCTGGCCCGGCGCCAGGGCTTGGGCGAGAAGATCGCCGAGCTGGCGCGGCGCAGCCAGGGCGGTATTCGCATCCGCGTGCATGGCGACCTGCATCTGGGCCAGGTGCTGGTGTTGCCGGGGGATGCCTGCTTCATCGATTTCGAGGGCGAACCGGCCCGGCCGTTGGAGGAAAGACGCCAGCGCCTGAGTCCGTTCAAGGATGTCACCGGCATGTTGCGCTCCTTCGACTATGCCGCGGCCACGGCCATGCGCAGCCTGCACGGCACCGACCAGTCCGCCGAAGCGCACCAGGCCCGGCAGCATATCTGCCAGATCTATCGGCAGCAGGCCGAGCAGGCCTTCCTGGACGGCTACCGCATCGCCAGCGCCGAGTTGCCGCACGCCTGGGAGATGGCCGACGGCGAACAGGCGGCACTGACCCTGTTCAGCATCGAGAAGGCCATCTACGAAGTACGCTATGAAGCCAGCTACCGCCCCGAGTGGCTGGATGTGCCGCTGGCCGGATTGGTGGCGTTATGTAAACCCCTGGTGGAGAGTGGCAACCATGGTTGACAGGATAACCGGCAGCGACAGTGCAGACAGGCTGCAGGTACAGGCGCTGCTGCGGGCCGAGCATGGCGACCCCTTCGCCTTCCTCGGTGCCCATGAACAGGATGGGCAGGCCATCGTCCGCAGCTGGCAGCCCGGCGCTCTGGAGGTGGAGCTGCTGGATGCCCAGGGCGGCTCGCTCGGGCGCATGCAGGAACAGGTGCCGGGGCTGTTCACTGCCCAGCTGGCATCCCCCCAGCCCTATCGGCTGCGCATTCACTGGGCCGGCGGCGTCCAGGAAACCGAGGACCCGTACAGCTTCGCGCCGCAGCTCGGCGAGCTGGACATTCATCTGTTCGCCGAGGGCAATCATCGGCAGCTGGGCCGCTGTTTCGGTGCGCAGCTGTGGCAGGTCGATGGGGTCGCCGGGGTGCGCTTCGTGGTCTGGGCGCCGAATGCCCGGCGGGTCTCGGTGGTTGGCCACTTCAACAGCTGGGATGGCCGGCGTCATCCCATGCGCCTGCACCCGAGTGCCGGGGTCTGGGAGCTGTTCATTCCCCGGCTCGGGCCGGGGGAACTGTACAAGTATGAAATTCTCAGCGGCGATGAGCTGCTGCCGTTGAAGGCCGACCCGGTGGCGCTGGCGACCGAAATGCCGCCGGCCACCGCCTCGGTGGTGGCCGCCGGGCTGGACTTCCACTGGGATGACCGGGAGTGGATGACGCAGCGCCAGCAACAGCAGTCGCGCGACAAGCCACTGTCGATCTACGAGGTACATGCCGGCTCCTGGCGGCACGCCAGCGAGGCCGGGGGCGAGCCGCTGAACTGGGCGCAACTGGCCGAGCAACTGATCCCCTATGTGGTGGATATGGGCTTCAGTCATATCGAGCTACTGCCGGTGATGGAGCATCCGTTCGGTGGCTCCTGGGGCTATCAGCCGTTGTCGCAGTTCGCGCCCACCGCGCGCTATGGCACCCCGGAAGAATTCGCCGCCTTCGTCAACGCCTGCCACCTGGCGGGGATCGGCGTGATTCTCGACTGGGTGCCGGCGCACTTTCCCGGTGACGCCCATGGTCTGGGCCTGTTCGACGGCACCGCACTGTACGAATACGCGCACCCGTTCGAGGGCTGGCATCCGGACTGGGACACCCATATCTACAACCTCGGGCGTACCGAGGTGCACGGCTTCATGCTGGCCTCGGCGCTGCACTGGCTGCGCGAGTACCATGTCGATGGCCTGCGCGTGGACGCGGTGGCCTCCATGCTGTACCGGGACTATTCGCGCAAGAGCGGTGAATGGATTCCCAACCGCCACGGCGGCCGGGAGAACCTCGAGGCCATCGCCTTTCTGCGCCACCTCAATGATGTGGTCAGCACCGAGGTGCCGGGCGCGCTGGTGATCGCCGAGGAGTCCACCGCCTGGCCGGGCGTCAGCCAGCCGACCCAGCAGGGCGGTCTGGGGTTTTCCGGCAAGTGGAACATGGGCTGGATGCATGACACCCTGAACTACATCAGCGAAGACCCGCTGCACCGTCGCTACCATCACCAGCAGATCACCTTCGGCTTGCTGTATGCCTTTACCGAGCACTTCATCCTGCCGATCTCGCATGACGAGGTGGTGCACGGCAAGGGCTCGCTGCTGGGCAAGATGCCGGGCGACCGCTGGCAGCAGTTCGCCAACCTGCGGCTGTACCTGTCGTTCATGTGGAGCCATCCGGGCAAGAAGTTGCTGTTCATGGGCTGCGAGATCGGTCAATGGCGCGAATGGGGGCATGACCGCCAGCTGGACTGGTACCTGCTGCAATATGACGAGCACCGCGGTGTGCGCGATCTGCTCCGCGAGCTGAACCGGCTGTACCGCCAGCAACCGGCGCTGCACCAGCGCGATGACAGCGCCGATGGTTTCCAGTGGCTGATCGGCGATGACAGCAGCAACAGCGTCTATGCCTGGCTGCGGCGCGGCGGGGATGGTGCCATGCTGCTGGTGGTGCACAATTTCACCCCGGTGGTGCGCAGCGGCTACCGCATCGGCGTACCCCAGCCCGGCCGCTGGCAGGTACTGCTCAACAGCGATGCGCATGCCTGGTCCGGCTCGGGCGCCGGCAGCCAGGGCGAACTGCACACCGAACCCCGGCAGAGCCACGGCGAGCCCTGCTCGCTGGTGCTGGATCTGCCGCCGCTGGGGTGTCTGATACTGGGGCCTGGTGTTTGATGGTGCCAGTCTGCATGCAAATGCCTGCGGAATCTGTGCAAAACCCGTCGTCGAGTCGATCGCGACCCGGTCCGATCGCGGCCCGAGGCGCTCGACAACCCGGGGGTGTAGCGCGCCCGCGCTACGCCTGCGGAGTCTGCGTAACCCCGTCGTCGAGCAGGCGCTCGACAACCCTGGGGGTGTAGCGCGCCTGCGCTACGCCTGCGAGATTCGCGCAAACCCGTAGCCCCCCGGATCGCCGCGCCACCCGCCGCGATGGCGGCCTAGCCCAACCACCCCAACATCAGCAACAGCACTATGATCCAGGCGCTGGTGGCCACGGTGCCGACCTGCCACAGGCGGTTCCAGCGGCGCTCGCTGTGCCGCCACAGGCGCTCGTCCAGCGGTTTCCTCAATGCCGGTACCGGCGGCCAGTGCAGCAGGTGCATCAGCCGCACCGAGGCCACCCGCGCCGGGTTGGGCAACTGCCGCAGGCGGGGTGGCAGTTGCCAGCCCTGCTTCCACACCAGCAGGCCGATCGCCAGCGCCAGCAGGGCTGGCCACAGTGCGGCCCAGATGGCATACAGCGGCAGGCTGTCGAGCATCGCCTGGCGCAGCGGCGACCACAGCCAGGGCAGCAGGACTGGCATCAGACACAGCAATAGCCACGGCAGGCGCTGGCTGCCGGCCATCGGTGGCAGGTTCGCCTGCCGTTGGCTGGCGCGCATCAGCCACAGCAGGCGCAACATCAGCAGCATGGTGCCGGCGGAGCCGATGACCAGCAGGAACATCCAGCCGGCAAGATTACCGGCATCGATACCCTCCTTGAACAGCAGCTTGACCGCCGCGCCGCTGGTCAGTGGCAAACCGGCCAGCGCCAGCGCCGGCAGCGCCAGGCACAGCCAGTGCCAGGTCTGGAACCTCACCCGGGTACTCAGCCCCGCGCCCATGAACAGCGCGCCCTTGGCCAGGCCGTGATGCACCGCATAGAGTGCCAACAGGGTCGCCGCCGCCTCGCGGTATGCCGGCTGCTGCCAGGCCAGCGCCAGAATGACCAGCAGGTAGCCGACCTGGCTGATCGAGGAGTAGGCCAGCAGCGCCTTGCTGCGCGTCTGCAGCAGCCCCAGCGCCACCCCATACAGTGCGCTGATCGCCCCCACTGCCAGCAGCCAGGCGGACCAGTGTTGCAGCAGCGCATCATCAGCGGGCAGGAAGTGCCACAGGCCGAGAATCCCGGCCTTGATCATCGCCCCGGATAACACCGCGCTGGCCGCTGCCGGCGCCGCCGGGTGGGCCAGTGGCAGCCACACATGCAGCGGCCAGAAGCCGGCCTTGAGGCCGAAGCCGACCAGCAGCAGTGCGGCAGTCCAGGCGCCGGTCGGCGTATCCCGCCAGGCCTCCAGCGCCAGGGCGCCGCCGGCCTCGTGGATGCGCAGCAGCATGCCGGCGTAGATCAGCATTTCCCCGACTACCGCCAGCTGCAGGTACAGGCGTGCGGCCTGGCGCGGGACAGGGCCGCGCCGGTGGGCCACCAGGCCGTAGGCGCACAGACTCATCAGGGTGAAGCCGACATAGAAGCTGCCGGCGTCGGCGGCGATTACCAGCAACAGGTTGCCGAGCAGCGCCAGCAACCAGAACAGCCAGAAACGCTGCTGGTGGTCGGTGCTGGCGATATCGGTCACGGCAAAGCGACTGGCACAGGCCCACAGCAGGGCGCTGAAGCCGAGCCAGGCGCGACTGAGCAGATCGTCCGCCGCCCATTGCGCGCCCGGCCACAGCGCCGGCAGCGCCAGTGGTTCGGCGGGCCATAGACTGAGCAGCAAGGCGGGCAGACAGCTCAGCCACAGCCAGCCGGCGCAGCGGCGCGGTCCCGCGCACAACAGCAGCACCACGGCCAGCAGCGGGGCGCCGGGCACCAGCAGCCAGAGCAGGCCGTTCACAGGTCGAACTCGCGGTTGATGATCAACTGGCTCCAGCCCAGCGGGCTGAAGCCGGTGCCGGCGAGAATCCCGGCCAGCAGGGCCAGGGCCGCGGTGAACAGGGTCGGAGCCAGCAACATCCAGTGCGTCTCGCGCCAGCCGGGCCTGCCGGCGCGGGCGGTGGCCGCGGCCGGCCAGGGTGCCTTGGGCGTGGCGAACCAGCCGCGATAGATCAGCGGCAGGAAGTACGCCGCGTTCAGCAAGCCGGACAACACCAACACCAGCAGGATGCCGCTCTGGCCGGTTTCCAGCGCACCCAGCCCGAGGTACCACTTGCTGATGAAACCGGCGGTCGGCGGCACGCCGATCATGCCCAGCGCCGCCAGGGTGAAGGCGGTCATGGTCAACGGCATGCGCTGGCCGATGCCGTCCATCTCGCGGATGCGATGCACGCCCAGGGTCTCGGCGAAGTTGCCGGCGCAATAGAACAGGGTGACCTTCATCAGCCCCTGATGCACCAGGTGCGCCAGCGCGCCGACGGCGGCGATCGGCCCCATCAGCGCCACACCCAGGGTGATATAGGACACCTGGCTGACGGTGGAGTAGGCCAGCAGCTTCTTCAGTTCGCGCTGCTGCAGGGCCTTGAGCGAGCCGTAGATGATGGTCGCCGCCGCCAACGCCAGCAGCGGCAGGTGCAGACCCAGGGCCTGTACCGGCTCCACCCCGTAGACGTCGTACACCACCCGGACGATGCCAAAGGCGCCGGCCTTGACCACCGCCACCGCGTGCAGCAACGCGCTGACCGGGGCCGGCGCGACCATCGCCTGCGGCAGCCAGCCATGCAGCGGCAGCAGCGCGGCCTTGACGCCGAGACCGCCGACCAGCAGGGCGAAGGCCAGGATCAGGCTGGGCGTGCGGGTTTCCAGCAGCGGCAGCAGGTAGCCGCCGGCGCTGAACTGCGGGCTGCCGGTCAGGCTGTGCAGCAGCGCCACGCCCATCAGCAGCAGGGCGCCGCCACCCAGGGTATAGGTCAGGTAGACGCGCCCGGCCTGCAGCGCCTGCGGTGTACCGCGGTGCACCACCAGCGGGAAGGTGGCCAGGGTCAGCAGCTCATAGAACAGCAGGAAGGTGACCAGGTTGCCGGCCAGCGCCAGACCCACGGTGGCGCTGACGCACAGGCTGAAATAACCGAAGAAGCGTGAGCGCAGCGGGGCGTCTTCCAGGTAGCCGATGGCATAGATGGTGGTCGCCAGCCAGAGCACGGTGGACAGGCTGACGAACTGCAGCGACAGCGCATCGCCCTGCAGCACCAGCTCGCCACCCGGCAGGAACGGAATGCTGAAACGAAACTCCAGGCCACGGGCGACTCCCCATAGCATCAGCCCGACCAGCCCCAGCTTGAGTAGCACGCCCGTCAGGTTGAGCGCCACACGCAGGCGGGTCTGCTCCTCGCGCAGGGTAAAGATCAGCAGCCCCGGCAGCAGCGAGCTGAGGACGATGCCCAGTGGCAGCAGGTTGGTCCAGGTGGCGTTCATCCGCTTGCCTCGCTCAGCCAGAGGATCAGCGGCTGGCTGAACAGCGCCAGGCCCCAGACGGCGATGGCCGGCAGCAGCGCCAGCCATTGGGCGAAGGGATCGGGGTCGTAGTCCGGCGGGGTCGCATCGGCGCGGTCGAAGGACAGCGCCACCACCCGGAACACATAGGCGGCGCTGGCCAGGGTGCCGAGCAGCACGCCCAGTGCCCAGGGCCAGTGGATCGGTTCCAGCAGCAGGGGCTGCAGCAGTACCCACTTGGCAACGAAGCCACCGCTGGGCGGCAGGCCGATCAGGCTGCCGCCGGCCACGGCGAAGGCGAACATGGCCACCGGCATGGTCTGCGTCGCGCCCTTGAGCGAGGCCACCCGCTTGCTGCCGAGGGTCGCCTGCATCTCCCCGGCGGCCAGGAACATCGATACCTTGGCCAGCCCGTGGGCCAGCACGAACAGCCACAATGCCACCGACAGCTCGCTCTGTTGCCAGCGCAGCAGCAACCCCAGGGCCAGCAGCGCATAGCCCAGCTGCGCCACCGTGGAATAGGCCACCAGGGTCTTCAGCAGTGGCGTGCGCAGCGCCGCCCAGCCGCCGGCCAGCAGGGCGACGATGCCGGCCAGGGCGAACAGGAGGCCGGCCGATTCGGTCATGTCCACGGGTGCCACGCGGCTCCACAGCAGCCAGAGAATGAACAGCGGGCCCTTGACCACCAGCGCCGAGAGCAGGGCACTGACAGCGGTCGGCGCACTGCTGTGGGCCGCCGGCAACCACAGGTGCAGCGGCCAGAGCGCGGCCTTGAGCATCAGCCCGACGGTCATCAGCAATAGCGCCATGCGCGTGCTGTGGTCCGCCTCGCTGGCCTGTGCCAGCAGATCGAGGTCGAGCACGCCATAGCGGCCGTACAGCAGGGCGACGCCAAGCAGATAGCACAGCGAGGCGGCCAGCGACAGCAGCAGGTAGCGCAGTGCCGGCGCATGCGCCCTGGGACCGCTGAGGATGATCATGGCCACCGCCACCAGCCCGAGCAGTTCCAGGGTGACGTACCAGTTGAACAGGTCACGCGACAGCCACAGCGCCGCCAGGCTGGCATGCAGCAGGCCGGACAGCGGCCAGTAGTCGGTGTTGCGGGCATGGCTGTGGCGGCTGTGCTGGGCATAGATCGCCACCAGCAGATGGGTCATCGCGGTGAATACCAGCAGCACGGCGGTCAGACTGCTCAGCTCGAAGCGGATGCCCAGCGGGGTGCGCCAGCCGCCGATGGCCAGTGTCTGCACGCCCTGCTCAATCACCTCATGCAAGGCCAGGCCGGCGCACAGCAGGCTGCCCAGGCTGGCGGCAATCACCCAGATACCGGAGCGCAGACGCAGCAACAGCATCAGCAGGGCGGTACCCAGCGGCAGCAGCAGGCTGGCCAGGGCCAGGGTCATTCCTCGTGCTCCCCGGTCGGGCGCTGTCTGGACCGGTGTGCCTGGTGCGCCACTGCCAGGCGCAGGGCGAAGGCGGTGGCGCTGACCGCTACCACCAGCCCGGTGACCACCAGAGCCTGCAGCACCGGATCGTTGTGCCCACTGCGGCTGGCCAGGGCCACCATCACCATGAAGGTGCCACTGCCCATCAGGTTGATCGCCATGATGCGCCGCAGGGGGTGGCGCAGGCGCAGCAGCCCGTGCAGGCCGAGCAACCAGAGCAGCACGCCCAGGCCCAGGTAGAGCGAGGCGCCGCTCATCTGCCCAGCTCCTGGCGTTCGCCAACTACCAGCAGGCTCAGGCTGGCAGCGATCGACAGGGTGGCGGCGACCTCGATCAGCACGATCAAGGCACCGGACCAGTGCGCGGGGTAGTTCAGCCAGCCGGCGCCGAACCAGGCGCCGGCAGCGGCAACGGTGAGAAACAGTGCCACGCCGACCAATACCAGCAGGCGCAGCAGCCCGTTTTCCCAGCGCAGCAGTGGCAGCAGCCCGGCCAGGCGCAGCATCACCACCCCGGCGGCCAGCAGCGCACCGGCCTGGAAGGCCCCGCCGGGTGCATGGCTGCCGCGCCACAGCAGGTAACCACCGATGATCACACTGAGCGGTGCGAGAATACGGCTCCAGGCCTGCAGCAAGGGCCACACACCGGGCCGGGGCCGGCCGGCTGGCTGCAACTGCCGCACGCCGAGCACCGCCAGCAGCAGTACCAGCAGTTCCAGCAGGGTATCCCAGGCGCGGAAGTTGAGTAGCACAGCGGTTACCGGATGGCTGACGCCGCTGGCCTCCAGCTGGCTGTTGACCAGTGCCGGCAATGGCTGCGGCCCCTGCGCCAGCGGCAGTACCGCACGCAGCAGCAGTATCAGTACCAGCACACCGAGCAGCAGGGTCGCCAGCGTTCGCACCGCTGACCCGGGCTGCGCCGGCTCGTCAGCATGCCGGCCGAGCGCGGACAACAGCAACACGCCGGTCAGCCCGGCGCCGATCGCCGCCTCGGCCAGCGCCAGGTCGGGAGCGCCGAGCCGGGCCCAGACCAACGCCAGCAGCAGGCCGAAGGCGATGAATGAAATGATGCCGGTATACAGCCGCGTGCCATGCAGCGCGGCGCCGGCCAGGATCAGCAGCAGCACACCCAGGGTGATATCCAGCAGCAGCTCAGTGGCGGGCATCCTGGTCTCCTCCCTCGGCTTGGTCGCGTTCGCGCTGGTAGCGTGCCAGCAACTGGCAGGCAGTGGTGCTCGAGGCCATCACCAGCAGCCAGACCAGCAGCATCATGACCACCGCCCGCCAGGATGGCGCACGCAGACACAGGCCGAGCACCACCAGCCCCAGGCCCAGGGTGTCGGCCTTGGTCACCGCATGCAGCCGGCTGTAGACATCCGGAAAGCGTAGCAGCCCCAGGGTCCCGGCAATGAAGAAGAACGCCCCCAGTGCCAGCGCCGCGTTGCTCAGCCAGCCGAGCATCTCAGCCGGCCCCCGGCGGCCGGCGCAGCAGCTGCACCAGGGCTGCGGTGACCACCGCCGCGAGCAGCGCCAGTACCAGCGCCGCATCGATCAGCGCCGGCTGCGCCTGCCAGTCGGCCGCCAGCATCAGCAGGGCGGCACCGGTGGTACCGAACAGCTGGATGGCCAGCAGTCGGTCAGCCCGTGTCGGCCCGGAGAATACCCGCCACAGGCCGGCCAGGATGGTCAGCAGCAGGATTACCGCGAGCAGGATCATGTCGGTTCCTCGCCGAGCAGACGCAGCAGTTGCCGCTCCAGCTGCGCGGTATTCTGCTGCCAGGGCTGGTGCTGGTCGAGCACGTGCATGCTCAGGCAGTCATCCTCGATCGCCGCCGCCAGGGTGCCGGGCAGCAGCCCGACCAGCGAGGCGAACAGCAGGCGGCTGCGCGGCTGCCGGATATTCAGCGGGTAGCGGACCCAGGCGGGGGCCAGCGGCATGCGCGGCTGTATCGCGCGGCGAGCCACATCCCAACCACCCGCCACCAGCGCGCGCAGGAAGAACCACAGAAAGCGCGGCGCCGCGGCGGGGCGCAGGCGCCAGGCCGGGGTACCCAGCCAACACGACAGCAAGGCCGCCGCGACAATGCAGGGAGCGCCCAGATACCAACCGCCGCCACCGGCCAGCAACCACCACAGGGCGCAATACAGGAGCAGCCAGAACAGTATCTGGCGGGAAAGAAAGCGGTCTGCCAGAGGCCTAGGCACGATGACTCCCGTTGCGTCGTTGCAGTCATGTTAGGTCAGCTTCCGGGGCGGCTCAAATGGCGACCGTCGGGGTATGTTTCAGGATATGTGGCGATATCCTAGGCATTCGCCTGACGCATGGCCTTGGCGCGTTTTTCCAGTACCAGGTACACCGCCACGGCGATGCTCAGCGGCAGCAGGAAGTAGATTGCCCGGTAGCCGATCAGCGCGGCGACCAGGGCGCTTTGCGCCACCTGGCCCTGCAGCAGGGTGAGGAAGATGGTTTCCAGTACGCCGAGGCCGGCGGGGATGTGGGCGATGGCGCCGGCGATGCTGCTGATCATCAGGATGCCCAGCACCGTCGGGTAGAACACATCCTCCGGCAGCAGCAACCAGATCAGCGAGGCCATCAGCGACCAGTTGAAGGCACCGACGGCCGCCTGCACCAGGGCCAGGCGCCAGTGCGGCAGCTCGATGCTGTGTCCGCGGATATGCCAGCGCCGGCGCGGGGAGAAGGCGCAGGCCAGCAGGTAACCGAGGGCGACCAGCAGCATGGCCACACCGATCAGCCGCAGGCCGCTGTTGCCGATGTTCCAGCCCTCAGGCAGGCGCACCATGCCCAGGGCGAACACGCTGCCGCCCAGCCACAGGTAGCCCAGCCAGTTGGTGATGATGCTCAGGCTGAAGATGCGGGTGATGGTCGGTATGTCCAGGCCGAGTCGGGTATACAGCCGATAGCGCAGTGCCACCCCGCCGACCAGCGCGTTGAGGTTCAGGTTGAAGGCATAGCAGACGAACACCAGCGGGATGACCTGGCGCACTGGCAGCTTGTGCCCGGTGTAGTGACGGCCGAGCAGGTCGTAGCAGCTGTAGTTGAGATAGCTGAGCAGGGCGATGCCGACACCCAGCAGCAGCACCCAGGGCGGGTAGCCGCGCAGCGCGCTGCTGACCTCCTGCCAGTCGGTGTTGCGCAGTTGCAGGTACAGCAGCACCGGGATCACGATCAGGAACAGCAGGGTCAACGCACCCTTGGCCCAGCGCATGCGCTGACTGGCTGGTGGCTTGGTGCCGGTGTCGCTCATAGCAGCTTCTCCTGCTGGTCCATTGGCGGTAGCTCGTCTTCCGGTTCTTCCTCGATCACTGGCAGCAGGGGTTCGAGCCGTGGCGTGTGGGCCGGCAGGCTGCCGGCGATGGCGGGGAAGTGGCGCAGGAAGTGGAAGCACAGGAAGGTCATCGGTGCGCGCCACCAGAAGCCCCGGGTCGCCTTGCTCTGGGTGATCTCGCTGCAGTGCTGGCTGGCCAGCGATTGCAGGTGATCATACAGCCGCTGGTTGAGCGCGGCGTCACGGATGAACAGGTTGCCCTCCAGGTTCAGCGACAGGCTCAGCGGGTCGAGGTTACTGGAGCCGACGGTGACCCACTCGCGGTCCATCAGCGCCACCTTGCCATGCAGCGGCCGCTCGCAGTACTCGTGGATGACCACCCCGCTGCGCAGCAGATAGCTGTAAAGAAAGGTCGAGCAGTTGCGCGCCCAGGGCATGTCCGGCTCGCCCTGCAGGATCAGCGTGACATGCACGCCGCGGCGGGCGGCGTTGCGCAGCTCGCGCAGCATGCGGTAGCCGGGGAAGAAGTAGGCGTTGGCGATCACCAGCCGGTAGTTGGCCGAACGGATGGCGCGCAGGTAATGGTCCTCGATGTCCGAGGTGTGGTGGTGGTTGTCGCGGATCGCCAGCATGATGCGTGAGCTGCCGGCGTAGCGGGCAGCGGCGCGCTGTTCGGGGTTCAGCGGCAGCGGCAATTCGCGGCGGGCATGGCGGAACAGGTTGAGACTGGCATGGCGGATATCCCGCACCACCGGCCCGCGTACTTCCACCGCGTAGTCCTGCTTGGCACCGGGGCCGTAGTCGCCCAGGTGCACCGCGGTGAAGTTGATCCCGCCAACGTAGGCGACTTCACTGTCGACGACCACTATCTTGCGGTGCAGGCGGCGGAACAGGTTGGTACGCATGCCCATCAGTCGTGGCTGCGGGTCGAACACGTGCACATGGATGCCGGCCTCGATCATCTCGCTGAGGTAGGCATTACTCAGGTCCACGGTGCCGTAGCCATCGACGATGACCTCGACATGGGCACCGTTGCGCGCAGCGCTGATCAATGCCTGCTGCAGCGCCTTGCCGACCTTGTCCTCGAGCACGATGAAGGTCTCCAGCAGCACCTCCTTGCGCGCCTGGCGGATACGCTCGAATACGCGGGGAAAGAACTCCTCGCCGTTGATCAGCAGTTCCGCACCATTGCCTTCACGCCAAAGCGGTTTCATCTGAAGCGTACCTCGACAGCCAGGGGCGCATGGTCGGACAGGTGCGACCAGGGGCGCCGATACAGGGTCTTCGGATCGTGGGTGGTGACATTGCGCACATAGATACGATCCAGGCACAACAGCGGCCAGCGCGCCGGAAAACTCCTGGCCGGCGAGCCGTAGGCCTCGACGAATGCCTCATGCAGGCCGCAGCGATCCATGCGTTGGCCTGCGCGCTGCCGCCAGTCGTTGAAGTCGCCGGCGACGATCACCGGATCGTCCGGCGGCAGGCGGTCCAGCAGCCGGCACAGCAATCGCAGCTGGCGCCGGCGATGGCGCTCGCGCAGGCCCAGGTGCACACAGATCGCATGCAGGTCGGCCTGGCCGGGTACGTCGAGAATGGCATGCAGCAGGCCACGTTCCTCGGTTCCACTGATCGACACATCCAGGTTCTCGTAATGCAGTATCGGAAACTTGGACAGCAGCGCATTGCCGTGGTGCCCGTCGGGATAGACCGCGTTGCGCCCGTAGGCGAACTCCGGCCACATGGTGTCGGCGAGAAACTCGTAGTGCGGCGCGTCGGGCCAGTTGTCGATCAGTTGGCCATGGCGTTCGTGGGTGCCGAGCACTTCCTGGAGGAACACCACGTCGGAGGACAGGGTGCGCACTGCGTCGCGCAGTTCCGGCAGGATGAAACGGCGGTTGAGCCAGTTGAAGCCCTTGTGGGTATTGACGGTGAGCACGCGGATCGACCGGACCGTGGGGGCCTGGTTGGTCAGGTGCTCCTGGGTGGAACTCAGTGGCGTCACAGAAACTCCCCGGACAGCTGGCCCGGACGCACCTGCAGATGATCGGCCAGGCCGAGCTTTTCCAGCAGGCGGCGGGCGTCATAAGGTGCGCGGACCTTGATGTCATTATCGAAATAGCAGTACACGTCGTGCTGGCGGCGTGCCGGCGCTTTGCCCTGCGATACGCGGTGGGCGTCAGCCGGTTGCCGGCCCTGGTACCAGAGGCGGATGCGTTGTTCCCAACGGCTCAGCGCCTGCTCGTCGTAACCGCTGGTGTACAGCTCCTTGTCGCCATGCAGGCGCAGGTACATGAAGTCGGAGGTCAATTCCTCGATCAGTGGCCACTTGCCGGCGGTATCGGCCACCACCAGGGCTATGCCGTGCTGGCGCAGCAGGTCGATGAAGGCATCCTGCACGAAGCTCTCATGGCGGATCTCTACCGCATGGCGCAGTGGGGTACCGGCCGCCGTCCGCGGCCGTGGCGAGTCGGCGTAGCGGTTACTGCGCAGGCCACAGTGATGGGCCTGGCCGATGGTCCGGGGCAGCAGCTCGAACAGCTCGCGGAACAGCCCCGGGTCGAACTTGAAACTGGGCGGAAACTGCCAGAGAAAGGGCCCCAGCTTGTCCTCCAGTTGCAGTGGGCCGGAGGCGAAGAAGTTGGCCATGGGCTCGGCGATGTCGCGCAGGCGCCGGACATGGGTGATATAGCGCGGCGCCTTGACGCTGAAGACGAAGTCCTCCGGGGTCTGCGCATACCAGCCGGCAAAGCGCTCCGGTGTCTGCAGGGCATAGAAGGAGCCGTTGATTTCGATGCTGCCTACTGCCCGCGAGGCGTATTCCAGTTCCCGGCGCTGCAATAGCCCCTCGGGATAGAAGTCGCCCCGCCAGGGAGCGTAGCGCCAGCCGGAAATGCCGATATGGATGCCCTTCATGCCGGTCCCGTGACTCAGGCCTGTGGCGAGGCCATCGACGTCGCGCGGCCGGGCGCGTCGACGTCATGAAACACCACTGCTTTCATGCTGTTACCTCCTTCGCAGCGCAGCCGACAGTGTTCAGCGCTGTCATAGGTTCCGACTGGAAGGCAGTGGCTTGGTTCAGGCTTTTTCGCGCTCCAGGCGCAGCAGCAATACCGAGCGGCCGGTCAGCAGGAACTCGCTGTCGAACTCGTGAATCTCGCCGTTGCGCAGTTGCGGGCGGTTGGTGTCCAGCTGGCACAGCCAGTGGCTGCCCTGGGTCACTGCCGGCAGGCGGAAGCTGACCACATCGTGGTGGGCGTTCATCAGCAACAGCAAGGTACTGTCGTCACCGGGACGGCGGATGCCGGTCGGCTGGGCACGGCCATCGAGCAGCATGCCCAGGCAGCGGGCGTTGGGGTCCTGCCACTGCTGCTCGCTCATCTGCTCGCCGGAGGGCGACAGCCAACTGACGTCGTTCACCCCCAGCTCCTCGTTGTACTCGCCGACCAGGAAGCGGCCGCGGCGCAGGATCGGATAGGCATGGCGCAGGGAGATCAGGTAGCGGGTGAAATCCAGCAACTCGCGGCCATCGTCGTCCAGGTTCCAGTCGATCCAGCCCAGCTCGTTGTCCTGGCAGTAGATGTTGTTGTTGCCATGCTGGGTGCGGCTGAATTCATCGCCGGCCAGCAGCATCGGCGTACCCTGGGACAGCAGCAGGGTGGCCAGCAGGTTGCGCATCTGGCGCATACGCAGGGTATTGATCTCGGGGTCGTCGCTGGGGCCTTCGCAGCCGTGGTTCCAGGACAGGTTGTGATCGCTGCCGTCCTGGTTGTCCTCGCCGTTGGCCTCGTTGTGCTTGTGGTCGTAGCTGACCACGTCGCGCAGGGTGAAACCGTCATGCGCGGTGACGAAGTTGACCGAGGCATAGGGCCGGCGGCCGCGCTGGTTGAAATGGTCACCCGAGGCGGTCAGTCGGCTGGCCAGCTCGGCGATCTGGCCTTCCTCGCCCATCCAGAAGGCGCGCACGGTATCGCGGAAGCGGTCATTCCACTCCACCCAGCCGGGCGGGAAACCGCCGACCTGGTAGCCGCCGGGGCCGCAGTCCCAGGGCTCGGCGATCAGTTTGCTCTGGCTGAGGATGGGGTCCTGGCGACAGGCGACGAGAAAACCGTGGCGCTCGTCGAAGCCATGCGCGTGGCGGGCCAGGATGGTCGCCAGGTCGAAGCGGAAGCCATCGACCTGCATCTCCTCGGTCCAGTAGCGCAGCGAGTCGGTGACCATCTGCAGCACGCAGGGGTGGCTCAGATCCAGGGTGTTGCCGGTGCCCGAGTCATTGATGTAGTAGCGCCGATCGTCGGGCACCAGCCGGTAGTAGGTGGCATTGTCGATGCCGCGCATGGACAGCGTCGGCCCCAGCTCGTTGCCCTCGGCGGTATGGTTGTAGACCACGTCCATGATCAGCTCCAGCCCGGCGTCGTGCAGGTGGGCGACCATTTCCTTGAACTCGCTGATATTGCCGGTGGCCAGGTAGGCCGGATGCGGGGCGAAGAAGGCGATGCTGTTGTAGCCCCAGTAGTTGCTCAGGTGCTTGTCCAGCAGGTGCTGGTCATTGACGAAGGCGTGCACCGGCAGCAGTTCGACGCTGGTCACGCCCAGCGAGCGGATGTGTTTGAGCAGCTCCGGGTGCATCAGGCCGGCGAAGGTACCGCGTACCGGTTCGGGCACGGCCGGGTGGGTCATGCTGATGCCGCGCACGTGGGCCTCATAGATGATGGTCCGGTTCCAGGGTGTTTCCCGATGGGTATGCCGGCCCCAGGTGAAGGCCGGATCGATGACCCGGGCTTTGGGCATATAGGCGGCACTGTCACGGTCGTCGAAACTCAGGTCCGCATCCGGCGAGCCCAGGGTATAGCCGAACAGCTGGTCCGACCATTTGAGTTCACCGACCAGTTGCTTGGCATAGGGGTCGATCAGCAGCTTGTTGGGGTTGAAGCGGTGCCCGGCGTCCGGTTCGTAGGGACCATGCACCCGGTAGCCGTAGATCATGCCCGGGTGGGCGTCGGGCAGATAGCCGTGCCAGATCTCGTTGGTGTATTCGGGCAGCTCGATGCGCTCCAGCTCCTGCTTGCCCTGGCTGTCGAACAGGCACAGCTCGACCTTGGTGGCGTGCGCCGAGAACAGCGCGAAGTTCACCCCCAGCCCATCCCAGGTGGCTCCCAGGGGAAAGGGCTGGCCCTCGGAGACCCGGGAGCGGTGGTCCGGCTGCCGTGCAGTGCGTTTCCTGGCGTTCATGATGGATTACTCTCGCTGATCCGCGTCGGGGTTGCCCGGTTCGGTGATCTTGGTGGTGCGGGTGATGGCCTGGCGTCGTGGTCGTGATGGCTTCTTCGCCGCCGCCGGTTTCTCCAGTAGCGCTGGTTTCTCCTGTCGGCTTGCCTCCTCGGCTGGCGCCGTGGCGGGCTTGGCGCGGGGTTTGCGGGTGGCGGGCTTTTTCTTCGGCGCCGGCTGCAGGTCGCCCTGCTGTTCGCTGTGCAGCAGCTTGCAGGCCATCTGCCAGTGCCGTTGCTCCTGGCCGGAGGGGCGGCCTTCGCTTTCCCATATCTGGTAGGCCAATTCGCGGATACGCTGTTGATCTTGGTTCATGGGGTCGGTTCCTGGGGTTTGGCGGTAACGAGAAGGTTCACCGGCATGCTGGCCAGCAACTCGCCCAGCGGCACAGCGGGCCCGCTGCTGACCGCGGTGCCGGTCAGCGCGCTGACCAGTGGGGTATTCGGCAGGTCGATCAGGGTGTCGTCCCAGCGCTCGGCGGGAATCAGCGGCTGTTCGCTGTCACCGAGCAGTGGCGCGGCGAGGCGGGGGACTATGCTGATTGCCAGTTGCTGCCCGTGCCGTCGGCAGAAGGCGATAACCCGATTGGCATGCCGGCCCTGCAGTGCCAGTGGCTGGTAGTCGCCATGGCTGAACAGCGCCGGTTGGCGGCGGCGGGCATCGAGTACCTGGGCGATCAGCCATTGCTTGATGCGGCCATCGCGCCAATGCTGCAGCAGCTCGGCGGGGCTGACCGGCTGGTCAAGGGTGTGGCGCCGCCGGTGGTAGTCGACCGGCCGGCGATTGTCCGGATCGACCATGCTGAAATCCCAGTACTCGCAGCCCTGGTACAGGTCGGGCACGCCGGGCGTGGTCATGCGCAGCAGGCACTGGGCCAGGCTGTTGAGCGCGCCGTTGCAGGCCGCGAGGTTAACCGCATGGGCCAGCGCGCGGCGCAGCTCGGTACCTTCACGGCTGGTCATCAGCCGCTGCAGGAAGTCATGACAGGCCTGCTCGTAGGCGCTGTCCGGTGCGGCCCAGCTGGTGCGCAGCTTGGCCTCGCGCAGGGCCTTCTGCTGCCAGTTCAGGACCCGCTGGACGAACGCCGCGCAGCCCTCGGCATGCTCCGGGTCCAGCTCCAGCGGCCAACTGCTGAACAGGGTCTGGTAGAGCATCAGCTCATCGGCGGGCGAGGGTGCCGGCTGCTCATCGACCAGCGAGCGCAGTGGCTCGGCCAGCTTGTGCCAGAAGCGCACCTGGATGCCGAACCAGGGGGCGTGTTCGCTGACCACCGCCAGCCGCGCGCGGGCATCCTCGCCGCGCTTGTGGTCATGCGTGGCGGTGGCCAGCAGACCCAACGGGAAGCGCTCGGCCTGCTCGCTGCAGTGGGCATGGAACTCTTCGGCAGTGGCACTGAAGCGCTGCGGATCGAAGCCGACGTCGTTGCGTGACAGCAGCACCGCCGAGCGGTAGCAGGCGGTGTCCTCCACCGCCTTGGCCGCGACCGGCGCGGTCAACTGGTGGAAGCGTGCCAGCAGGCGGCGCTGGAAACGCCGCCTGGGGCCGGCCGGGCTGGCGTGCAGCGGTTCACCGCCGAGCCAGCGCTGCAACTGCGCCAGTGCCGGCCAGTCATTGCTGCCCAGTTCCCTGCGTGCGCCGGCCAGCGCCTGCTCGAACAGCCGCTGGTCCTGGGCAGAGGGGCCGCAGACCCAGGTATAGGTGCGATACACTGGATAATGCACGACCAGTGCGCGCAACGCGCGGCGTAGCGTGCCGAGGCCCAGGTCGCGGCTGGCCAGACTGCTGCGGGCCAGGCGCAGCAGGGCCTGGGCCAGGGTCTCCAGGTCCGCGGCCAGCGAGCCGTCCAGCACCAGCCGGCGCGCGGCGCGGGCCTCCTCGGTGAAATCCGCGCTGCGGCCGCTGAGCGAGTGCCACAGCTCGGCCAGTTCGGCCTGGCCGTTGAGGTCGTGCTGCAGCAGCGAGACCCGGTTCATGAACTCGTAGCCGGTGGTGCCATCGACCAGCCAGTCGCCGGACAGCTGCTCGTCGGCAGCGAGGATCTTCTCTACGTAGATCGGAAAATGCTGTCGCGGGTCGGGCAGCAGGCGCTGGATACGCCGGCGCAGCCGCCGGCAATAGGCCCGGGGGTTGGCCAGCCCATCGATATGGTCGATGCGCAGGCCATCCACCAGCCCGGCGGCGACCAGCTCGAAAACCTTGGCATGGGTGGCCTCGAACACCTGCGGCAGCTCGCTGCGCAGGCTGACCAGCTCGTTGACATCGAAGAAGCGTCGCCAGTTGATCTCGTCATTGGCGGTGCGCCAGCAGGCCAGGCGGTAGTGCTGGCGCTCCAGCAGTTCATGCAGGCGCCGGCAGCCCTGGGCGCTGCCGGGGTCGAAGCGCTGCAGGGCCTGGTCGATGGCCCTGGCGGTGTCGCCCCAGGCGATGGCCGCCAGCTCCTGGCGGATATCGGTGGCGATGCTCTGGGCGTCGAACTCGTCCTCCAGCGCCGCGCAGCGGTCGGCCAGGCGGGTCAGGGCGTCGAGGCCGGTATCCTGCAGCAGCGCCGGATAGCAGCTTATGGCCAGCGGCAGGCGGTGATCGAAGTGGCAGACCTGGAAGCTGCCGGCGGCGGCATCGAACTGCAGGCGGATCTCGCCTGCCTTGAGTGTGGTCAGGTAATCATCGCGCAGGATCGGCAGCAGCAGCCGGTCGCGCATGAACTCGTCATGCGAATGCCAGGTGATGTCGAAGAAGCTGGCGTAGGGGCTGGCGGCGCCCCACAGCAGGACGTCCTGCCACCACTGATTGCCGTTGTCCACCGCCATGTGGTTGGGCACGATATCCAGGATCAGCCCCATCTGCCGATGGTGCAGGGCGTCGGCCAGGCGCCGCAGGGCCGGCTCGCCGCCCAGTTCGGGATCGAGGCAGGTCGGGTCGATCACGTCGTAGCCGTGGCTGGAGCCGGGGCGTGCCTTGAGCAGCGGCGAGGCATAGATGTGGCTGATGCCCAGTCGGGCGAAGTAGTCGACCAGCGCCGTGGCATCATCCAGGGTGAAGCCGGGGTGGAACTGCAGGCGGACGGTGGCGCGTGGCTCAGTCATCGGACGGGTTCCTTTCACGACGCAGACGCTCCTGTTGCAGATGGTGCAGGCGCCGGCGTACCGGGGCAGCATCCAGCATCTCGGCGGCGGCCTGCGGCCAGCGCCGCCGCCAGTTCGGATGGACCGCGGAGCCGGGCAGGTTGGGCTGTTCTGCGGCACCCATCACATCCTCCAGTGGCAGCAGCACCAGCGGCGCCGGGGTACGGCCGAGAAAGTGGATGCTGGCGTCCAGCCGCTGGCTGGCGCTGGCGCCCGGGTCCAACAGCCCTTCCTGTCGCAGGGCGCTGTCCAGCACAAGAACCTGCTCATCACGCAGTTGCCGGTCACGGCGGGCCTGCTGCGGCTGCAGCTCGCCGCCCTGCAGGCGCCAGTCGATATCGCGGCCGCTGAACCAGCCGCTCAGGGTCGGCAGGTCATGGGTACCACTGGTGGCCAGGGCCTGGTTGGACCACTGCGCCGCCGCGGGCATATGGTCGTCATCCTGCTCGAACAGCAGCACGTGCATACCGAGGATGTTGCGTTCGGCGAGCAGTTGCTGCAGGCCAGCCGGCACGGTACCGAGGTCCTCGCCGATGATCAGCGCGCGGTGCCGCCAGGCCTCCAGGGCCAGCAGGCGCAGCAGGTCGTCCAGCGGATAACTGAGGTAGGCGCCGTCAGCCGGATGGGCGCCGTCGGGGACGATCCACAGTCGTTGCAGGCCCATGATGTGATCGATGCGAATGCCGCCGGCCTGGGCCAGGTTGGCCCGCAGCATGGCGATGAAGGCGCTGTAGCCGTTGCGTTTGAGGTCCAGCGGCGAGAACGCCGCCACGCCCCAGTCCTGGCCGTCGCGGTTGAGCAGGTCCGGTGGCGCGCCGACACTGACCCGGCCGAGCAACTGCTGCTGGCAGGCCCAGCCGAAGCTGCCGCTGGGGTCGGCACCGATGGCCATGTCGGCAATCAGGCCGATGCCCATGCCGGCGCTGCGCGCCTGTTGCTGGACCTGAGCCAGGCAGCGCACCGCCAGCCATTGGCCGAAGGCGTGGAACTCCAGCTCGGCGGCATGCTCCTCGGCGAAGCGGCGCACCGTTGGCGAATCCGGTTCGCGCCAGGCCATGGGCCACCGGCGCCAGTCGTCACCATGGCCGGCCGCCAGCAGGTGCCGTTGCAGGGTTTCATGGCAGCAATGCAGCTGCAGCGTATCACCGCCTTCGCGGCGAAAGCGCTGGAAGTCCTCCCGTAGCGCGCTGGGTGCCTCGGCGAACTGGCCATGCAACTGGCGCAGCAGCTCAAGGCGCAGCGCCGTCACTGCCGGCCAGTCGATCAATTCCTGCTGTTCCAGGGTTCGAGCCAGGGCGCTCAATTGGCATCGCTCCATGGCGCGCTGCACCGCCTCGGTACCGAGGATCTGTTCCGGCGCGGCATGCAGGATATTGAGCAGCGAGCGGCTGGACGGGGAATAGGGGCTGTATTGCTCGGGGCGGCAACTGAACATGGCGTGCAACGGGCTGATGGCCAGGGCGTCGGCACCCTGGTCGGCGGCGCTCAGGGCCAGGTCCAACAGTGCGGCAGTATCGCCCAGCCCGCCATCGCCGGGCCGGCGCAGCGAATAGACCTGCGCGGCGATACCCCAGATAGACTGTCGGTCGCCGGTCAGCTCGGCGACCGACGGGCAGGCCGGCGGGGCGCAGGCCAGTTGCCACTGCTGCTCGCCACAGCTCAGTTGGTGATAGCCGCAGGGCAGGGCGGGTAGATGGCCGTGGCGGTCGACCTGCGTGCTGATAGTGTCGCCATCTTCCTGGGCGATCTGGCAGTGGCTGCCCGGCGCCAGCCGCTGGCGGACATCGATCGGTTGTCCGGCATTGCATACTAGCAGCGGCCCCTGCTCGGCCTCGCGCCGCAGTTGGCGGGCCCTGGCCAGGCTGGCGTCGAGCTGCGCCGGCGTATCGGCGGGTAACTGCAGCGCCTTGAGTACCCCACGCAGGGCCTGCTCGCCGAGGCTGGTCGAGTGGCCGTGGGCGTCGGTCCACTGGCAGAGTATGCCGACTTCCTCGGCCAGTTGAGACAGCAGGCGGGCGTTCATGTCGCCGGGTCCAGAATGGCCCTCGTGCTGTAGCCCGGCAGCAGGCCCGGGTCCCGCGACAGGCTGGCACGATAGTCGTGGATTACCGTGGTGCCCGGGTCGGGTGCCGCTACCGCCACAGCATGCTCGGACAGGTTCAGGTCGATACGCAGGCGGCTGCCGTCACCCAACCGCCAGCACGCCGAGACCGCCTTCTCGCCGAGGATATGGGTGCCATCGGACAGGCTGCCGGGCAGGCGCGGTACTATGTGCGCGTGGCGCAGGCGCAGCAGGCTGCGGTAGCAGGCCAGCCAGTCCTCCTGCAGGGTCGGGTTGCCCTGGCTGCGATCCGGTACCGAGCTGAGGTAGGTGGCGGCGACGTTCGGGTCCGGAATGCGCTGGCGCAGGGCCTCATCGGCAAAGGCGGCGAAATCGGCGAACTCGTTGCGTCGGCCTTCACGCACCGCCTTGCCCAGTTCCTGGTCGTGGTCGGTGAAGAACAGGAATGGCTGTTCGCAACCCCATTCCTCGCCCATGAACAGCAGCGGAATCATCGGGCACAGCAGCACCAGACCCAGTGCGGCCTTTATCGCGCGGTGGTCCGCCAGGTTGATCAGGCGCTCACCGAGGGCACGGTTGCCGACCTGGTCATGGTTCTGCAGGAACAGGATGAAGGCAGTCGGCGGCAGATGGCCGCTGGGTTCGCCGCGCAGGCCGCCGCCACGGCTGGTCTCGCCCTGGTAGATGAAGCCCTCCTGCAGGCAGCGCGCCAGCTTGATGGTGGTGTCCCGGGCAAAATCGCTGTAGTAGCTTTCGCTTTCCCCGGTCAGCAGCACATGCAGGGCATGGTGGCCGTCGTCGTTCCACTGGGCGTCATAACCCTGGTTGAGCAGGCTGGCCTGGTTGCGCTCGTTCTCCAGCATCAGGTGCACCTGGCGGCCATCGGGCACGGCGCTGCGCACGCGCTGGGCCAGGGTCCTGAGGAAATCCGCATCGCGGATGGCATGCACCGCATCCAGGCGCAGGCCGTCGATACGGTAGTCCAGCACCCACATCAGCGCATTCTCACAGAAGTAGTCGCAGACCTGCGCGGCGCGGAAGTCGATGGCTGCGCCCCAGGGCGTCGGCTGGTCCTGGCGGAAGAAGCCGCTGGCGTACTCGCCGAGGTAATTGCCGTGGGGGCCGAAGTGGTTGTAGACCACATCCATGAACACCATCAGGCCCTGGGCGTGGGCACTGTCGATCAGTTGCCGCAGCTCATCGGGCGTGCCGTAACTGGCCTGCGGGGCGAACGGGAACACGCCGTCGTAACCCCAGTTGCGCTGTCCCGGACACTGGCTGACCGGCATCAGCTCGATGGCGGTGATACCCAGTTCAAGCAGCTCCGGCAGCCGCGCCTGGATGCCGGCAAAACCACCGCAGGCGCCCGGATGCAATTCATAGATGACCGTTTCATGCCAGGGCCGGCCCTGCCATTGCCGGCATTGCCAGACGAAGGCATCGGGATCGATCACACAGCTGGGTCCATCCACGCCCTGGGGTTGATAACGCGAAGCGGGGTCGGGTACCGACAGCTGGCCGTCGATCAGGAACCGATAGGCGGTGCCGGCACCGCAGCTGACCCGGGCGCTGTACCAGCCATCATCCTGGTGGTGCAGGGTGTGCACGCTGCCATCGCCAAGGCGCACGGCGACGCTGTGGGCATCGGGTGCCCACAGGGAAAAGCTGGTGGCGCCATCGGGCTGCAGCGTGGCTCCATGCAGGCGGGTCAGGTCGTGCATGCGCGCGCTCTCCTGCCGGGCACAGGCCCTCGGGCAAAGGAGTCATACGTACGCTCGATCAGTCTGCGATAGAGTCGGTCATAGGGCTTCACCGACTGGTGCCAGTACAGCGGCGCCGCCATCGCCTTGCAACGCATGGCGTTGAGCAGCACCGGATGACGGTGCACGTTCAGCGCTCGGCGAATGGCCTGCAGGTAGCTGTCGGTGGTCGGCTCGCGGAACAGGAAGCCGGAGACGCCGTCCTCTATGGTATCGGCCAGGCCGCCGGTGCGCCGGGCGATCGGCAGGGAACCGTAGCATTGGGCGTAGATCTGACTGAGGCCGCAGGGTTCATAGCGCGATGGCATCAGCAGGAAGTCGCTGGCGGCGATGATGCGCCGCGCCTCGGTCTCGTCGAACTGCAGGTTGACGCCGACCCGGCCGGGATAGCGCTGGCTCAATTCCTCGACGCGGCGCTCCAGCGCGCGCTCACCCTGGCCGATGATGGCGATGCGGCCGCCGCCGGCGACGATGCTGTCCGCCGCCTCTATGGTCAGGTCGATACCCTTCTGGTGCACCAGGCGCGAGACTACCGCGAACAGCGGCGCATCCTGCCGGGCAAACCCGAAGGTCTGCTCGACGTAATGCCGGTTGGCCTGCTTGCCCTGCCACTGGCCGGGAGCGAAGCCCTGCACCAGACGCGGGTCGCTGCGTGGCTGCCAGCTGGTATCGATACCGTTGACGTAGCCGCACAACAGCCCCTCGTCGGCCTTGCGCCGCAGTAGCCCTTCGAGGCCGCAACCGAAGGCCGGGGAGGTGATCTCGTGGGCGTAGGTGTGGCTGACGGTGGTGATCTGTGTGGCGTAGTTGATACCGGCTTTGAGGAACGACAGCTTGCCGTAATATTCCATGCCGTCGGTGTGCAGTGCCTCTTCGGGCAGGCCCAGTTCGACGCGGCTTTCCGTGGAACACAGGCCCTGGTAGGCGAGGTTGTGGATGGTGAACACGCAGGGTACCTGCTGGCCGCGCCAGGCCATGTAGGCCGGCGTCAGCCCGGTCGGCCAGTCGTTGGCATGCACCAGGTCTGGTCGCCAGTTGTGTACGCCCAGGCCATCGGCGATGTTGGCCGCCGCCAAGGCCAGGCGGGCGAAGCGGATATGGTTGTCCGGCCAGTCGATACCCTCGCTGTCGCCGTAGGGGTTGCCCTCCCGGTCATACAGTTGCTGGCACAGCACCACGTAGACGATGAGCTGGTCGGACAGGGTGATCTGGCCGATCAGGCAGGGAGGGATGGCACCGTGGCCGGGCAGCTTGCCGACCACCCGGATCGGTAGCCCGCTCTGGATCACCTGGCGGTAGCCGGGGATCAGTACCCGTACCGAATGATGTTGCCCCAGCGCGCGGGGCAGGGCGGCGGACACATCACCCAGTCCGCCAACCTTGACCAGGTCGGTGAGTTCGGAGGTGACGAAGAGGATATTGTGGCCAGTCTCTCCTGGCGGCGAGGGCTGCACCTGGATTTTCGTTGAGGTGCGCTTGAATGACTTTTCGGGCAGGATCGCCGCCTCAGCATTTCCCATGACATCCTCCAAACCGTTTGTTTCTCTGGGAGTGTTGGTACCTGATCACAAGCGCTTTGGTCGGGATCATCCGCCGCAGCAGATCAGAAGGTGTGGATAGCCATCCCTCAATTCAGTGACTGGTTGGGTTTGCAGAAGTTTCGACTTTTTTTGCCTCTGGCGCGTGGCGGCAAGCGGGAACTTAAGGGCTCGGTACTCGGCTCTAAGCAGGTAGTGTGAATGCCGGGCCGGGGAAGGTGACTGAGCATGCAGAACCTGCAGCAGGTGGTGGATTTTCTTGAGCGCAACGAACTGGTGCTGGCCACGGCCGAATCCTGTACCGCAGGGCTGATCGCCTCGCTGGTGGCCGAGGTGCCCGGCAGTGGTGCGGTGATGGAGTGCGGTTATGTGGTGTACGCCGTGCGCGCCAAGCGGGAGATGCTCGGGGTCAGCCTGGACACCATCGACAGCCATGGCCTGACCAGCGAACAGGTGGCCCGGGAAATGGCGCTGGGTGCCCTGCAACGCTGCGGTGCCGACGTGACTCTGGCCGATACCGGGCTGGCGGAGGCCGAAGGCGAGATGGATGGGGTCATCTGTTTCGCCTGCGCCATGCTGATCGACGGCCAGCCACGGGTCTTGAGTGAAACGCGCAAGTTCGCCGGTCAGCGCAACGAGGTGCGCAGCAAGGCGGCACGCCACGCCCTGCTGTCGCTGGAGAGGTACGTCGCCCAGCTGCGCCAGACACCAGCCCGGCAGTCCTGAAGCGCTTACCAGAACCCGGCGGGGTGGCGCTGGTTGATCACCGGCAGGTCCAGCGCGAAGCCATCGTGAAACAGCGTCACCAGTTGGGTATCGAGCACCATGTTGTTGATCGAGTCGAGACCGGCCTCCAGCGTGCGGGTGGTGCCATCGGCGGCGAAGTACAGTTGGTGCCGGACCTGACCGCCGCCGATATCGGCGCTGATGTGGTAATGGCTGGCATAGCCCTGATCGCTGGCCTTGAGCTCCAGGCACAGCTCGGGTGGCGCGCCACTGGTGTGTACCGTGGCACGCAGGCCGGCCTGGCGCGCGGCCAGTGCCGCCTGTTCGAACAGGGGGGCGGCCCTGCCCAGCAATATCTCGCCATAACGGCGGGCAAAGGCATCGGCGGGTGGCGGAGCGGATTCGGTCATGACGTACCTCGCTGGGGCAAGCGGATGAGAGGGTACAGAGTTGGACAGGCGAACCGCGATGGAGTTGTGCCGGCAAGCGTTGATCCGGCGGCTGGCAAAAATAACGCGAACCTCTTATCGGGCCTGCCCTCCAATGAAACAGGTGCCGTGCACCTGTATGTACAACCTGAGTGGAGGTCAAGCACATGACTCAACGTAGAGGTGGTAAAGGCAATTTTGCCGAAAATCCGCAACGTGCATCGGAAGCCGGCAGAAAGGGCGGTCAAGCCAGCGGTGGTAACTTCAAGAATAATCCGCAGCGTGCTGCGGAGGCCGGGCGCAAGGGTGGCCAGCAAAGCAGACGGACCTGAGGCAACGGCAAAGCGGGGGCTGCGGCCCCCGTTTTTTTGTGTCGAGTTTGCTGCAGACCTGCCCCTTCGCGGTAGCCGGCCTTGGTCTGCACTGTTATGCTTCGTGCTTTATTTTCGCCCGTCCGGGCTAGTCGAAGAGGTAAGCATGAAGCGGAATCTGCTGGCGGCCAGTATTGCACTCAGTATCGTTACCCTGGTGGGTTGCAGTGAAAAGGAACCCGAACTCACCACTTCCATCCAGCAGGCGTCCTACGGCATCGGCCTGAACATGGGCCAGAGCCTGTTGCAGGATGGCCTGGATGATGTGGATACCCAGGCCCTGGCGCTGGGGATGCGCGACGCGCTGGAAGGCAGCGAGGCCCGGGTCAGTGAAAAGGACCTGATCGCCGCCTTCGGTGAGTTGCAGGCCCGCGCCGAAGAGCGCGCCAATACCCAGAATGTAGAAGCCCTGGAAGCCAATACAGCCTTCCTGGCGGAGAATGCCAAGCGCGACGGCGTGATCACCACCGAGTCCGGCCTGCAATATGAGGTCATCGAATCCGGCGATGCCGACGGCGCCCAGCCGAAGGTCAGTGATGTGGTATCGGTTCACTACGAAGGCAAGCTCACCGATGGTACCGTATTCGACAGCTCGATCAGTCGCGGTGAGCCGATCGACCTGCCGGTCAGTGGCGTGATCCCCGGTTGGGTCGAAGCGCTGCAGCTGATGCGCGTCGGTGACAAGTGGAAGGTGACCATCCCCAGCGACCTGGCCTATGGCCCGGGTAGCCCCAGCCCGCTGATTCCGCCGAACTCGGTACTGGTATTCGACATGGAACTGCTGGGCATTCAGCAGGACGACGAGTAAGTCTCCGCGGAAGGTAACACTTGCTGAGGCCCGTGACAGACACTGCGGGCCTTGGAGTGTTACCGTTATGCACATTCCCCCGGTAACAGGCAAGCGACAATTTGCCACCTTTCTGATATTTCTTCCTTGATCTAACTGGCTGTTTTCTAAGGTTTTTGTGCCTGGTTAAAAAATGCGCAGAGCGTCTGGGAGCGCATCCGAACGGGTGTTTGCCTGCCTTTTGCAAACCTTGTTCACAGACTTATCCACAGGAATTGTGGGTAACCTGCGCAATGTGGCCTGCGCCGGCTATGGCGATGTTCCAGGCCTGCGGGCGGCCCAGCCAGAAACCCTGTACCATCTGCGCGCCCAACTGCTCCAGCACCGCCAGTTCCTCGCCCAGTTCCACCCCCTCGGCCACCACGCGGGCCCGCGAGGCTTCGGCCATGCGTAAGATCGAGCCGATGAATTCGCGCTTGAGCGGGTCCAGGTGGATGCCATCGATGAAGTAGCGATCGATCTTGACGTACTCGGGCATCATCTCCGTCCACAGGCGCAGGCCGGAATAGCCGGCACCGAGGTCATCGAGGGCGATGGAGAAGCCCATGCTGCGGTAATAGCGCAGCGCCCGTTGTAACAACTGATAGTCGTCGATCGGCGATTGCTCGGTCAGTTCGATCACTACCCGTTCGGGCGCCAGGGCCGCCTCATGCAGCATCTGCAGGGTGCGCCCGGAGGAGTGCTGGTGATCGAGCAGGGTTTCCGGCAGCACGTTGAGAAACAGCTTGCCGGGCAGTTGCCCCTCGGCAAAGCGCTGGATCG
Source organism: Halopseudomonas xiamenensis (assembly GCF_014219065.1). Lineage (GTDB taxonomy): Bacteria > Pseudomonadota > Gammaproteobacteria > Pseudomonadales > Pseudomonadaceae > Halopseudomonas > Halopseudomonas xiamenensis. The sequence goes on from NZ_JACLGO010000001.1 coordinate 98,284, forward strand.
CCCGGCGCCGGCAGAGCATGTCCAGTTCCAGCAGCTTGCCGCACTGGCGGGCCACGGCGAACAGCGTGACCGGCGAATGCAACGGACTGTTGGAGGGGCCACGCGACAGCGCTTCATAGCCGATGATCCGCCTGCCCGCGGTGGCGAAAATCGGCTGGAACAGGGTGGAGATGGCGCCATTGTGGAGGATCTCGCACAACGCGGCCTGTTGTTCAAAGTGAGTCATAGGATGCCCAGACAGGTGAAAACTACCTTGCCCGGGCGGGACAACCCGGCAAGTTTCCTGCCGTGATTGTCCGCCTGTCAGATGACAGAAGTGTGACTAGCCAGCGCTGGCGACCTGCTGGCGCTTGATCTCCAGCAGGTCGATGAGGATGTGTCCGGTCTCGGCCAGGAACGGATCGTCCTTGTCATCGCTGTCCTTCTCTTCCAGCGGCGAGGGGATGCCGCTGCCGTCCATCAGCGGGTCTTCCTTGTCCAGCGCCGCCAGAGGTTCTTCGCCCAGCGCCTGGCGTCGGGTGTTTTCCATGGCCAGCAGCTTGTCCTCGAATTCCTTCTGTACGGCGCGACGCTTGGCCTCGTTCAACGGCAGGTACTCGCGCTCCTGCATGCTCCGGTTCAGGTCGATGCGGGCCAGGGTGTAGACGAACTCGGGGTCCTTGGCGGCGCGGGCCTTGTGCCGGTCGGTCAGCTGCGGGATCAGCGGCTGCAGGCCGTTATCGGCCTGGTAGCGGGCCGGCGGAATGGTATCCCAGGGCAGTGCGCGGGGCAGGGCGCTTTCGCCGATCTCGGCGGTTTCCAGCAGCGAGGGGTAGGCGATATCCGGTACCACGCCCCGGTTCTGCGTGCTCTGGCCGGAGACGCGGTAGAACTTGGCCAGGGTGAATTTCAGCTCACCATGGTTCAGCGGCTGGATGGACTGCACCGTGCCCTTGCCGAAGGTCGGCTCGCCGATCACCAGGCCCCGACCATAATCCTGTATCGCACCGGCGAAGATCTCCGAGGCGGAAGCCGACAGACGGTTGACGATCACTGCCAGCGGGCCATTGTAGGCGACCCCGGCATTGGGGTCGTCGAGCACCTGTACATCGCCCTTGCTGTCACGCACCAGCACGCTCGGCCCCTGGCCGATGAACAGGCCGGTCAGCTCGGTGGCTTCCTGCAGCGAGCCGCCGCCATTGTTGCGCAGGTCCAGTACGATGCCGTCGATATTCTGCTTCTGCAGGTCGCCGAGCAGCCGGCGCACATCGCGGGTGGTGCTGCGGTAGTCCGCGTCGCCACGGCGGTAGGCCTTGAAGTCGATGTAGAAGCCGGGCACCTCGATGACACCGATGCGGTAATCGTTGCCCTGCTCGTTGAACTCCAGCACCGAGGACTTGGCGGCCTGGTCTTCCAGCTTCACCGCCTCGCGTACCAGTGCCACTTCGCGGCTGGTCATGTCGCTCGGCGGGTTGCTCGCCGGGATCACCTCCAGGCGTACCGATGAACCCTTGGGACCACGGATCAGCTTGACCACTTCATCCAGGCGCCAGCCGACTACATCGACCATCTCGCCCTTGTCCTGGGCAACGCCGATGATGCGGTCGGCGGGGGACAGCTGCTTGCTCTTCTCCGCAGGTCCAGCCGGCACCAGACGGACGATCTTGGTGTAGTCGTTGTCGCTCTGTAGCACCGCACCGATGCCCTCCAGCGACAGACTCATGTTGATGTCGAAGTTCTCCGCATTATCCGGAGACAGGTACTGGGTGTGCGGGTCGTAGACCTGCGCCAGGGCGTTGATGTAGTTCTGGAAGATGTCTTCGCTGCGAGTCTGGTATAGGCGTTTCTGCTGGTTGGCATAGCGCTTCTCCAGCAGGTCCTGGATGGCGTCGGTTTCCCGCCCGGCCAGTTTCAGGCGCAATACCTCGTCCTTGATCTGCTGGCGCCAGAGGGTATGCAGGGCCTTTTCATCGGCCGGCCAGTCGGCCTCCTCACGGTCGATGAGGATATCCTGGTCACTGTCGAAATCCAGTTTGCCGACGCCTTCACGCAATAACTGCCGGGCGTAGGCCATGCGCTGGTCGGCACGCTGGATCTGCCGGGTGTGCATGGCGAAACCGACGCTCAGGTCACCGGCCAGCAGTAGGTCGTCGAGCTTATGCCGATACTCTTCGAAAGTATCGATATCGGCCGCGGTGAACAGGCTGCGCTGCGGGTCGAGCTGGCGCAGATAGGTATCGAATACCTCACTGGACAGCGCGTCATCCAGGCGGATGCGGTTGTAGTGATGGCGCCGCAGCAGCTCCACGGTATTGAGGCTGGCGATCATCTGCTCGCGTGTCGGTTGCAGGCTCTCCAGATCGAGAATGGGCATTGCGCTGTCGGCCGTGTCTGCGGCGAAGGCATTGGCGCCAAGGCTGAGCAGAGCGATCAGGCAGGACTTGCGCAAGAGGTTGGAAACTGTCATCAGAGGTATCGTGTCCGGAGAGGTGAGGGTATTCTTTAGTGCTCAAATGGAACCCTGAGGTTCCCTTTTCAAACCGATTCGACTGATAACTATGGGGGCACCGTGAGAGGATTGCAAGCTGTTGGCGGGGTACTGAGTTGGCGCACCGAAGGCGCGGTGGCACTGGCGCCGGGGCAGGTTCGGGTGGCCGTTCGCGCAGCCGGAATCAACCGTGCCGACCTGTTGCAGAAGGCCGGGCATTATCCGCCGCCGCCGGGCACCACCGATATCCTCGGGCTGGAATGCGCCGGCGAAGTCATCGAGGTATGCGGGCCGAGCCGCTGGGCGGTGGGTGACCGGGTATGTGCACTGCTGGCCGGTGGCGGCATGGCCGACGAGGTGGTAATTGATGCGCGGCACCTGCTGCCGGTACCCCAGGGCATGAGCTGGGAGGACGCGGCGGCGATCCCCGAAGTCTTCAGCACCGCCTGGCTGAACGTCTTCGAACTGGGCGCCGCGCAGCCCGGTGAGAAAGTACTCATTCACGCCGGTGCCAGTGGTGTAGGTACCGCTGCGATCCAGCTGTGCAAGGCCCTGGGCAATCCCTGCTGGGTCAGCCTGGGCAGCCAGGAGAAACTGGACACCTGCAAGGCGTTGGGCGCGCAGGGCGGGGTGCTGCGCCATGACGGCATTGCCAGCTTGAAGGATGCAGGCCCCTTCGATGTGGTGCTGGACCCGGTCGGCGCCAACTACGCACCGGATCATCTGGACCTGCTGGCGGTGGATGGCCGCTGGGTGGTGATCGGCCTGATGGGCGGCCGCGAGGCCACCCTGGACCTGGCCAAGTTGCTGGTCAAACGCCTGCAACTGACCGGCTCGACCCTGCGTACCCGCAGCGCGGACTTCAAGGCCGGGCTGCTGGAGCGGATGGAACAGCGTCTGTGGCCGTTGTTCGAGTCTGGGCAACTGAAGCCGTTGGTGGCCAGGACCTACTCCTTCGAGCAGGCAGAAGAAGCTTTCGCCGAGCTGGCCAGGGATCAGATTGTGGGCAAGATTGTGTTGGTGAAGGGGTAGGGGGCCTTCCCCTCTCCCCCGGCCCCTCTCCCGCAAGGGGCGAGGGGTGACTCGCGCCTGGGCCTGCGTGTTTGTCCTGTAGGCAATGGAGTATTCAGTGGCACTGCCGGGCATGCTGCGAGTCGCGATCACAATAGTCGCGTGGGGAGAAGCGTCGTTATATGGAGTGAGTCACCAATCAGGAATTTCTCACACACAATTCAAGCAGGAGATGCACAGCATACCCAGCGCGAGTCACCCCTCGCCCCTTGCGGGAGAGGGGCCGGGGGAGAGGGGGAGCGCTCAGGCTACCACCTCTACTACACCCGCTCACAATTCAAAAACGCCCCCAACACCCTGTGCAGATACTCCACATCCCTGACCCCCGCCAGCTCCCGAATCGAATGCATGGCAAAGGTCGGCGCGCCGATATCCACGGTGCGCACGCCCAGGCGGCTGGAGGTGATTGGGCCGATGGTGCTGCCGCAGCCCATGTCGCTGCGCACCACGAAGCTTTGCACCTGCACATCGACCTGCTGGCACAGGTGGCGGAACAGGGCGGCGGTTTCGCTGGTGGTGGCGTAGCGCTGGTTGCTGTTGATCTTGATCACCGGGCCGGCGTTGAGTTGCGGGCCGTGGTTGCCGTCGTGGCGGTCGGCGTAGTTGGGGTGGATGGCGTGGGCGTTGTCCGCCGAGACCAGTACCGAGCGCTGGATGCTGCGGATGCGCTGGCTGTCATCCGGCAGCAGGCGGCGCAATACGTCCTCCAGGAACGGGCCGTCGGCGCCGCAGCAGGAGGCGGAGCCGACTTCCTCGTGATCGGTGCAGACCAGCAGGCAGGCCTGTTGGCCATCGCTGTCGAGTAGCGCTTGCAGGCCAGCGTGGCAGGACAGCAGGTTGTCCAGCCGGGCGGCGGCGAGGAAGTCTCCGTCAAGCCCCACCAGCGCCGGGGCCTGGGTGTCGTAGAAGCTCAGTTCGTAGTCCAGAACCTGCAGCGGGCCATGGTCGGGATGGCGACTGTGCAGCTCGCTGGCCAGCAGGGCGCGCAGGTCGCGGTTCGGTTCGATGCTGTGCGCCAGTACCGGCGGCAGGTCGGTCTGCGGGTTGACCGCAAATCCGCTGTTGACGTCGCGGTTCAGGTGGATGGCCAGGCTGGGGATGATGGCGAGCGGGCGCTTGAAGTCGAGCAGCAGGTTATGCAACTGGCCCTGGTCATCGCGGCAGGTGACCCGGCCGGCCAGCGACAGGTCGCGGTCGAACCAGGGGGCGAGCAGCGCGCCGCCATAGACTTCCACGCCCAGTTGCCACAGGCCGTGGCGGTTCAGCTCCGGCTGCGGCTTGACCCGCAGGCAGGGGCTGTCGGTATGCGCGCCGATCATGCGCAGGCCATTGTCCAGCGCACCGGGCTGGCCGAGGCTGAAGGCGATCAGCGAGGACTGGTTGCGCAGCACGTAATAGCGCCCGCCCGGCTCCAGCGACCATTCATCGCGCTCATCCAGTTGCCGGTAGCCGGCGGCCTGCAGGCGCGCGGCCAGGCTGGCAGCAGCGTGGAAGGGGGTGGGCGAGGCCTGGATGAAATCGGCCAGGGACTGGCTGGCGGCACTGTGTGGCATGCGAACTCCTGTAGGTCAGAATGGGGCGGGGCAGTCGAAGACCATGCGCTCGCCGCTGCGCGGATGATTGATCTCCAGCCGGGCGGCGTGCAGCGCCAGGCGCGGGCAGGCTGCCAGTGCCTGCTCGTGGGCGTACAGCCGGTCGCCCAGCAGCGGGTGACCAATGCTGAGCATGTGTACGCGCAGCTGGTGCGAACGCCCGGTGATCGGGGTCAGTTCCACCCGGCAATGATTGGCGTGGCGTTCCAGTACGCGCCAGAAGGTCTGCGCCGGCTTGCCCAGTTCGTGGTCGACGATATGCCTCGGCTTGTTCGGGGGATCATAGCGCAAAGGCAGGTCGATATGCCCGGCGTCCGCCTGTGGCTGGCCCCAGCACAGGGCGATATAGGTCTTGCCGGTCTCGCGATCCTGGAACTGGCGCGACAGCTCGCGGTGGCTGTCCGGGTCGCGGGCGATCACCAGGATGCCGGAGGTTTCCCAGTCCAGCCGATGCACGATGCGCGCCTCCGGGTAGCCATTGTCCTGCAGGCGGGTGATCAGGCAGTCCTTGTTGTCCTCGGCGCGGCCGGGAACCGAGAGCAGAAGGGTAGGTTTGTTGACGATCAGAAAAGCCGGATCCTCATGGAGGATACCGATATGGGTCAGGGGCATGGGGGTACCGCAGCGCCGCCAGCGGGCGGCGCCTGTCTGTCAGCGTTCGGGCAGGGTGATGTTGAGTTCGAGAATCGAGCAGTCGTCCTGATTGTCCAGGGCGACGTGCACCTGCTCACGGTCGATCGGCACGTACTTGCTGATCACGTCGATGATTTCCTGCTGCAGCTGCGGCAGGTAGTCGGGCTGGCTGCGCTGGCCGCGCTCATGGGCGACGATGATCTGCAGGCGCTCCTTGGCCAGCGAGGCCGGGGAGTCCTGCTTCTTCTTGCGGCTGAAATAGTCGAAAAGACTCATCGTCATCCTCCGAACAGGCGCTTGAGCAGCCCTTTCTTCTGGGCTTCGAGGAAGCGGTGGGGGACTTCCTTGCCAAGCAGGCGTTCGACGGCGTCACTGTAGGCCTGGCCGGCGTCGCTCTTGTCGTCCATGATCACCGGGATGCCCTGGTTGGATGCCTTGAGCACCGCCTGGGATTCGGGAATCACACCCAGCAGTGGGATCGACAGGATGTCCTCGACATCGCTGACCGAGAGCATCTCGCCGTTTTCCACGCGCTCGGGGCTGTAGCGGGTCAGCAGCAGGTGCTCCTTGATCCGGTCGCCCTGTTCCGAGCGGCGCGATTTGCTCGACAGCAGGCCGAGCATGCGGTCGGAGTCACGCACCGAGGAGACTTCCGGGTTGGTCACGACGATGGCTTCGTCGGCGAAGTACATCGCCAGGTGCGCGCCTTTCTCGATGCCGGCCGGGGAGTCGCAGACGATGAAGTCGAAGGTTTCCTTGAGCTGGTCGAGTACGCCCTGCACGCCTTCCAGGGTCAGCGCATCCTTGTCCCGGGTCTGTGACGCGGGGAGGATATAGAGGTTGTCCGAGCGCTTGTCCTTGATCAGCGTCTGATTGAGATTGGAGTCGCCGTTGATCAGGTTGACGAAGTCATAGACCACGCGACGCTCGCAACCCATGATCAGGTCGAGGTTGCGCAGGCCGACGTCGAAGTCGACGATGACTGTCTTGTATCCACGCAGAGCGAGTCCGGTACCGATGGCAGCGCTGGTGGTGGTTTTGCCAACGCCCCCCTTGCCTGAGGTAATGACTAGGATCTTTGCCAAAATGACCTTCCTGACTGATCTTGAATGTAATTGTGCAACGCGCAAAAAGCCGGTCTTGAGCGCTGTTTCCGCTGCCGTGTCGGGGCTCCGTCAAGCGGCCTAAGGCCACGGCATACGGGTGTTTGCGAATGGTGCAACAGTATCTGTCAAAGGGCAGCTATCTTCAAGCTGTCACCGTCCAGGGAAATCTGTACCGCCTCCTTCCATTGCTGCCGACGCAGGTCCTCCGCCACCTTGTACTGGCCGGCCACCGAGACCAGTTCGGCCTCCAGTGACTGACAGAAGATACGCGCCTGGGTATCCCCGCGTACCCCCGCCAGCGCCCGGCCGCGCAGCGGGCCGTAGACATGGATATGCCCATCGGCCAGCAGCTCTGAGCCGGCACTGACCGGCGCCAGCACGATCAGGTCGCCGCCGGGGGCGTAGACCTGCTGGCCCGAGCGCACCGGCTGGGTGATGACCCGGGTCGGCGTGCCCTGGGCTGGCTGGGCTGCTGCGCCTGGCTTTTGCGCCGCGGCTGGTTGTTGGGCAACGGCTTGCGCTTCTGGTTCCGGAGCTTCCAGCACTTTCTCGCGGCCGCGGCCGGGCGGCAGCAATACCAGGCTGGCCTGCTGGGCCAGTGGGCGAAAGTCTTCCGGGCCGCGCAGGGCCACCGGCAGCAGGCCATGATCGCGGCAGATGCGCAGCAGGGCGATCAGGCCGGCGATATCCAGACGGTCGTCGAGCTTTTCCAGACTGATCAGCACCGGGGTGTCCTGGAAGAAGTTCGGTGCCTGCTCGACTTTTTCCGCCAGTTGCATGGCAAAGCGTTCCGGTGCCTGGCGCACCAGCTCCACCACGGTCATGGCCAGCATGCCACCCTTGAGATGGAACACCGGGTCGTTATCGAGAAGGTCGAGGTTTGCATCGGAAGTCATGGCAGATCCATAGAGCGTTTGGTGGGCACACTTATATAGCCTGAAAACGGCGACCGCAAGCCGAATGCATAAATGGGCGAGGCTTGGGTAGAATAAGCGTTTTCGACATTTTCCAGGAATGGCCCTGCTGATGACTCGTCCCGGCTTCAAGCCTGCATTGCTGCATCCCCGCTACTGGCTCATGTGGTTCGGACTCGGCCTGCTGTGGCTGGTGGTGCTGTTGCCCTATCCCGTGTTGTTGTGGCTCGGCCGGCTGCTGGGCCGTGGCATGTATCTGGTGATGCGCGAGCGCCGCGAGATCGCCCGGATCAATCTGCAACTGTGCTTCCCGCAATGGAGCGATAAGCGGCGCGCCGAAGTGCTGCGCGAGAACTTCGCCTCCAATGGCATTGCCCTGTTCGAGATGGCCATGGCCTGGTGGTGGCCGTCGCGGCGGCTGGCCAGGCTGGCGCGGATCGAGGGGTTGGAACATCTGCAGCAGGCAGCGGCGGCGGGGCAGGGCGTGGTGCTGATGTCGCTGCATTTCACCACCCTGGAGATAGGTGCGGCGCTGCTCGGCCAGCGGGTAACCATCGACGGCATGTACCGCGAGCACCGCAATGCGGCGTTCGACTATGTGCAGCGGCGCGGGCGTGAGCGTCACAACGCCGATGCCATCGCGGTGGAACGCGAGGATGTGCGCAGCATGCTCAAGTCGCTGCGCAAGGGCCGCGGCATCTGGTATGCCCCGGACCAGGACTACGGCCGTAAGGCCAGCGTGTTCGTGCCGCTGTTCGGCGTCAGCGCCGCCACGGTCACCGCCACCGCGACCTTCGCCCGCCTGGGCAAGGCACTGGTGGTGCCCTTTACCCAGACCCGCCTGCCCGGCGCCCAAGGTTATCTGCTGACCGTGCATCCGCCGCTGGAGGATTTTCCGGTGGGCGACGAGCAGGCCGATGCGCTGCGCATCAACCAGTGGGTCGAGCAGCAGATCGTGCAGCAGCCGGAGCAGTACATGTGGGTGCACCGGCGTTTCAAGACCCGTCCCGAGGGCGAGCCCAGGCCCTATCCCGAGCGTCAGCGCAAAAGGCGCAAGCGGCGGAGGAGCAACTGATGATGGTGGAGGCCGGGCCGTGCAGGGATGACTGCCTGGCATTGATCCTGTCCGGTGGTGGTGCCCGCGCCGCCTATCAGGTCGGGGTCATGGCGGCGCTCAGCGAGTTGACCCCGCAGAGTACGCCCAATCCGTTCCCGATCATCTGCGGCACCTCGGCCGGCGCGATCAACGCAGTGGCCCTGGCCACCCATGCCGGTAACCTGCATAAGGCGGCGGACAGCATGCTGGAGGTCTGGTCCGAGTTTCGCAGTCATCATGTCATGCGTACCGACTGGCCGGGGCTGCTGGGGCAGGCCTGGCGCTGGTCACGGACCAACCTGCTGGGCAGGTCCGGCGAAATGACCACCGCACTGCTGGACAACCGGCCACTGCGTGACCTGCTGGAGGCACGCATGCGCTTCGGTTGTATCGAGGAGGCGCTGCAGGCCGGCCAGTTGCGGGCGATCTCGGTGAGTGCCTTCGACTACCGGGCCTCGCAGACGGTGTGCTTCTACCAGGGCCGCGGGCGTATCACGCCGTGGCGCCGGCATCGCCGCATTGGTGTGCAGACGCGCCTGGGGCTGGACCACCTGATGGCCTCGACCGCCATTCCGCTGCTGTTCCCGCCGGTGCTGCTCAATCGCAGCTGGTATGGCGATGGTGCGGTACGCCAGCAGTCGCCGTTGAGCCCGGCACTGCATCTGGGAGCGAGTAAGATACTGGTGATCGGGGTGACGCATAATACCTCCGAAATACCGGTGGCCGGCCAGCCCGGCCCGGTACTGAAGACCCCGTCGCCGCCGAGCCTGGCACAGCTGGGCGGGCATCTGCTGCACAGTACCTTCATCGACAGCCTGGAAACCGACCTGGAACAGCTGGAGCGGATGAACCGGCTGGCGGCCTACCAGCCGTTCGCCATGCGTACCGGTGCCAACGGCATCCGCCATGTCGATGTACTGGTGATAGCGCCCAGCGAGCCGGTGGACCTGATCGCCGCCCGGCACCGCGATGCCTTGCCGGCGGGGTTGCGGATGTTCCTGCGCGGCAGTGGTGCGACCCGCAGCTCAGGCAGTGATCTGCTGAGCTACCTGCTGTTCGAGGCCGAATATTGCAACGAGCTGATCGAACTCGGGCGCCGCGATGCACTGGCCCGGGCGGAGGATCTGCGGCGTTTTCTGGGGATTCCGGCTATTGCCTGATGTGCAGGCGTAGCGCAGGCGCGCTACACCCCCGGGGGCACTACACCCCCGGGACGGGTGGCTGGGGTTTCGGGTTGTCGAGCCCCTGCTCGACGACAGCGCACTACCAGCCACACAGGTGTTGCCTGCCAGTGCGCAGGGTGTAGCGCGGGGGCGCTACAGCCCTTAGGGAAGTGTTATCCCACCACCAGAATGCGCAGCGCATCCAACCGGATCTTCGCCTGGCCCAACACCTCGATGCCCTGGGCGCGCTGGCGTTGCAGCGCATCGATCTCGCTCTGGCGTACCAGCGGGTTGACCTGCTGCAATGCCCTGAGTCGCTCGATCTCCTCATCCATGTCACTGGTGAAGCGCTGCGAGGCCTGCTCGACCAGTTCGTAATGCTGCAGGTCGGCCAGGGCTTCGGCGCGGTCGAGCAGGCGTTCGACGGTGTCGCGCTGGCTCTTGGCGATCTTGCTGGCCAGGTGCTTGGGCAGGCCGTCGATCTGTGCTTCCAGGGTTTCGAAGGCGACCTTGGCGGCCAGGTCGTTGCCGTTGATGTCGAGCAGGCAGCGTACCGGGGTCGGTGGCAGGTAGCGTTGCAGTTGCAGATTGCGCGGGGCGATCGCCTCGCTGACGAACAGGCATTCCAGGAGCATGGTGCCGGGTTTGAGCGCCTTGTTCTTGAGCAGCGCGACCGAGCTGTTGCCCATGCTGCTGGACAGCACCAGGTCCATGCCACCCTGCAGCATCGGGTGCTCCCAGGTGATGAACTGCATGTCCTCGCGTGACAGCGCGGTATCCCTGTCGTAGGTGATGGTCACGCCTTCGTCGTCACCCAGCGGGAAACCCGCATCCAGCATGCGTTCGCCGGGCCGCAGTACCAGTGCGTTGTCGGAATGGTCCTCGCTGTCGATGCCGAATACGTCGAACAGACGTTCCATATAGATGGGCAACTGGAAGTCGGCATCCTGTCCGGAGATGGCCTCGATCATCCGCTGCGCATCCCCACTCTGGCCGCGAGAGTGCAGCTCCAGCAGGCGGTCACGGCCGTTGTGCAGCTCGGTTTCCAGTTCGCTGCGGGCTTGCCTGGCCTGTTCGATCAGTTGTTGCCAGTCATCGCTCTGCGGGTGATCCAGTTGCTGCAGCAGTGCCGAGCCGAAGCGATGCTGCAGCGCGTTGCCGGTGGGGCAGGTGGCGCGGAAGGCATTCAGCGCCTGGTCATACCATTCGAACAGCTGCTGCTGGGCGGTCTCTTCCAGGTAGGGCACGTGCAGCTGGATGGTCTGCCGCTGGCCGATACGGTCGAGACGGCCGATACGCTGCTCCAGCAGGTCCGGATGGGCGGGCAGGTCGAACATCACCAGGTGGTGGGCGAACTGGAAGTTGCGGCCTTCGCTGCCGATCTCCGAGCAGATCATCACCTGCGCGCCGAACTCCTCGTCGGCGAAGAATGCCGCCGCGCGGTCGCGTTCGATGATGCTCATGCGCTCATGGAACACCGTGGCCGGGATGCCGCTGCGGATGCGCAGAGCATCGTCCAGGTCCAGGGCGGTTTCGGCGTGCGCGCAGATCACCAGTACCTTGCTGTGCTTGAGCATCTTCAGTGTGTCGATCAGCCAGTCGACCCGTGGGTCGTCCTGCCACCAGGCGGTTTCCGCCGGTTCGAACTCATCCTGCAGGCCGACTTCCGGGTACAGTGCGGCGCGGCCTTCCAGGTCCTGGTAGATCGGCGGGCAGGGCAGCGGGTAGGCGTGCAACTCGCGCTCGGGGAAGCCGCTGATCACCGCACGGGTGTTGCGGTACAGCACCCGACCGGTACCGTGCCGGTCCAGCAGTTGGCGGATCAGGCTGCGGCGGGACTCGTCCGCCGCCGCGCTGTCACCGTCCAGAGCGTCCAGCAGGGCGGTGGCGCTGTCGCCCAGCCATAGGCTGATGGCCTGCCGGTCGCTAGCGGCCAGTTGGCGGGTATCCAGCAGATGCTGCACCGCCTCGGCCACCGGCTGGTAGCGTGCGGCTTCCTCGCGAAACGCCTGCAGGTCGTGGAAACGATCCGGGTCGAGCAGGCGCAGGCGGGCAAAATGGCTGGCCTGGCCCAGTTGTTCAGGGGTGGCGGTCAGCAGCAGTACCGCCGGGATGCGCCCGGCCAGTTGCTCGACCAGGGCATATTCCGGGCTGGCCGCTTCCTCATGCCAGACCAGATGGTGTGCCTCGTCGACCACCAGCAGGTCCCAGTCGCTGGCCTGCAACCATTCGGTGGCCTTGGCATCTTCCAGCAGGAATTCCAGCGACACCAGGGCCAGTTGCTCTTCCTCGAAGGGGTTCTGCTCGGCCCCCTGGCAACGATCGCTGTTGAACAGGGCGAAACGCAGGTTGAAGCGGCGCAGCATTTCCACCAGCCACTGGTGCTGCAGGTTCTCCGGTACCACGATCAGCACGCGGCGTACCCGGCCGGTCTGCAGCTGGCGGTGGATGACCAGGCCAGCCTCGATGGTCTTGCCCAGGCCGACCTCGTCGGCCAGCAGTACCCGGGGCGCGATGCGGTCGGCGACATCCCGGGCGATATGCAACTGATGGGCTATCGGCTGGGTGCGTACCCCGGCCAGGCCAAGCAGGGGGGAGCGCTGGATGCGGCAGTAATGGCGCAGGCTCTCGTAGCGCAGGCCGAACCAGGGCAGGGGGTCGATCTGGCTGGCGAACAGGCGGTCGCTGGCCAGGCGGAACTGGATGAAGTTGTCCAGCATGGTTTCGCTGAACTCGTCATGGCTGCCGTCTTCACGCAGACCGCGATAGTGCAGCAGGCCGTCCTGCTCGCTGACGTCACTGACGGTCAGGCTCCAGCCTTCGTGATGGGTGATGCTGTCGCCGGGGCTGAAACGCACGCGGGTCAGCGGCGAGGTGCGGATGGCGTAGTGCCGGGTCTCACCGCTGGCGGGAAACAACATGACCACCAGGCGACCATCCTGTGATAACACCGTACCCAATCCCAGTTCCGCTTCGCTGTCACTGACCCAGCGTTGTCCCGGGGTAAATACTGTCATGCTCCACTCCTGCCCGTGCGTAAAGGGCGCTATGGTAACCGATACGGGTGTGCTCACAAACCGTTGGTAAAAAGCTGTGGTTGACGGCCGATAATATCGGTACCAAGCTGATGATGCTGGCATCGACTGATCAACGACGGGTGTTCCCATGCTCATTCCCGGTTTACCACCGGCAGGCGCACAGCAGGAGGTGTTCAAGCCGGATCGACAACCAAGAACCACGGCCGCCGAGGGGTTGGCTCACGACCCGCTGGCGGAGCTGCCGGTGGAACAGCAAGCCCTGCCACAGCACCATGGCCAGCATGCCGGCGGTGAGCATGCACCACCGGAGGACGCCGAGGCGGTATCCACGGCGGAAGCCGCGGACCCGCAGGCTGGCGCTCCAGAGCTGCCACGCAAGGGGCTGCTGGTGGACATCAGGGCGTGAGACGGCTGGCAATGAAACGGCAATAGGCCCTACACTTGCGCAAGTCTTGAGTCTGTGGGGAATCTGCGTGTCCGAGTCATCCGAACCTGCCGCGGTCATCGATCTTGCCGAAGCGCGACGCGAGCGGCTGCATGATATCCACGAAGCGCGCCTGGCCAAGGTGCGTGACGCTTTCGAAAAAGCCTTTCCCCTGCCTGCCGCGCCCGCCACCAAGAAGCGTTCCCAGAAGAAGAAAAAACCCAAAAAACGCTGAAAATCTCTACTTAATTGACCCTGGTCAATTACCCGGATGAAGTCAGTGGGTATTCTGCAACCATACACGGATGCGGAGGTGCCCTCATGTTTATTGATGACGCTGTAATTGCCGGACTGCTGACAGTCGGTCTGATGGTCGTTTTCCTGGCTGGGGTGGGCGTGTTCATCTACAAGGACGCGCAGAAGACACGCAATAGAAACACCTGAGCTTTTATCTATCGATTTTTAACGTGCATGGCTCGCAAGGCCTTCAGCGGTTGCCCTCGGGTAACCGCTTTTTTTATTTCCCCTTCCTCGCTTTCCTCATTCTCCCCAACCGGCGCCATGCCGATAAAAGTCTAAACCTCTGCAACCTGCTCCGGTCACAAGTTTGACCAGCAACCGTCCGGGCAAGCGAGGTTTTCCATGGCCATCACTGTGAGCGAGTACATTGTCGAGCGTCTCTACGAGTGGGGTATACGGCGTATCTATGGTTACCCGGGTGATGGCATAAACGGGGTCTTCGGTGCGCTCAATGCCGCCAATGGCAAGATTCGCTTCATCCAGGCCCGGCACGAGGAGATGGCTGCCTTCATGGCTTCAGCTGAATCCAAGTTCAGCGGTGGTCTGGGGGTGTGCATTGCCACCTCCGGCCCGGGTGCCTCGCACCTGTTGACCGGGCTGTACGATGCACGCCTGGATCACATGCCATTGCTGGCGATCACCGGCCAGCAGGCGCGCACCGCCATGGGTGGTCACTATCAGCAGGAGCTGGATCTGGCGTCGATGTTCAAGGATGTCGCCGGTTCCTTCGTGCAGCAGGCCAGCGCGCCGGCGCAGGTGCGCCATCTGATCGACCGGGCGATCCGTACCGCCTATGGTGAGCGGCGGGTAGCGGTGATAGTGCTGCCCAACGATCTGCAGGAGGAAGAGTACCAGGAGCCGCCCCGTGCCCATGGCACTGTCCATTCCGGGATGGGGTACAGCCGGCCCAGGGTGATTCCCCATCAGGAGGATCTGGAACTGGCGGCGGAAGTGCTCAATGCCGGCAGCAAGGTGGCCATTCTGGTCGGCGCCGGGGCGCTCGGTGCCACTGACGAGGTGATCCAGGTGGCGGAGAAGCTGGGTGCTGGGGCGGCCAAGGCGCTGCTCGGCAAGGCCGCGCTACCCGATGACCTGCCCTGGGTGACTGGCAGCATAGGCCTGCTCGGCACCGAGCCCAGCTACAAGCTGATGAACGAATGCGACACGTTGCTGATGATCGGCTCGGGCTTTCCCTATTCCGAATTCCTGCCCGAGGAAGGCCAGGCCCGCGGCGTGCAGATCGATATCAAGGCCGACATGCTCGGCTTGCGCTATCCGATGGAGGTCAACCTGCAGGGCGACGCGGCGCAAACGCTGCACCAGTTATTGCCATTGCTGAAGGAAAAGACCGACCGCAGCTGGCGCCAGGAGATAGAAAGCTGGCGTGCCGACTGGGACAGGACGCTGGAAGACCGGGCCATGGTATCGGCCAACCCGATCAACCCCCAGCGCGTCGCTTTCGAGCTCTCGCCGCGTCTGCCCGATCGCTGCATCATTACCTGCGACTCCGGCTCCTGTGCCAACTGGTATGCACGTGACCTGAAGATCCGTCGTGACATGATGTGTTCGCTGTCCGGCGGGCTGGCGTCCATGGGCGCGGCCGTGCCCTATGCGATAGCGGCGAAGTTCTGCCATCCGCAGCGCCCGGTCATCGCTCTGGTGGGTGACGGCGCCATGCAGATGAACAACATGGCGGAGCTGATCACGGTCGCCAAGTACTGGCGGGAGTGGGAGAACCCGCGGTGGATCTGCGCGGTATTCAACAATGAGGACCTCAACCAGGTGACCTGGGAGCAGCGGGTGATGGAGGGCGATCCGAAGTTCGAGGCTTCGCAGAACATTCCCAACGTGCCTTACCACAAGTTTGCCGAGTTGATCGGTCTCAAGGGGATCTTCGTCGATAGCGAAGACGCGGTAGCTGGTGCCTGGGAGCAGGCGCTGGCCAGCGAGTGCCCGGTATTGATCGAGTTCAAGACCGACCCGGATGTCCCTCCGTTGCCGCCGCACATCAAGCTGGAACAGGCCAAGGCCTTCGCCTCGACCCTGCTGCAGGGCGATCCGGACCAGATGGGCATCATCAAGCAGACCGCCAAGCAGGTGCTGAGCCGGATATTGCCGACCAGCAACGACAAATGATCAGCCTGGCGCGGTTCCGGTCCAGACCCTAGACTAACGGGCCGATCCTGACCAGTGGCGCGTCCCATGCCTGAACCCTCCGACCGGCCCCATGCTTCGATACGCCCGCGTTGCGCTCGCTGCCAGCGCCCGCCGGGGCATTGTCTGTGCCATCTGCTGCCGCATATCGCCAGCCGTACGCAGGTACTGGTGGTACAGCATCCGGACGAGCAGAGACATGCTCTCAATACCGCCCGGTTGTTGGTGAACGGCTTGGTCCAGGCCGAGTTGCTGGTGGCTGAAAAACTACCGGAGACCTGGTGTGCTCGACTGGCTGATCCGCACTGGCGTACCGAGCTGCTTTTCCCGGGACCCGACGCGCAGTTGGTGGTGGCGGCCAGCGAGGATCAGCGGCCCCGTCGCCTGGTGCTGCTCGATGGCACCTGGCGCAAGGCGCGCAAGCTGCTGTATCTCAATCCGGTATTGCAGGGGTTGGCGCAGGTGACGCTGCCAGCCGGGCTGAGCAGTCGATACCGGTTGCGCAAGGCGCCCATGGCGGAGTCCCTGTCGACCATCGAGGCGGGCATGCATGCCTTGCAGATCATCGAACCGGGTACCAATTTCAGCGCTCTGCTGCGGCCTTTCGATGCGCTGATCGAGGGGCAGATCCAGGCCATGGGGCGAGCGGTCTACCAGCGCAATCATGCAGGACCACGGCCATGCTGAGTTGCGCCCATTCGTAACAGTGATTTTGGTGTTTTCCGCTCCTCGCCGATTCCGCGCGCCGCTAGACTGGGTAATAGCGGGTGGTTGATACAAAAACAAGAATTGACTCGATCTGATGGCGGTGGTGACTGGAGGCGGTATGCACAAGACAGGTTTGCGGGTGGTGGTGACAGGGGCGGGTAGCGGGCTGGGGCGCGAGCTGGCCTTGCGTTACGCGAGGGAGGGCGCGCGGCTGGCGCTGGCGGATATTCAGGAAGAGGGGTTGGGAGAGACCCTGCGCCTGGTGGAAGCGGCAGGTGGCAGCGGTTTCACCCGGCGCTGCGATGTGCGCGACTACAGCCAGCTGGCCGCCTTGGCCCAGAGCTGTGAGGAAACCATGCACGGCATCGATGTGCTGATCAACAATGCTGGTGTGGCCTCGGGTGGCTGGTTCGAGGACCTGTCGCTGGAGGACTGGGACTGGCAGATCAGCATCAACCTCATGGGCGTGGTCAAGGGCTGCAAGGCCTTCATGCCGCTGCTGCTGGCGCAGCAGGGCCGGATCATCAACATCGCCTCGATGGCGGCACTGATGCAGGCCCCGGGCATGAGCAACTACAACGTGGCCAAGGCCGGGGTGCTGGCCCTGTCGGAAAGCCTGCTGTGCGAACTGCAACCCAAGGGGGTGCAGGTGCATGTGGTCTGCCCATCGTTCTTCCAGACCAACCTGCTCAACTCCTACCGCGGCCCGGACAATGCCTCGAAGGAAGATATCGCCAAGTTGCTCGAAGGCTCGCCGATCTCGGCGGCGGATATCGCCGACACCATCTATCGGGAAAGCCAGGCCGGCCACTTCCTGATCCTGCCCCATGACAAGGGTCGTGAGGCCTGGGAGGTCAAGCAGGCCAATCCACAGGTGATCTACGACGAAATGGTCCGTCTGGCGGAGAAAAAAATGGCGACCGCCAGCCGCTGACACTGCTGCGGCGGAAAAAGGGGAGACGGCGTTCGCCGGTCTCCCCTTTTTTCCATCTGCCGTGGCTGTTCGCCGGTGTCAGGCGCTACGGCATGTGGCACAATGCGTCATCGAATTGACTTATGGGGTCAGGCCGGAACATGGGCGTGTCTACTGCCACGGGCGGGGCGTTTGGATGACAGCTGAAGTGCGTCGCATGGCGTTTCTGATATGGCCCGGGTGTCATCCGGCGATCCTGATGCCGGCACTGTCGGTGTTGCGTTCGGCCAATCGCATGGCCGAGACCACCCATTACCAGATGGACTGCTTCACCCTGGATGATGCGCCTATCCTGTCATCGGAGGGCTGGCAGCTGCCGGCACGGCGCTGGACCGGTCCTGTGTCTGCGCTGTCGCACCTATGGCTGGTGGCGGACGTGGCGCAGCTGCCGGTGTCGCTGAGCCCGGCACTGGCATTGCAGCTGCGCTCGCTGGCGCGTGATGGGGTGCTGCTTGGCGGTCTGGAGGAGGGCGTGTTCCCGCTGGCCATGGCCGGGCTGCTGGATGGACACCGCTGTGCGGTGCACTGGCGCATGCTGGAGGAATTCCGCGAGCGCTTCCCCGCGGTGCAGGCCGGCACCCGGCTGTTCGAGCAGGACCAGGGCCGCCTGAGCAGCAGCGGTTGCGCCATCACCGATCTGTTCCTGACCATGGTCGGCGAGCACCATGGTGCTGATCTGGCGGCGTTGGTGGCCGAGGATCTGAATGTCGAGCGCATTCGTGACGGCAGCGAGCAGCAGCGGGTGCCGCTGCGCAACCGTCTGGGCAGCACGCATCCGAAGTTGACCCAGGCGGTGATCCTGATGGAGTCGAATATAGAAGAGCCGCTGACCACCGACGAGATCGCCCGCCACGTGTGCGTGTCACGGCGGCAGTTGGAGCGCATCTTCAAGCAGTACCTGAACAGCGTGCCATCGCAATATTACCTTGAGCTGCGCCTGAACCGGGCGCGGCAGATGCTGCAGCAGACCAGCAAATCGATCATCCAGATTGGCCTGTCCTGCGGCTTTTCATCGGGCCCGCATTTTTCCAGTGCCTACCGAAATTGTTTCGGCGTCACCCCCCGTGAGGACCGCAACCAGTACCGTGCCCAGCAGGCGCAGGACGGTCGGGTCAGCATGTAACACCGGCATGCCCAGGCATGCCATAGTCACTATCCGCCTTGGGCGAATACAGGAGAGTTGAGGAAATGTCGCAGTCAATGCAGGTCAGCCGTGCCGATTTCGACCGGTTAATGGTGCCCAATTACGCCCCGGTGGACATGATCCCGGTGCGTGGCAAGGGCTCGCGCCTGTGGGATCAGCAGGGCCGTGAATATATCGATCTGGCCGGCGGCATTGCAGTCAACGCGCTGGGCCATGCCCACCCCGAGCTGGTCGAGGCGCTGACCGAGCAGGCGCACAAGCTCTGGCACGTGTCGAACATCATGACCAACGAGCCGGCGCTACGCCTGGCCGACAAGTTGGTGGCGGCGACCTTTGCCGACCGGGTGCTGTTCGTCAACTCCGGTGCCGAGGCCAACGAATCGGCATTCAAGCTGGCCCGGCGCTGGGCGCACGACAATGCCGGTCCGGATAAGCACGAGATCATCGCCTGCAGCAACAGCTTCCACGGCCGCACCCTGTTCACCGTCAGCGTCGGTGGCCAGCCCAAGTATTCCCAAGGCTTCGGTCCGGCCATCGGCGGTATCAGCCATGTGCCCTACAATGACATAGCCGCCCTGGAGGCGCAGATCTCCGAGCGCACCTGCGCCGTGGTGCTGGAACCGCTGCAGGGCGAGGGTGGGGTGATCCCGGCCTCGGCTGAGTATCTGCGGGCGGTGCGTGAGCTGTGCGACCGGCACGATGCGCTGCTGATCTTCGACGAGGTGCAGAGCGGTATGGGCCGTACCGGCAAGCTGTTCGCCTACATGCACAGCGGTGTGACCCCGGACATCCTGACCAGCGCCAAGGGCATCGGTGGCGGGTTCCCGATTGCGGCGATGCTGACCACCGACCGGGTCGCCCCGGCATTGAGCGTCGGCAGTCACGGCAGTACCTACGGCGGCAACCCGCTGGGCTGCGCAGTGGCCGAGCGGGTACTGGATATCATCAATACACCGCAGGTGCTCGACGGCGTGGCCGAGCGCCATGCGCTGCTGAGCGACGGCCTGCGCACCCTGGCCGATGAGCTGGGGGTGTTTTCCGCCATTCGCGGCCAGGGGCTGCTGATCGGCGCCGTGCTGGCCGAACCCTGGCACGGGCAGGCTGGAAAGGTGATGCAACTGGCGCAGCAGCAAGGGCTGCTGGTGCTGCAGGCCGGGGCCGATGTGGTGCGCCTGGCGCCGAGCCTGATCATCCCCGAGGCGGATATCCGCGAAGGCCTGGGGCGGCTGCGCTCCGCGTTGCAGAAACTCGCCGAGTAACCGGAGAACCGCCATGCTCATCCAGCGTCTGTGTACCCCGGCCGATCTGCCTGAAATAGAACGTCTTGCCATCGCCAGCCCGGTGGGGATCACCTCCCTGCCGGCCGATCGCGAACGTCTGTCGGTGATCATCGAGGGCACCGAGGCGGCGATGGACGAGGGGGTGGCCTTCACCGGTGAGGAGCGCTACTTCTTCGTGCTGGAGGAGGTCGCCAGCGGTCGCCTGGTGGGGTGCAGCAGCATCATCTCCGCGGCGGGCTTCAGCCAGCCGTTCTATACCTTTCGCAACGAGATGTTCGTGCATGCCTCACGTGAGCTGGGGCTGCACAACCGCATCCACGTGCTGTCGCTGTGTCACGACCTGACTGGCCACAGCCTGCTTACAGGCTTCTATCTGGACCCGACCTGGCGCAGTTACCAGGCGCTCAAGCTCAATGCCTGCGGACGCTTGCTGTTCATCGCCTCGCAGCCGCAGCGGTTCGCCGAGTCGATCGCCGTGGAAATCTCCGGGATCAGCGACGAGGATGGCAACTCGCCGTTCTGGGACGGCGTGTGCCGGCACTTCTTCGATGTCGACTACACCGAGGCCGAGCGTCTGGGCAGCAGCCTGGGGCGTAGTGTGCTGGCCGAGTTGCTGCCCGGTTATCCGCTGTATGTGCCGATGCTGCCCGATGCTGCCCAGGAGGTCATCGGGCAGGTGCGGCCGGCTTCGCAGATGGTCTACGACATCCTCATGCAGGAAGGCTTCGAGAGCGACAATTACATCGATATCCTCGATGGGGGCCCGGTGGTGCAGACCAAGACCGCCGAGTTGACCTCGGTGCGCTGCAGCGACGTGGCCAGGGTCGTCATCGGTCAGCCGCCGGCTCCCACCGGCACCTGGCTGGTGGCCAACGAGCGGGTGCGGGATTTTCGCGCCTGCCTGTGCTCGTTGGCCTGGACGCCCGGCGAGCCGCTGGTGCTGGATGCGCAGTTGGCCGAGTTGTTGAAGGTAGCCGAGGGCGATACCCTCAGATTGATTGAAGGAGACTGAGATGCTGGTACGTGCGGCATGCATCGACGATCTGCCGGCGCTGCTCCAGCTGGCGCTGGAAGCAGGCTCGGGGCTGACCAGCCTGCCGGCCAGCGAAGAGCGCCTGGGCCGGCGCCTGCAGACGGTGATGGCGAGCTTTGCCGGCGAGCTGCCGGCTGCCGATGCCGACTACCTGTTCGTGCTCGAGGATCAGCAGGGGCAGGTGATAGGTACCAGTGGCATGCTCGCCGCTGCCGGCCTGCGCGAGCCCTGGTACAGCTATCGCAAGGGCCTGACGGTCACTGCCAGCCGCGAGCTGAACGTGTATCGCCAGCAACCCACGCTGTTTCTGACCAACGATCTGACCGGGGCCACGGCGTTGTGCTCGCTGTACCTCAGTCTGCCGCACCGGCATAGTCTCAACGGTCGCCTGCTGTCCAAGGCGCGCTTTATCCATATGGCTGAATTCGCCGGCGATTTCGCGCCGCGGGTCATCGCTGAGATGCGTGGCCTGTCGGATCGCCAAGGCCGCTCGCCGTTCTGGGACAGCCTTGGGCACCACTTCTTCCGCATGGATTTTGCCCGTGCGGATTACCTCACCGGTACCGGCAGCAAGGCCTTCATCGCCGAGATGATGCCCAAGTTCCCGCTGTATGCCTGCTTTCTCAGCGACGAGGCGCGCGCGGCCATGGGCCGGGTGCACCCGGACTCGGAGCCGGCGCTGGCGATGCTGCTCGAGGAAGGACTGCACGACCAGGGCTATATCGACATATTCGACGGCGGCATCACCATCGAGGCGCCGCCCAGCCAGATCCGCAGTATCCGCGAAAGCCAGCAACTGGTGCTGGCCGTCGGTACGCCGGGGGATGATGCGCAGACCTACCTGATTCACAACCGGGGGCGGGCGAACTGCCGCATCACCGCCGCGCCCGGGCGCATTGCCGCGGGCACCCTGGTGGTGGCCGCGCAGACCGCCGAGCTGCTGCGGTTGCGTGCCGGTACCCCGGTGCGGGCCGTGGCCCTGGTTGGCAGTCCCGGTGCTGCCGACCCCTATGCCGCTGCCGACTGACCGTCAGTCTGTCGTTGCTGGCAAAACGCTTCTATTGCGTTGATAGACAGAATCGCGCAGAGCAGGTAATGCATGCTGTGTTGCTATGCCTATATAATGTTGGACTTTGCCCGGCGTGAGCCTGGCCGACCTGATCCGTGGTAAGGGACCTATGAAAAGCGCTGAGATCCGTGAAGCCTTCCTTCGTTTCTTCGAAGAGAAGGGCCATACCCGAGTCGCCTCCAGTTCGCTGGTGCCGGCAGACGACCCGACGTTGCTGTTCACCAACGCCGGGATGAACCAGTTCAAGGACTGCTTCCTGGGGCTGGAAAAGCGAGCCTACACCCGTGCGACCAGCAGCCAGAAATGCGTGCGTGCCGGTGGCAAGCACAATGACCTGGAGAACGTCGGCTATACAGCCCGTCACCATACCTTTTTCGAGATGCTGGGTAACTTCAGCTTCGGTGATTACTTCAAGCGCGACGCCATCCACTATGCCTGGGAATTCCTGACCTCGGAGCAGTGGCTCAAGCTGCCCGCCGAGAAGCTCTGGGTCACCGTATATGCCAGCGATGACGAGGCCTACGATATCTGGACCCAGGAGATCGGCGTGCCTGCCGAGCGCATGGTGCGCATCGGTGACAACAAGGGCGCGCCCTATGCCTCGGACAACTTCTGGGCGATGGGCGATACCGGCCCCTGTGGCCCTTGCACCGAGATCTTCTTCGACCATGGCGAGCACATCTGGGGTGGCCCGCCGGGCAGCCCGGAAGAGGACGGCGACCGCTATATCGAGATCTGGAACAACGTGTTCATGCAGTTCAATCGCACCGCCGATGGCGTGCTGCACCCGCTGCCGGCACCGAGCGTGGACACCGGCATGGGCCTGGAGCGCATCAGTGCGGTACTGCAGCACGTCAACTCCAACTACCAGATCGACCTGTTCCAGAACCTGTTGCAGGCTGCCGCCGAGGCCATCGGCTGCGAGCAGAACGATGCCGCGTCGTTGAAGGTGGTGGCCGATCACATCCGCTCCTGCAGCTTCCTGATCGCCGATGGCGTGCTGCCGTCCAACGAAGGGCGGGGCTACGTGCTGCGGCGCATCATCCGCCGCGCCTGCCGGCACGGCAACAAGCTGGGCGCCAGCGGAACCTTCTTCCACAAGATAGTGCCGGCCCTGGCTGCCGAGATGGGCGAAGCCTTCCCCGAGCTGAAGGCCCAGCAGGCGCATATCGAGCGGGTACTGAAGGCCGAAGAAGAGCAGTTCGCCAAGACCCTGGAGCAGGGCCTGCGGATTCTCGAACAGGACCTGGCCGGTCTCGAGGGCAGCGAGATCCCCGGTGATATCGTGTTCAAGCTGTACGATACCTACGGCTTCCCGATGGACCTGACCGGCGATATCGCCCGGGAACGGGGGCTGAGTATCGATGAGGCCGGCTTCGATGCGGCCATGGAGGGGCAGCGTGAGCGTGCCCGTGCCGCCAGCCAGTTCGGCCTCGATTACAACCAGCTGGTCAAGATCGACGGTGACACCCAGTTCGAGGGCTACACCGCGACCGCCGGCTCGGCGCAGATCGTCGCGCTGTACCGTGACGGCCAGCAGGTGGAGACCCTGGGCGAGGGCGAGTCGGGCGTGGTGGTGCTGGACCGCACTCCCTTCTATGCCGAGTCCGGCGGTCAGGTGGGTGACACCGGCTACCTGAGTGGCGCCGGGGTGCGCTTCGATGTGCGCGATACCACCAAGGCCGGTGGTGCGCATCTGCATCACGGGGTGGTGACCAGCGGCAGTCTGGCCGTCGGCACCAGCATCAAGGCGGTGGTCGATGACAGCATCCGTGATGCCACCAAGGGCAACCACTCGGCGACCCACCTGTTGCATGCGGCGCTGCGCCAGGTACTGGGCGAGCATGTGCAGCAGAAGGGCTCGCTGGTCGACAGCCAGCGCCTGCGCTTCGACTTCAGTCATTTCGAGGCGATCACCGCGCAGCAGCTGCGTGAGCTGGAACGCATGGTCAACGAGCAGATCCGCCACAATTCGGCGGTGGAGATCGAGGTTACCGATATCGAGACCGCCAAGGCCAAGGGTGCCATGGCGCTGTTCGGCGAGAAGTATGGTGATCAGGTGCGTGTACTGACCATGGGCGGTGGCTTCTCGGTGGAGCTGTGTGGTGGCACCCACGTCAGCCGCACCGGCGATATCGGTCTGTTCAAGATCGTCAGCGAAGGTGGTATCGCTTCGGGCGTGCGGCGGATCGAAGCCATCACCGGCCAGGTGGCATTGGACTGGGTTGCCGAGACCGAAGAGCAACTGCGCCAGGCGGCGCAACTGGTCAAGGGCAACCGTGACAACCTGCTGTCCAGGCTGTCGGCGGCGCTTGAGCGTGCGCAGCAATTGGAGAAGGACATTCAGCAGCTCAAGGCCAAGGCCGCCAGTGCGGCGGGTAACGATCTGGCTGGCGAGGCGCAGCAACTGGGCGGCATGAATGTGCTGGTCAAGCGCCTGGACGGCCTGGATGGCAAGGCGTTGCTGGCGCTGATCGACCAATTGAAGAACAAGCTGGGCTCGGCGGTGGTGCTGCTCGGTGGCGAGCTGGACGGCAAGGTAGTGCTGGTCGCCGGCGTCACCAAGGACCTGACCGCCCGGGTCAAGGCGGGCGACCTGATCCGCAGCACCGCGCAGGCGGTGGCTGGCAAGGGTGGCGGGCGTCCGGACATGGCGCAGGGTGGTGGCACCGATGTGGCGGCGCTGGATGCCGCACTGGCTGGCGCAGCCCAGTGGATCGCGCAGCAGTGACAGTGAACAGGTCAGGCTCCCCCGGGAGCCTGACGCAATGATCGGGTAACCGATATCTGCATGGGGGTTGGTGCAACAAATGGCACTTATTGTCCAGAAGTTTGGTGGTACCTCGGTCGGCAGTGTGGAGCGCATTGCCCAGGTGGCCGAGAAAATCAAGACGTTCAAGGCCCAGGGCAATGATCTGATCATCGTGGTATCGGCCATGAGCGGCGAGACCAATCGCCTGATCGGTCTGGCGCGGGAAATCTGTGCCGATCCCGATCCGCGGGAGATGGACGTGATCCTGTCCACTGGCGAGCAGGTCACCATCGGCCTGCTGGCCATGGCGCTCAAGGCTATCGAGGTACCTGCCGTGTCCTACACCGGCGCCCAGGTACGCATCGAGACCGATGATGCCTTCGGCAAGGCGCGCATCCAGCATATCGATGAGCAGAAGCTGCGTACCGAGCTGGATGACGGCAAGGTGGTGATCGTCGCCGGCTTCCAGGGCATGGATGGCAACGGCAATATCACCACCCTCGGTCGTGGCGGGTCGGATACCACCGCGGTGGCCCTGGCCGCCGCGCTGAAGGCCGACGAGTGCCAGATCTATACTGACGTGGATGGCGTCTACACCACCGACCCACGGGTGGTCGACAGTGCTCGCCGGCTGGACAAGGTCACCTTCGAGGAAATGCTCGAGATGGCCAGCCTGGGCTCCAAGGTGCTGCAGATCCGGGCGGTCGAGTTCGCCGGCAAATACAACGTGCCACTGCGTGTGTTGCACAGTTTCAAAGAGGGTCCCGGGACCCTGATTACCCTTGAGGAAGATCTTTCAATGGAACAGCCCGTCATTTCCGGCATTGCTTTCAATCGTGACGAAGCCAAGCTGACTATCCGCGGTGTACCGGATACCCCCGGCGTGGCCTACAAGATCCTCGGGCCGGTCAGCGCGGCGAACATCGAAATCGACATGATCGTGCAGAACGTCTCCCAGGATCAGACCACCGACTTCACCTTCACCGTCAATCGCAACGACCAGCGTCGTACCGAAGAGATCCTGCGCAAGGTGGCGACCGACATCGGTGCCCGGGAAGTGGCGGGTGACAGTGCAATCGCCAAGGTGTCGATCGTCGGCGTGGGCATGCGTTCGCATGCCGGTGTGGCGAGCAAGATGTTCGAGGCGCTGGCGCAGCACGGCATCAACATCCTGATGATCTCCACCTCGGAGATCAAGATTTCCGTGGTCATCGATGAGAAGTACCTGGAGCTGGCCGTACGTACCCTGCACTCGGCCTTCGAGCTGGATGCGCCTGCCGAAGACGCCGAGCAGATCGGCTGACATCCCGGCAATGGTCGCTTGACCGTGGCGGCGGGCACGCTGGTTGACCCTCGTGCCCGCTGACAGGCCCGGATCAGTATGAATTGTCGCATCGATATCGAACGCCTGATGCAGGTTGTGGTCACATTTATGCAAACGTGACGGCTGAACCGGCACCAGGCCGATTTTTTTATTGCAGAGCTGTGTCCTGATTAATGAGCAAGGAGAAATGGAATGCTTATTCTGACTCGCAGGGTTGGTGAAACCCTGATGGTAGGTGATGAAGTGACAGTAACGGTCCTGGGCGTGAAGGGCAATCAGGTGCGTATCGGCGTCAATGCCCCGAAAGAAGTGGCTGTGCACCGCGAAGAAATCTACCAGCGCATCCAGAAAGAAAAGGATGATGCATCAAACGATTAATTTTCTTAAATTTTTCATTGCATTAGCGCAGCCGCGCAGTTAATATTCTGCGCGTGTTACGGAGAGGTGGCCGAGAGGCCGAAGGCGCTCCCCTGCTAAGGGAGTACACCTCAAAAGGGTGTCGAGGGTTCGAATCCCTCCCTCTCCGCCACTTTTGTATTATGGAGTTGTCAAGCGATAGATTCTTGAATTTAAAAGAAAAAATCGGTTGACAGGCAGAAAAAAGACTCTATAATACGCACCCACAACGCACTCGTAGCTCAGCTGGATAGAGTACTCGGCTACGAACCGAGCGGTCGGAGGTTCGAATCCTCCCGAGTGCGCCACTTTGAAAAGCCCATTGGTCATACAATGGGTTTTTTTTCGTCCCGCAAAAATCGCAGTCATCACGCCTGCGCAAAAGCCTGCCAGACTGGCTGGAGAGCCTGTTGTTGCGTCGCCCGGTGGTCCCTCGTGGCATTGTGGGACGGCACGACCCGGGGTGGCAGGCCGATCTTGTCTTGTCGGAGGACGCAGCATGTCAGAGTTGAACAGAAAGTCCCCAGAGCGCCTGCAGGACCGCCTCGAACAGGTCATCCAGCTGCTTGAGCGACATAGGCTGGTCGATTCCCTGCTCGACAGGAGCGGCGGTGGCAGGGAGGACCTGGTCGACAACCTGGTGCAGCGGCAGAACCAGGCCGAGCTGCAGCGCAAGCTGAGCGAGCTGCACCCGGCCGATGTTGCCTATATCCTCGAGTCGCTGCCGCTGGATGAGCGCCTGGCGGTCTGGCAACTGGTCAAGTCCGACCATGACGGCGACATCCTGCTGGAAGTGTCGGATGCGGTGCGCGAAACCCTGATCGCCGACATGGACAGCCACGAGATCATCGCCGCCGCCAATGCGCTGGATGCCGATGAGCTGGCCGACCTGGCGCCGGACCTGCCGCGCGATGTGGTGCGAGAGCTGATGGACAGCCTGGATGCCCAGCGGCGCGAGCGGTTGCGTTCGGCCCTGTCCTACGATGAGGACGAAGTGGGCGCGCTGATGGACTTCGACATGGTCACCATTCGTGATGATGTCACCCTGGAGGTCGTCAGCCGTTACCTGCGCCGCTTCGACAGCTTGCCGGACCATACCGACAAGCTGTTCGTGATCGACAGCGAGGGGCGCCTGCAGGGCGTGCTGCCGATCCACAAGCTGCTGGTGAGTTCGCCGGATGCGCTGGTCGCCGATGTCATGGCTACCGACCCGGTGGTATTCGACCCGCATGCCGAGGCCGGCGAGGCGGCCCAGGCCTTCGAACGCTACGACCTGGTCACGGCGCCGGTGGTCGATGCCGACGGCAAGCTTTGCGGCCGGGTGACCATCGACGAGGTGGTCGACTACATCCGTGAGGAAGGGGAGACCGAGGCGCTCAATTCCGCCGGTCTGCGCGAGGAGGAGGATATCTTCGCCTCGGTATGGAAGTCGGTGCGCAACCGCTGGGCCTGGCTGGCGATCAACCTGTGTACGGCACTGATCGCCTCGCGGGTGATTGGCCTGTTCGAACATTCCATCGAGCAATTGGTGGCGCTGGCGGCGCTGATGCCGATCGTTGCCGGTATCGGCGGCAACTCCGGCAACCAGACCATCACCATGATCGTCCGTGGTATAGCCACTGGTCAGGTCCAGGTGGCGCATGGTCGACGACTGATCCGCAAGGAAGCGGGCGTGGCGATGATCAATGGACTGTTCTGGGGGCTGGTGTTGGCAGTGATCGCCTGGGTTCTGTATGACAGCACCGCACTGTCAATGGTGTTGATGGCGGCCATGCTGTTGAACATGCTGCTGGCGGCACTGATGGGGGTATTCATTCCGCTGTTGCGACTGCGTGGCGGCAAGGACCCGGCACTGGGTTCCAGCGTGATGATCACCGGTATCACCGACAGCGGCGGTTTCTTCATATTTCTCGGGCTGGCGACGCTATTCCTGTTGTGAGTCGTTGATCTGGACGATTGCCAGTCCTGGCAATGTAAGGTTACATTGAGCCGGCTTTGCCGGGGCGGAGTGTCTATTCAGTCCGCCAGTACGCCAGAAGCGCATTCACACAGGTGGTGCGCTTTTTTGATAATGGAGGCATGAAAACTATGAGTTCGACTGAGCTGCTGATGGAAGGCGTGGAGCTGATGTTGATGGGCATGGGGGCGGTATTCGTCTTTCTGATGCTGCTGATCGGTTGCATCAACCTGATGTCGTGGTTGGTAATCCGCTTCGTGCCGGAAGAGGTACCGGTGACCGCGGCGCCCAGGCAGGTGCCTGTGCCGGCTGCCGTGCCGGTTGAACCTGAACTGCTTGCTGCGATCGGTGCCGCTGTGCGCCTGCATCGTGCCAAGCGCGCCGTCAGCTGAAAAGCATTCTGAAAATCTGAATAACAACAAAGGCCGTACATTCATGACCATCATGAAAGCTAACCCATTAGGAATCACCGACGTCATCCTGCGTGACGCTCACCAATCCATTCTAGCCACCCGCATGCGCCTCGAAGACATGCTGCCGATCGCCGGCAAGCTGGATCAGGTAGGCTTCTGGTCCGTGGAGTCCTGGGGCGGGGCGACCTTCGATGCCTGTATTCGCTATCTCGGCGAAGATCCCTGGGAGCGCATCCGTGCCCTCAAGCAGGCGATGCCCAATACCCGTCAGCAGATGCTGCTGCGTGGTCAGAACCTGCTGGGTTACCGGCATTATGCCGATGATGTGGTGGAGAAGTTCGTCGAGCGGGCTGCCCTGAACGGGGTAGATGTATTCCGCGTATTCGACGCTATGAACGACCCGCGTAATCTGCAGACCGCGCTCAAGGCGGTCAAGCAGGTGGGCAAGCATGCCCAGGGCACGATCTCCTATACCACCAGCCCGGTGCATACGCTGGATATGTGGGTCGATCTGGCCAGACAGATCGAGGACATGGGCGCCGAATCCATCGCCATCAAGGATATGGCCGGTATCCTGACGCCCTATGTGGCGTTCGAGCTGGTATCCCGGCTGAAGCAGACGCTGAGCATTCCGGTGCATATGCAGTGTCATGCCACCGCTGGCCTGTCCACGGCAGCGATTCTCAAGGCTGCAGAGGCGGGCATCGATAACGTCGACACCGCCATTTCTTCCATGTCCATGACCTATGGTCACTCGCCGACCGAGTCGGTGGTTGCGATCTTCCAGAATACCGAACGGGATACCGGTCTGAATCTGGAGCTGCTGGAGGAGGTGGCTGCCTATTTCCGCGAAGTGCGGAAGAAGTACGCCAGGTTCGAAGGTAACCTCAAGGGGGTGGATTCGCGCATCCTCGTCGCCCAGGTACCGGGCGGCATGCTGACCAATATGGAGAGCCAACTGAAGGAGCAGGGGGCCGGGGATCGCTTCGATGAAGTGCTCGCCGAGATTCCAAGAGTGCGTGAAGACCTGGGCTTCATCCCGCTGGTCACGCCCACCTCGCAGATCGTTGGTACCCAGGCGGTGATCAATGTGCTGACCGGAGAGCGCTATAAGTCCATTACCAAGGAAACCGCTGGTGTGCTCAAGGGTGAGTATGGCGCGGCGCCAGCCCCCTTCAATGCCGAACTTCAAGCCCGTGTGCTGGATGGTGCTGATGCGATCAGCTGCCGCCCGGCGGATTTGCTGGAACCGGAAATGGACAGGCTGACCCTGGAGTTGCAGGAGCTGGCAGCGGAAAAGGGCTTCGCCCTGGCCGATAACGACGTCGATGACGTTCTCACCTATGCCTTGTTCCCGCAGATCGGTCTGAAATTCCTGGAGAATCGCGGCAACCCCGCAGCGTTCGAGCCGGCACCGACCGGCCAGGTAGCCCCCGCCAGTGGTGGGCAGCCAGGTGAGTCGGAGGTCTACACGGTATCGGTGGATGGCAGGGACTTCGTGGTCCAGGTCACTGAAGGCGGCGACATCACCGGTATCAAGCCGCTGGGTGAGTCATCTCCGGCCAGCACCAGCCCGGCGGCGGCCCCGACGGCAGGTGAGCCGCAGGTGGCTCCGCTGGCGGGCAACATCTTCAAGGTGCTGGTGCAGCCTGGCGACCAGGTGCAGGCAGGGGACCTGATACTGATTCTGGAAGCGATGAAGATGGAAACCGAAATCCGGGCCATCAGCTCCGGTGTGGTCGGCTCGGTCAATGTGAAGGTCGGCGATGCGGTATCGGTCGGTGACACTCTGTTGACCATCGGCTAAGGAGAGCCCCATGGAAAAGTTGTTCCTGCTGTGGCAGACCACCGGCCTGTATCATCTGGCAGCTGGTCAGTTGCTGATGATCCTGGTGTGCCTGCTGCTTATCTACCTGGCTATTCGCAAGGGCTTCGAGCCGCTGCTGCTGATCCCGATCGGCTTTGGCGGCATTCTGGCCAATCTGCCGGTCGCCGGCATGGCGGAGGTGGGTGGCCTGCTCCGGCTCATCTATGATGTCGGTATCCCGACCAGCGTGTTTCCCCTGCTGATCTTCATGGGGGTCGGCGCCATGACCGACTTCGGGCCGATGCTGGCCAACCCGCGTACCCTGCTGTTGGGTGCCGCGGCACAGGTCGGTATCTTCGGCACCTTGCTCGGGGCGTTGGCACTGACGGCCTGGGGGATCCCCGGATTCGACTTCACCCTGCGCGAAGCCGCCTCGATCGCGATCATCGGCGGAGCCGACGGCCCCACCTCGATCTTCGTGACCTCGAAGCTGGCACCGGACCTGCTGGGGCCGATTGCCGTGGCGGCGTATTCCTACATGGCACTGGTGCCGCTGATCCAGCCGCCGATCATGCGCGCCCTGACGACGGAAAAGGAACGTGCCATCGTCATGACCCAGTTGCGGGTGGTCAGCAAGGTTGAGAAGATCACTTTCCCTCTGGTATTGCTGCTGCTCATCTCGCTGCTGTTGCCCGATGCCGCGCCGCTGGTGGGCATGTTCTGCTTCGGTAACCTGATGCGCGAAAGTGGTGTGGTCGAGCGACTGGCGGACACGACCCGCAATGCCCTGATCAACATCGTCACCATTGCGTTGGGGCTGGCGGTGGGCTCCAAGCTGTCGGCCGACTCCTTCCTGCAACTGAAGACCCTGGGGATTCTGGTGCTGGGAATGGTGGCTTTCTGCATGGGAACCGCCGGCGGCGTGCTGATGGCCAAGCTGATGAACAAGTTCAGCAAGCACCCGATCAACCCGTTGATCGGTTCGGCCGGTGTGTCAGCGGTACCGATGGCGGCCCGCGTATCCAACAGGGTGGGTCTGGAGGCCAACCCGCACAACTTCCTGCTGATGCATGCCATGGGTCCCAACGTGGCAGGGGTGATCGGTTCGGCGGTGGCGGCAGGTATCCTGCTGGCATTCGTCGGGTGATCCGCAGGCTGGAAGCCAACGGATAGCAGCCCCAAAATGAAAAACCCGCTCAGTGAGAACTGAGCGGGTTTTTTTACGGCTGCTGCATGGCGACAGGCAGCGCCAAGGTGGCGCCACCTGATCCGCTGGCTCAGGCCTGCTGTTCGCCAGCCAGAAGGGCGAGCAGGGCGTTCTGCTGGCGACGGCTCATTTCCCGGAAGCGTAGCAGCAGCTCGCGCTCGGGATGGTTCAGGTCTTCCAGGCGCTGCTCGTTGAGAGCTTGGCGAGAAGGCTGTTCCGGCAGGCTGGGGAGATCCAGCAGGCTGTGCTCCAGCCGGGCAATGATCTCCGAGTTCATGCTGCGGTGGTGTTGCTTGGCAACCTCGGCAATGCGGTCACGCATGCCTTCGGGGAGGCGGACGACAAATTTGTCGGCTGTTCGACTGGTGTAGCTCTGGAGTGCAGTTTTCATGGGCAACAATAATCGCTTTAGCTGATGAATCGATCCCGGCCAGTTGGAATCCGTATGGCTTCCTGCCATCCAAACCGCCTTCTCGTCAGGAGTTAAAAAAAATCCTGACACATTGACAATGGATAAAGGCATTTTGCTCAATTCCATACCCATTTTTTCAACGGCCTACTGAGGTGCCGGAATTACGTCTAGTTTTTGCGACGGGTTTCCGACGCTGGCCATTTGAAATCGAACTTTGGCAGTATTTGTCAAGGTGGTCAAGTCCAGTTGTGATCGGGTAATATGCGCGGCACGAAAAAACGATGCTGTGATTTGCGCTTGTAGCTCAGCTGGATAGAGCAACCGCCTCCTAAGCGGTAGGTCCCCGGTTCGAATCCGGGCTCGCGCACCATATAAATGAAGGCTTGCTGGGTGGGTGACCGGCAAGCCTTTTGTTTTTTTGGGGTTTTGGTCCCTGTTTGTTCTGAAGCTTGGTTCTTGGCTGCGGGTTTCCCCCTCTCCCCAACCCCGCTCCGCGCCCCGGCCCTTCGCAGAGCTCTGGGCGCTCAAGCGGGCGAAGCAGTGCTTCGCTTTTTCCGCTCTCGCCCCGCAAGGGGAGAGGGGGCTCCTGGGGCTTACTTTCGTTTGTTTCCTGATAATCTGCGAAGACCTTTGGCGTTTCGCTTGGTCCGGGTCTACGGAAAGTTGCCGACAAACACCGAGCCTGCCCTCAAACGCCCCCCCTCTCCCCTTGCGGGAGAGGGGCCGGGGGAGAGGGGGAACTCAGTCTGCCGTCTAGCGCGCCTTGGCCACCTGCCGCCAATGGTGCAGCAACGGCTCGGTATAGCCGCTGGGCTGCTCCAGACCCTTGAATACCAGATCCAGCGCTGCCTGGTAGGCAACCGAGGCCGAGAAGTCGGTGGCCATGGGTCGGTACTCGGGGTCGCCAGCGTTCTGCTGGTCCACCACCTTGGCCATGCGCTCGAAGGTCTCGATCACCTGTTCCTTGCTGACCACACCATGGTGCAGCCAGTTGGCCATGTGCTGGCTGGAGATGCGCAGGGTGGCGCGGTCTTCCATCAGGCCGATATCGTTGATATCCGGCACCTTGGAGCAGCCGATGCCCTGGTCGACCCAGCGCACCACGTAGCCGAGGATGCCCTGGGCGTTGTTGTCCAGCTCCTGCTGCTTCTCCACCTCACTCCAGTTAGCCTGTTCAGCCAGCGGTGCGGTGAGCAGGCCGTTGAGCAGGGCTTGCTGCTCGTCCTGCAGGGAGACCTTTTCCAGCTCCTGCTGGACCGCCTGCACATTGACCTGGTGGTAGTGCAGGGCGTGCAGCACGGCGGCGGTCGGTGAGGGTACCCAGGCGGTGTTGGCACCGGCCTTGGGGTGACCGATCTTCTGCTCGAGCATGGCGGCCATCAGATCCGGCATGGCCCACATGCCCTTGCCGATCTGCGCCTTGCCGCGCAGGCCGCAGGTCAGGCCGACCAGCACGTTGTTGCGCTCATAGGCCTGGATCCACGGGGTGGACTTCATGTCGCCCTTGCGCAGCACCGGGCCGCCCTGCATCACGGTGTGCATCTCGTCGCCGGTCCGATCGAGGAAGCCGGTATTGATGAAGGCCACCCGCGCGCTGGCGGCGGCGATACAGGCCTTGAGGTTGACCGAGGTGCGGCGCTCCTCGTCCATGATGCCCATCTTGATGGTGTGCTGTGGCAGGCCGAGCAGTTGCTCGACGCGGCCGAACAGTTCGTTGGCGAAGGCGACTTCGTCCGGACCGTGCATCTTCGGCTTGACGATATACACGCTGCCAGTGCGCGAGTTGCCCTTGCGTTGCAGGTCGTGCATGGCGATCAGGCTGGTGCAGACCGCGTCCATGATGCCCTCGGGAATCTCGCTGCCGTCTTCGAGCAGGATCGCCGGGTTGGTCATCAGGTGGCCGACGTTGCGGATGAACAGCAGCGAGCGGCCGTGCAGGGTCAGTTCACTGCCATCGGCGGCAGTGTACTGGCGGTCCGGGTTGAGCTTGCGGACCATGGCCTTGCCGCCTTTTTCCATATGCTCGACCAGATCGCCACGCATCAGCCCCAGCCAGTTGCCGTAGGCCAGCACCTTATCCTCGGCATCGACGGCGGCGATCGAATCCTCGCAGTCCATGATGGTGGATACGGCGGCCTCGATCAGCAGGTCTTTCACGCCGGCGGCATCGGTCTTGCCGATCGGATGGTTGCGGTCGATCTGGATCTCGAAGTGCAGGCCGTTGTGGGTGAACAGCAGGGCATCCGGGCTGGCCGGGTTGCCTTGGTAGCCGGCGAACAGCTCCGGCGACTGCAGACTGGTGGTCTGGCCCGACTGCAGGGTGACCTGTAGCTGGCCGTCCTGAACGCGGTAGGCCTCGACCTGGGTATGGTCGCCCTGCTGCAGCGGGATGCTCTGGTTGAGGAAGTCGCGGGCGAAGGCGATGACCTTGTCGCCGCGCACCGGGTTGTAGCCCGGGCCGCGTTCGGCACCGTCATCCTCGGCAATCGCATCTGTACCGTACAGTGCGTCGTACAGGCTGCCCCAGCGCGCGTTGGCGGCGTTCAGCGCATAGCGGCCGTTCATCACCGGCACCACCAGCTGCGGACCGGCCTGGGTGGTGATCTCGCTGTCGGTATTGGCGGTGCTGATCTGGAAGTCGGCGGGTACCGCTTTCAGGTAACCGATGCCGGTGAGAAATTCGCGGTAGGCGGCCATATCACGTACTGGCCCCGGATTGGCTTTGTGCCACTGGTCCAGCTCGCTCTGCAGGCGATCACGCTCGGCCAGCAGGGCACGGTTCTTCGGCGCCAGTTCATTGGCCAACTGGCTGAACCCGTTCCAGAAGGCGGCGGCATCGACGCCGGTACCCGGCAGTGCCTGCTGCTCGATGAATTGATGCAGGGCGGCATCGATCTGCAGGCCCTGGATGTTCACACGTTGGGTCATGACAACATTCCTCCTCGGGTTAGAGTGCGGCGATGCCGGCCTTGGCGACCTGGGCATCCTGGTCCGGCTTGACACCGGAAACGCCGATGGCGGCAACCACCTGGCCCTCGACCTTCAGCGGTACGCCGCCTTCGAGCAGGCCGCTGACTTCGGGGGCGGACAGGAAGGCGGTGCGGCCGCCGTTGATCATGGCCTCGAATTCGCTGGTATCGCGGCGGCCCAGGGCAGCGCTGCGGGCTTTCTGCGGGGCGATATAGGAGGCGATCGGCGCGCATCCGTCCATCCGCCGCATGGCCAGGATATGGCCGCCATCATCGACCACGGCGACAGTGACCTTCCATTCGTTCTTGTCCGCTTCGGCGAAGGCGGCGTCGATCATGCGGTTGGCTTCTTCGAGGGTCAGTACGGGTTTGCTCAGCATGGTGTTGTCTCCTGGTAGTCAGTTGAGTGCGTCTTCGACGACTTCGATCCAATGGCGCACGGGTGTTCGGTTGGCTGATCCCAGATGGGTCTGGCAGCCGATGTTGGCGGTAACGATGGTGTCCGGCTGGCCGGCTTCCAGCGCGTTCAGCTTGTTGTCGCGCAGTTGTCTGGCCAGTACCGGCTGGGTAATCGAGTAGCTGCCGGCCGAGCCGCAGCACAGGTGGGCATCGGCGACCGGGGTCAGGCTGAAGCCGAGCTTCTGCAGGATGGGTTCCACCCGGCCGCCCAGCTTCTGTGCATGCTGCAGCGTGCAGGGGCAGTGGAAGGCCAGCTTCTGGGTGGTGCGGGCCTGCAGCGATTGCAGGTCTTCCTTTTCCAGCAGCTCGACCAGGTCCAGCGCCAGGGTGCTGACTTTCTCCGCCTTGCCGGCGTAGGCCGGATCATCCTTGAGCAGGTGCGCGTACTCCTTGACGAAGGCGCCGCAGCCGCTGGCGGTCTGGACGATGGCCTCGGCGCCACCTTCGATGGCCGGCCACCAGGCATCGATATTGCGCCGTGCGCGGTCCAGGCCGGCCTGTTGGGCATCGAGGTGGTAGTCCACCGCGCCGCAGCAGCCGGCTTCGCTGATCGGCTTGATCGAGATGCCCAGGCGGTCCAGTACCCGCGCCGTGGCGGCGTTGGTATTGGGTGACAGGCCCTGCTGGGCGCAGCCTTCGAGGATCAGTACGTGGCGGGCATGACGCGGTGCCGGGCGTGGTTTGGCCGGGGCCACCTTGGCCGGAATCTTGTCCTTGATCGCCGCCGGCATGAAAGTGCGTACCGCCTGGCCGGTCTTGAGCAGGGTGTTGAAGATACCGGGGTTGGGCACCACCTGGCGCAGCGCCGAGCGCAGCATGCGCTGCTGCAGTGGGCGCTCGATCTGCCCGGCCATGGCTTCGCGGCCGATGTCCAGCAGGGTGTGATACTTCACCCCGGACGGGCAGGTGGTCTCGCAGTTGCGGCAGCTCAGGCACTGGTCCAGATGCAGCTGGGTTTCCCGGGTAGTGGCTTCGCCCTCGAGAAACGCCTTGATCAGGTAGATGCGGCCGCGCGGCCCGTCACGCTCGTCGCCGAGCAACTGGTAGGTCGGGCAGGTGGCGTTGCAGAAGCCACAGTGGACGCAGGAGCGCAGAATGCTTTCCGCTTCTGCGGCGCGCGGCAGCTGGCGCGCCTGTTCGGTGAGATTGGTTTGCATGGTGTTACCTCTTGTATCTCAGAGCCCGGAATACATCCGGCCGGGGTTGAACAGGCCCTGAGGGTCGAGCTGCTTTTTCAGTTGCCGGTGATAGCGTTGCAGCAGCGCTGCCAGCGGCTGGAACGGGCTGTCGGTAACGCCGCTGCTGTGGCAGGTGGCATGGCCGCCGTGCCGGCTGGCCAGCGCCTGGATGTCCTCGGCGGCGGCGTCGCTCTTCAGCCAGCGCTGGGCGCCGGCCCAGTCCAGCAGCGTGGAGCCGGGCAGCTCCAGATCCGGGGTCAGCGGTGGCAATGACAGCCGCCACAGCGGGCGCGGGTCCTGGAAAAACGCCAGTTGCTGTTCGTTAAGCTGGCTCCAGAATCCGGCATCCAGTTCCTCGCCGCCGATACGATCGGCTGCCGAGCGTACCGAGCCGACTCCGCCTTCCAGACGCAGGTGCAGATGGCCATCCAGATAGCTGGCAGCGGTGATCGGGATCGGCTGCTGGCCCCATTCAGCGAGCTTCAGCAAGGCCTTCTCGGCAGGCAGTTGCAGGCGCAGGTGGCGGCTGCACACCGGCTTGGGCAGCACTTTCATCGATACCTCGGTGATGACCCCGAGCTGGCCGAAGCTGGCCGCCATCAGGCGCGACAGGTCATAGCCGGCGACGTTCTTCATCACCTCACCGCCAAAGCGCATCAGCTTGCCGTGCCCGGTGATGACCCGGGTGCCGAGCACCAGGTCACGCACCGCGCCGGACCAGGGCCGGCGCGGGCCGGACAGGCCGGCAGCGACCATGCCGCCCACGGTGGCCTGGCCGTTGAAAGTCGGCGGCTCGCAGGTCAGCGTCTGGCCCTGTTCTTCCAGTGCGGCCAGCAGCTCGACCAGCGGCGTACCACTGCGCACGGTCACCACCAGTTCGGTGGGATCGTAGTTGACGATGCCGCTGTGACCGCGGGTATCCAGCACCTGGCCGTCAACCGGACGGCCGAGGAAGGCCTTGCTGTTGGCGCCCTGAATGGCCAGTGGCGTGTTGCTGTGCAGGGCATCGAGTACCTGCTGCTGCAGTTGCTGCTCACTGGCGCTGGCCGCCCGCTCGCCGGGGCGATGGCTGTGGGTATGCTGTGCGGACATCAGAAGCGCTCCAGTTCGGGGAAAGGCAGATTTCCGTTATGGATATGCATGGCACCGAATTCGGCGCAGCGGTGCAGGGTGGGGATGTTCTTGCCCGGGTTGAGCAGCCCGTCGGGATCGAATGCCGCCTTGACCGCATGGAAGGTCAGCAGTTCGTCATCATTGAACTGCGAGCACATCTGGTTGATCTTCTCCCGGCCCACGCCATGCTCGCCGGTGATCGAGCCACCGACCGCCACGCAGAGTTCGAGAATCTTGCCGCCGACCGCCTCGGCGCGCTCCAGCTCGCCTTCCTGGTTGGCATCGAACAGGATCAGCGGGTGCATGTTGCCGTCACCGGCGTGGAACACGTTGGCCACGCGCAGGCCGTATTCGGCGGACAGGTCGGCGATGCCCTGCAGCACGCGGGGCAGTTCGCGGCGGGGAATGGTACCGTCCATGCAGTAGTAGTCGGGCGAGATGCGACCCACCGCCGGGAAGGCGTTCTTGCGTCCGGCCCAGAACAGCGCGCGCTCGGTGTCGTCCTTGGCCTGGCTGATGGCGGTGGCGCCGCTGTTTTCCAGCACCGCGCGCACCCGGTCGCACTCGTCGGCAACGTCGGCTTCGACGCCATCGAGCTCGCACAGCAGGATGGCCTCGGCCTCGACCGGGTAGCCGGCGTGGATGAAATCCTCGGCGGCGCGGATCGCCAGGTTGTCCATCATCTCCAAGCCGCCGGGGATGATGCCGGCGGAGATGATATCGCCGACCGCCTTGCCGGCCTTGCCCACGTCATCGAAGCTGGCCATCAGTACCTTGGCCACCTGCGGGCGCGGCAGCAGCTTGACGGTGACCTCGACGACGATGCCGAGCATGCCCTCGGAGCCGGTGAACAGCGCCATCAGGTCGAAGCCGGGGCTGTCCAGCGCGTCGGAGCCCAGCGTCATGCGCTCGCCTTCGACGGTGACGATTTCCAGCTTCAGCAGGTTGTGCACGGTCAGGCCGTATTTCAGGCAGTGCACGCCGCCGGCATTCTCGGCCACGTTGCCGCCGATCGAGCAGGCGATCTGTGAGGAAGGGTCGGGCGCGTAGTACAGCTGATAGGGGGCCGCCGCTTCGGAAATCGCCAGGTTGCGCACGCCGGGCTGTACCCGGGCGAAGCGGCCTTCGGCATTGACCTCGAGGATGCTCTTCAGGCGTGCCAGCACCAGCAGCACGCCGCCTTCCAGGGGCAGGGCGCCACCGGACAGGCCAGTGCCGGCGCCGCGGGCGACCACCGGCACCTTGCGCTGGTGGCAGATCTTCATGAAGGTTTCGATCTGCTCGACGGTATCGGGAAGCACCACCAGCATCGGCAGCACGCGATAGGCCGACAGGCCGTCGCACTCATAGGGTTGGAGGTCTTCGCGTTCGTGCAGCAGCTCCATGTCCGGGAGCGTCTGACGCAATTCCTGGATCAGCCCCTCCCGGTCTACCGGAGGCAGGGGGCCGTCGAGCTTTTCGTCGTACAGAAGGTTCATGGCTATCACCTGTTGTTCTATGGTCACTGACCCATTCAATGTCTGAATACTGCGGTCAGACTTGACCTTCGTCTAGTCCATTGACCACTGGTCGTACCAGTTTATCTTGTAGTTTTGTTAATGAGGCTCCCTGTAAGCCAGCTGGATACAGGGGTTGTTGTGTCTGTAGTGGATTATTTGGCGAACTACCCTTAATCTGGTCGGACCAGTTTGAAAGGCAAGGAAAAGGTCATGGTTGAAAGTGTTGAACAGCGCCGGCAGGTGGGTGATGTGGTGGCGGACCGCATCGAGAAATTGATTGCCGACGGGGTTCTGAAAGTGGGCCAGGCGCTGCCTTCGGAAAGGCAGCAGTGCGAGAAGCTGGGCATATCCCGTAGCGCCCTGCGTGAGGGGCTGAAGGTGTTGCGCGGGCGCGGGCTGATCAAGACCGAGCAGGGGCGTGGCTCTTACGTGGCGAGCCTGATCGGCAACCGTGCCGACACGCCCATGATGCACCTGTTCAGCAGCCACCCACGGACCCTGTTCGACCTGCTCGAGGTACGCGCGCTTCTGGAAGGGGAGTCGGCCAGGCTGGCGGCCCTGCGTGGCACTGATGCGGACTTCGTGCTGATCCAGCGGCGCTACGACGAGATGGTCGCGGCGCATGGCGCCGGGGTGAAGGACCCCGAGGCCCTGGCGCATCTGGATCATGCCTTCCACCTGGCGATCTGCGACGCCTCGCACAACCCGGTGCTGGTGCACACCCTGCAATCGCTTACCAGCCTGCTGCTGAGCTCGGTGTTCGCCTCGGTACAGAACCTCTACCACCGCCCGGCGCACAAGCGGCAGCTGGACCGCCATCATGCGCGGCTGTATCACGCGGTGATGGAGCGTCTGCCGACCCAGGCCAAACGTGCGGCGATTGATCATATTCACAGTATTCGGGATGACTTGCGGGAGATCGAGAATGAGGAGCAGCGCCTGGAGCGTGCCACCATGCGCCTGGATGGCTGGCAGTGAGTGCATGACGGAGGCGCCCGCGGCGCCTCCATCATGAATCACCCCGACTAGCGCGTCGTGGTGGTGATCCCTGCTGCGCTCAAGGGATCACTGACGCCCAGCACATAGACCGCCAGCATGGCCAGGATGCCTGCCGCTGTCACGTAGTAGATCGTCGGCAGGATGGTCTTGCGCAGGGTGATGCCCTCGCGACCGAGCAGGCCCACGGTGGCGGAAGCTGCGACCACGTTGTGAATGGCGATCATGTTGCCCGCCGCGGCCCCGACCGACTGTGCAGCGACGATGATGGCGCCGGAGATACCCAGCAGTTCGGCAGTATTGAACTGGAACTGGGAGAGCATCAGGTTGGAGGCGGTGTTGGAGCCGGCAATGAACGAGCCCAGTGCGCCGATGGTCGGTGCGAACAGCGGATAGATGCCGCCGACCGCAGAGGCGACGGCCTCGGCCATGGCTACCGGCATCGAGGGCAGGTCGGACAGGTTGACGCCGGAGTTGATCAGGATGCGGACCATGGGGAAAGTGAAGACCAGCACGAAGCCGGCACCCAGGATGGTGCCTGTGGACTCGCCCAGCGCACGCTTCATTTCATTGAAGTTCATGCGATGCAGGAAGTAGGTCAGGATCACCACCATGATCAGGATGCCGCCGGGCAGATACAGCGGCTCAAGGCTGGCGGACAGACCGGCTTCGCCGAGAATGTCGGTGAAGCGCAGGCTCAGGCTGTTCAGTGCCGCCTTGACCGTATCGTTGGTCCGTGACAGCACCAGCAGTCCCGCCAGCAGTACATAGGGCAGCCAGGCCATCCAGATGGCTATCGGACGCTTGCCGGCGACATCATCCAGTTTCATCTGGATGCTGCCCATCCATTCGGCAGGCCAGTCCTTGGGATCGGCGAAGTCCCAGGCCTTCTTCGGAATCAGGAAGCCGGCCTTGGCGGCAGGCACCACGATTGCCAGGCCAACCAGGCCACCGATCATCGAGGGGAACTCCGGCCCGAGGAAGACCCCGGCGAGGACATAGGGAATGGCGAAGGCAAGGGCGGTGAAAATCGCGAATGGCGCGATCTCCAGGCCTTCCTTCCAGGACTTGTTCTGGCCGAAGAAGCGTACCAGCACCATGACCATGAACAGCGGCATGAGCAGGCCGACGATCGCATGGATGATGGCGACCTCCGAGACGATCAGCTGGAAGAAGCTCGGCCAGTCGGAACCGACTGTCTGCAGCGTCGCGCCGATACCGGCCTGGTCAAGCCCGGCCCCGACCCCGACCACCATGGGGGTACCGACAGCGCCGAAGGAGACAGGCGTGGATTGCACCATCATGCCGACCACCACGGCGGCTACCGCCGGGAAACCCAGGGCGACCATCAGCGGCGCGGCGACCGCGGCCGGAGTGCCGAAACCGGACGCACCTTCGATGAAGCAGCCGAACAGCCAGGTGACAATCAGCGCTTGCACCCGCCGATCCGGACTGATGGAGGAGAAACCCTTGCGAATGGCCAGGATACCGCCCGAATGCTTGAGTGTATTCAGTAGCAGGATCGCGCCGAAGATGATCCACAGGATCGAAGCCGTCAGCACCAGCCCCTGTAGGGTGGAAGCAATCACGCGTACCGCCGTTATGTTCCAGGCAAACAGGGCAATGACCACAGTGACTACGAAGACGACAGGCATCGCATATTTTGCCGGCCAGCGGAACCCGACCAGCAGGACCCCCGCGAGCACCAGAGGGAAAAATGCGAGCAAGGACAGAAGCGTTTGGCTCATGTGATATTTCCTTGTTTTTTTTATGACAAATGCGCATCCCGGAAGCCGCGCATGTTCTCGACATGCCGATACTGCGGCGGCGGCTTTGAGAGGTCTAGATGTTATCTCTGTGGTATGACCAGTTGTTTTGTATGAGTTATGTATATGTAGTTGGCAAGTCAGCGCAGATCAAGGA
Organism: Halopseudomonas xiamenensis; assembly: GCF_014219065.1. Classification (GTDB taxonomy): domain Bacteria; phylum Pseudomonadota; class Gammaproteobacteria; order Pseudomonadales; family Pseudomonadaceae; genus Halopseudomonas; species Halopseudomonas xiamenensis. The sequence goes on from NZ_JACLGO010000001.1 coordinate 140,854, forward strand.
GTTGGGCGGTATATTGGGCGTTTATATAGTGACTGATGTGACTGGTCAGACCAGTGCTTTCAGCGGTTGACAAATATATTGCGGAGCAAAGACCAGTTTTGTGCCATCCGTTCTCCTGGCGGTTGAGCAGCAATGCCGGATGCCGGTGCAGGAGGGCAGGGAAGGTCTCGCCCAAAGTGGGCTTTGCTGCCAGAATACGGTCCTTTCACCGTCAATCGGCTCGTTTACCATAAGGAATGCTATGGGTACTACACATCATCGCTGGCAGTTCTTTCGCGCCGGCGGATTCGATCAGGTCCAGCTGGATACTCCCGCCGATCTCGCCGCGCTGCGCAGTCTCGATCAGAAGCTCTGGGCCACCCTGGCTTGTCCTACCAGCAATCTGGAGCTGGACCAGCGCATGCTCGGCTATATCGACAGCAACGGGGATGGACGCATTCGCGCCCCCGAGGTGCTGGATGCGGTGGACTGGACCCTGGCGCGGCTGGCCGATCCGCACACGCTGTTTCGCGATGATCCGTTGACCCTGGCCTCCTTCAGCGGGGACGATCAAAGCCATCACCTGGTTGTAGCCGCGCGCCGGCTGCTGCATATCCTCGGTCGGGACGAGAGCCAGGGGCTGGATGCGACCGACACCGATGACCTGAAGTCCCTGTTTCCACCAGCCGAGCCCAATGGCGATGGCCTGGTGCCGGCCACATTGACCGAGGATGCCGATCTGCAGGCGGCGATCGCCGACATCATCGCCAGCATGGGCGCCGAAACCGACCGCAGTGGCGAGGCGGCGGTATCCGAGGCCGGTATCAATGCCTTCTTCGAGCAGGCGCAGCAGGTGCATGACTGGCAGCGACAATCCCTGGAGCATGGTGTGCAGTCGCTGGGACCGGATGCCGAATCCGCAATCGCCGCGATCGGTGCGCTGCGGGAAAAGATCGACGACTACTTCACCCGCGTGGAAATGGTCGCCTTCGACCCCCGCGCAGCCAGCATCATGAATGCCGACGAAGCCGAGCTGGTACGTCTGTCCGCACTGAACCTGGCCGATTCCCGGGAAGTGGCGGCGTTGCCGCTGGCCAGCCTGCAGCATGGCGAGGCGCTGCCGCTGGAGCAGGGCATCAACCCGGCCTGGCGTAGCGCCATGCAAGCCCTGCGTGAGCACGTGGTCAAGCCGCAACTGGGTGATGTGCAGGCCATTACCCGCGAGCAGTGGCGCGAGCTGACCGCTCGCTGCAACGACTATTTCACCTGGCAGGCGGCCAAACCGGCGGTGGCCATCCTGCAGACCCTGGATGTGGAGCGGATCGTCTGGCTGGTCGAGCATGGCGTGCAGGCACGACTGCTGGAGCTGGTGGCCAGGGATCTGGAGGTGGCCGAGGCGTCCGATGGGCTGGTGGACCTGGACAAGCTGCTGCGCCTGCAGCGCGGGTTGCTGACCCTGTTGCGCAACTTCGTATCATTCCAGGACTTCTACGGTCGCGAGCGCAAGGCGATATTCCAGGCCGGCCGGTTGTTCATCGATGGTCGCAGCTGTGATCTGGTGGTGGAGGTGGGTGATGTGGAAGCGCATGGCCAGGTGGCCAGCAACAGCGACAGCTTCCTGCTGTACTGTGCCTGTACCCGCCGAGGCCAGCCGGTCAGGCAGCGGGAGACGCTGAACATAGTGGCAGCGGTGACCGCCGGTAGCGAAGAGGAGTTGCTGGTCGGGCGTAACGGCCTGTTCTACGATCGCCAGGGTAACGACTGGGATGCCACCGTGGTCAAGGTGGTGCAGAACGCGATCAGCGTGCGCGAAGCCTTCTGGTCGCCGTACCGGCGCATCGCCAGGCTGGTATCCGAGCAGATCCAGAAATTCGCCGCCAGCCGTGACAGCGAACTGGTCAACAGCACCGCGGCCCGGGTTGGCGATGGCACCGAGGTGGCAGCGGAAGCGTCGGTGGCGTCGAAGAGCTTCGATATCGCCAAGTTCGCCGGGGTGTTTGCCGCCATCGGCCTGGCAGTGGGCGCTCTGGGGGCAGCCATGGCTGCGATCTTCAGCGGTCTGCTGTCGCTGCAGTGGTGGCAGTGGCCGCTGGTGTTCGCGGGTGTGCTGCTGGCGATTTCCGGTCCGTCGATGCTGATGGCCTGGTTCAAGTTGCGCCGCCGCAACCTGGGGCCGATCCTCGATGCCAACGGCTGGGCGGTGAACAGCCAGGCACGCATCAATATCGGCTTCGGCACCACGCTGACGCAACTGGCCTGCCTGCCGCGTGGCGCGGGACGCTCGTTGCGTGATCCCTATGCTGCACGCAAGCCGCTGTGGCCATGGTTGCTGCTGGTGCTGGTGATCCTCGGTCTGGTGTTCGGCGCGGTGCAACTGGACTGGTTCAGTTCGCCTCTACCGCCGGCGCCTTGATACCCGGAAAAGGCAGCGTCATGCTGCCTTTTTCGATTCCGGCGGCGGCCTCCTTGCCCCCGTGCGGCTGCGTGCTGCTATCCTGTTGAGGACCGGAACGGAAACCGGCACTTGGATGCTTTCATGCCAGGCATGGCGAATCTTCAGTCTATTCGGAGTCTTCATTGCCTCGCACATTCACCTCCTTTTCATCGCTCTACACTGCCACCCTGTTGATGCTGCTGGGCAGCGGCCTGCTCAGTACCTATCTGGGCCTGCGCCTGTCCGCCGCCAACGTCAGTGAAATCTGGATCGGCATCCTGATGACCGGCTATTACGTCGGCCTGGTCATGGGAGCTGCGGTGGGGCACCGGCTGATCGCCCGGGTCGGGCATATCCGCGCCTTCGTCGCCAGCGCCGGCGTGGTGACGGCCTCGGTGCTCGGGCATGCGCTGACTTCCAGCGTGGAGGTGTGGCTGCTGCTGCGCTGGCTGGTGGGGGTGGCGATGATGTGCCAGTACATGGTGCTGGAGAGCTGGCTCAACGAGCAGGCCGAATCCCACCAGCGCGGCCGGGTATTCGCCGGCTATATGCTGGTGACCTTCCTCGGCCTGGGGCTGGGGCAACTGGTGCTGACGCTGATGCCAGAGCTGAGCGTCCGGCATGTCATCCTGGTCGCCATGTGCTTCGCCCTGTGCCTGGTGCCGGTGGCGGTCACCCGCCGGCTGCACCCGGCGCCGCTGCATCCGGCACCGCTGGAGATACGCCTGTTCGTCCAGCGCATCCCCCAGGCGCTGAGCACCATTGGCGTGGCCGGCTTGCTGCTGGGTTCCTTTTACGGCCTGGCGCCGGCCTATGCCAACTCGATCGGCCTGGATACGCAGTTCATCGGCATCTTCATGGCGGTCACCATCGGCGCCGGGCTGGTGGCGCAGTGGCCGGCCGGCTGGCTGTCCGATCGCCTGGATCGCAGTCGCATGATCCAGGTCAACGCCATCATCCTGACCACGGTCTCGCTGCTGATCGCGCTGGTCTCGCTGCCGCAGATGCTGATGGTACTTACCGTGTTGTTCGGGCTGCTGGCCTTCACCCTGTACCCGCTGGCCGTGGCCCTGGCCAATGACCACGTCGAGCAGGAGCAGCGCGTGCTGCTATCGGCCATGCTGCTGGTCACCTTCGGCCTGGGCGCCGCCGCCGGCCCGCTGCTCGGTTCGGTACTGATGAAGTTCGGTGGTCCGGCGATGCTCTACGTGTTCATGGCCTGCAGCAGCCTGCTGCTGGTGATCTTCGTGCGGCCGGAGCGGGTGACCGGCGAGAACCTGGTGGACGAGGCGCCGATCCAGTTCATGCCGGCGGCCGGTAACCTGGCCAGCTCACCGCTGGCCGCGGCGATCGACCCGCGGGTGGACGAACAGGTGGTCATCGAGCAGATGCAGGACGAGAGCGATATTCCACCGGCACCGGTCGATGAGGATGATGACGAGCATCGACCGGGCTAGGGTCGAACAGACCCTGGTTCAGAACAGGTCTTCCCTGGCCAGGCGCCGCGCCTCGCGCTGCAGGTAGTGGACAAAGCGGTCGATATGCCGCTGTGCCTGGGGGGCGGGGTGTACAAAACGCAAGCCGACATGGGTCTCATCGCTGGCCTCATGGTACTCGCGATGGCGCACCTCGATATTGATATCGAAGCGGGTATCCTCGGGCAGCAATAGCCGGCTGTGCTCGTAATATTCGCCTGGCTGCAGGGCCTGCAACTGGTTGCCGGTCAGGCGCAGCTTGCAGCCGGTGGCCGAGATGTCCAGCAGTTCACCGGCGAAGCGCCGTTCATGACGGGCATGAATCAGTTCCAGGTGGGTGTCGATGCTGCGCTGGATGGTCGCGCGGTAGGCACCGCGGCGCTGATGATGGGTGAGCCGGGTCGGCAGTGGCATGCTGAAGGCCGGAGCGTCGTCCAGCAGGACTTTCAGCGCGGTATCGCCCTGCCAGCGCATATGCACGCCGTCCAGCCAGGCATCGATGTGGAAACTGTCACCCTGAGTGAGCCACTTGTCGCCGATCTGGGGGATGGTTTCATCGATGAGCAGGCGGTTGTCGGGAATATCCAGGTCAACGATATAACTCTGGCATTGCTGGCTGCGGCCATCGAAGCTGATGGTCAGCGGTGTGCGCGCCAGCTGCAGGCTCTTCAGCAGGGCCTGGATCTCGACCGCGGTGGTAACTTCCCTGGGCGGCTGCGGGCCGACCTCTTGTTCAAATAGCGTTGACACGTCAGCTTCTCATCGGCAGTTGAACCAACGGAACCTCAATCGGCCTTTGCGGCCCGGATCACAGGTCGTTCAGGCGCGGCTTATCGGACGCTGGGACGGAGCGCGGCTGGCGTTGCCCTGGCGATCGTAGACATTCAGGCTGGCTTCACCCTGGTTGCGCAGCAGGTCCAGCAACCTGCCGTTGATATGTTGGCTGTGACGAATCAATTGGGCGTTGCGCAGGTTGTTGCTCTGACAGGCTTCGGCAGCGGCGAGGAAGGCGCTGTGCTGCGCGGTCAGGCTGGCATCATTCAGGCTGCGGATGAAGTCCTGCAGGCTGCCGTTATCGGTCCGGCCCAACTGCTGCAGGTGGGCGGTAATGGCCTGTTCATCGGCCTGCAGCGAGGAGATCAGCGGCGCCTTCGCTTCGATCAGCGCATCGAGAGCGGGCATATCCTGCTCGAGCAGGGCCTGGCGTTCCTGGTCGAGCAGTTCGGCAAACTGCTGGCAGTGTTGCGTGGCCCGGGTGAACAGCTCGCTGAGATACTGCATCCTTCATTCTCCGCTGATGGGCGTGCCCGCTACCGGTCAGTGTTCGAGCGCGATCAGCTTGTCGGCAATCCGGCTGCTGTCGGGCTTGTAGCTGCCGTCGGCAATGGCCTGCTTGATCTGCTCGACGCGCGCGCTGTCCACTTCCGGCAGTTCCCGCAGACGCTCTTCGATCGCCTGCAGCTGCTGCGCCTGGTTGCTCAGTTTCACCTGCGAGTCGGCTGCCGCCGGCTGGCTGGTGGCTTGGGTCTCGGCAGTCGGGTGGTCAGCTGCCACGTCGCGCTTGCCGGCGGTGGCACCGCTCTGGTTGCTGCGCGCGGCACCGCTGGTGCTGCCTGGGTTGAAGTCGATGACCATGTGTTTGTCCTCAGAGCCTGAATGCTTCGTCAGCATCTGTAACGGCCGATGCAGGAAAAACTTTAGGGAATCTTTGCAAAAAAGTGACGCGACGTTTTGCCGCGATTCCCCGACACCAAATGGCGTTGTGACGCACAGTGTGCGCGTTCACGATAATGCCGGCAAGTATAGCTGATTCGAGTCCGGACTCACATGGCCACCTCCACCTGGCCGGGCCCGATGATGCGTGCCCTGATCACCCGATCGGAGCGGGTGTTGCGTACCCGGATCTGGCTGCCGGTACTACCGCTTTCCAGCGCCTCGCCCGGCATGCGCACCGCGACCCGGCTGTTGGCTGCGCTGATCACCACCTTGTCGCCGCGCTTGACCGTCTCGTCCTGTTCCAGCTGGTTGGGCGCCAGCACGCTGTCGGCATCCACCGGCCGGCGTACGCGCATGCCCACCGCCTGTTCGGCTTGGGTCAGGTAGCCGCCACTGAGCTGGCCGAGGTTGCGCTCGCGCAGTACCAGGTCGCCGGCACCGATCACCGCATGGCGCGCCAGCGGGCGTGTGGTGACCACCACCTCCTGGAACAGGTCCACGGTAGCCGGTACGAACAGGCGCCACTGTACCTCGCTGTTGCAGCTGACGCGCACGGTGACGCGGCCGACCGGTACGTCGGGGCTTTCCAGGTTGGCGCTGATGGCATCGGCCGGGCAGAGCGGCAGGCGCAGGCGTGGATCGAGGCGGTTGACCCTGATCTCGTAGCGCGCATCCCGGGTGCTGCCATCCAGGTGGGCGGCAACTTTATCCTCAAGATACGCCGTGGTGGTGCCGATAAGCTGATCGATGAGCGGATTGGCATGCAGGCCGCCGGAGCCCAGCAGGGCGATCGCTGCGATCAGTCTGATGAAAAATGCCTGTAACTGCATATAATCCGAACCTTGATCAGGGGTGACGCACGTCAAAATGCTGTCGTCTCTATTAGTCCTGATGGGAACAAGCAAGGACCATGCCGCTTGAACCGTATCGCAAGAGGAGCATTTCATGGCTGGCATAATGGACTCGGTGGATCAGCGCACCCGACTGGTCGGGCAGAACCGCCTGGAGCTGTTGCTGTTCCGGCTCGGCGGCAGGCAGCTGTACGGTATCAACGTGTTCAAGGTCAAGGAGGTGCTGCAGTGCCCGCGCCTGACCCTGTTGCCCAAGTTGAACCCGATGGTGCGGGGCGTGGCGCATATTCGTGGCGGCACCCTGCCGATCATCGATCTCGGCCGGGCCACCGGTGGCCGCTCGCTGGAGGATCTTTCCACTGCCTTCGTCATCATCACCGAGTACAATAACCGGGTGCAGGGCTTCCTGGTACGCGCCGTCGAGCGCATCGTCAACCTGAACTGGAGTGACGTGCATCCGCCGCCACGCGGTACCGGGCGCGATCACTATCTGACGGCGGTGACCCACGTGGACGAGCAGATGGTGGAAATCGTCGACGTCGAGAAGGTGCTTGCCGAGGTGATCGCCCGCGAGGAGCCGGCGCCGCAACGGGCGGCCGATGCCACGCCGCTGGCCGCGGCCACCAACCGCAAGGTGCTGATCGTCGATGACTCCTCGGTGGCGCGCAAGCAGATCATCCGCTGTCTGGATGCCCTGGGGCTGGAAGTCATCGCGCTGAACGATGGCCGTCAGGCGCTGGACTGGCTCAAGGCGCAGGCTGATGCCGGGGTGCAGGTGGCCGATGAGCTGCTGTTGATGATCTCGGATATCGAAATGCCGGAGATGGACGGCTACACTCTTACTGCTGAAGTGAGAAATGACCCACGAATGAAGGACTTGCATGTCATGCTGCATACCTCACTGTCTGGTGTGTTCAACCAGGCCATGGTGCGCAAGGTTGGCGCGGATGACTTCCTCGCCAAGTTCGTTCCCGATGAGTTGGCTGATCGGGTGATCCAACGTCTGCAGGCGCTACGTGAGGGCGGCAATGCTTGAATTTCTTTTCCCTGTCCGGAGTCTGGAGCCGAGTGAGTGAGCGCGGCTGACCAGGATTTCAATCTGTTCCGGGATTTTCTCGAGCGCACTTGTGGCATTGTGCTGGGGGACAACAAGCAGTATCTGGTGGCCAGCCGGCTCAATCGTCTGCTGGAGCAGCGTGGCATCAATGGCCTCGGTGAGTTGATGCGGCGCATTCAACAGCAGCCGCATTCCGGCCTGCGCGAGATCGTGGTGGATGCCATGACCACCAACGAGACGCTGTGGTTCCGCGATATCTACCCGTTCGAGGTGCTGAAGAACCGGCTCATACCCGAGTTCATCGCCAGCCAGCCGGGCCAGCGGCTGCGCATCTGGTCTGCCGCCTGTTCCTCGGGGCAGGAGCCCTATTCATTGAGCATGGCCATCGACGAGTTCGAGCGTGCCAATCCGGGCCAGTTGCGCGGTGGAGCGCAGATCGTTGCCACGGAAATCTCCAGCAGCATGCTCAGCGCTGCCAAGTCGGCCCAGTACGACAGCCTGGCCATCGCCCGGGGCTTGTCCCAGGACCGCCTGACACGCTATTTCGATGAGGTGACGCCCGGCCAGTGGACGGTGAAAATGCCATTGCGGAATCGGGTGGAGTTCCGCCAGCTCAATCTGCTGGACAGCTACAGCATTCTCGGCAAGTTCGATATCGTGTTCTGCCGCAACGTGCTGATCTACTTTTCCGCGGATGTGAAGAAGGACATCCTGCGGCGCATCCATGCCACCCTCAAGCCCGGCGGCTACCTGATGCTCGGCGCTTCCGAGGCGCTGAACGGGCTGCCTGAGCTGTACCGCATGGTGCAGTGCAACCCGGGGATTATCTACCAGGCTATCTGATGGGGTAGCGTGCCGGCTGGCGCAGCCCTCGGGTTGTCGAACGCCTCGGGCAGCGGCATTGCCGGTTGCCGCCGGGGCTTGCCGTCAGGCGGAAATCCCTTGCCGCTTTCCTCTGGTTCTATTCCCCCAACTCCCTGAAAACAAAGGCTTTCAGCCTGATGGCACAGCTATTGCTTGGGGAATGGCAATAGAACTCTGGCCGCCGTGGCCACAGTGAGGACTGCCATCATGAGTTTGAGTTTCGACCGCGCCCTCGGGCTGCATGAAAAGGCCCTGGCCTTCCGTGCCGACCGGGCCGCGGTGTTGGCCAACAACATCGCCAACGCCGATACGCCCAACTACCAGGCCCGCGACCTGGACTTCGCCAGCGTGCTGGAAGCCCAGCAAAGCGGTGCCGATCAGCCGTTCCAGGCCACGCGCACCCATGCCCGGCATCTGCAGGTCGAGGGTTTCATCGATCAGGCTGCCGGCTTGCGCTACCGCACTCCGCACCAGCCGTCGATCGATGGCAACACCGTGGAAGTGCAGGCCGAGCAGGCCCGCTATGCGGAGAACGCCATTGACTTCCAGGCCAGCTTCACCTTCCTCAACAGCAAGTTCAAGGGCCTGATGACGGCCCTGCGCGGAGACTGATCATGTCACTCAATCAGGTATTCGACATCGCCGGTTCCGGCATGAACGCACAGTCGCTGCGGCTGAACACCACCGCCAGCAACATCGCCAACGCTGAAACCGTGTCCAGCAGCATCGACCAGACCTACCGCGCCCGGCAGGCGGTGTTCGCCACCGTATTCAATCAGCAGCAGGCGCTGGGCGGCTCGCTGTTCGCGCCCAATGACCAGGCCGGGAGCGGTGTGGAGGTGCTCGGTGTGGTGGAGTCCGATGCTGAGCTGCAGGCGCGTTACGAGCCGGATCATCCGATGGCCAACGAGGAGGGCTATGTGTACTACCCGAACGTCAACGTGGTCGAGGAGATGGCCAACATGATGGCTGCCTCGCGGGCCTACCAGACCAATGTGGAAATCATGAATACCGCCAAGACCATGCTGCAGCGCGTGCTGACGCTGGGCCAGTAAGGGAGTGGGCAGATGAGCACCAATATCAGCGTCGGCAATAGCCTGCTGGATGAATACAAGGTCGATCAGGGCCGCTTTGCCAAGGGCAGCGAGCTGGGCAAGAACGAGTTTCTCGAATTGCTGGTCGCGCAGTTGAACAACCAGGACCCGCTGTCGCCCCAGGAAAATGGCGAATTCATCGCCCAGCTGGCGCAGTTCAGCACCGTCGAGGGTATCGAGAAGATGAACAGCACCATGGATTCCATGGTCAGCAGCTTCCAGTCATCCCAGGCGTTGCAGGCCTCATCGCTGGTCGGGCGCACCGTGGTCATACCGACTGACCAGGCGATGGTCGACACGCAGAATGGCTTTACCGGTCAGCTGGCATTGCCGCAGGCCAGCGGGGCGGTGGTGGTGAATGTCTATGACGAGGCTGGCAGTGTGGTGTCCACCATCAACCTGGGCGCACTGGAGGCCGGTATCCGCGACTTCACCTGGGACGGCACCGATGCCAGCGGCAATGTCTTGCCGGCCGGCAAGTACGTATTCGAGGCGCAGGCCAGCATCGATGGCGAGACCAAGCAGCTGGCCACGTTGCTGCCGGCCAACGTCGATAGCGTGTCGCTGGGTGTCGGCCATGGCGGTGAAATGGTTCTCAACCTGGCGGGCCTGGGCAGTATCGGCCTGTCTGAAGTTTTCTCTATCGGTAAGTAACGTCGTCCGACAAGCATAGAAGCAGGAGTCAATCATGTCTTTCAATATCGGTCTCAGTGGTATCCGGGCGGCTTCCTCCGATCTGAATATCACCGGTAACAACATCGCCAACGCCAGCACCGTGGGCTTCAAGAGCTCCCGGGCGGAATTCGCCGATGTCTACGCGGCCTCCATCCTCGGTACCGGCAGCAATGCCCAGGGCAGCGGGGTAGTGCTGAACAACGTCGCGCAGATCTTCACCCAGGGCAATATCAACTACACCGAGAACAGCCTGGACCTGGCGATCAACGGTAATGGCTTCTTTGTTACCAGCAACAACGGCGCGCTGAGCTATACCCGTGCCGGCTATTTCGGTACCGACCGCCAGGGCTATATCGTCAACAACAATGGCGAGCGCCTGCAGGGCTACGGCGTCAACGCGGTGACTGGCCGGATCAACGAAGGGGTGCCGACCGATCTGCGGGTGGATACCCGGGCGGCCAATCCGAACCGTACCAGCGAGGTCAGCTCCACGCTGAACCTGAACTCCACCAGCGTACGGCCGGTGGCGGCGCAGAATGTCTATGATTCGACCTTCGCCAGCGAGTACAGTACTTATATCACTGCCAATGCCGCTGATCCGGATGCGCCAACTGAGGCCGAGATGGCCGCTGCCAGGGCCGCGGCTGAGCCCGCTGCGCTGAGTGCCTCGCGCGATGCCGCGCGCAATGGCTTCGACCCCTCGGATTCCTCCACCTACAACAGCTCCACCTCGGTCAACGTCTACGACAGCCTGGGTAATGCCCATGTCATGACCAAGTACTTCGTCAAGACCGACGCCAATACCTGGGATATGCATATCCTCATCGACGGCCGCAATCTCGATGGCGTGCTGGCCAATGATCCGAATTTCTCCAGCACTCCGCAGGAGCTGACCTTCAACAGCAGTGGCGCGCTGACCAGCGGGCAGGTCACCACTATCGACGGCTGGCAGCCGCTGGATGCCAACGGTCAGCCGGCTGGTGCGGAGTTGCAGACCCTGGCGCTGGATCTGACTGGTTCTTCCCAGTACTCCTCCAGCTTCGGTGTGACTGCGGTGGTGCAGGATGGCTACACCACCGGTGAGTTGGCCGGCCTGGAGATCGATGACCAGGGCATGCTGATTGCGCGCTATACCAACGGCCAGACCAGGACCCAGGGCCAGCTGGTGCTGGCCACCTTCGCCAACCAGCAGGGGCTCAAGCCGCTGGGCGATACCGCCTGGGCACAGTCCAGCGCCTCCGGTGAGCCGGTGATCGGTGTGCCGGGTAGTGGTACCCAGGGCTTGGTGCAGTCGGGTGCGCTGGAGCAGTCCAACGTCGACCTGTCGGAAATGCTGATCAACCTGATCGTTGCCCAGCGCAACTACCAGGCCAACGCCAAGACCATCCAGACCGAGGATGCGGTAACCCAGACCATCATCAACCTGCGCTGATTCCAGGTTGGGAACGGGGTCTAGGGTTGTCGAGCGGCTCGGGCCGCGATCGGACCGGGTCACGTTGACCGGGTCGCGATCGACTCGACGACGCGATGGCTCAGGGGCCGTAGGCGTAGCGCGGGGGCGCTACACCCCCAGGGTGTTGCCTTTGGGTTGTCGAGCCCCTGCTCGACGACGCCGCGGCTCGGAGTTTGCCGACGTGCCGCGGACATGCCACACCCAAGGCGGCAACAGCGGCAAACACCCTTGCCGCTGTTGCCGCTTTCTCTTTTCCGTGTTTGCACAACTTATTGATTATATTGAATATATACTCCAATCTTTAAGTTGGCACGAACCCTGCTTGAATAACTCCGAGATCATTCAGAGCGGCAATTTCCTGTCGTCGGATTGCCGAAGCGGAGTCAGAGCGTGGACAAATCACTCTTCATTTCCATGAGCGGTGCCAGCCAGAACATGCTGGCCCAGCGCGCGCATGCCAACAATCTGGCCAACGTCGCCACTACCGGCTTTCGCCGGGATTTTGAACAGGCGCGCTCGATGCCGGTTTTTGGTGACAGTTTTCCGACGCGGGTCTATGCCATGACCGAACGCCCCGGTACCGACCTGTCCGCCGGCACTCTGCAGGAGACCGGGCGCGACCTGGATGTGGCGATCAATGGCGAGGGCTGGATCGCGGTGCAGGCACCCGATGGCAGCGAGGCCTATACCCGTGCCGGCAGCCTGAATATCGACGTGTTCGGCATCCTGCGTACCAGCGGCGGCCTGCCGGTGCTCGGCAACGCCGGGCCGATCGCGCTGCCGCCGGCGGACAAGGTGGAAATCGGCACTGACGGCACCATCAGCTTCCGCGCCCAGGGCGAGGCGCCGAACGTGCTGGCCGAGGTCGACCGGATCAAGCTGGTGCGACCGGTACAGGCCGACATGCGCAAGGGCGAAGACGGCCTGATGCGCATGCAGAGTGGCCTGGACCAGCCGGCCGATGGTGCCGTGACCCTGGTTACCGGTTTTCTCGAGGGCAGCAACGTCAATGCGGTGGAGGAGATGACCGCGATGCTGTCGCTGGCGCGCCAGTTCGAGCTGCACGTGAAGATGATGCGCACCGCCGAAGAGAACGCCCAGACCACCAACAAGCTTTTGCAGATCAGCTGATCAGCCCCTTTTTCCGCCAGCAGCCGTAGCTGACACGCGAGGAGAACGCACATGCACGCAGCACTTTGGGTAAGCAAGACCGGTCTGTCCGCCCAGGACACCATGCTCACCACGATTTCCAACAACCTGGCCAACGTCTCGACCACCGGCTTCAAGCGCGACCGTCCGGAATTCGAGGACCTGCTGTACCAGATCAAGCGTCAGCCCGGCGCGCAGAGCACCCAGGACACCCAATTACCGTCGGGCCTGCAGCTGGGCACCGGGGTGCGCATCGCCGGCACCCAGAAGATCTTCACCGCCGGCACCCTGCAGACCACCGAGCAGCCGCTGGACATGGCCATCAACGGCCGCGGCTTCTTCCAGATCCTGATGCCCGACGGCAACATCGGCTACACCCGTGACGGCAGCTTCCACTTGGATTCCGACGGCCGCATCGTCACCTCCAACGGCTACCCGCTGGAGCCGGGCATCGACCTGCCGCAGGACGTGCAGACCTTCACCGTGGGTGAAGACGGCACGGTATCGATCTCGGTGTTCGGTGATGCCGGGGTGCAGGAGCTGGGGGTGATCCAGACCGCCGATTTCATCAACCCGGCGGGGTTGCAGGCGATCGGCAGCAACCTGTTCCTGGAGACCGCTTCCAGTGGTGCGCCGCAGGTCGGCAACCCCGGTGAGAACGGCCTGGGCACGGTGCTGCAGAACACCCTGGAAAACTCCAACGTCAGCGTGGTCGAGGAACTGGTGAACATGATCACCACCCAGCGCGCCTACGAGATGAACTCCAAGGTCATCTCCACCGCCGACCAGATGCTGCAATACATCAGCCAGAACCTGTAATTGACCGGTTCCCGGAGTGAATGAGATGAAAGCCCTGCGTGCCACCCTGTTGCTGCTGTGCCTGGCCAGCCTGGCTGCCTGCGTACAGACCCCGCCCAAGCCTGATGACCCGGCCTACGCACCGGTGATGCCGCGTACGCCGGTACCGCAGGAACTGAACAATGGTGCCATCTACCAGGCGGGTTTCGAGATGCAGCTGTTCGATGACCGCAAGGCCAATCGGGTCGGTGATGTGATCACGGTGGTTCTCACCGAGCAGATGAGAGCGCAGAAGAAGGCCGAGAACGAAATCAGCAAGAGCAGCAATACCAGTATCGCCAACCCCATGCTGTTCGGTCGCAGCGGCATCGCCGGGATCAATACCGGCGTGGAATTGTCCGGCAGCCGTGGCTTCAACGGCGAGGCCGATGCCAACCAGAGCAACAGCCTGAGCGGCTCGATTACCGTCACTGTCGCCGATGTACTGCCCAACGGCCTGCTGGCGGTGCGCGGTGAGAAGTGGATCACGTTGAACAACGGCGATGAGCTGATCCGCCTGTCCGGCCTGATCCGCCCGGATGACGTTGGCTCCGACAACACCGTGCTGTCGACCCGGGTGGCCGATGCGCGCATCACCTATTCGGGTACTGGTGCCTTCGCCAACGCCAGCAAGCCCGGCTGGCTGAGCCAGTTCTTCATGAGCCCGGTGTGGCCGTTCTAAGGAGCATTGCCCATGCGTACCCTGTTGATCTGTCTGTGCCTGGCCCTGCTCAGCCCGCTGGCCCAGGCCGAACGCCTGAAGGATATCGCCAGCATTGCCGGTATCCGCAGCAACCAGTTGATCGGCTATGGTCTGGTAGTGGGTCTGGACGGTTCGGGTGACCAGACCACCCAGACACCCTTCACCGTGCAGACCTTCAACAACATGCTGACCCAGTTCGGTATCACCGTACCGGAGGGCACCCGCATCCAGATGAAGAACGTCGCAGCGGTGGCCATCCATGCCGACCTGCCGCCGTTCTCCAGCCCGGGGCAGACCATCGACATCACCGTATCCTCGATCGGCAACGCCAAGAGCCTGCGTGGCGGCAGCCTGCTGATGACGCCGCTGAAGGGCATCGACGGCCAGGTCTACGCCATCGCCCAGGGTAACCTGGTGGTGGGCGGCTTCGGTGCCGAAGGTGCCGATGGCTCGCGCATCACGGTCAACGTGCCCAGTGTTGGGCGCATCCCCAATGGCGCTACCGTGGAGCGCGCCGTGGCCAACCCCTTCGCCAGCAGCGATCACCTGGTGTTCAACCTCAATCGCCCGGACTTCACCACCGCCAAGCGCGTGGTCGACCAGATCAACGATACCTTCGGCCCGGACGTGGCCCAGGCGCTGAATGGCGGCTCCATTCGCGTGCGCGCGCCGCTGGACCCGAACCAGCGGGTCGATTACCTGGCCATGGTCGAGAACCTGCAGATAGAGCAGGGCAACGCCGCCGCCAAGGTGGTGATCAATTCGCGTACCGGCACCATCGTCATCGGCCAGGACGTACGCGTGCAGCCGGCGGCGGTCACCCATGGCGGATTGACCGTGACCATCAGCGAGAACTACCAGGTCAGCCAGCCGGAGCCGTTCAGCGGTGGCCAGACGGTGGTCACGCCCAGTTCGCAGGTCAGTATCGAAGAGGGTGACGGTCGCATGTTCGTGTTCAATCCCGGCGTATCGCTGGACGAGATAGTGCGCGCTGTGAACCAGGTGGGCGCAGCACCGGGTGACCTGATGGCCATCCTCGAAGCCCTGAAGCAGGCCGGCGCACTGAATGCCGACCTGGTTGTTATCTGAGGAACACTGACATGAACAGTCCCAGTCTGAGCTACACCGACCTGAATGCCATGGCGCAGATGAAGGTCGCCAGCAAGGCCGACGACCCGGAGAACATGGAGCGCGTAGCTCGGCAGTTCGAGTCGCTGTTCCTGAATGTCATGGTCAAGAGCATGCGCGACGCCAACCAGGCGTTCGCCGAGGGCAATCCGCTGAACACGCCGCAGACGCGCTTCTACCAGGACATGTATGACAGCCAGCTGTCGGTGCACCTGGCGGAGAAGCAGGGCCTGGGGCTGGCCGATGTGATGCTGCGCCAGCTGTCACCGCAGAAGGTCGGGCCGAGTGTGGCTGCGGCGCCGACCACCGCGGCCGAGGGCAACGTCCGGCCCGACCATTCGGCGCTGCTGGCACGGCGCCGGCTGGCCCTGAGCTTCGGGCGTGGCGAGGTGACCCTCGGCGGGCCGGCGGCTGCACCGAGCCCGGTGGTCCGGGAATCACCTGCTGATACGGTCGCCAGCGTCGAGCCGTCGAGTAGCTGGCAGCCGCTGCGTGCCCTGCGGGCAGCCGCGCAGAGCAGCAGCTCTGCCGTGGCGTCGACCCAGGCCAAGACCCGCTTCGACAGTCCGGCGGAGTTTGCCGCCGCCATGCTGCCGATGGCCGAGAAGGCCGCGGCGCGCCTGGGCGTGGACCCGCATTACCTGGTGGCCCAGGCGGCGCTGGAGACCGGCTGGGGCAAGTCGATCATTCGTGGCAGCGATGGCAGCAGCAGCCACAACCTGTTCGGCATCAAGACCCATGGCCAGTGGCAGGGTGATTCGGCCAATGTGCTGACCAGCGAATACCGCAACGGGGTGCGCCAGCAGGAGCGCGCAACCTTCCGCAGCTACGAATCATACGAGCAGAGCTTCAATGACTACGTGGACTTTCTGCAGAGCAACGGCCGTTATCAGCAGGCGCTGAGCCGCACCGGCAATGCCGATGCCTTCTTCCGTGAGCTGCAGCAGGCCGGCTACGCCACTGATCCACGCTACGCCAGCAAGGTGTCGCAGATCGCCCGCAAGCTGATCAATGACAACGTGACCGCGTCGGTCGCCCAGACCACCACCGAAGGCAGGGCATAAGCATGGCGGATCTGTTCAGTATCGGTCTCAGCGGCCTGCGCGCGGCGCAGACCAACCTGTCAGTCACCGGGCAGAACATCACCAACGTCAACACCCCCGGCTACAGCCGGCAGACCGCGGTGCAGTCCACCAGCCCGGCCAGCTTCACCGGGGCCGGCTACATGGGCAGCGGCACCAAGGTGACCGACGTCCAGCGCATCTACAACCAGTTCCTGACCAACCAGGTGCGCACCACCACCTCGGCGGCGGCAGCCAACCTGGCCTACAACGTCCAGATCGAGGAGCTGAACAGCACGCTTTCCAGTACCGCTTCGGGCATCACCACCGGTCTGCAGAGCTACTTCGACGCCCTGCAGACTGCCATCGAGGACCCGGCCAGCCTGCCGGCGCGGCAGCTGTTCCTGTCCGAGGCCGAAGGCCTGGCCGGGCGCTTCAACTCGGTACACCAGCAGCTGTCGACGCAGAACCGCTTCATCAACCAGCAGATGACCACGGTAGCCCAGCAGGTGACCCGCCTGGCCCAGTCGGTGGCCGGCTACAACGATGCGATTGCCAAGGCCGCAGCCAATGGCGCGGCGCCCAACGACCTGCTGGACGCACGCGACGAAGCCATTCGCCAGCTCAGCGAGTACGTCGGCGTCACCGTGGTCAACCAGGACGACCACAGTATCAACCTGTTCATCGGCTCCGGACAGCCGCTGGTGGTCGGCAAGGAGGCTTCCATCCTGCAGGCCAAGCCCGGTCTGTCGGACCCAGCACGGCTGGATATCCAGTTGGTCAGTGGCAACTCGGCGCAGGATGTCACCGGCCTGATCAGCGGCGGGGAGCTGGGTGGCCTGCTGCGCTACCGCGATGATGTGCTGGACCAGGCGTTCAATGCGCTGGGGCGCATGTCGCTGGCGCTGGCCAATGAGTTCAACCAGCAACTGAACAAGGGGCTGGATCTGAACGGGCAGGTCGGCAGCGACCTGTTCGGAGACATCAACAGTCCCGAATACATGGAACTGCGCAGCCGTGGCCGCGACGGCAATCGCTCGGAGTCTTCGCTGGATGTACGCATTGCCGATACCTCGACGCTGAGCACCTCGGATTACGAGCTGACCTTTACCAGCGATACCGAGTTCACCGTGCGCCGGGTCAATGATAACCGGGTGCTTGGCCCCTTCGACCTGAACGCCGCGGAAGGTGAGCCTGGCTATGCCATGTTCGACGGCCTGGATCTGACTGGCCAGACCGGCAACTACCTGGCCGGCGACCGCTATCTGCTGACGCCGACCCGCTCGGCTGCCCAGGGCCTGTCGGTGGTGATGACCGAGCCGCAGCAACTGGCCTTCGCCTCGCCCATGGCCGCCGAGGCCAGCCTTGATAATCGCGGTACCGGTAAAGTCAGCCAGCCGCTGTTGACCGATGGCCCGCAACCGCTGGACCTGGCCACGTTGCAGGGTCTGGGCGTCGAATTCAGCTATGCCGACAATGGCGATGGTACCGGGGTGCTGACCAGCACCAACCCGCCGCTGAGCATCGATGTCACCCTTGGCCAGCCGTTCAGTTGGGAGGTCAATGGCCACAGTTTCAGCATGACCCTGTCCGGCAAACCGCTGGACGGCGATACCTTCTCAGTCGGTTTCAATGAGGGCGGGGTGGCCGACAACCGTAACGCGCTGGCGCTAGCCGGGCTGCAGAACAAGCAGGTACTGGGGCAGGGCGAGGGCGCGCGGGGCTTTTCGCTGCTCGACGGCTATGGTGACCTGGTGCAGCGGGTGGCGACCTTTACCGCGCAGTCGCGCACCGAGACCGAGGCCAACATGGCGATGCTGACCCAGGCGACCAACAACCGCAACTCGGTCTCGGCGGTCAACCTCGACGAGGAGGCGGCCAGCCTGATCCAGTTCGAGCAGTACTACAATGCCTCGGCGCAGATCATTCAAGTGGCGCGCACCGTGTTCGATACATTGATCAGCAGCATGCGCTGACAGGACTGACAATCATGCGTATTTCCACCATTCAGGCATTCAATACCGGGGTTCGCGGGATTCAGGACAACTACGCCGCGGCGGTGCGTACTCAGGA
Organism: Halopseudomonas xiamenensis; assembly: GCF_014219065.1. Taxonomy (GTDB): domain Bacteria; phylum Pseudomonadota; class Gammaproteobacteria; order Pseudomonadales; family Pseudomonadaceae; genus Halopseudomonas; species Halopseudomonas xiamenensis. The sequence continues at coordinate 159,403 of NZ_JACLGO010000001.1, forward strand.
ACAGATCAGCTCCGGCAAGCGCATCCTCACCCCGGCCGACGATCCGGTGGCGTCGGTACGACTGCTGCAACTGGACCAGGAAGCGGCCAAGCTGAGCCAGTACAAGGACAACCTGACCGCGGCGACCAACAGCCTGACCCAGCAGGAAGCCATCTTCAACTCGGTGAACAACGTGCTGCAGCGGGTACGCGAGATCACCCTGGAGGCCGGCAACGGCGCGCTGGATGCCGCAGGGCGCCAGGCCCTGGCCCAGGAGCTGGCCGAACGCGAGGACGAACTCTACAGCCTGCTCAACAGCCAGAACGCCCGGGGCGAGTACCTGTTCGGCGGCTACCAGAGCGACACTCAGCCCTTCGTCCGGAATCCTGACGGCAGCTACAGCTATGCTGGCGACGAGGGCCAGCGCTCGATCCAGATCGGTAGCGCGAAGATGGTTGCGATCAATGACAACGGCAAGCAGCTGTTCGTCGATATCGGCAACGTCAACCGGGTGGAAACTGCTGCCGCGACCAGCAACACTGGCAGTGCACGCATCTCACTTGGCGTGGTGGAGAACAAGGGCAGCTACGATAGCCAGTTCTACCCCAATAGCCCTGTCGGCATCGTCATCACAGCTGATGCCGATGGTGAGGTCGCTGGCTACGAGATCGTCGATGCTGCCGGTGATCCCCTGGTGCCGCCGGTGATTGGCGAGCTGCAGGCCAACGCCAGTGGCAGCTATGAGATACGCCATGCCGGCGTGGTGGTGACGCTGGATGGCGAGCTGGCGGTTGACGACGAATTCAGCATCAGTGTCGGGACTGGCGAGCAATCCGAGAAACGCAGCGTGCTCGACAGTGTACGTCTGCTGCGTGAAGCCCTGGAGAACACCGATGACAGCACCGAAGGCAAGCTGCAGCGTCGCGACATGCTGGCCATCAGTCTGCAGAATATCGACAATGCCAAGGATCAGGTACTGGGCGTGCAGACCAGCCTGGGCGCGCGTCTCAACGTGATCGAGTCGACCATGCTGGAAAACGATGAGGCCACGCTGATCAATACCCAGGTGCAATCCGGTCTGGAAGACCTGGACTATGCCGAGGCGCTGAGCCGCCTGAGCATGCAGAGCATAGTGCTGGAGGCCGCGCAGCAGAGCTTCGTCAAGATCAGCGGCCTGAACCTGTTCAATTACCTGCGCTGAGGCGCAGCGGGATCTTCAGGTAGCGGGTGCCGTTGGCTTCCGCTGGTGGCAGGCGCCCGGCGCGGATGTTGACCTGGATCGATGGCAACAGCAGGGCCGGCGCCGCAAGGCCGGCGTCACGCTGCTCGCGCAGGGCAACGAACGCTTGCTCGCTGATACCCGTGCGCACATGCACATTCTCCTCCCGCTGGCTGGCAACCGTGGTTTCCCAGAGATGCCGGTCGCGCTGTGAGCCTGTATAGTCGTGGCACAGGAACAGCCGGGTACTCGGTGGCAATGCCAACAAACGCTGTATCGAGCGGTACAGCCTGCGTGCATCCCCACCGGGAAAATCGGCCCGGGCAGTGCCATAATCGGGCATGAACAGCGTATCGCCGACGAACACCACATCCCCCATCTGATAGGAGACACAAGCCGGCGTATGTCCGGGTGTATGCAGGACCTCTATCTGCAGGGTGCCGAGGGGAAGAATCTGGCCGTCCTGCAACAGCAGGTCGAAATCCCCGGCATCGGCGGTCAGGTCCTGCAGGTGGAACAGGTCGCCGAAGATCTCCTGTACCTGGCGGATATGTTCACCGATGGCCACTGGCGCAGCGGTTTGCTGGCGCAGCCAGTCGGCGGCGCTCAGATGGTCGGCGTGGGCGTGGGTCTCCAGGATGTAGGCCAGCTGCAGATCATCGGCGCGGGCCGCATCGAGTATGCGCTGGGCGCTGCAAGTGGATATCCTGCCGCTGGCGGGGTCATAGTCGAGTACCGGGTCGATGATGGCGGCCTGCCTGCTGGCTGGATCGGCGACCAGGTAGCTGATGGTGTTGGTCGCGGGATCGAAAAAGGACTGGATGTGAGGACTGCTGGACATGGTTGTTCCTGAGTGATGCTTGTGAATTCATTAATATTAGATTAATCTAAATTAGATGTTTATAAAATAGGTTCATATGTCTTTGAGCGAGAAGGATGCGGAGTTCTTCGCACAGGGGGTGGCGCGGGCCACGGCGTTGCTGCGCACGGTCGGTAACGAACGTCGTCTGCTGGTGCTGTGCCTGCTGGCCGGCCACGGAGAAATGACGGTGGGGGACATGCTCGGTCAGATCGACCTGAGCCAGTCGGCGCTGTCCCAGCATCTGGCGAAGATGCGCGAGGAGGGGGTAGTGAGCTACCGGCGGGAGGCGCAGACTCTGTACTACCGCATCGCCGACCCCAATGTGGAACGCCTGCTGGCCCTGCTCAAGGACATGTATTGCCCATGAATTGCCACAGGAGACGAACACATGGCCCTGACCTCGATATCGCCCCAGGCGGCGCGCCAGCTGCTGGAACAGGGCGCGGTGCTGGTGGATATCCGCGCCGCGGATGAATACGCCCGGGAACACATTGCCGGGGCGCGGCACATGCCGGTCGAACAGCTCGCCAGCGCCCAGCAACCGCTGGCCGGTGCCAGCGCGGTGATCTATCACTGCCGTGGCGGCCAGCGCACCAGGATGAATGCCGTGCAGCTGGCCGGCTGCGTCAGTTGCGAGGCCTATATGCTCGAAGGTGGCCTGGATGCCTGGAAGCAGGCCGGCCTGCAGGTCGAGACCGATCGCAGCCAGCCGCTGGAGCTGCAGCGCCAGGTGCAGATAGGTGCCGGCTCGCTGGTGCTGCTGGGGGTAGTGCTGGGCTATACGGTCTCGCCGTGGCTGTTCCTGCTGTCCGGGTTCGTCGGCGCCGGGCTGGTGTTCGCCGGGGTTTCCGGGTTTTGCGGCATGGCCCGGCTGCTGCAGAAAATGCCGTGGAACCGCCGTGCCGGTGCTGCCTGAAGCGCCGGCGTCATGGTCAGTGGCTCAGCGGCTGCTCGCTGTCGGCCAGTCGCTCGAGGATCGGGCAGTCCGGGCGCTCGTCGCCCAAGCAGCAACTGGCCAATTGTGACAGGCTGTCGTGCATGGACTGCAGGCCGGCGATCTTGTCTTCCAGCTCCTGCAGATGCTGGCGTGCCAGGGCCTTGACCGTAGCGCTGCTGCGCTCGCGATCTTGCCACAGGGCCAGCAACTGGCTGATCTGGTCGATGGAAAAGCCCAGGCTGCGTGCGCGCTGGATAAAGCGCAGGGTGTGCAGGTCCTGCTCGCTGAACAGCCGGTAGCCCGCCGCGGTGCGCGCGGTACCGGCGAGCAGTCCGATGCTTTCATAGTGTCTGATCATGCGTGGCGTCAGGCCGGTGGCCTTGGCAGCCTGACTGATGTTCACTGCTGCTGTGCTCATTGGGACACCTCATGCTGCGGGATCGCTGCTTTCGGCCTTTTTTATCCTGGCCTTGTCCATTTTCAATCCAACCTTGCTGATCCACCCATTCTCGCCCTCGGTTTCCGCTACCGTCCAGGTCATCCCTTGCCAATGTATGCTGTCGCCCAGCACTGGGTAGCCGCCAAATTGCCGTTCAAAGAAACCGGCCAGGGTCTGCTTGTGCATCTCGGCAGGTACTTCGAAACCATAGAACTGGCCGATATCTTTCAGCAGGGCACCGCCGTCCAGAATGAAATCACCGTAGACATGCTGGTTGGCCAGGTGGCGGGGTGTATTCACTGTGCTGAATAGCTTGGACAGGGTAGGCAGGTCTTTGGCGCGACCGATGACGCAGAGCACATCGCTCAGCTCAAGCCGGGTGCTGCCCGACGGATGGAGCAGTTGCTTGCGGCGGAAAACCGCGGCGATGCGGGTATCCGCTGGCATTTTCAGATCGCGCAGCTGCATGCCGATACACCATTTTGTTTGCGTCAGCTGGTAGACCATCAGCTCATAATCGCTTTCCACTGACATATCCAGGCTGGTGCGATGCAACGGCTCGGGGCTGGGTGGAATCTCCACGCCGCATAGTCGGGCGGCGAGTGGCAGGCTGGCCCCTTGCAGCAACAGGGATACCAGCACCACGACGAAGGCGGCGTTGAATAGCAGTTGTGCCTGCTCCAGGCCTGCAACCAGGGGAAATATGGCAAGCATGATAGGTACGGCACCGCGCAGGCCAACCCAACTGATGAACAGGCGTTCGCGCCAGGAGAAGGAAAACGGGGCGATACAGACCAGGACGGCCACAGGGCGTGCCACCAGGATGATAAAAAAGGCCACGGCCAGGGCAGGCAGGGCAATATTCAGCATCTCCGAAGGTGTCACCAGAAGGCCGAGCATCAGGAACAGGCCGATCTGGCTGAGCCAGGCCATACCATCCTGCATGTGCAGGATGTTCTGCAGATTGCGCAGCTTGCGATTGCCCAGCACCAGCCCGGTGATGAAAATGGCGAGGAAGCCGCTGCCCCCCAGCAGGTTGGTCAGAGAGAAAACCAGTATCGCCCCGGCGGTGATCAGCAGTGGGTAGAGGCCGGTATCCAGCGTCATCCGGTTGACCAGCCAGGTCAGGAACAGGCCGCCAGCCACACCGCAGATACCGCCGATACCGAACTGCTGAATGAACATCAGCAGGAAGGACCAGGTGAAGCTGGTCTGTCCCGAGGCAAGCATTTCGACCAGGGTGATGGTCAGAAAGATGGCCATGGGGTCGTTCGATGCGGACTCGATTTCCAGTGTCGCACTGACCCGCTTCTTCAGGTTCAGCCCCTTGCCCTGCAGCAGGGAGAAGACCGCAGCGGCATCGGTGGAACCGACGATGGAGCCGAGCAACAATCCCTCCATCCAGTGCAGATCGAGTAACCAGGTCGCCGCCATGCCGGTTACCACTGCACTGATGAGAACGCCGAAACTGGCAAGAGACAGTGAGGGAGCCAGCGCAATCTTGAAGTTCTCCGCCCGTGTGCGCATGCCGCCATCCAGCAGGATGATGGCCAGCGCCAGGCTGCCGACGACATAAACCGTATCGGTATTGTCGAAAGCCAGCCCGCCAAGACCGTCCTCGCCGGCCAGCATGCCGACGACCAGGAACACCAGCAGCAAGGGAATACCCAGTCTGGAAGACATCGAGCTGGCCAGAATGCTGATGGTCAGCAGTCCGGCGCAGACCACGAACAGACTATTCATTATTTCCATGTATGATCAGGCCTAGAAAAAAATGTGATGATGAATGTTATCATCGCGACCGATTTTTTTTGCATGGAAAAACCGGTTGATACAAATGCGGTTTTCAGGACAGGGCTGGTCTGGAAGCAGGCTGGCGAATCCGATGCGGTTGCTGGTTGACTATATTCTCGGCAACCCGGGGAGGATCATGCGAGGGGCTTCATGACTGCAGCGCTGACTCTGCTGTACAAACTGCTGCCGCTGTATGTGACGGTGATCCTGGGCTGGCTTGCCGGGCGCTTCCCGCAGGCCCGCGGCAGCCATATCGCCGGCATCATGATGTATATCATCACGCCCTCGGTGGTGTTCGCCGGGGTAATGCGCGCGCCGCTGTCACCGGAGGTGATCGCGCTGCCGTTCCTGATCCTTGGCCTGTGTTCACTGATCGGCTATGCGCACCTATTGCTGGCCCGGCGCTGGGTGGGTGACGCCAGCGCCAACCTGATTCCGCTGGCGGTGGGTACCGGCAATACCGGTTACCTGGGCATACCCGTGGCGCTGCTGCTGTTCGGCGAGCAGGGCCTGAGCATCTACATCCTGTGCATGCTCGGTACCGTGCTGTATGAGAACTCGGTGGGCTTCTACCTGGCGGCGCGCGGGCGCTACAGCGTGGCTGACTGCCTGCGCAAGATGAGTCGGTTGCCGTCGCTGTACGGTTTCTTCCTGGCGGTGGCGCTGAACCTCGGCGGGATCGGCATACCGGCGCTGTTCGAGCCGCTGTTCGACAACCTGCGCGGTGCCTACAGCGTGTTCGGCATGATGATCATCGGCATGAGCATTCTCAGCTTCCGCGGGCTGGCGGGTAACCTGCGCTTCACCGCACTGGCGTTCTTCGGCAAGTTCATCACCTGGCCGCTGGTGGCACTGCTGTTCTGGTGGCTGGACAGCCAGGGTCCGCAACTCTACGACCGGCAGGTGTACCAGGCGATTTTCCTCGTCTCGATCACGCCGATCGCCGCCAATACCGTGGTCATCGCCACCTTGCTCGACCTGGAACCGGCCCAGGTCGCCGGCAGCGCCTTGCTCAGCACCCTGGTGGCGCTGTTCAGCATCCCGCTGATGATTGCCCTGTTCATTGGCGCCTGACTGGTGGTTTGCTGCGCAACGGGTCGAGCAGCGCCGACAGGCCGTTGTGGTCTATCTCCTGCATCAACTGCAGCAGGCGGCCGATTTCGCCCTGGGGAAAGCCCTCGCGGGCGAACCAGTTGAGGTAGTGGCCGGGCAGGTCGGCGATCAGCCGGCCCTTGTACTTGCCATAGGGCATTTCGCGGCTGACCAGCAATTGCAGGTCTTCGGGTTGCATGGGGTGGTCTCCGGCAGGAATATGCCCCGATTATAACCAGGCAGGATGGCCGCGGCGCAGGGTCGCAACGTCTGCCCATGCATCGAATGCTATTTGTGGTTGTAACTTGCGCGCAAGCCGTTACAATAGCGCGGCCCGCATCTGCCGGGCACGTTATGGTGACCCTGTCGGTCCCCTCGCAACGATTCGCCGTGAACCCGGTCAGGCCCGGAAGGGAGCAGCCGCAGCGGTTATATCGTGTGCCGGGGTGTGGCTGGCAGGGTTGCCACCCATCTTGTAGTAACGCCAATTTCTCCAGCGGTTCTCCAACATCCTCCTGGTCATTTCTGTCGATCACGCCTGGTCGAGATGAATCCTGTTCCTGTGTTGTGCTGAGACAAAACCGGTTTATGGCAGAAGCTGACTGGCTGGTCTAAAGTCATTGGGGCAAATAACCCCAGACTTCGTATAACAACAAGAAGGTCAGTTCCATGGACAATATCCCAACCCGGAGCCGCCGGTCATGGTGTCTCCCACTGCTCCTGCTGTTCGGTACGGCGCTGCTGTCTGGTTGTCTTGGCGGCTCCGGTTCAGATCGCGTGTCCTGGCCGGGTGGCCCGAAAATGCCCGATATCGACGAAGAACGCATTCTGCCGCTGATCTTCGTGCATGGCACCGCCGGCTCCGCCTCCCAGTACCAGAGCCAGGCCATGCGCTTTGCCAGCAATGGCTATCCTGATGATCATATCCTTGCGTTCGAATACAGCACTGCCTCGTTGGCTGATGTCATGCTGGCCCGTAATGGTGGCCTGAGCGCAGCAGCATTCTGCCGCAGCGCGGTGACGTGGATATCTCCGGCCGGGCGGTGTACTTTCCCGCCAACAGCGGGGCGAGTGGCACCACGCTGCAGGTGTGGGAAGTGGAACGGGATACCGGCGAGCGCATCGACAGCGAGCCACTGGCCAGCTTCAACATAGCCAGCAACGGCGAGTGGGGGCCGGTCCGGCTGGACCCGCAGGCGTATTACGAATTCCACCTGCTGCGTCCGGGGCGGGCGGATCACCACTTCTATCGTCAGCCGCTGATCCGCGACAGCCGGTTCGTGCGGCTGAATACCTCGCCCGCCGGTTCCGAGATCGAAAACAATACCCAGGTCAGCGATGACCATGCGGCACTGGTCATCAGCCGCGACATGGAATGGTGGGGAGATCGCGGAGCGGACAATGACATCCTGGAAATCTCCACCACCAGCGCGCTGTGGGGAGACCAGCCGGCGGTGGATATCATTACCCCGGCCATCGGCAGCGGCAGAATCGGCATCCACGTGCATGATGACCAGGCCACGCCGGCGCTGACCACTGGCGACCCGCTGCCTTATTTCCCGGATCAGCCATTCCAGTGGGGTGTGGACGTCTACATGCCGGCCAGCACACCGGTTGACGGTAGCATCTCGGTGGTCAGCGCGCCGCGTGGCGACACCGATAACCCGCAACGTTTGAATGTGCCCAACTGGGCTTCATCCAGCCACCGTATCTCACTGATATTCAACGATTACGTACAGGACTGAGACGATGCGACCGGGGCGGCGCTGCCGTCCCGGTTGGTGAGGTTCTGCCTGCGCATCCCGGGGAGTGCATCTCGCATTCACCGGCCTCTTTGCGGTACAGTAGCTGCTTGCAAATGACACCGGACAGCAGCCCCCGATGAGTTACCAGGTATTAGCCCGCAAATGGCGTCCGCGCCTGTTTCGTGAGATGGTCGGCCAGACCCACGTGTTGCAGGCCCTGATCAATGCACTGGATCACAATCGTCTGCACCATGCCTATCTGTTCACCGGCACCCGGGGCGTCGGCAAGACCACCATTGCGCGGATTCTGGCTAAATGCCTGAATTGCGAGGCGGGCGTCAGTTCGGAGCCGTGCGGCGTCTGTTCGGCCTGCCGGGAAATCGATGAAGGGCGTTTCGTCGACCTGATCGAGGTCGATGCGGCCAGCCGTACCAAGGTCGAAGATACCCGCGAGCTGCTGGACAACGTGCAGTACGCGCCAACTCGTGGGCGCTTCAAGGTCTACCTGATCGACGAAGTGCACATGCTCTCCAGCCACAGTTTCAATGCCCTGCTCAAGACCCTGGAGGAGCCGCCGGCGCATGTGAAGTTCCTGCTGGCGACTACCGACCCGCAGAAGCTGCCGGTCACCATATTGTCGCGCTGCCTGCAGTTCTCGTTGAAGAACATGCTGCCGGAAAAGGTCGTCGAGCACCTGCGCCATGTGCTGGCCGAAGAGCAGGTACCCTTCGACGAGGAGTCGCTGTGGCTGCTCGGTCGGGCCGCCGATGGTTCCATGCGCGATGGCCTGAGCCTGACCGACCAGGCCATTGCCTTCGGCAATGGCGAGCTGAAGGCGCCGGACGTGCGCAGCATGCTCGGTACCATCGATCACGGCCAGGTGTTCGGCCTGCTCAATGGTCTGGCTGCCGGCGACGCCCGGGCGCTACTGGCGGCGGTGGCCGAACTGGCGGAGCAGGGCGCCGATTTTGCCGGTGTGCTCGCCGAGCTGATCTCCACCCTGCAGCGGGTGGCCATTGCCCAGGTATTGCCGGAGGCGGCGGACAACAGTCTCGGTGATCAGCAACGGGTGCTGGAGCTGGCCGGGCGCATCAGCGCCGAGGATGTCCAGCTGTTCTATCAACTGGCGCTGCACGGTCGTCGTGATCTGCCGCTGGCACCGGACCCGCGTGGTGGCTTTGAAATGGCGCTGTTGCGCATGCTGGCATTCCGTCCCGGTACGCTGCAGCACAGCGGCAACGCCGCTCCGCCCGGCAGCGTGCAGCAGCCACCGCAGGCCACGCCGATAACCCCACCGGTAGCGGACAGCGACCCGGGAAAGCCCACCGGGATCAGCCAGGCCAGGGCTGATTCCGCGGCAGAGCGGCCGGCAACGCAGGCATCGCCTGCCGCCGAGCCCGCCATTGTCGCCAGTGCGCCGCAGCCCGCGGCCATACCAGCCCCGTCCGTGCCTGCTGCCGTCGATACCCAGCCGCCGCCGGCTCCTGAGCCAGCGGCGCGGCCAGCAGCGGTCGTCGAGGCTCCGGAAGCGGTTTCCGCGCCGGCCTCGGTGCAGCCGCTGCGCTCGGCTACGCCGGTCAAACCACCCCAGGACCCCGCCGCAGACGAGCCACCAGAGTGGCTGCAGGGGCCGCCGCCGGACGACAGCTTCGACCCGGATACCGGCGATGACGAACTGGATGTTGAGCAGTACCTGGGTGACTGGCAACCGGCAGAGGAGATTGCCGCCGAGTCGATAGTGGCCGAGCAGGACGAGGTCAGTGACCTGCCGCCGGCTACCGGCCTGGCGGCGTACTGGCTGGAAATTTATCCGCGCCTGGGGGTGGCCGGTCTGACCCAGAGTATCGCCGCCCACTGCCAACTGGTCAGCAATGACAATGCCATCTGGCGGTTGCACCTGGACCCCGGACACAGCGCGCTGTACAACGAAAACCACCGCCTGCGTCTGCAGAATGCCATCGTCGAGCTGGAGGGCCAGGCGCTGACGCTCGAGGTGGTGGTGCAGGCCCCCGACCAGGAGACACCGGCCGTGGCCGCTGCACGGCGGCGTGTGGCACGGCAGAAGGAAGCCGAGGCCAGCATCCAGGGCGACCCCCTGGTGCAGGCTCTGATCACTGATTTCGCGGCGCAGATCTGTGCAGACAGTATCCGCCCGGTAGACGCTTGAATAACTTTTCGAGGATAGAACCATGATGAAAGGTGGCATGGCAGGCCTGATGAAGCAGGCCCAGCAAATGCAGGAAAAGATGCAGAAGATGCAGGAAGAACTGGCCAATGCCGAGGTCACCGGTCAGTCCGGTGCCGGCCTGGTGTCGGTGGTCATGACCGGGCGCCACGATGTGCGCCGGGTCAACATCGACGACAGCCTGATGAGCGAGGACAAGGATGTGCTGGAAGACCTGATCGCCGCCGCCATCAACGATGCGGTGCGCAAGCTGGAAAAGCACAATCAGGAGAAAATGGCCGGCATGACCGCGGGGATGAATCTGCCCGACGGTTTCAAGATGCCCTTCTGAGCAGAGCGCCCATATCGGTATGAGTTTCAGTCCGCTGATTCGCCAATTGATCGATGCGCTGCGTGGCCTGCCCGGTGTCGGGCCGAAAACCGCCCAGCGCATGGCCCTGAACCTGCTCGAACGTGACCGCGAGGCGGGCCGGCGCCTGGCCCATGCGCTGGAGTCGGCGATGGACGGGGTAGGCTATTGCAGCCGCTGCCGGACCCTCAGCGAGAGTGAGGTGTGTGAGCTGTGCGCCGACCCGCGCCGCGATGACAGCCTGCTGTGTGTACTGCAGAGCCCGGCGGATGTCTGGGCAGTGGAGATGGCCGGCAGTTTTCGTGGCCGCTACTTCGTGCTCAAGGGCCATCTGTCGCCCATCGATGGACTGGGCCCGGAGGAGATCGGCATTCCCGCCCTGCTCGAACGGGTCGAGGACAGTGCGGTGGATGAGGTGATCCTGGCGACCAACCCGACCGTCGAGGGCGAGGCCACCGCGCACTACATCGCCAGTCTGCTCAAGCCACAGGGTATCAGGGTGTCACGCATCGCCCATGGTGTACCGCTGGGGGGCGAGCTGGAATTCATCGATGGGGGGACCCTGGCCCATGCGCTGGCCGGGAGAACGCTGATCGGGTGAGGGGTAGCTGTTTCACTCAGCGGCTTGCCCGGTTCACCGGGAAGCCGCTCGGTGCTGATGCCGCTCAGATGCCGCCAGCGGCATTCTTCTCTTCAAGCTCATGGATGATGCGATCATAGGCTTCACAGGCGCCATGATGGCTCTGGGTGGGGTCACGCTCCTGCAGTGCCTTGAGCTGCTCATGCAGGCGGGCTGCCTTCTCCGGGTTACCGGCAGCGATGCGGTTGATGGTCACGGCGGTTTCTTCGGCCTTCTTCAGGGCTTCTTCTGGTGTACAGATGACGGTCTGGGCCGATGCTGTGGCGGCGCTGGCCAGCAGGGCGGCAAAAATCACGGGGGAGAGCAGTTTCATCGTTTACCTCGTCAGACCCGCAAGGGGGTGTAAAGACCCCTATATTAGTCCTTCGCTGGTGATCCTCCAAGCGTCCTGGCCGCGGTGCGTCACCCTGAAGCAGGGCAGCTGCGCCATCAATCCTGTCCTGTGCCGGCGTCCTGCAGCAGCTCGGCCGGCACATCGCGGCGGTGAGCCAGGCTGGTATCGCCGCTTTCGGGATGGAACACGATCAGCACCTCGCCGCGCTCGATCAGACGCCGCAGGCGTTCGACACGCTGTTCCAGGCTGGCGTCATAACCGTTGTCGGTACCATCGCGGGTGACGAAATCCTCCAGCAGGCGCAAGAAGGTCTCGGGGTCGAGCAGGGTGTGGGGTATCAGCATGAGGTCTACTTCCCGGATGACAGTCAGGTGATGATGGGTCAATGATACACTGGCGGTTTTTCCGATACGCCCTCTGGTTGCGATGATTACCGATCCTCTGTTCTATCTGTGCGCCATCCCTGCGGTCCTGCTCTACGGCATCGCCAAGGGTGGATTCGGCGGCAATATCGCCATTCTCTCGGTGCCGCTGATGTCACTGGTCATGCCGCCGCAACAGGCGGCGACCATTCTGCTGCCGATCCTGTGCACCATGGACCTGGTGGCGCTGCGTACCTTCCGTGGCCGCTGGAGCAAGCCCAACCTGCGCATCATAGTGCCGGCGGCACTGGTCGGCACGCTGCTGGCCTGGCTGAGTTTCAGCTGGATGAGCGATGCGCATATCCAGCTGATGATCGGGGTGATCGCCGTCGCCTTTACCCTGAACATCTGGCTGCGCCGGGGCGAGCCGCCGGTGCGCGGCGTCAGCGTCTGGCGCGGTGGGTTCTGGGGCATGGTGGCGGGTTTCACCAGTTTCGGCATCCATGCCGGCGGACCACCGATCAACGTCTACCTGCTGCCGCAGAAGCTGGACAAGACGCTGCTGATGGGCACCATCGCGGTCTTCTTCGCGGTGGTGAACCTGGCCAAGGTCCCGGCCTACATCCAGCTCGGCCAGTTCGACAGTGGCAACCTGCTGACCGCCCTGGTGCTATTGCCGCTGGCGCCCATCGGCATCCGCCTGGGCTTCTGGATGCTGCAGCGCACCAACCAGGAACTGATCTACCAGCTGTGCTACATCTTCCTGTTCATCACCGGCTGCAAGCTGCTGTATGACGGTGGTATGGCGCTGTTCGGCTGAAACGCCAATCGGCCCTAGCGCCCGCGGATCAACTGGCGCAGCAGAAAGCGATTGGGGTGTACCGCACAGGCCACATCGCGGGGCAGGGGCAGGGGTTCCCCGCCGATCCAGGCGGCGATCAGCTCGCCGCTCAGCGGGCAACTGACCAGCCCGCGTGAACCATGCCCGGCATTGATGTACAGGCCCGGGTACCAGCGGGTCGGGGTCTGTGGTTGCTTCGAGGCGTCCTTGCCCAGTACCGCATAGTCGCTGTCGAAGGCCTGTGCATCGGCCAGTGGTCCGATCAGCGGCAGGTAGTCCGGCGAGGTGCAGCGCAGCGCAGCGCGTGCCGCCAGTGCCTGCGGGTCCTGTTGTGGCTGCAGGGCTACGGCCAGTGCCGGCGACAGCTTGTCCAGCAGCGCCAGGTTGCTGAGGTTTTCCTCGGCGCTGGGCTCGGTATCCAGTCGATCGAAACGAAAGCTGGCTCCCAGGTGGTGCCGGTCATGGCGCGCCGGCGAGATATAGCCCTCGGCGCACAGCACGGTACGCAGGTGCCGGCTGTGCGCGGTGGCGGGCAGTTCGGTGATCTGCCCGCGAATCGCCTTGAGCGGCAGCTGACTGCTCTGTTCGAAGCGCTGGCTGTCGGCGGCGCTGCAGATCACTGCCACGCTGGCGCTGGCGATGGTTTGGTCGCGGGCGTCCAGTGCGTGCCAGTGCTGGTCGCGCTGCTGCAGTTGCAGGGCATCGCTGTTGGTCAGCAGGCGGATGTTGGGATGCTGCAGCAACGCCCGGCACAGGCTGGGTGGGTTGACCCAGCCAGCGCCGGGAAAGAACAGGCCAGGCTGCTGCACAGCCACGCCGGCCAGGGCACTGGCCTGTTCGACATCGACACTGTGCAGGAAGCTGTGCGGGTAGCCCTGGTCGGCCAGCGCCAGTTGCCGCTGGCGCTCCTTGTCGTCGGTGCTCAATTGCAGCACGCCGCAGGCTGCCCAGTTACCGTCACCCTGGGGCAGCAGGTCATGCAGCAGGCGCAGGCAATAGGCGTAGCTGGCCTGAACGAAGCGTGACAAGGGCGTCTGGTGTGGCGACAGTTTGCAATACAGGATGCCCTGGGTGTTGCCGGAAGCCTCGGCGGCGGCCGTGGCATGCCGCTCGATGACGGTGACCTGCCAGCCACGCCGGGCCAGGGCAAAGGCGGTACTGCAGCCGGCCAGTCCGGAGCCGACGACCAGAGCGCTGCGCTCGCCTGATGGCGTGTCGGGTCGTTGATACCAGGGCGGTGTCCAGGTGGCTTGCGGCGGGCTCGGCAGTCGCCCGCAGAGCATCTCGCGCTTGCGCCCATAGCCCTTGACCTTGCGCATGTCGAAGCCGGCGGCCTGCAGTCCGCGGCGCACATCGCCGACGCTGGTGAAGGTGGCTACCGTGGCACTGGCCCGGGACAGTCGGGCCATCTGCTGGTAGAGCGCTGGTTGCCACATGTCGGGATTCTTCGCCGGGGCGAAGCCATCGAGGAACCAGGCGTCGATTGGTGCATCGAGTTGCGGCAGGGTGTCCAGCAGGTCACCGACCAGCAGGGTCAGGGTGACCCGGCCCGCCGCCAGGGAAAACTGCTGCCAGCCGGGCGCCAGGTCGCTGTACTGCGCCAGCAACTGCTCGGCCCAAGGCTGCAGTTCCGGCCACAGGGCCAGGGCGCGGTGCATGTCCTGGCTGCTCAGCGGGTATTTTTCGCTGCTGATGAAATGCAGCCGGGCGTCGGCTGGCGCCAGTTGCTCCCAGCGCTGCCAGGCGCAGAGAAAATTCAGACCGGTGCCGAAGCCGGTTTCGCCGATGCAGAAGCTGGCGCCGGGGGGCAGGGCGGCCCAACGCTGGTCCAGCTCATTGTGCTGCAGGAACACATGGCGGGTTTCGTCCAGGCCCGACTCACGGGAGAAGTACACATCGCCGAAGTGTGTGGAAAAGGGCTGTCCGTCATCGGACCAGCTCAACTCTGCAAAGGATGGTGAGGTTTTCACGGGATCTCCGGCGCATACTGAAGCCGGCTATTGTAACCGTGAAACGGGCGTCACCCCATATTGGGCAGAATCAGCAACAGCCAGGTAGCGAGAAAGACCAGGGCAACACTGGGCAATTTGGCCCGAATATCGAATTTCATAAGTACCACCTTTTATTTTTCTGTGCGGGCGTCTTTGTAAGTTGCCCGGCGGTCAGCGTCGGATAGAGCGCTGATTCGATTGTATGGGTTCGAACCGGTTGACCGCAATGCATGTGACATTCGATTTACCGGCCTGTTCCTCCATGCTAGAACATGTATGACGTCCTGTTAGAACGATTGGCTACATGTCTGTTGGCCGTAGTTGCCACGGGATATGCTGGCCCGACTGCTGTTCAGTACCGCTGCGTGGCTCTACAATAGAGCCCTTCACCTCCCTCCCCGCATTTCGAGAATACTCATGCACGTCGCATCCGGTCGCTGGCTGTACGGATTTCTATTGGCATTGACCACCACCTCCCTGTGGGGCGTGTTGCCGATCATGCTCAAGGAAGTGCTCAATGGCATGGATGCCTTCACTGTGTCCTGGTACCGCATGCTGTCCTCCGGCGTGGTGCTGCTATTGTGGTTGTCGGCTCGCCGGCGGCTGCCATCGATTCGGGCACTGTCCACGCGCAATCGCTGGCTGCTGCTGGTATCGGTGCTCGGACTGGCCTTCAACTATGTGCTGTACGTGCTGGCCCTGGACAAGCTGACCCCCGGCACCATGCAGCTGATGATCCAGATCGCACCGATCATGCTGATGCTCGGCAGCATGCTGGTGTTCAAGGAGCGCTTCGGTATCGGCCAGTTGCTCGGTCTGCTGACTCTGCTGCTCGGTTTCGGGCTGTTCTTCAACCAGCGCCTGGTGGAGCTGTTCACCCAGCTGAGCGACTACACCCTGGGTATCCTCATCACCCTGGCCGCGGCGTTCGCCTGGGCGTTGTACGGCCTGGCGCAGAAGCAACTGCTGACCATCTGGTCGTCGGTCACCATCATGATGGTGATCTACCTGGCCTGCGCCTTGCTGATCACGCCGCTGGCCACGCCCGGCCAGATACTGCAGCTCAGCCAACTGCAGTTGTGGCTGCTGCTTGGTTGTTGCCTGAACACCCTGGTGGCCTACGGCGCCTTCGCCGAGGCGCTGGTGCACTGGGAGGCATCACGGGTCAGCGCGACGGTGGCGACTACGCCGCTGTTCACCTTCGCCCTGGTGGCACTGGGTTCGCTGCTGTGGCCGGCGGTGATCAAGCCCGAGCTGCTCAACAGCCTGGCCTACCTCGGCGCGTTGCTGGTGGTTTCCGGTTCGGCACTGATCGCCCTGGCGCCCAGTCTGCTGCAGAAGCTCAAGAGCCGCCGCTTGCGGCGGCTGGCCATCAGCCCGCCGTTGGAGTAGCCGCCGGTTACAGCATCGCCTCCGGCCGTACCGCCTGGTCGAAGGCCTGCTCGTCCAGATAGCCGAGGCTCAGCGCTGCCTGGCGCAGCGATGTGCCTTCGGCATAGGCCTTCTTGGCAATCTCGGCGGCCTTGTCATAGCCGATCACCGGGTTCAACGCGGTGACCAGCATCAGGCTGTTGTCCAGATGTTCACGCATGCGCTGGACATCGGGTTGCATACCCTCCACGCAGTGCCGGCGGAAGCTGTCGCAGCCATCGGTGAGCAGCCGCACCGATTGCAGCAGGGTATGGATGATCACCGGCTTGAACACATTCAATTGCAATTGACCATAGCTGGCCGCCATGCCCAGGGTGACATCGTTGCCCTGCACCTGGCAGGCGATCATCGACAGCGCCTCGCACTGCGTCGGATTGACCTTGCCGGGCATGATCGAGCTGCCTGGCTCGTTGGCCGGCAGCCGGACCTCGGCAAAGCCCGCGCGCGGACCGCTGCCGAGCAGGCGCAGGTCGTTGGCCAGCTTCATCAGGGTCACCGCCAATTGCTTGCAGGCGCCATGCAGCTGTACCAAAGGTTCATGGCCGCTGAGTGCGGCGAACTTGTTGTCGGCACTGGTGAAGGGCAGGCCACTGAGACTGGCGACCTGCTCGGCCAGCAGCCCGGCGAAACGCGGCGGAGCGTTCAGTCCGGTGCCGACTGCGGTGCCGCCCTGGGCCAGGGCGAACACCCCCGGCAGGGCCTGCTCCAGCGCCTGCAGGCCCATGTCCAGTTGCGCGACGAAGGCTGACAGCTCCTGACCGAAGGTCACCGGCGTGGCATCCATCAGGTGGGTGCGGCCGATCTTGATCAGCTCGGCATGCCGCCGGGCCTGCTCATCCAGGCTGTCGCGCAGGGCCTGCACTGCCGGTACCAGCTGTTGCCGGACCTGGGTCGCCGCCGCCACGTGCATGGCGCTGGGAAAGGTGTCGTTGGAACTCTGCGCGCGGTTGACGTGATCGTTCGGATGGACCGGCGCCTTGCTGCCGCGCGGTTGGCCGGCCAACTCGTTGGCGCGGTTGGCGATCACCTCGTTGATGTTCATGTTGCTCTGGGTGCCACTGCCGGTCTGCCATACCGACAGCGGAAAGTGTCCGTCGAGCTGGCCGGCGATGACCTCGTCCGCGGCCCGGGCGATCAGCTGCACTACCTCCGGCGGCAGGTTGTCTAGCTGCTGGTTGGTCAGTGCCGCGGCTTTCTTGATCAACGCCAGGGCATGCACCACCGCCAGAGGGATGCGCTCCTCGCCAATGGCGAAGTGGTGCAGCGAGCGCTGGGTCTGGGCGCCCCAGTAGCGGTCCGCCGGCACCTCGATGTCGCCCATGCTGTCCGATTCAATGCGTGTGTTCATGATCGCTCCCGTGGCTGGAGAATGAGTCTCTGACCTGCCAGTATAGGTGTCTGTTCACTTAGCGGATTCAATGTCCATGCGATTGCTGCCCGTTCTGAGCCTGGCCTGCCTGCTCCTGTCCCCGCTGGCCGATGCCGATCAAGCGTCACACCGCGCCAGCGCCGAGCGCTTCCTCAAGCTGGCGAATGCCGAAGGCATGACCGCGCCGATCTATTCCCAGACCGAGCAACTGCTGACCGCGCGTTTCGCCCAGATGGGCGGCTCCATGCAGTATGAATCCATCCTGCGTGACTATCGCCAGCGCGCCAGGGCATTGCTGGATACGCAGTTGAGCTGGGAGGCGATACGCGAGGAGCTGGTCGATCTGTACCTGCCGCTGTTTTCCGAACAGGAGTTCGAACAGTTGGCGGCCTTCTACCAGTCACCGGCCGGCAGCAAGCTGCTGCAACACCTGCCGCAGTTGACCCAGGACTCGATGGCGATCACCCGCGAACGGGTCGAGCAGATCCTCGCCCCGCAGCTGGAGCAGCTGGTGGAAGAGATGGAGCTTGAGGTCGAGGCGCGGCAGACAGGCAGGGCGGGTAATAGGGAGTAGGGCCAGGCTCGGTTACAATCAATCAACTTTTCATGGAGACATGCGCATGAGCACTACACAATCCGCACTGGAACAGGCCCTGCAGAGCCTGGCTCCGATCCATCTGGAACTGCTCAACGAAAGCCACATGCATGCCGTGCCGCCCGGCTCGGAGTCGCATTTCAAGCTGGTCATCGTCAGCCAGGAATTCGACGGACTGAATGCGGTCAAGCGCCACCAGGCGGTGTACCGCGTGCTGGGTGAACTGATGCAGCAGATCCATGCCCTGGCCCTGCATACCTATTCGCCGGCGGAGTGGGCAGCTACCGGCCAGGCACCGAACTCCCCCGATTGCATGGGCGGCAGCAAGGCCGATCGCTGAGTCGGGACGGCCGGTGCGTTGCCCCGGCGTTTTTTGTTAGACTTGCCACCCCTGAAAGTACGCCCTTTACGCGGGCGCTGACTGAACAAGAGGTTGTGCATGTCCCATATCGTTGTCGTGGCGCTCTACAAGTTCGTCACCCTGGAAGATTTCGAAGCCCTGCGCCAGCCGCTGCATGACACCATGATGGAGCATGGCGTCAAGGGTACCCTGCTGCTGGCGCTGGAAGGCATCAATGGCACGGTCGCCGGCAGCCGCGAAGGTACCGCTGCATTGCTGGAGTGGTTGCGCCGTGATCCACGCCTGAGCGACCTGGACTGGAAAGAGTCGCTCTGCGAGGAAATGCCGTTCTACCGCACCAAGGTCAAGCTGAAGAAGGAAATCGTCACCATCGGCGTGCCGGGCATCAGCCCCAACGAGCGGGTCGGCACCTATGTCGAGCCCAGGGACTGGAATGCGCTGATCAGCGATCCCGAAGTGCTGCTGATTGATACCCGCAATGATTATGAGGTGTCGATCGGCACCTTCGAGGGCGCGATCGACCCGCAGACCAAGTCCTTCC
The DNA here is from genome assembly GCF_014219065.1 of Halopseudomonas xiamenensis. Classification (GTDB taxonomy): domain Bacteria; phylum Pseudomonadota; class Gammaproteobacteria; order Pseudomonadales; family Pseudomonadaceae; genus Halopseudomonas; species Halopseudomonas xiamenensis. The sequence goes on from NZ_JACLGO010000001.1 coordinate 178,469, forward strand.
GTGAGTTCCCCGACTACGTGCGTCAGCAGTACGATCCGCAGAAGCACAAGAAGGTGGCCATGTTCTGCACTGGCGGTATTCGCTGCGAGAAGGCTTCCAGCTTCATGCTCAAGGAAGGCTTCGAGGAGGTCTACCACCTCAAGGGCGGTATCCTGAAGTACTTCGAGGAGGTGCCGGCCGAGCAGAGCCTGTGGCAGGGCGAGTGCTTCGTATTCGATAACCGGGTGACGGTGCGTCATGACCTGGCACCGGGTTCCTTCGACCAGTGCCATGCCTGTCGTCATCCGGTGTCGGCCGAGGACATGGCCTCGCCGCTGTACGAGCAGGGCATCAGTTGCCCGCATTGCCATGCCAGCCTGCCGGAGAAGACCCGCCGCCGGGCCGAGGAGCGCCAGCGGCAAATCGAACTGGCCAAGCTGCGCAACCAGCCACACCCTATCGGCCTGGCACCGGAGCTGGCTACGCCCAACGCCAGATAACCCACAGCGAGAGACCGCGATATGTCCCAGCGCCTGATCTATGTGATGGACCCGATGTGTTCATGGTGCTGGGGCTTCGCTCCGGTCATCGATGCCATTCAGTTGGCCTTTGCGCAGTTGCCCCTGCATCTGGTGGCTGGCGGGCTGCGACCCGGGGTCGCCGATCCGATGACCGACTCCGCACGCCAGGCGCTGACCGAGCACTGGCAGGCGGTCAGGAACAATACCGGCCAACCTTTGCTGACCCCCGATGCGTTGCCGGCTGGATTTATCTACAACACCGAGCCGGCATGCCGGGCGCTGGTGGTGGCCCGGGAGCTGGATGCCGCGCGGGCCTGGGAGATGGTCAGGAATATCCAGCAGGCCTTCTATGCACAGGCGCAGGATGTGACGCAATGTCCGGTGCTGGCTGATCTGGCGGAGCAGGCCGGTTACAACCGTGACAGGTTCGCCAGGGCGTTCGTCGCCGAGGCGGCGCAGACTGCTGTGGCCGCCGATTTCGCCTGGGCTGCCAATCTGGGTATCAGTGGTTTTCCGACCCTGCTCGCCGAGCGCAATGGCATGCTGGCGCTATTGTCCCAGGGATATCAATCGGCGGACAGCATCATGCCGTTGCTGCGGCGTTGGGTGGAGGCGGGGGAGCAGCTCGCTTGAAAAAGAGCTGTTTGCTCAAGCCGTCATGCTGTTCACCTAAGCCGCCATCCCTCCCGGAATCCGTCATCCTTCCCAAAACCTGTCATCCTTCGCGAAGGCGAAGGATCTACCGGGCACTGTGAGCCAGCCGGCACCCTGGATCCTTCGCCTTCGCGAAGGATGACGAGGTAGGGAGCCAAGGATGACGAGGTAGAGAGCAAGGATGACGGGGTGAGAGCAATGCTGCCGCCTGCGCGAAGGATGACGGTGTGCGCAGGCGGGGATGCAGGGGCAAGCCTCAGTGGCGCGGATCAAGCAGTGCCGGACGGGCTTTTTCTTCCGGGGCCTGGAACAGCAGGTACAGCTGGGTCAGCACATCGGGGATGTGATCGAGCATGTCCTGGACCATTTCCTCATCCTTGGCGATCTCGGCGAACTCGGGCTGGTCCTCGAACAGGCCGGAGCCGACCATGATCGGCAGCAGCAGCTCACTGACGGTTTCCTCATCCTGGCTGAACCAGTCTTCCTCGCGCAGGAATACGCCTTCGAGAAAGCCCACGCACCAGCTGCGCAGGTCGGACAGGTCCGGCTCGTCGCCCAGGGTCAGCTCGCACGGCGGCTCCAGCTCTTCGTCGCTGGCCAGAATGCGTTCGATCAGCGCCTTGAGGTCGCGCAGGGTACCTTCGATATCGGCCTTCTGGGCGTCATCGGTGTACTTGGGCTCCTCGGCGAACAGTTCGAACATCCATTCCTGCTCCGGCACCTCGGCGGGGCTGATGGACAGGGCAGTCAGATAACCATGCCCGGCAAGATAATCGAGAGCTTCATCGTGCAGATCGTCAGCATCGAGAAACTGCTGCAGGCGCTCGAGTTGGTCGGCGAAGGACATGGCTACACCTCATCATGGATAATGGTCGGCATTGTACGCACCTGGCCGGGTTTTTGCCAAAGCATTGGCAATACTGGCAGCACATCACGGCGAATCTCGCCAGGGCTGATATAATCTGCCCCTTTTGTGCTGGCCGATACCGGCTGCCCGAATGCAATCATGCAAGGAGAATCATGCGCGAGCAAGCCTTACAGAAGCTGCGGGATATTTTCGGCTACGGCGAGTTTCGCGGGCACCAGGCTGACATCATCGATCAGGTGGCTACCGGCGGTGACGCCCTGGTACTGATGCCGACCGGCGGTGGCAAGTCGCTGTGCTACCAGATTCCGGGTTTGCTGCGTCCCGGCCTGGCGGTGGTGGTCTCGCCGCTGATCGCCCTGATGGATGACCAGGTGGCCACGCTCAACGAGCTGGGGCTGCGTGCCGCGGCGCTGAACTCCACGCTGGACGAGTCGGCTCGGCGCGAGATTGCCGAGCGCCTGCGCCGCGCTGACCTGGACTTTCTCTACCTGGCCCCCGAGCGCCTGCTGCAGCCGCGCACCCTGCAGTTCCTGCAGAGCCTGGACATCGCCCTGTTCGCCATCGACGAGGCGCATTGCGTATCCCAGTGGGGGCACGACTTCCGTCCCGAGTACCTGCAACTGGGCCAGCTCGCCGAGCTGTTCCCGGATGTGCCGCGCATGGCGCTGACGGCCACCGCCGATGAGCGCACCCGCGAGGAAATTGCCCAGCGCCTGGGGCTGGAACAGGCCAAACGCTTCGTCTCCGGGTTCGACCGGCCGAACATCTTCTATCGCATCGTGCCCAAGGACCGGCCGCGCCAGCAGTTGCTGGCGTTTCTCAAGGACCAGCGCGGCAATGCCGGCATCGTCTACTGCCTGTCGCGCAAGAAGGTCGAGGATACCGCGCAATGGCTCAGCGACCAGGGCTGGCCGGCCTTGCCCTACCATGCCGGACTGAGTCCCGAGCTGCGTGCCACGCACCAGCAGCGCTTTCTCAACGAGGAAGGCCTGATCATGGTGGCGACCATCGCCTTCGGCATGGGCATCGACAAATCCAACGTGCGTTTTGTCGCGCATCTGGACCTGCCCAAGAGCATCGAGGCCTATTACCAGGAAACCGGTCGTGCCGGGCGCGACGGCCTGCCGGCCGATGCCTGGATGGCCTACGGGCTGCAGGATGTGCTGCTGCTCAACCAGATCATGGCCGGCTCCGATGGCGACGAGCGACACAAGCGCATCGAACGGCACAAGCTCGACGCCATGCTGGCACTGTGCGAACTCACCAGTTGCCGCCGCCAGTCGCTGCTCGGCTATTTCGGTGACACCCTGGATGAGCCCTGCGGGCATTGCGACAACTGCCGGGAACCAGTGGCTACCTGGGACGGCAGCGAGGCGGCGCGCATGGCGCTGTCCACTGTCTATCGCAGCGGCCAGCGCTATGGTGTCGGGCATCTGGTGGATATCCTGCTGGGCCGCGACAACGAGAAGATCCGCAGCGCTGGCCATCAGCACCTGTCGACCTATGGCATCGGCGAGCAACTGGGTGAACAGGAGTGGCGCTCGGTGTTCCGCCAGCTGATTGCCCGCCGCCTGGTGGAGATCGACCTGGACGGCTACGGCAGTCTGCGCCTGTCCGACAGCTGCCGACCGTTGCTGCGCGGTGAGGAATCACTGGCGCTGCGCAAGGATATCGCCCGTTCGGCAGCGGTGCCGCACAAGTCCGGCGACAAGCCGGTCATCGCCGAGGCCGACAAGCCCCTGTGGGAAAACCTGCGGGCGCTGCGCAAGCGGTTGGCCGAGTCCCATGGCGTGCCACCCTACGTGGTGTTCGCCGACTCGACACTGGTCGATATGCTGCGCCAGCGCCCGACCACCCTGCAGGACATGGCGCTGGTCAGTGGTGTCGGGGCGCATAAACTGGAGCGCTACGGTGCCGACTTCCTGCAGGTATTGCTGGCGGGCGACGACGCGGCGGGTGCCGCGCCGGTGCATGCGGCCCAGGAAGTGCAGGCGCTGGCGCTGGCCGGAATGGAGCCGGCGCACATCGCGGCGCAGACCGGCACGCCGATCAGGCAGGTGTACATGAAGCTGGCCCAGGCGATCAGCACCGGGCAGATCGAACTGCACCACGCGGTCGATCTGCCAGCGGGGCAGTTGGAGCGCATTCAGGACCTGTTTCTCAACGAGGCCGAGGACGACCTGCCCGGCGTGCGTGCGGTAGCCGAGGAACTCGACGAGCCGGTGGAAGAGGGCGTGCTGCACTGCATCCGCGCGGCGCTGGTGCTGGAGATCAGTGGCTGAGAGGCGGCGCAGCCCCATCAGTTGGTGTGGGAGCCGCGCCTCGCGGCGATGGGGACTGGCCGGCAAGGCAGTGCTGGCTGGCAGCCCGCTTCGCGGCGGGGCGCCTCTCCCACAGGAAGAGCGGCTATTGCCGTCATTTGCCGCTGCTCAGAACGTCTGCCCCAGGTTCATGTACACCGCGCGCTCGCCTTCCTGGTTGGCGCCGATGCCGAGGAACAGCGGGCCGAGGAAGGTGTCCATGCCCAGTAGCAGGCTGCCGGCGGTCATGTAGCCTGTATCCAGCGCATCGTCGCCCTTGTTGTAGACCCGCCCGTATTCCAGGGTCCCGCCCAGGTACACCGGGATGGTCAGCGGCATGCTGCTGGCATTCAGCCGGCGGTAGTACACCACCCGCGCCAGATTGTAGTTCTGCCCGGCCAGACCGTTCTCACGGAAGCCGGAGAACTCGCCCAGGCCACCGAGAATGAAGCTGCTCTGCGCCACATCGACATCATCCTCGGTACGCCCGATGAAGGCGCCCAGTTGCAGGCTGTGCGGCCCGCTGGCGAAGGCCCGGCTGGCGCGGATCTCCAGTTGCTGGTAGCGCTCGTCGGCGCCCAGGTCCGGTTCGGACTGGCGCCAGAGAATGCGCGCGGTATCGCCGGAGCGGGGGAAGTTGACATTGTCCTGGGTGTCGCGGTCGATCTGCAGCGAATAGAACGCCTCGTCGAACTGCAGGGTCGGCTGCTCAGGGTCGCCGACGCGGATACGTGACTTGCCGTCGTAGCGCGACAGTCCGAAGCGTACCTCGCCATTGTTGGATATCTGCCGGCCGACGTTGATACCGGCGCCGTAGCGTTGCACGCGATAGTCGGCGACCGGGTCGTTGTCCAGGATCACCTCCACGTTGCGCGCCTCGGCGTCGATGAAGGGTGCCACGAAATAGCGCGAGCCGTAGTCCAGCGGCTGGTAGAACTCGCTGTAGAACTGCTGGTGCTCGCCCAGTTGCAGGCGGGTCAGCCATTCGGCGCCCAGCGGATTGACGCCATTGACGCGGAAGCTGGCGCCGATGGTGAACTGGCTGCCGCCCTCGAAATCGTCCGCCAGGTTCAACCCCAGGCGCAGGTAGTCGGTGCCGGTCTCGCGGCCGTGGGTGCGGATCAACAGGGTGTTGTGTTCGCCCTCATGGAGGATTTCATAGTTCACCTGGCTGAAGTAGTCGGTGCCGTAGATGGTGCCCATGTCCTTGGCCAGGTGGCCGGTATTCAACGGCTCGCCGAGTTCCTGGCGGACCATGCTGCGCACCACCTCATCGGCGACCTTGCCGCTGTTGATCACGCGGATCTCATGGATGATCGGCTGGCGATGTGGGCGATTGCGCGCCAGGTTGCCGCCTGGCTGCAGCGGGCTGACCGGCTCGACGAAGGCGTTCAGTTCGGCGGCCTGCAGCAGGCTCTGCTCGCCGGCGGCGATCGCCTGCTCGGCCTCGGCGAAACTGCTGAAGGCGATCTCGCCCAGTTCGGGCTGCAGCAACATGTCCTGTTCGGTCAGGGTGGCCAACTGCTCCTGGGTATTGTTGCGGGTCAGCAGGGTGGTGGTCTGGTCCATGATGTCGAGGATGCTGTGCATATCCTCGGCCGGCTTGAGCGGGGTGGCGATATCCACCACGATGACCCGGTCCACGCCCATTTCCCGGGCCACATCCACCGGCAGGTTCTTCGACAGCACGCCATCGACCAGCATGCGTCCATCGACCATCACCGGCGCGAAGAAGCCGGGCAGGCCGATACTGGCGCGGATCGCCTGGGGCAGGTGGCCGCTCTTGAACACCACGGCATCGCCGGTGGCGATGTCGGTGGCCACGGCGCGGAAGGGAATCGGCAGGCGGTCGAAGTCATCGATGTCATTGGTATGCACCAGCAGGCTTTCCAGTGCCAGCCCCAGGTTCTGCCCTTGCAGTATGCCCAGCGGGAAGCTGAGCTTGCCGTCCTTGAACGACAGCCGCTGCTTGACCAGGAAGTCGCGATCGTCCTGCTTGCGCCGGTAGGGTATGTCCTCGCGCAGCGGCGAGTCGCTGAGCGTGGCCGGCCAGTCCATTTCCAGGGCGATCTGCTCCAACTCGTCGGCGCTGTAGCCGGCGGCGTACAGGCCGCCGATCACCGCTCCCATGCTGGTGCCGGCGATCGCATGCAACTGGATGTCGAGCTTCTCGATCTGCTTGAGTACGCCGATATGCGCCAGGCCCCGGGCGCCGCCACCGGATAGTACCAGCCCGGTACGCGGCTCGGTGGCCAGGTGGTCCTGGGCCATGCACAGCGGAGCGAGCAGGGCCAGCAGCAACAGGGAAATGCATCTGAACATGACGAAGCCTGATTAATAAGCAAGGAGCGGATCGACGGCACATTGTATACGAGGCTGCCAGGGTCTGTTGACGTTTCATCGTACCTGGTGTTATCGCGCCGGCCCGCTCGATGACCTGTCATCAGCTTGTCATCTTGCTGTCATCAGCCGGTCACCCCCGAGGGCTAGTTTGACCGCAGATACTGCAAGGGGAGCGACAGATGACTCACGCGGAAGATTTCTCGGCGGTCGGCAAGCAGCGAGTGCGTACCATCTGGATTTCCGATGTGCACCTGGGCACGCGCGATTGCCAGGCCGAGAAACTGGCGGGTTTTCTCAAGGAATACGAGTGTGATCAACTGTATCTGGTGGGTGACATCATCGATGGCTGGCGCCTGCGCAAGAGCATGTACTGGCCGCAGTCGCACACCAACGTCATCCGCCGCATCCTCACCATGAGCAAGCGTGGCACCCGGGTGGTCTACGTCACCGGCAATCATGACGAGTTCCTGCGTCGCTACGCCACGCTGAACATCGGCAACATCCTGCTGGTCGACGAGGCTGAGCACGTCACCGCTGATGGTCGCAGGCTGCTGGTCATCCACGGCGACCAGTTCGATGTGATCACCCGTTGCCACCGCTGGCTGGCCTTTCTCGGCGACCATGCCTACGAGTTGAGCCTGCGCCTGAATCGCTGGCTCAACTACTGGCGCGCCCGCTGCGGCTATGGCTACTGGTCGCTGTCCGGTTACCTGAAGCACCGGGTCAAGAAGGCGGTCAACTTCATCAGCGACTTCGAGGACGCCCTGGCTCATGAGTGCCGCAAGCGAGACATGCAGGGTGTGATCTGCGGGCATATCCACCACGCGGAAATCCGCGAGGTCAACGGTATCGATTATCACAACTGCGGAGACTGGGTGGAGTCCTGCACGGCATTGATCGAACACTGGGATGGCAGCATCAGCCAGTATCGCTGGGCGGAAGCGCCGGCAACGGCAGCGGAGCGCCTGGAAGGCGTGGAGAAGGTGCCAGACGCGGTTTGACTGCAGCTGCTAGATGATCACCTTGTCCCGCAGCTTGCGGGCTGCCAGTTCCAGTGCCTTGACGATCTCTTCCTTGTCGTAGTTGCGGATGCCATTGGTGTCCAGGTACATGGAGAAGCCGGGCAGCTCGTGCTCGACGAAGGTAGGTGCGGCGCCCAGGTCGCGGCGCAGGCCGACCACCTGGTAGATCTGGACTGGTCGGGTGAAGCCCTTGACGTTGATATGGCCCTTGTCGCGGCACATGACCAGGTCCTTGGTCAGCGACCAGGTTTCATGCGGGATCAATATCTCACCGGCTTCGGCGGCACTCTCCAGGCGGCTGGCCAGGTTCACCTCGCGGCCGATGATGGTGTAGTCCATGCGCATGTCGGCACCGAAGTTGCCCACCGTGCAGTAGCCGGTACTCAGGCCCATGCGGATTTCCAGTGGCCGGGTGATGCCCTGGCTGCGCCACTGCTGGCGCAGCACCTTCATGTGCTTGCGCATGGCGATGGCCATGCATACCGCGGCCTCGGCATCCTGCTTGGCGCCGCGGCTGACCGGATCGCCGAAGAACACCATGACGCTATCGCCGATGAACTTGTCGATGGTGCCGCCGTACTGCAGGGCGATGCGTGACATCTCGTTGAGATAGTTGTTCAGCAGGTCGGTCAGCGCCTCGGCTTCCATTTCCTCGGCCAGCTCGGTGAAGCCACGAATGTCGGAGAAGAACACCGTCAGCTTCTTGCGCCGGGTTTCCAGGGTGACCCGCTGGTTGCCGGAGAAGATCGACTGCCATACCTGTGGTGACAGGTACTTGGCCAGGTTGCTGGTCAGCTCGGCGGTCTTCTCCTGTTCGGCGCTGATCAACTGCTGCGCATGTTCCAGGCGCCGCCCCTGGCGGTAGACGAAGGCGGCGATGATGACCATGAACACACCGCCGCTGGCCAGGCTGCAGAAGGCCAGCAGTGGGCTGCTGGCCAATTGCGGCGCCGGTGTCAGCAGGGCCGCCGAGAGCATGGTGCCGGTAAGGGTCAGCAGGATGGCGCAGAACAGGTACAGGGGGCCGCCGATGATGATGCTGGCGAAGCTGATCAGCAATACCAGTACCAGGCTGGGCACCATGCTGAACTGGCACAGGGTGATGAATACACCGGTATGCAGGGCATCCAGCGCCAGCAGCAACAGGTTCAGGTTGCGCCGGCCAGCCTTGCGCCGCACCTCGGCGATCACCCGCAGTGCATGGGGGTAGATCAACGCGTAGAGCGTGACGCCACCGAGCAGCGGCGTGAGACCCTGCTCATGGATGAGAGCGGCGAAGATAATCGCCACGCACAGGTAGGCCATGACCCTGGAATAATAACCTTCCAGCGGCGGTCGGACCGGTTGTATGCGGGTTTGCAAAGTCATGATCAGTCGTTCCCTGGCCTGATGGACCGGCATTGCTGATCAGCATGGTAGAGCTGATCGGTCCGATATGCCAGACCGATCTTGATATGCGCGCAGAGGGGGGATGGGTCTCAGGCGTACACGGACTGACGCGGCCGTGCGAACACCCGCCGCAGCATGGGCTCGAAGAATTCCAGTGGCTCGGATGGATAGTCCTGATCGAAGGCCGGCGCATCGTACAGCGCGCAGAATTCGGCGGTGCGCTGGTACAGCGGATGATCCTTGAACTGCTCGCGCAGGTGCCGGTCCATTCCCAGGTGATGGAAGAAGTAATAGCCCTGGAACACGCCGTGCTTCTCCACCATCCACAGGTTCTCTTCCGAGACGAAGGGCTTGAGCATGGCGGCGGCGATATCCGGATGGTTGTAGCTGCCGAGGGTGTCGCCGATGTCGTGCAGCAGTGCGCAGATCACGTACTCCTCATCACGCCCATCGCGGTGCGCGCGGGTGGCGGTCTGCAGCGAGTGTTGCAGGCGGTCGATGGGAAAGCCACCGAAGTCGCCGTCGAGCAGTTTCAGGTGCGTAAGGATGCGGTCAGGCAACTGCTGGGCAAAGGGACGGAAATGACCGGCAATGATACCCCAGTCCTCGGCAGTACCTTCCTGCATGGCGCGGAAGGTGGCGCGCTGTTCGCTCATGGCATATCTCCTCTGATTGTCGTTATGCCGGCGATGGTACACCGCTGGCGCTGGCGTAACTGTCGGCTGCTGGACAGTCTGAGGGCGCCGCCTGCTTGATCCTGAAGTTTACAGGGTCCGCTGCAGGTACCCGGCGTGGGCCGAGGTCGGGGTGTAGCGCCCCTGCGCTACGCCTGCGGAGTGGCGGGAGATACCGCTGTCGTCGAGCAGGCGCTCGACAACCCGGCATTGCTAGAAGCGAATGCGCCCGGTGAGCATGTCCCTGAGCATTACCCAGTCACCCATGAAACTGTACAGGGGGTATTTGAAGGTCGCCGGGCGGTTCTTCTCGAAGAAGAAATGGCCGACCCAGGCGAAACCGTAACCGGCCACCGGCAGGGCCAGCAGCCACCAGCCATTGCCGCTGAGAATGGCCCAGGCCAGGATCGCCAGGACCAGCAGGCTGCCGACATAATGCAGGCGCCGGCTGGTGTCGTTGCGGTGTTCGCTGAGATAGAACGGATAGAACTCGGCGAACGAGTGGAATTCACCGGTGGCGGTTTTCGAAGTCTCACTGGCAGGCATGGAAGGCTCCCTTTATTGTTCTGTTCGACCTGGTTGTTGCTATGCTGCGCAACTCATGTTTCTGGAGTCTTGATGATAATGGACGCACTGAGCGCATTGCACAACCGGGTTTCCATGCCACGTCTGACCGGGCCGGCGCCCACTGCCGAGCAGCAACAGGCGCTGTTCCAGGCCGCCCTGCGGGCGCCGGACCATGCCTGGCTGCGGCCCTGGCGGTTCCTGGTGCTGGAGGGCGAGGCGCTGGAGCGTCTGGGCGATCTGTTCCACGCCGCCGCCCTGGCGAAAACCGGCGACCCGACGACCGAGGCGGTGCAGCGCGCACGTAGCCTGCCGCTGCGCGCACCCTTGATGATCATCGCCATCAGCAGTCCCAGGCCACATCCCAAGGTGCCCGAGCAGGAGCAGGACATGTCCTGCGCTGTGGCGGTCGGCAACATGCTGGTCGCCGCCCATGCCATGGGGCTGGGCGCGGTCTGGCGTACCGGTGAGCCGGCCTATGACCCGCTGATCCGGGAGGGGCTGGGGTTGGCGGCGGCGGAGAAGATCATCGCCTTCCTGTATGTCGGTCAGTCGTTGGGGGAAGGCAAGGCGGTACCGGCATTGGACTCGCGGGACTTCTTCCGGCGCTGGCCGGTGGAATGACTACCTCGCGGTAGATACAGGCGTGCCTGCAGTCCGCCTGCATCGCCATTGCTGAAGCTCAGGCTGCCGCCATGTCGCGCTACCGCACGCCGGGCGATGGCCAGCCCCAGGCCGTGACCACTGTCGGTCGGCTGGCCGGGCACCCGGGCGAAGGGTTCGCCAAGCCGTTCCAGCCACTCCTCGGGCACGCCTGGCCCCTGGTCGGTGATGATTACCTCGCAGCCGCGGACATCGGCGCTCAGGCTGACGCTGATATGTCCGTGTGGCGGGGAGAAGCGCAGCGCATTGCGCAGCAGGTTGTCCAGCGCACTGGAGATCTGGTCCGCCCAGCCGTGCAGCTCGCAGCCAGTGGCGCCGTGAATGTCCAGGCTCTGGGTGTCGGCGGCGAAGCGGGCATCCTCGACCGCGGTGGCGACCAGTTGATCCAGCTGGAACGGGGCGGCCGGCATGTCCCGGGCATCGAGTCGGCTGAGGGTCAGGATATCGCCGATCAGGCTGTCCAGCCGGCTGCATTCGCGGTCCAGCCGGTCCCATAGCGGATCGTCCGCGCTCAACCCCTGCTTGCTGCCCAGGGCCAGGCCGATGCGCAGCCGGGCCAGCGGCGAGCGCAGCTCATGGGAGATGTCGCGCATCAGTTGGTTCTGGCTGTTGAGCAGGCTCTGCACCCGTTCGGCCATGCTGTGGAAGCGCCGCGACAGCTGGCCGATTTCATCCCGTCGCCGACCGATGCGCGTCAGTGCTCTGGCATCGAAGCGTCCCGCGGCCAGGTCTTCGGCGGCCACCCCGAGTTTCTGCAGTGGCGCGGTCAGGTAGCGGCTCAGCAACAGGCTCAGCAGGGCCAGTAGCAGCATGACCATGGTGATATTGGAGAGCATGGCCAGCGGGGTGCGCTGCCAGCGGAACAGCTCCTGCGCCGGGACGTGCAGCAGCAACTGATAGGAGGCCTGCTCGGAGTCCCAGGCCAGCTGGAACAGGCGCCCATGGCGGGTGCGTTGCTCGGCGCCGGCAAGATTCGGTGCCTCGTAGCGGGGCAGGGTGGGTAGGGTGCCGCGGACCAGGCGTTGGCCCTGGCTGTCGAACAGTTCGGCGCGCAGGCGATGCCGTTGCTGCTGGCGCTCCAGCCATTGCTGGGCGTCCATCGGACCCTGGCGTTCATAGACGGTGACCAGTTGCTCGCTGAAATCGCGCAACTGGGGATGAAACTGCAGCAGCAACCAGTCCTGCTGCAGGGCGCGGCTGATCAGGAAGCCCGAGCCACCCACCAGCAGGGTGGCCAGCCAGAGAACGGCGAAGACCTTCCAGAACAGCCGCATGGGCCTCAGTTACTCCCGCTGTCGGCTTTGTCGGCCGGGGCACGCTCACCACGGTGCGGGCGGCCCTTGCGCTCATGGCGTTCCTGCATGTGCTTCTGCATCTTCTCGCGGCGCTCCTCGCGCAGCTGCTGCAGCTTGGTGCGCTGCTCATCGGTGAGGATGGCATCGACCTTCTGCTGCTTCTCTTCGCGCAGGGCCTTCATTTTCTCGAACTGTTCGCTGTGCACGGCCCGCAGCTGTTCCTGCTGCTCGGTGGTCAGTTGCAGTTCGCTGGCCATCCGTTCCAGGTGTCGTTCATGGTGCTTGCCGGTATTGGCTGCATCGGGCGCGGCCAGCGCGGCGCCGGCGGTAGCGGTGGTCAAGGCGAACAGGCCTGCGATCAAGGTCTTTTTCATGGCTGTAGCTCCTGGTTTTGCTGCAGGCCGGTGAATCCGGCCATTGCTCAGCAGTCTATCGAGCTGGATGTCAGCCGACGCCGGTGCTTGGTAAAGGCAATGTAAAGCTTGGTCAAGCGTACAGATACCCTCGTCCGCGCACCGACTGGATGCGGTTGCGGCCATCGGGATGCAGGCCCAGCTTGCGCCGCAGGTTGCTCATGTGCATGTCCAGGCTGCGGTCGTAGGGCCCCAGCGGCTTGCCCAGCGCCTGGCGTGACAGCGTCTGGCGGTCGATGAGCTGGCCGGGGTGCTCCAGCAGTTCGCGCAGGATCAGCGCCTCGGTCTGGGTCAGTGGCAGCAGCTCGTCATTCTGCCAGGCCATCAGGCTGCCGGTGTCCATGCGCAGATCGCCGACCTGCAGGGTCGGGCCATCCGCCGCCGGCGCACTGCGGCGCAACAGCGCCCGTAGCCGTGCGACCAGCTCGCGCGGGTCGCACGGCTTGGCCAGGTAATCGTCGGCGCCCAGTTCCAGGCCGAGAATGCGGTCCACCGGCTCGCCCCGGGCACTGAGCATCAGCAGCGGGGTATTGCAGGTCTGGCGCAGTGCACGCAGCACCTCCAGGCCGTTCATGCCGGGCAGCATCATGTCCAGCACTATGGCTTCATAGCTGCCGGCCCGGGCCGCCTCCAGTCCGGCGGCGCCGTCGTGCACGCTGGTCAGGCTGAATCCTTCGGCCTGCAACCAGGAACCCAGCAGTTCGCAGAGTTCCTGGTCGTCGTCGATCATCAGGATATGCTGTTTCAATTGAGCCACATGCTGCGTTTGCGGCGACCACCGAGCTGCGCCAGCAGCCAGCCGGCCAGTAGGCTCAGTGCAACCGTGCTGCCGCCGATGATGAACCACTTGCGTTGCTGTTCCTCACGGCGGCTGTCGGCCAGTTGCTCCATGGCCGACAGGCGGTCGCGCAGGGCCAGGTTCTGTTCGGTCAGGCGCTCGACCTGGGTGCTGTCGACGCTGTTGGCCAGCTCGTCAGCCAGGCGTTGGCGCTCGGCCTCGACCTTGGCCAGCTCGGCCTGCAGGGTGCCGACATCCTGCTCGCCCGCAACGACTGCCTCCGCTTCAGTCGGAGCATCGACCGGTTGGGCCAGCAACGGCAATGGCAACAGCAGGATGCTGAGCAAGGGCAGCATCGCGGGGCGGATGGACATTCTGACTCTCCTCATGACATCAGGCCGGCAGGACGCGTTTGAACGGCTTCACCAGCACCTGATCATATACGCCGGCGGCGATATAGGGGTCGGCATCGGCCCAGCTGCGAGCCTGCTCCAGGGAGGCGAACTCGGCCACTACCAGGCTACCGGTGAAGCCGGCGCTGCCGGGGTCGTTGGAGTCGATGGCCGGGTGCGGGCCGGCCAGCAGCAGGCGGCCTTCGTCCTGCAGTTGCTGCAGGCGGGCGAGGTGCGCCGGGCGGGCTGCCAGGCGGGCGTCGAGGGTGCCGGGGGCGTCGCTGGCCATGATGGCGTAGAACATAGTGTTTCCTTAGTTGACGGTTACGATGGACGATAAACGGTAACTTATGCCATTCGGTTAGGTGTTGTCAGTGTCCAGACGGCATAATAGCCAAATTCTTTCATCGAATAAGCAGGGGCTGTTGAGTGTTGGTAGATCTGCACATGCACAGTACCGCCTCGGACGGGGTGTTGGCACCCGCCGAGTTGATGGCGCGTGCGGCGGCTGCCGGGGTCGATCTGCTGGCGCTGACCGACCACGATTGTGTCGACGGCCTGGCTGAGGCGTGGGATGCCGCGCGCAGTCACGGCATGCGCTGGGTCAGCGGTGTGGAGCTGTCGGCGCAATGGCAGGGGCATACCGTGCACGTGCTGGGCTACGCTTTCGATCCGCAGGCGAGGGTGCTGGTGGACGCCCTGGTGGCGGTGCGCGACGGCCGCTGGCAGCGTGCCGAGCAGATTGCCGCACGTCTGGCCGCCAAGCGCATGCCCGGTGCGCTGGAAGGTGCCCAGGCGATCCAGCAGGCTACCGGCAGTGACCCGCACAGCCCGCCGGCGCGCCCGCACTTCGCCGACTGGATGGTCCAGGCCGGCCATGTGCGTGACCGTGCCGAGGCGTTCCGCAAGTGGCTGGGGGCGGGCAAGCTGGGCGATATCAAGCAGCACTGGCCGGCATTGCCGGAAGCGGTGCAACAGCTGCGTGCCAGTGGTGGTGTCGCCGTGCTGGCCCACCCCTGGCATTACGGTTTCACCCGCGCGCGCCTGCGCCGCCTGCTGCGCGATTTCGCCGAGGCCGGCGGGCGCGGCATCGAGGTGGTCAACGGCAAGCAGTCGCCCGAACAGGTGGCAGTGCTGGCACGTCTGGCCGGCGAGTTCGGATTTCTGGCCAGTTGCGGCAGCGACTTCCACCACCCGGATGCGCCATGGATGGCCCTCGGCGCGATGACGCCACTGCCCGCCAGCTGCGCTCCGCTATGGGCCGATGCCCGTTTCGCCGAGCGGGTATCTGGCTTGTGATGAAGCGTCCGCAGGCCCTACACTTCGATAAAACAGAATGAGAATGCAGCCGTGAGCCAATATTTCCAGATTCATCCGGACAATCCGCAATCGCGCCTGATCAGCCAGGCGGTGGAAATCATCCGTGGTGGTGGCGTGATCGCCTATCCGACCGACTCGGCCTATGCGCTGGGTTGCCATCTGGGCGACAAGAACGCGCTGGAACGCATCCGCCGCCTGCGCCAGTTGGATGACAAGCACAACTTCACCCTGGTGTGCCGTGACCTGTCCGAACTGGGCGTCTACGCCAAGGTCGACAATGCCACCTTCCGCGCGTTGAAGAACAACACGCCGGGGCCCTATACCTTCATCCTGCACGCCACCACCGAAGTCCCCCGGCGCCTGCTGCACCCCAAGCGGCGCACCATCGGCCTGCGCATCCCGGACCACAGGATCACCCTGGCGCTGCTGGAGGCGCTGGGCGAGCCGCTGATGAGCGTGACGCTGATGTTGCCGGGCGAGGATCTGCCCTTGACCGATCCGGAGGATATCCGCGACCGGCTGGACAAGCAGGTCGACCTGATCATCGATGGGGGTGCCTGCAACATCGAGCCGACCACCGTGGTGGCGCTGCTCGATGGCGAAACCGAAGTACGCCGTATCGGCCTGGGTGACCCGGAACCCTTCGGCGCCAGCCGCGACTGACGCCGCCGGCTGCCCGTATAATAACGACTGCCAACATGACGAATCACCAGATAATCAGGAGTGTCCCTTGAGTTCCGTTGAATCCCAGCGCCGGGTAGTGTCCGGCATGCGCCCCACCGGTCGCCTGCACCTTGGTCACTATCATGGCGTGCTGAAGAACTGGGTCAAACTGCAGCATGAGTACGAGTGCTTCTTCTTCGCCGCCGACTGGCACGCACTGACCACTCTGTACGAAACCCCGCAGGACATCGAACAGAACGTCTGGGACATGATGATCGACTGGCTGGCGGCCGGGGTCAGCGGCACCTCGGCGACCATGTTCATCCAGTCGCAGGTGCCCGAGCACGCCGAGCTGAACCTGCTGCTGGGCATGTCCACGCCGCTCAGCTGGCTGGAGCGGGTGCCGACCTACAAGGACCAGCAGGAGAAACTGCGCGAGCTGGACCTGGCCACCTATGGCTTCCTCGGCTATCCGCTGCTGATGAGCGCGGATATTCTCGTCTACCGTGCCGGACTGGTGCCGGTGGGTGCCGACCAGCTGTCCCACGTCGAGATCACCCGCGAACTGGCACGCCGCTTCAACCACCTGTACGGCAAGGAGCCGGGCTTCGAGGACAAGGCCCGCGCGGCCATCCAGAAGATGGGCAAGAAGGCCGCCAAGCTGTACAGCAACCTGCGCAATGCCTACCAGGAGCAGGGCGACGCCGAGGCGCTGGATACCGCCCGGGCGCTGTTGCAGGAGCAGCAGAACATTACCCTGGGCGACAAGGAGCGGCTGTTCGGCTACCTGGAAGGTGGCGGCAAGGTGATCCTGCCCGAACCCCAGGCGCTGCTGACCCCGGCCTCGAAGATGCCCGGCCTGGACGGACAGAAGATGTCCAAGTCCTACGGCAACACCATCACCCTGCGCGACACCACCGACGAAGTCAGTGAGAAGATCCGCCGCATGCCGACCGATCCTGCGCGGGTGCGGCGTACCGACCCGGGTGATCCGGACAAGTGCCCGGTCTACCAGCTGCACCTGGTATACACAGACCAGGCTACCCATGACTGGGTGAACCAGGGTTGTCGCAGTGCCGGTATCGGTTGCCTGGATTGCAAGAAGCCGGTGATCGACGCCATCTGCACCGAACTGGCGCCCATGCAGCAGCGCGCCGCCGAATACGAGAGCAATCCCGACGCGGTACGCCTGATCCTCAGCGAAGGTGCCGAGCGCGCCCGCGATGCTGCCCGCGATACCCTGGTCGAAGTGCGCCAGGCCATCGGCCTGAGCTACCGTCGTAGCTGATGACTGCCCGGCAACCAGGTTCCTCCGAGATCGCCGCCGCTGCGGCGATGGAGCCGGTTGCCCAGGTCCCGGTGCAGCAGGAACTGCCGCTGGCCATCATCAATGGCCAGCCGCTCACCGAACTGCCACAGGACCTGTATATCCCCCCTGAAGCGCTGGAAGTGTTCCTCGATGCCTTCGAGGGGCCGCTGGACCTGCTGCTGTACCTGATTCGCCGGCAGAACCTGGATATCCTGGATATCCCGGTGGCCGAGATCACCCACCAGTACATGGGCTATGTCGAGCTGATGAAGGCGGTGCGCCTGGAGCTGGCCGCTGAATACCTGGTCATGGCCGCCATGCTGGCCGAGATCAAGTCGCGCATGCTGCTGCCGCGCCAGGAACAGCAGGTCGACGAAGAGGACGATCCGCGCGCCGAGCTGATCCGCCGCCTGCAGGAGTACGAGCGGTTCCGCCAGGCTGCCGAGCAGCTCGATGCCTTGCCCCGGGTCGGGCGCGACATCGCCCTGGCCGGGGCCGCGCCACCGGCACTGGAAGCTCGGCGGGCGCATCCGGAGGTGAGCATGGAGGAGCTGCTGCTGTCGCTCAGCGAAGTGCTGCGCCGCGCCGACATGTTCGAGAGCCACCAGATCAGCCGCGAGGTACTGTCCACCCGCGAGCGCATGGCCGATGTGCTCGAGCGTCTCAAGGGTGGGCAGTTCGTGCCTTTCATCAGCCTGTATAGCTTGGAAGAGGGCAAGCTCGGGGTGGTGGTGACCTTCATGGCGGTGCTCGAACTGGTCAAGGAACAACTGATCGACCTGGTGCAGAACGAACCCTTCGCAGCCATTCACGTCAAGGTAAAAGGCGATGTCGCAACCAGCGCTTGAACGGATTTTGGAGGCGGCCCTGCAGGCTGCCGGCAAGCCCCTGTCCCTGGAGCGGATGCGTGAGCTGTTCGACGAGGACGGCGCGCCGTCGCCGGCCGAGCTGCGCCAGGCGCTGGAACGGCTGGCCGAGGACTGTGTCGGCCGCTCGGTCGAGCTGCGTGAAGTGGCCGGTGGCTGGCGCCTGCAGGTGCGTGACGATTATGCGCCCTGGGTCGGCCGGCTGTGGGAGGAGCGCCCGCAGCGCTATTCCCGGGCGCTGCTGGAAACCCTGTCGCTGATCGCCTATCGCCAGCCGATCACCCGCGGTGAGATCGAGGATGTGCGTGGCGTGGCGGTGAGCAGCCAGATCATCCGCACCCTGCTCGAACGCGAATGGGTGCGGGTGGTCGGGCACCGCGAGGTGCCGGGGCGGCCGGCGATGTATGCCACCACCCGGCAGTTCCTCGACTACTTCAATCTGCGCAGCCTGGCCGAGCTGCCGCCGCTGGCGGAGTTGCGCGAACTGGTTGAGGAACAGCTGCCGGCAGCCGCGGCGGCGATACCCGAACAGCCCGGCGAAGCGGTCGCCTGGAACCCGCAGCCACTGGCCGATGACGAGCCGGAGGCTGGCGGCGACTTCCGCGCCCTGCTGGAAGAACTCAGCGCCATGGAGACCGACCTCAAGACCGACTTCGATGACCTGCTGCCACCCGAGGACGAATGACCTTGGTCGCCGGCAGGCACAGTGCTATCCTGCGCAACCACAAATGATCCATCACACCGGGAGGTGCCACGCATGACTGAACAACCCCTTAACCCCGCCCTCAACCCCGAGCAGGAAGAGATTCCCGCCGCCGGGGAAAAACTGCAGAAAGTACTGGCCCGCATGGGGCTGGGTTCGCGCCGCGAGATCGAAGGCTGGATCGGTGCCGGCCGCGTTACCGTCAATGGCGAGATCGCGCAGCTGGGCTGCCGGGTCGACAGCCTCGACCAGATCATGGTCGATGGTCGACCGCTCAAGCGCGACCTGAATACCGAAGTGGTGCGCCGCGTACTCATCTACAACAAGCCCGAAGGCGAAGTCTGTACCCGTGATGATCCCGAAGGGCGCCCGACCGTGTTCGAGCAGCTGCCGCGCCTGAAGCAAGGCCGCTGGATCAACGTTGGTCGCCTGGATATCAACACCACAGGCTTGCTGCTGTTCACCACCGATGGCGAACTGGCCAACCGGTTGATGCACCCGTCGTGGCAGATGGACCGCGAATACGCGGTGCGGGTCATGGGCGAGGTCGACGAGGAGATGATTGCGCGGCTGCAGGAAGGTGTCATGCTCGAAGATGGCCCGGCCAGGTTCACCGACGTGGTCAGCTCCGGCGGCGAAGGCATCAACCGCTGGTTCCATGTGTGCCTGCTGGAAGGCCGCAACCGCGAAGTACGGCGGCTGTGGGAGTCCCAGGGCATGCGGGTCAACCGGCTCAAGCGGGTGCGTTTCGGACCGGTGTTCCTCGGTCCCGAGCTGCCGGTAGGGCGCTGGCGGGAAATGAAGCAGAACGAGCTGGACATCCTCAGCGAGGAGGTCGGCCTCAAGCCGATCCGGCTGCCCGAGACCAGTGTTGCCGAGAAGGAAAAGCAGAAGCGTCAGGCACGCAAGCCGTCGATGCATCAGGCGCGGGTAGTGCGTCAGAGCAAGCCCAAGGGTGGTGATCGCGGGCGCAGGTAATTGTCGTTAAGGCCGGCGTTCTGCGCCTGCCCATCGCGGCGGGGCGCCGTTCCCACAAAAGGGGTGTGGCGCCCCGGTCCGCGTTCGGGCGCTACGCCTGCGGCCTCCGAGCCGCTGCGTCGTCGAGCAGGCGCTCGACAACCCCAGGGCAGGCACTGTTGTGTCGGGGTGTAGCGCGCCTGCGCTACGCCTGCGGCTTCCGAACCGCTGCGTCGTCGAGCAGGCGCTCGACAACCCCAGGGGCAGGAACTGTGATTGGGGTGTAGCACCCCGATCTGCGTTCGGGCGCTACGCCTGCGGCCTCCGAGCCGCCGCGTCATCGAGTCGAGCGCGACCCGGCCCGATCGCGGTCCGAGGCGCTCGATAACCCGATTCAGCCCCGCGCATCCAGCGCCTGGCCATTCACGCCCTTGCTGTCCGGCCCGAGCAGGTACAGGAACACCGGCATGATCTGTGCCGGCTCCGGGTTCTTCTCCGGCTCCTCCGCCGGGTAGGCGGCCTTGCGCATGGCGGTGCGGGTGGCGCCGGGGTTGACGCTGTTGACGCGGATCTCGCTGGTGCCTTCCTGCTCGTCGGCCATCACCTGCATCAGGCCCTCGATGGCGAACTTGCTGACCGCATAGGGCCCCCAGTAGGCGCGTGCCTTGCGCCCGACGCTGGAGGAGACGAAGATCACCGAGGCGTCCGGGGCGGTGCGCAGCAGTGGCATCATTGCCTTGGTCAGGGCGAACGGGGCGTTCACGTTGACCTGCATCAGCTGTTGCCAGGCTTCGTTCTTGACGCTGTCGAGCAGGGTGCGCGGGCCGAGCAGGGCGGCATTGTGCACCAGCCCATCGAGCTTGCCGAAGGTGTCGAACAACTGGTCGGCCAGCTCGTCGTAGTCCTTCTCCGCCGCGGTTTCCAGGTTCAGCGGGCAGATCGCCGGCTGCGGATGGCCGGCTGCCTCGATCTCGTCGTAGACCGCCTCCAGCTTGCTCAGGGTGCGGCCCAGCAATACTACGCTGGCGCCGTGGGCGGCGCAGCTCAGGGCGCAGGCGCGGCCGATGCCGTCACCGGCGCCGGTGACCAGGATGACGCGACCTTTGAGCAGGTCCTGCGGGGCGCTGTAGTCAAACATGGGATAACTCCTGTGTCCGTTGCTGCTCCAGCCAGGGGCGCAGGGCAGCGGCGTTCTCGATACTGTAGTTGGCATTCCACTGTTGCGGATCATCGCCGGCCGGCAGGTAGCCGTAAAGCGCGGCCACGGTACGCATGCCGGCGGCGCGCCCGGCCTGGATGTCGCGCAGATGATCGCCGACGAAGACGCTGCGGACCGGGTCCACGCCCATCTCGGCGCAGGCCTTGAGCAGCGGTTCCGGGTGTGGCTTGCCATGTTTGACCTGGTCCGGGCAGACCAGGCTGGCGCAACGCCCCGCCAGGCCGGTGGCCTCCAGCAGCGGGATGCTGAAACGACTCAGCTTGTTGGTTACCACGCCCCAGGGCAGCCCCTCGGCGTCCAGCCAGTCGAGCAGCTCGGGGATGCCGGGGAACGGCCGGGTGTGCAGCGCCAACTGGCGCTGGTAGCGCTCCAGGAAATCATCGCGCAGGGCGGCGAACTCGTCGTGCTCCGGGGTGATGGAGAAGGCGGCGCAGAGCATGCCGGCGGAGCCGTCGGATACCGTGGAGCGGATCAGCTGCAGCGACGAGTCCGCCAGGCCGCGGTCCTGACGCATGCTGCGGATGATCGCCAGGAAGTCATCGACGGTATCCAGCAGGGTGCCATCCAGGTCGAACAGTACGCTGTCGAGCATGCTCAGTCTCCGCGCCGGCAATGGACCATGTAGTTGACGTCCACATCGGCGGCAAGCTTGTAATGACGCAGCAGCGGGTTATAGGTCAGGCCGATGATGTCCTGCATGTCCAGCTGCGCCTCGCGCGACCACTGGCCCAGCTCGGCCGGGCGGATGAACTTGGCGTATTCGTGGGTGCCGCGCGGCAGCATGCGCAGCAGGTATTCGGCACCGACGATGGCGAAGGCGAAGGACTTGGGGTTGCGGTTGATGGTCGAGAAGAACACGTGCCCGCCGGGCTTGACCAGGGTGGCGCAGGCGCGGATCACCGAGGCCGGGTCCGGTACGTGCTCGAGCATTTCCATGCAGGTCACCACATCGAAGCGGCCGGGATGCAGTTCGGCCATTTCCTCGGCGGTGGATTGCTGGTAGTCGACCTCGACGCCGGACTCCAGTTGGTGCAGGCGGGCCACCGCCAGCGGCGCCTCACCCATGTCGATACCGGTTACCCGCGCTCCGCGCTGGGCCATGGCCTCGGCGAGAATGCCGCCGCCGCAGCCGACGTCCAGCACTTCCTTGCCGGCCAGAGCGGCCTTGTCGTCAATCCAGTTGGTGCGCAGCGGATTGATCTCGTGCAATGGCTTGAATTCGCTTTCGCGATCCCACCAGCGGCTGGCCAGAGCCTCGAATTTGGCGACTTCCGCCCGATCGACATTAAGCGTCATGATGATCCCCTTGTTGAATCCGCCGGGCCCATGCCTGGGCCCTGGCAATCAGTGTGTTGTGCTCGATACCGATCAACTGCCGGTCACGCACGGCCTGCCGGCCGGCAACCCAGACATCGCTGACCTGCGCCGCCGAGCAGGTGTGGAGTAACTGCGACACCGGCTGGTAGACCGGCTGGTGGGCGACGCCGGACAGGTCCACGGCGGTCATGTCCGCGGCCTTGCCCGGCTCCAGCGAGCCGGTTTCATCCTCCAGGCCCAACGCCCTGGCTCCGGCCAGTGTAGCCATATACAGCGCCGCGTGCGCGTCCAGCGCGGTGGGCATGCCGGATACCGCCTTGGCCAGCAGAGTGGCGCTGTGCAGTTCGCCGAGCATGTCCAGATCGTTGTTGCTGGCGGCGCCATCGGTGCCCAGTGCCACGTTGATACCTGCCTCCAGCAGACGCTGCACCGGACAGAAACCGCTGGCCAGTTTCATGTTGGACTGCGGGCAATGGATCACCGACACCTGGTGCTCGCGCAGCAATTGCAGGTCCTGGTCGTCGACCTGGGTCATGTGCACCGCCTGCAAACGCGGGCCGAGCAGGCCCAGGCGCTGCAGTCGCTGCAACGGGCGCTCGCCGGTCTGGCGCAGGGCGTCGGCGACTTCTCCGGCGGTTTCGTGCAGGTGCATCTGGATCGGCAGTTCCAGCTCGTCGCTCAAGGTGCGCACCCGCTGCAGCAGCTCATCGCCGACGGTATAGGGTGCGTGCGGGCCGAAGGCGATGCTGACCAGCGGGTGGTGACGGTATTCGTCATGCAGCTGTAGGCCGCCGGCCAGGGCGTCGGCGCTGTCTGCGACGCCGGGCATCGGGCCGTCGCTCAGCGGGAAGGCGATCTGCGCGCGGATGCCCAGCTCCTGCGCCGCGCGGGCGGCCACCTGCGGGTAGAAGTACATGTCGGAGAAGCAGGTGGTGCCGCCCAGCAGCATTTCCGCGATCGCCAGTTCGGTACCGCATTGCACGAAGGCGCCATTGACCCAGCGCGTTTCGGCCGGCCAGATATGCTGCTGCAGCCAGGTCATCAGCGGCAGGTCGTCGGCCAGGCCGCGGAACAGTGTCATCGCCGCATGCCCGTGGGCATTGATCAGGCCGGGAATCAAGACATGCTCCGGCAGCTCGCGGCGCTCGCGCACCTGCAGCGAGGTGGTGGCGCTGAGCGGTACAATGGCGACGATGCGGCCCTGGTGCACGGCCACGGCATGTTGCTCGAGCACCTGGCGCGCCGGTACCACAGGTACAATCCAGCGTGGAATGACCAGCAGGTCCAGTTCGTCGGCAAGTGAATGCAGTGGCAAGTCGTTCTGTCTCATGGCTGGCAGTATACCTGCTGGCCTTTGCCGCGGGCAGCGACATTCGTTCGCATCTCGACAGTCTCCGGCGCCCAGTCCGGGTATAATGGCGTTTTCCGCTGGAGTCCTTCATGCAGTTTCAATCCCAGGTCGCCGAACAGGGCGGCGTGCAGGCCATGGAGTGGTGTGGTAGCAGTCTGCGTATTCTTGATCAGCGATACCTGCCCGGACAGCGGCTCTGGGTCGAGTGCCATGATGCTGCCGAGGTGGCCGAGGCCATCAGGCAGGGCGCGGTCCGTGGCGCGGCGGCGGTCGGTATCGCCGCAGCCTACGGCATCGCCCTGGCTGCCCGGCGTCTGGGGCATGCCGATGACTGGACCGAGGCGCTGGAGGCCGACTTCATTCTGCTGGGGCAGGCGCGCCCGGCCGCAGCCAATCTGGCCTGGGCGCTGCGCATCATGCACGACCGGCTGCATCGTCCCGCCGCGCGGATGCCCGAGCAACTGGCGCAGGCGGCGGTGAGCATTCACCTCAGTGACCTGGAGGCCAATCGCAGCATGGCGCACCTGGGCATGCAGCTGATCCGTCGGCATCAGCGTCAGCCGCAGCGGCTGATGACCCTGGGCAACGCCGGTGCGCTGGCCGGTGGCGGTTACGGCAGCGCCTTGGGGGTGATCCGCGCGGCTCACGGTGCCGGCCTGGTGGAGCAGGTGTATGCCAGCCAAAGCCGCCCCGGGACCGCTGGCGAGGTGACCGCGTGGGAGCTGGCCCAGGACCAGGTGCCGGTGGTCTTGCATGTCGATACGGCGGCCGGGCAACTGATGAAGTCGGATAATCCGAGCTGGGTGGTGGTCGGTGCCGAGCGTATCGCCGCCAATGGTGATGTGATCAATGCCGTGGGTACCTACACGCTGGCGGTGCTGGCCATGCACCATGGTCTGCGCTTCATGGTGGTGGCGCCCAGTTCGGCGATCGACCTGACCCTGGACGCCGCCGATGAACTCGATCTGGCTGGCGAAGCCCTGGAGCAGGGCGTGCAGCCGCTGCTGGATGTGACGCCAGCAGATCTGATCGATGTGATCGTCACCGAAAAGGGTATCGTCGAGCGCCCGGATGAGAGCAGAATCGCCGAGCTGCTGAGTCACCGCCGCCTGCACTGAGGCATGGCCCGCGGAAGTGTGAAACGCCCCGCGGCATTGTCTTACAACTCCCGTCGGGGCCCGCAGTGTGGTATCATTCGCGGCTTTGATCCGGCCCCGACAGGGCCTCGTTCCGCGCCGCATGCGCATTGGCTCCATCATGGTAGCCAACAATAAAAGGAATGCCGTTTCATGGGTGAGCTGGCCAGAGAAATTCTTCCAGTCAATATCGAAGATGAGCTGAAGCAATCGTACCTCGACTACGCCATGAGCGTGATCGTCGGACGGGCGTTGCCTGATGTGCGTGACGGCCTCAAGCCGGTGCATCGTCGGGTGCTGTTCGCCATGCACGAACTGAAAAACGACTGGAACAGACCCTATCTGAAATCCGCCCGTGTGGTTGGTGACGTGATCGGTAAATACCACCCGCACGGCGATTTGGCGGTCTACCACACCATAGTGCGCATGGCCCAGCCGTTCTCCCTGCGTTACCTGCTGGTCGACGGCCAGGGCAACTTCGGTTCGGTCGATGGCGACAGCGCCGCGGCCATGCGTTACACCGAAATCCGCATGACCAAGCTCACCCACGAACTGCTGGCGGACCTGGACAAGGAAACCGTCGACTGGGTGGACAACTACGACGGCTCGCTGCAGATCCCGGACGTGCTGCCGACCAGGGTGCCCAACCTGCTGGTCAACGGCTCCAGTGGTATCGCCGTGGGTATGGCGACCAACATTCCGCCGCACAACCTGACCGAGGTGATCAACGGCTGCCTGGCGGTGATCGCCAACCCGGACATCGGCATCGACGAGCTGATGGAGCACATTCCCGGCCCCGATTTCCCCACCGCCGGTATCATCAACGGCCGTGCCGGGATCGTCGAAGCCTACCGGACCGGGCGCGGGCGCATCTATGTGCGTGCCCGTTGCACCATCGAAGATATCGACAAGGTCGGTGGCCGCCAGCAGATCCTGATCCATGAGCTGCCCTACCAGGTGAACAAGGCCAAGCTGATCGAGCGCATTGCCGAGCTGGTCAAGGAAAAGAAACTCGAAGGTATCAGCGAGCTGCGCGACGAGTCCGACAAGGATGGCATGCGCGTGGTGATCGAGCTGCGCCGCGGCGAGGTGGCCGAGGTCGTGCTCAACAACCTGTACGCCCAGACCCAGATGCAGAACGTGTTCGGCATCAACGTGGTCGGCCTGCTGGATGGCCAGCCGCGCATCCTCAACCTCAAGGAGCTGCTCGACGCCTTCATCCGCCACCGCCGCGAGGTGGTGACCCGGCGTACCGTCTACGAGTTGCGCAAGGCCCGCGAGCGCGGTCACATCCTCGAAGGCCAGGCGGTGGCGCTGTCCAACATCGACCCGGTGATCGAGCTGATCAAGGCCTCGCCGTCGCCGGCCGAAGCCCGCGAGCGGTTGCTGGCCAAGGGCTGGGAGCCGGGTACGGTGATGTCCATGGTCGAGCGCGCCGGTGCCGAATCCTGCCGTCCCGATGGCTTGCCCGAGGAGTTCGGCCTGCGCGATGGCCACTATTACCTGTCGCCGGAACAGGCCCAGGCCATTCTCGACCTGCGTCTGCACCGCCTGACCGGCCTGGAGCATGAAAAGCTGCTGACCGAGTACCAGGAAATCCTGGCGCAGATCGGCGAGCTGCTGCGCATCCTCAACAGCGAAGAGCGGTTGATGGAAGTCATCGTCGAGGAGCTGGAGCACATCAAGACCAACTTCGGCGACGAGCGTCGCACCGAGATCGTTGCCTCACGCATGGATCTGAGCGTCGCCGACCTGATCACCGAGGAAGACCGCGTGGTGACCATTTCCCACGGCGGCTATGCCAAGAGCCAGCCGCTGTCGGACTACCACGCCCAGCGTCGCGGCGGGCGTGGCAAGGCGGCCACCGGAGTCAAGGACGAGGACTACGTATCGCACCTGCTGGTCGCCAACAGCCACACCACGCTGATGCTGTTCTCCAGCAAGGGCAAGGTCTACTGGCTGAAGACCTACGAGATTCCGGAAGCCTCGCGTACCGCGCGCGGTCGCCCGCTGGTCAACCTGCTGCCGTTGGACGAGGGTGAGTACATCACTACCATGCTGCCGGTGGAGGAATATACCGAGGGCTGGTTCGTGTTCATGGCCACCGCCAATGGCACGGTGAAGAAGACCCCACTACCGCAGTTCAGCCGCCAGCGCAGTGTCGGCCTGATCGCCCTGGACCTGGACGAGGGCGATACCCTGATCAGCGCCGCGCTGACCGACGGCAGCAAACAGGTCATGCTGTTCTCCGACGGTGGCAAGGTTACCCGCTTCGAGGAAACCGACGTGCGCGCCATGGGCCGTACCGCCCGTGGTGTACGTGGCATGCGCCTGGCCGAGGGCCAGCGCCTGGTGTCCATGCTGATTGCCGAAGACGGCACGCAGATTCTCACCGCATCGGAAAACGGCTACGGCAAGCGCACCCCGGTCGAGGACTTCCCGCAGTACAAGCGCGGTGGCCAGGGCGTGATCGCCATGGTCACCAACGACCGCAACGGCCCGCTGATCGGTGCCGTGCAGGTGGTCGATGGCGAGGAAATCATGCTGATTTCTGACCAGGGCACACTGGTGCGTACCCGGGTTGCCGAAGTGTCCAGCCTGTCGCGCAACACCCAGGGCGTGACGCTGATCAAGCTGGGCAATGGCGAGAAACTGGTGGGCTTGGAGCGTGTGCAGGAACCTTCCGATGATGAGGAAGAGGATGCAGGCGCCGCGGCGGACGATGCGAACGCGGATGCACCAGCCAGCGAGGCTGGCGAGACTGATTCCGGTGTGGCTGACGACAGCGCCGGTACCATTGACGATCAAGAGTAGAGGCGAAGGTGAGCAAGCGACTGTTCAATTTCTGTGCGGGCCCGGCTGCATTGCCGGAGGCGGTACTGCAAACGGCCCAGGCCGAGCTGCTGGACTGGCAGGGCAAGGGCCTGTCGGTCATGGAAATGAGTCACCGCAGTGACGAGTTCGTCGGTATTGCCGAACAGGCCGAACAGGACCTGCGCGACCTGCTGACCATCCCCTCGGACTACAAGGTGCTGTTCCTGCAGGGCGGCGCCAGCCAGCAGTTCGCCCAGATCCCGCTGAACCTGATGGGCGAAGGCGGCAGCGCCGACTATATCGATACCGGTATCTGGTCGCGCAAGGCCATCGAGGAGGCGTCACGCTACGGCCATGTCAACGTGGCGGCCTCGGGCAAGGCCCGCGACTACTTCGCCATCCCCGGGCAGAACGAGTGGCAGCTGTCCGATGACGCCGCCTATGTGCATTATGCGTCCAACGAAACCATCGGTGGCCTGGAGTTCAGCTGGATTCCCGAGGTCGGTGACAAGCCGCTGGTGGTGGACATGTCTTCGGACATCCTGTCGCGTCCGCTGGATGTGTCGCGCTTCGGCCTGATCTACGCCGGCGCGCAGAAGAACATCGGCCCCAGTGGCCTGGTGGTGGTCATCGTGCGTGAAGATCTGCTGGGCCGGGCACACAGCAAGTGCCCGACCATGCTCGACTACAACGTCGCGGCGCAGAACGGCTCGATGTACAACACCCCGCCGACCTTCGCCTGGTATCTGTCCGGGCTGGTATTCAAGTGGCTCAAGGAGCAGGGTGGGGTCGAGAGCATGGCGCGTCTCAACGATGCCAAGCAGCGCAAGCTGTATGCGGCGATCGACGCCAGCGAGCTGTACAGCAATCCGATCAACATCGCCGACCGCTCGTGGATGAACGTGCCTTTCCGCCTGGCCGATGACCGCCTGGACAAGCCGTTCCTGGCCGGTGCCGAGCAGCGTGGCCTGCTCAACCTGAAAGGCCATCGTTCGGTCGGTGGCATGCGTGCTTCCATCTATAACGCGGTACCGGAAGCGGCGGTGGATGCGCTGGTGGCCTACATGGCCGAATTCGAGAAACAGCACGGTTGATCAGACATGTCAGAAGAAGCCCAACTCAAGGCCCTGCGTAACCGTATCGACTCGATCGACGAGAAGATCCTGGAGCTGATCAGCGAGCGTGCCCGCTGTGCCCAGACGGTCGCCGAGGTCAAGCAGAAGACCCTGGCCGAGGGCGAGCAGCCGGTGTTCTACCGGCCCGAGCGCGAAGCCTGGGTGCTCAAGCACATCATGGAGCAGAACAAGGGGCCGCTGGACAACGAGGAAGTGGCGCGGTTGTTCCGCGAGATCATGTCCGCCTGCCTGGCCCTGGAGGAGCCCCTGCGGGTCGCCTACCTGGGGCCGGAGGGCACCTTCACCCAGGCCGCTGCGCTCAAGCACTTCGGCCACTCGGTCAACAGCGTGCCAATGGCGGCGATCGACGAGATCTTCCGTGAGGTGGCCGCCGGGGCGGTGCATTTCGGCGTGGTTCCGGTGGAGAACTCCACCGAAGGGGCGATAAACCACACGCTGGACAGCTTCCTGGAGCACGACCTGGTGATCTGTGGCGAGGTCGAGTTGCGCATCCACCATCATCTGCTGGTGGGGGAAAACACCCGTACCGACAAGATCTCCCGGGTCTACTCCCATGCCCAGTCGCTGGCCCAGTGCCGCAAGTGGCTGGATGCGCACTATCCGAATATCGAGCGGGTGGCGGTGGCGAGCAACGCCGAGGCGGCGCGGCGGGTCAAGGGTGAGTGGAACTCGGCGGCGATCGCCGGAGACATGGCCTGCGAGCTGTATGGCCTGACCTGCATTGCCGAGAAGATCGAGGACCGCCCGGACAACTCCACGCGGTTCCTGATCATCGGCAACCAGGAAGTGCCGCCGACCAGCGACGACAAGACCTCGGTCATCGTCTCGATGAGCAACCGTCCGGGTGCGCTGCATCACCTGTTGCAGCCGTTCCACGACAACGGTATCGACCTGAGCCGCATCGAAACGCGCCCCTCGCGCAGTGGCAAGTGGACCTATGTGTTCTTCATCGACTTCTTCGGTCACCAGCATGACCCGCTGATCC
This sequence comes from Halopseudomonas xiamenensis, assembly GCF_014219065.1. Classification (GTDB taxonomy): domain Bacteria; phylum Pseudomonadota; class Gammaproteobacteria; order Pseudomonadales; family Pseudomonadaceae; genus Halopseudomonas; species Halopseudomonas xiamenensis. The sequence continues at coordinate 208,100 of NZ_JACLGO010000001.1, forward strand.
GGGATGCGCTGGAGAAGATTCGCGAGGAATCCGTGGGGCTGAAGATCCTTGGTTCCTATCCCAAGGCGGTACTTTAACTGTAGCGGCAAGCCGCAAGCGACAGGCTGCAAGCGGTTCGGCAGATGGTCTTGCTGGTGGCTCGCCGCTTGAAGCTTGAGGCTTTGTCATGAGTTGCGATTTTCTGAGCCTGGCGCTGCCGGGTGTGCAAAAGCTGTCCCCCTATGTTCCCGGCAAGCCGGTGGAGGAACTGGCCCGGGAGTTCGGTCTCGAGGCCGCTGAGATCGTCAAGCTGGCCAGCAATGAAAACCCCCTCGGCCCGGCACCCAAGGCGCTCAAGGCGATCCAGCAGGCGTTGCCGGAGCTGACCCGCTACCCCGATGGCAACGGCTTCGTGCTCAAGCAGGCATTGTCCCAGCGCTTCGGCTTCGAGCAGTCGATGATTACCCTGGGCAATGGCTCCAACGACATTCTCGAACTGCTCGGACGGGCCTTCGCCATGCCCGGCACCGAGGTGGTATTCAGCCAGCACGCCTTTGCCGTCTATCCAATCGTCACCCAGGCGGTAGGCGCCACCGCGGTCGAAGTGCCGGCTCGGGACTGGGGTCATGACCTTGCCGCCATGGCCGCTGCCATTACCCCGACCACCCGCCTGGTGTTCATCGCCAACCCCAACAACCCGACCGGTACCTGGTTCGAGCGCGGCGAATTCGAGGCGTTCATGGCGCAGGTGCCCGAGCAGGTGCTGGTGGTGCTGGATGAGGCCTACACCGAATATGTGATGGTCGAGGATGCGCTCAACGGCTTCGACTATATCGACCGTTACCCGAACCTGGTGGTCAGCCGCACCTTCTCCAAGGCCTACGGCTTGGCGGCGCTGCGCGTCGGCTACTGCATCAGTCATCCGCAGGTGGCCGATGTGCTCAACCGGGTGCGCCAACCGTTCAACGTCAACAGCCTGGCGCTGGCCGCCGCGGTGGCCAGCCTGGAGGATGACGTCTACCTGGCGGAAAGCCGGCAGGTCAACCATGAAGGCATGCGCCAGCTGGAGCAGGGCCTGGGCGAGCTGGGCCTGCAGTGGATTCCCTCGCGCGGCAACTTCATCGCCGTGGACCTGGGGCGCGACGCCGGCCCGGTCTATCAGGGGTTGTTGCGTGCCGGCGTCATCGTGCGCCCGGTAGCCGGCTACGGCATGCCCAACCACCTGCGCGTATCGATCGGCCTGCCGCAGGAGAACAAACGTTTCCTCGATGCGCTGGCCGGAGTCCTGGCCGGTGAGTAGACAGGTCACCACATTGTCACCTGCGTCGCCGATAATCGGCCGCGTGACGGTCGTCGGCCTGGGGCTGATCGGCGGCTCCTTCGCCAAGGGGCTACGTCAGTCCGGCCTGTGCCGGGAGGTGGTCGGCTGTGATCCCGATCCGGTAATCCAGCGCCTGGCGGTGTCGCTCGGCGTGGTCGACAGCATGTCCGATGATCTGGCCAGCGCAGTGCAGGGCGCCGAGCTGATCCTGCTGGCGGTACCGGTGCTGGCCATGCAGGGCGTGTTGCGACAGCTGGCGGCGCTGCAGCTGGACCAGGCGGTGATTACCGATACCGGCAGCACCAAGAGTGCCGTGGTTGAGGCGGTACACGAAGCCTACGGCTGCGTGCCGCCGCATTTCGTGCCCGGCCATCCGATCGCCGGTTCCGAGCGCAGTGGGGTGGAAGCGGCCGATGCGGGGCTGTTTCGCCGGCACAAGGTGATCCTCACCCCGCTGGCCGATACCAATCCGGCGGCGCTGGCTCTGGTGCGCCGGGCCTGGCAGGCACTGGGCGCGGATGTCGAGGACATGCCGCTGCAGGACCACGACGAAGTGCTGGCCGCTACCAGCCATCTGCCGCACCTGCTGGCCTTCTCACTGGTGGATACGCTGGCTTCGCGCAGCGAAAACCTGGAGATATTCCGCTATGCTGCCGGTGGTTTTCGAGATTTCACCCGGATCGCTGCCAGCGACCCGGTAATGTGGCGTGATGTGTTCCTGGCCAACCGCGATGCGGTACTGCGCAGCCTGGATACCTTCACCCGTGATTTAAGCCGCTTGCGCGCGGCGGTCGAGGAGGGTGACGCCAATACCCTGCTGGGGGTGTTTACCCGGGCCCGCTCCGCACGCGAGCATTTCAGCAAGATCTTGGCCCGCAGGGCATATATGGAACCCATGCAGACTCAATCTATCAACTTCATTGCCAGCCCCGGGGCCAACGTACAAGGTCGTATCCGTGTTCCGGGCGACAAATCCATTTCCCACCGCTCGATCATGCTCGGCTCCATCGCCGAAGGCGTGACCGAGGTCGAGGGCTTTCTGGAGGGCGAGGACAGCCTGGCCACCCTGCAGGCGTTCCGCGACATGGGCGTGGTCATCGAGGGGCCGCAGCACGGTCGGGTAACCATCAATGGTGTTGGCCTGCACGGCCTGCAGGCTCCTCCCGGACCTATCTATGTCGGCAACTCGGGCACCTCGATGCGCCTTTTGGCTGGCTTGCTGGCCGGGCAGAACTTCTCCACCGAACTGACCGGTGACGCCTCGCTGAGCAAGCGTCCGATGGGGCGGGTAGCCAATCCGCTGCGCGAAATGGGCGCGAGCATCGACACCGCCGACCAGGGGCGTCCGCCGCTGCATATCCACGGCGGGCAAAGCCAGCTCAAGGGCATGGACTATGTCATGCCGATGGCCAGTGCCCAGGTCAAGTCCTGCCTGCTGCTCGCCGGCCTGTACGCTGCCGGCAGCACCTCGGTGACCGAGCCGGCGCCGACCCGGGATCATACCGAGCGCATGCTCAAGGGCTTCGGTTATCCGGTCAAGGTCGAGGGTGCCAGGGTCACCATCGAGCCGGGCCACAAGCTGACCGGTTGCAAGATCGATGTGCCGGCGGACATCTCCTCGGCCGCCTTCTTCATGGTCGCCGCCAGCATCGCCGAAGGCTCGGACCTGACCCTGGAACACGTGGGTATCAACCCGACCCGGGTCGGCGTGATCAACATCCTGCGTGCCATGGGCGCCGACATCACCCTGGGCAATGAGCGTGAAGTGGGTGGTGAGCCGGTGGCCGATATCCGCGTGCGCTACGCCGGTCTCAAGGGCATCGAGATCCCGCTGGACCAGGTGCCACTGGCGATCGACGAGTTCCCGGCCCTGTTCATCGCTGCCGCCTGCGCCGAAGGGCGTACCGTACTGCGTGGTGCAGAGGAACTGCGGGTCAAGGAGTCCGACCGCATTCAGGTCATGGCCGATGGGCTGCAGACCTTGGGTATCAAGGCTGACCCGACCCCCGACGGTGTCATCATCGAAGGTGGCGAGATGGGCGGCGGCACCATCGACAGCCATATGGATCACCGTATCGCCATGTCCTTTGCCATTGCCTCGCTGCGCGCCACCGGCCAGATCCGCATCACCGATTGTATTCATGTCGGCACCTCGTTCCCCGGGTTCATCGACCTGGCGAAGTCGGTGGGTATCGTGATCCGCCAGGAGGAAAACGCGTGAGTCAGCAAGCGGCACCGGTCATCACCATCGACGGCCCGGGCGGTTCCGGCAAGGGCACCCTGGCGGGCATGCTGGCCGCGCGGTTGGGCTGGCATCTGCTCGATTCCGGCGCACTGTACCGGCTGTTGGCCTTCGCTGCGCGCAACCACGGCGCCGACCTGACCAACGAGGAAATCCTCACCAGCCTGGCCGCGCACCTGGACGTGCAGTTCATCGTTGACCAGGACGGCGGCGAGCAGCGCATCATCCTCGAAGGCGAGGACGTCACCCGCGGCATCCGTACCGAAGCAACCGGCGCTGGCGCTTCCCAGGTGGCGGCGCTGCCGGCCGTTCGTCAGGCGCTGCTGGCGCGCCAGCAGGCGTTTCGTGAGGCCCCCGGGCTGGTAGCCGACGGTCGCGACATGGGCACTGTGGTGTTTCCCGATGCCCAGCTGAAGATATTCCTTACCGCCAGTGCGGAAATCCGCGCCGAACGGCGCTACCGGCAGTTGCTCGAAAAGGGCGAAACTGCTAGTCTTGCGGGTCTTCTCGATGAAATCAATGCCAGGGACGAAAGGGACATGAACCGCAGCATCGCGCCATTACGGCCTGCTGAGGACGCCATCCTGATCGATTCCTCGCACATGAGCATCGAAAGTGTACTTGAAACAGTGCAGACGGAAGCGCGCAAGCGCAACCTGCTGGGCTGATCAGGGAGTCCTTTGCCGGGTAACCAGCACCACCGGCAAAGGTGTCAATATCATCAACCCACGCAAGCTGGTGGCGTGGCGGGCAAGTCGGCTGCAGGGCCCGCGTTGAGCGGCCGGGCGGTTACTGCCTTATTACACTTTTACAGGAATCCAAATGAGCGAAAGCTTTGCCGAACTTTTTGAAGAAAGCCTGAAAACCCTTGATATGGAGCCGGGCTCCATCATCACCGGTATCGTTGTGGACATCGACTCCGACTGGGTCACCGTTCACGCCGGCCTGAAATCCGAGGGTGTCATTCCGCGCGAGCAGTTCCTGAACGATCAGGGCGAACTGACCATCAGCGTGGGTGATGAGGTACACGTTGCACTGGACGCCGTCGAAGACGGTTTCGGTGAAACCAAACTGTCCCGTGAGAAGGCCAAGCGCGCCGAATCCTGGAAAGTCCTCGAAGCAGCTTTCGCCGCAGAAGAAATCGTCAAGGGTGTCATCAACGGCAAGGTCAAGGGTGGCTTTACCGTCGACGTCAACACCATCCGTGCGTTCCTGCCGGGTTCCCTGGTCGATGTCCGCCCGGTTCGCGACACCGCGCACCTGGAAGGCAAGGAACTGGAATTCAAGGTCATCAAGCTGGACCAGAAGCGCAACAACGTTGTCGTTTCCCGCCGTGCCGTGCTCGAAGCCGAGAACAGCGCCGAGCGCGAAGCCCTGCTGGAAACCCTGCAGGAAGGCCAGGTTGTCAAAGGTATCGTCAAGAACCTCACCGACTACGGTGCGTTCGTTGACCTGGGCGGCGTAGACGGCCTGCTGCACATCACCGACATGGCCTGGAAGCGCATCAAGCATCCGTCCGAGATCGTCAACGTTGGTGACGAGATCGACGTCAAGGTGCTGAAGTTCGACCGCGAGCGCAACCGCGTTTCCCTGGGTCTGAAGCAGCTGGGCGAAGATCCATGGGTTGCCATCACCGGTCGCTACCCGGAAGGCACCCGCGTCAACGCCAAGGTCACCAATCTCACAGACTACGGCTGCTTCGCCGAGCTGGAAGAGGGCGTCGAAGGCCTGGTTCACGTCTCCGAAATGGACTGGACCAACAAGAACATCCATCCTTCCAAGGTCGTTCAGGTTGGCGACGAAGTGGAAGTCATGGTGCTGGACATCGACGAAGACCGTCGTCGTATCTCCCTGGGCATCAAGCAGTGCAAGATGAACCCGTGGGAAGAGTTCTCCAGCAAGTTCAACAAGGGCGACAAGATCTCCGGCTCCATCAAGTCGATCACCGACTTCGGTATCTTCATCGGTCTGGACGGCGGCATCGACGGTCTGGTTCACCTGTCGGACATCTCCTGGAACGAAGTCGGCGAAGAAGCCGTACGTCGCTTCAAGAAGGGTGACGAGCTGGAAACCGTTATCCTGTCCGTTGACCCCGAGCGCGAGCGCATCTCCCTGGGTATCAAGCAACTGGAAGACGATCCGTTCTCCAACTTCGTATCCCTGAACGAGAAAGGCGCCATCGTTACCGGTACCGTCAAGGAAGTTGACGCCAAGGGCGCGGTAATCACCCTGGGTGACGACATCGAAGGCACCCTGAAAGCCTCCGAAATCAGCCGCGACCGCGTTGAAGACGCACGCAACGCGCTGAACGTCGGCGACGAAGTCGAAGCCAAGATCATCAGCGTTGACCGCAAGAGCCGTGTCATCAGTCTGTCGATCAAGGCCAAGGACGTCGAAGACGAGAAAGAAGCCATTCAGGACCTGCGCAAGCAGGAAATGCTGTCCGCTGGCCCGACCACCATTGGTGATCTGATCAAGCAGCAGATGGAAAACAAGGGCAACTGATCAATAGTGCCTGCGTGATCCAATGAAAAAGGGCGACTTCGGTCGCCCTTTTTTGTGGTCTGCCATCCCTGGCGACCACCCTTCGGGCCGTCACTGCGTGACGTCAAAAATGGCTCCCGGCCATTTTTTGTGGCCGCAGTGCTGGCCCGGCGTAGCGCAGGCGCGCTACACCCCCAGGAGCGCGGTGCGTGTTTCGGGTTGTCGAGCCCCTGCTCGACGACAGCGGGCGGCCAGCCAGCCCCGTGCCACCCTGCAAGCCCGTCCGGCGTAGCGCGGGCGCGCTACACCCCCAGGAGCGCGCTGCGTATCTCGGGTTGTCGAGCGCCCGCTCGACGACAGCGGACAATCAGCCAGCCCCGTGCCACCCTGCAAGCCCGTCCGGCGTAGCGTAGGCGCGCTCCACTCCAGGAGCGTGGTGCGTGTCTCGGGTTGTCGAGCCCCTGCTCGACGACAGCGGACGACCAGCCAGATTCATACTTCCCTTCAAGTCCGCTCGACGTAGCGCAGGCGCGCTACACCCCAGTATCCGGCAACGCGATGGCCGGAAATCCCAAATTGTGGCTCAGGTCGCGGAATGGAATGCCGAGCATCAGTAGAGTGTTCAACCACTGCATGGATATGGAGGAGGGGGACATGCCACGGAGTGATTATCCAAGCCCCGCCTGGAAAGGCTGGTACTACTCCGGCTCCGCTCCGCACCGGGATGTACCGGCCGTTTATCAATTCATCACCTTCCGCCTGGCTGACTCTCTACCGCAATCCCTGTTGAGACAATTGCTCAAGGAAGATCGATCGATGCCGGCTATGCAGCAGGACGGGTTCAGGAGGCGCTCCATCGAAGGGTGGCTCGACGCCGGGTTGGGCTGCTGCGCCCTGGCTCATCCGGAGCTGGCCGCGGTGGTGCGGGAGGCGCTTTTCCATCATGACGGCCGTCGCTATAGGCTCATCGCCTGGTGCATCATGCCGAACCATGTGCATGTGCTGATCGAGCCGCAATATTCGCTGCCGCGCATAGTCCAGACCTGGAAATCCATGACCACGCGGTGGATGCTGTTGCATAACGCAAGGCTCGGGCTGGGTGTGCCCGGGCGCACTCTCTGGATGCGGGATTATTGGGACAGGTTCATACGCGATGAGCAGCATCTCACGACGGCTGTTCATTACATTCATCAGAATCCGGTGAAGGCGGGATTATGTGCTTCGCCAGAGCAGTGGCGCTGGTCAAGCACCTATCGTGCTGAAGGGTAATGGCAGGAGCCCGGAGTACCGCTGCACCTCGAGTTCGGGTTGTCGAGCGGGCAACCAGTCATACCCGTGCTTGCCTTCAAGCCCGCCCGGCGTAGCGCAGGCGCGCTACACCCCGGGTGCGGATGTTCCGAGCTTTGGGTTGTCGAGCGCCCGCTCGACGACAGCGGACGACCAGCCCCTGCTTCCCTTCAGGCCCGCTCGGCGTAGCGCAGGCGCGCTACACCCCCAGGTGCGAGTATCCCGGGTCTTGGGTTGTCGAACGCCTCGGGCCGCGATTGGACCGGGTCACGTTGACTGGGCCGCGATCGGACTCGACGACAGTGGTGCGAGCCTCGTGCGTTCCGGTTGACAGGCCTTGGCTTGCTTCACCATCGCCAGTGGAGCAGGGCGCTGACCTACGCATCGCATATCAGGCTGTTCAAATTCCGTCAAGCATGGTAAAACCAATTAAAACGGATCCTAGTCGATTGAATAAAAAGGGAAAATCATGACCAAGTCTGAGTTGATCGAACGCATAGTCGAGCAACAGGGCCAGTTATCAGCCAAGGATGTCGAACTGGCCATCAAGGCCATGCTGGAACACATGTCGATGGCGCTTGCCACGGGGGAGCGCATTGAGATACGGGGGTTTGGCAGTTTTTCACTGCACTACCGGGCGCCGCGTATTGGCCGCAATCCCAAGACCGGCGATTCGGTCGCGCTGGAAGGCAAGTACGTGCCGCATTTCAAACCCGGCAAGGAACTGCGTGACCGGGTCAACGAGTCGCTTGAAACCACCTGACTCGGTATAACTGGGCGTCAGGCTGCGCTATACTGCCCTCCTGCTTAACGGATGGGAGTGGTGTGGCATGCAATGGCTCAAGCGCGCGGTGCTGATCATCGTTCTGTTACTGGTGGCACTGGCGACCATGGATTTCATGCTGGAGAACCAGCAGAATATCGCCTTGCAGTTTCTCGAAGTATCCTCTCCCGAACTTCCCGTTTCCCTGTTCGTCGTCATCGCCTTCATTCTCGGCAGTCTGCTGGGCATCTTCATCGGCTGGCTGATCACTACCCGCCTGCGCCTGCGCCTGATGGTGCAGACCAATGAGCTGAACCGCTATCGCAAGGAAGTCGACAAGCTGCGTACCCAGGCTGTCAAAGGCTGATCATCATGCAGGAACTGCTGTTCCTCGGGCTGTTCATGGGGGCGCTTGGGATTGGCTGGTTTCTTGGGCGCCGTGAGGCGATCAAGGTCGGTGTGATGCTGGCGCCCCATGGCAGTGCCATCGACAAGCAATACTTCATCGGCCTCAACTACCTGCTCAACGAGCAGCCGGACGAGGCGATCGAAACCTTCATCCGTGCCCTGGAAGTCAACCCCGAGACCGTGGAAACCCATATCGCCATCGGCAAGCTGTTCTGCCAGCGTGGCGATGTCGAGCGGGCGATCAAGGTGCATCAGAACCTGCTGGCCAGGCCCAACCTCACTGCCTTGCAGGCCGACCGTGTGCAGTTCGAGCTGGCCCGGGACTATCTGGCGGTGGGGCTGCACCATCGGGCCGAGCGATTGCTCGACGAACTGGTGGACTCGGACTCGAGCCTGCGTGCCGAGGCGCTGGCTGACCTGGTGCGCATCCACGAGCGCGAGCGGGACTGGCAGCAGGCGGTGGATGTCGGACGGCGATTGGTCAAGGAGCGCGACGCTTTCGCCGTGACCCTGGCCCACTACCATTGCGAGCTGGCCCGGGAAGCGCTGGCACGCAAGGAACAGCAGCAGGCCCGGCGCCACCTGCTCGACGCGCTGGCTACCCAGCGGGAAAACGTGCGCGCCATGCTGATGCTGGCCGAGCTGGAGTTGGCCCAGGGGCGTGAGCGGGAAGTGCTCAAGTGGTTGCGACGGCTGGCCGCCCACGATCCGGATTTCGTGCCCCAGGCGTTGCCGCTGCTGCACCGGTTGGCCGATGCCGGTTCGCTGGATCTGCTGGCATATCTGGACGGGGTACTGGAAAATAACCAGCCGCCGATGATGGCGACGGTGCTGGCCCGGGCCGATGAGCTGAACAAGCGCAGTGGCCTGAATGCGGCGAGCAAATACGTGCTTGTCCATTTGCAGCAGCAGCCGTCGCTGAGCGGGCTGCTGTACCTGATCGACCTGCACAAGGACAGTGTCGAGCCGCGCGGACATGCCAACCTGATGATCCTGCGCGGGATTGTCGAGGCCTTGCTGATCGACAAGCACAAGTATCGTTGCCAGGTCTGCGGCTTCTCCGGCAAGCAGCTGCACTGGCAATGCCCGACCTGCCACGGCTGGTCGACGATACGACCTTTGAAAGGGCGGGAGCTGGCTGCGGCCAGTCCGTCGCTGCGACCCATTTGATACAGGAAAGAGAAATGCCCTGCCAAACCCCGATAATTGTTGCTCTGGATTTCCCTGACATGGCCGCGGCGCTGGCCATGGCTGATCGCCTTGATCCGGCGCAGTGCCGCGTCAAGGTCGGCAAGGAGCTGTTCACCGCAACCGGTCCGGCTGTGGTCGAGGCCCTCCAGGACAAGGGTTTCGAGGTCTTTCTGGATCTCAAGTTCCACGACATCCCCAACACCGCGGCGCATGCGGTGCAGGCTGCCGCCGAGCTGGGGGTATGGATGGTCAACGTGCATGCCAGTGGTGGTCGGCGCATGATGGAAGCCTGTCGCGAGATACTCGAGCGCCGCGCCGGTACGCGCCCGCTGCTGACCGCGGTTACCGTGCTGACCAGCCTGGAGCAGGAAGACCTGCAGGAAGTCGGCATCGATATCGAGCCGATGGTGCAGGTGCAGCGCCTGGCGCGGCTGACCCAGGACTGCGGCCTGGATGGCGTGGTCTGTTCGGCGCGCGAAGCCAAGGCACTGCGTGGGGCCCTTGGCGAGGAGTTCAGGCTGGTGACCCCGGGTATCCGTCCGGAGGAAGCCAGTGCCGATGACCAGAAGCGCATCGTCACTCCACGCCAGGCCATGGACAATGGCAGCAGCTATCTGGTGATGGGTCGCCCGATCACCGGCGCTGCCGACCCAGCCCAGGCATTGCGCGCCGTTCTCGACAGCCTGCAGAGCTGAATATCAGGACTCGGGGCGAGTCCACAGCCAGAGCGCAACGCAGGGCAGGAACAGGCTGAGAAACACACGCAGCAGCATCGGTGCCGGCAGCAGCCAGATCATCAGGATACTGCTGGCCATCAAGGCGCTGGCCAGCCACTTGGCGCGACGTGGGACGGCGCGGTGCTCGCGCCAGTCGCGGATCATCGGACCATAGTGCGGGTGCCGCAGCAGGCGTTGCTCCAGCTCCGGCCAGCCGCGTGCGCCAGCCCAGGCGGCCAGCAGCAGAAAGGGCGTGGTCGGCAGTCCCGGCAGCAGCACACCGAGGGCGCCGAGGGCCACGGCGACCGAGGCGATGCTGCGCCATACCCACTTCATCAGCATGTTCGTTTTCAGGGGGTATCGCTGGCGATGATGCCAGCCTTGTACTCGGGACTCTGCTGGCCGCCGGCGAACTCGTCGAGCAGGTTGCGGATACTGGGAATGCTGATATGCCGGGCCCGGCTGTCGATCAGCCCACGCTCGCGCAGATTGGCGATGGCCCGCGAGAAGGTTTCCGGCTTGATCGACAGGCGTGCGGCGATCAGGCTCTTGGGTAGCACCAGTTCGATTTCAGCACTGTCGGTCGCACGGTCGCGCACCTGACCGACCAGATACAGTGCCAAGCGCTGGGTGGCATTCTGCAGGGTCAGGTTCTCCAGCTCATCCAGGCGTTGGTGCAGGCGCACGCTCATGTGCCCGAGCAGATTCAGGCAGGTCTGCGGATTCTGCTCCAGGTGCCGCAGCATCAGGCGGTTGGAAAAGCCGACCAGCCTGACTGGCTCCAGCGCCTCGGCGCACACCGGGAACACCGATTTCTGCATGAACATGACCGCCTCGGCAAAGGTATTGCCGGCGGTAATGATCTCCACCACCTTCTCCTTGCCATCGGCCGAGATGCGATACAGCTTTACCTTGCCGCTTTGCACCAGATAGAAACGCTCAGCGGGATCGCCCTGGCGCTGGATCAGAGCCTGGGGCGCATATTCGCGTACCTGCGCATCGGCCAGCAGTTCTTCCTGGGCGGCCTGGTGAAAATGAGAAAACAGCGGATGACGAAGAATCATCTGCCGTTGTTCCTGGGTCGAGATCATGGCTTGTCTGCTCTTTATTCACTTGCTTGCAGAGTAAGCATTTACGCTGCTGCATGCCATACCCAAGGTACTAATTATGCTGTCTTCGGGCCACATGGACTCGTCGTCAGGCGCAACAGCTCCGGCGAGCACGATCCGGAGTCTTCTTGATATGCGTCAAAGTGGCGCGGTAGGGAAGCGCGTAGTCTCGCCAGCATCAGCACGATATGCACCGGAGCACCTATCCATGTCCGATCCAGTCGAGTGGGACGCGGGCCTGATCCGCCGTTACGATAAGCCAGGACCGCGCTACACTTCCTACCCCACGCTTGCCCAGTACCAGGATGGTATCCTGCCGGGCGATCTGTTTGCCGCATTGCATGAAAGCGGCAGAAAAGGGCGGCCCTTGTCGCTGTATGTGCACATCCCGTTCTGCGCCAACATCTGCTATTACTGCTCCTGCACCAAGGTCATCACCAAGGACCGCAGTCGCGCCCAACCCTACCTGCAGGCACTGTACCGGGAAATCGATCTGATCAGCCCACATCTGGGCGGCATGCAGCAGGTGGAGCGGCTGCACCTGGGTGGGGGCACGCCGACCTTCCTCGGGCATGACGACCTGCGCGGGCTGATGGGCAGGCTGCGTGAACGCTTCAATCTGCATGAGGACGATACTGCCGACCACAGCATCGAAATCGACCCGCGGGAGGCCGACTGGTCGACGTTGGGGTTGCTGCGCGAGCTGGGCTTCAATCGGGTCAGCTTCGGCGTCCAGGATCTGGACGTGGAGGTGCAGCGGGCAGTCAACCGTCTGCAAAGCCTGGAGCAGACCCAGGCGGTGATGGACGCGGCGCGAGCACTGGCCTACCGCTCGGTCAATATCGATCTCATCTACGGCCTGCCCCGGCAGACAGTGGAGTCCTTCGCCCGCACCGTGGAGACCATCATCGAGCTGAAGCCGGACCGGCTGACCCTGTACAACTACGCTCACCTGCCGGACCTGTTCCTGCCCCAGCGCCGGATCGATATGGCCGAGCTGCCGAGTACCGATGCCCGCCTGCAGATCTGCGGCAACAGCGTGGCCCGGCTGCAGCAGGCCGGCTACCGCTATATCGGCATGGGCCAGTTCGCCTTGCCCGATGACAGCCTGAGCAACGCCCAGGAGACCGGCGAGTTGAGCCGCAGCTTCCAGGGCTATGTCGCCGGCGTCGAATGTGACCTGATCGGCCTGGGTGTTTCCGCCATCAGCCAGGTGGGTGATCTCTATTGTCGCAACAGCAGTGATCTCAAGCAGTATCAGCAAAGCCTGGAGGAAGGCCGCCTGGCACTGCGTCAGGGCTTGAAGTGCAGTGCCGACGACCGGCTGCGGCGGGTGGTGATCAGCCAGTTGATGTGTCATTTCCGGCTGCGCTACGCGGATATCGAGCAACGCTTCAATATCGACTTCGCCACCTATTTCACCGATTGCCTGGGTACGCTGCGGCAGATGCACGAGGATGGACTGATTCGCCTGAGCATTTCCGGTATCGAAGTGCTGCCGGCCGGCCGACCGCTGGTGGCGCGCATCTGCATGGTGTTCGATGCGTACCAGTACGCCACCGACAGCACGCGTTACGCCCAGATCGTCTGACATTTGCAAAGGTAATCGCATCAAGGGCAAGGGTAAGGCTTTCAACACGCTACCTTCAAACACCGTCATCCTTCCCATGCGCGGTCATCCTTCCCACGCCCGGTCATCCTTCCCATACCCCGTCATCCTTCGCGCAGGCGAAGGATCCACCGGCCACTTTGAGTCAATCGGCACCATGCAATGCGGCAGCATTGTTCGCCCCATGCGTTTACAATCCTCTGTCCATGGCATCGCGCGCAACGCGCGGTACCGGACAGATTCGCATGGGGGAAATACATGCCGCGCTTTCTGCATACCGCCGACTGGCAGATCGGTCGCCAGTACGACCGCTTCGGCCCGGAGGACGGGCCGGCCCTGGCCCAGGCCCGGCTGGGCACTGTCGAGCGCATCGCCGCCCTGGCAACCGAACTGGCGGTGGATGCGGTGCTGGTTGCCGGTGACGTATTCGACGCCCAGACCATTTCCGATCGCACACTGCGCCGTCTGTTCCTCGCTACCCAGGGCTATGCCGGGCCCTGGATCATGCTCCCCGGTAACCATGATGCCGCCCTGGCGGAAAGCATCTGGAGTCGCGCCCAGCGGCTCAACGCGGTGCCCGGCAACGTCCACCTGGCATTGACCCCGGAGGTGATGCCGTTCGCCGAACTGGGCTTCGCCATCCTGCCGGCGCCGTTGACCCAGCGCCAGAGCTTCGATGACCTGAGCGCCTGGTTCGACCATGCGCAGACCCCGCCGGGCCTACTGCGTATCGGCCTGGCCCACGGCAGTGTGCAGGGCATTCTCGCTGAGGATATCGACTCGCCCAACCCGATCGACCCGCAGCGTGCAGAACGTGCCCGGCTCGACTACCTGGCCCTCGGCGACTGGCATGGCTGCCGGCGGATCGACGACCGTACCTGGTACAGCGGTACGCCGGAGCAGGACAGGTTCAAGAGCAATGGCGCCGGACAGGTACTGGATGTGCGCCTCGAAGCGCCTGGTGACGCACCGCAGGTGACGCCCATCGCCATCGGCGAGTTCACCTGGCTGCAGTGGCAGCGGCGCTTGCAGGTGGCCTCGGACCTGGATGCGCTGATCGAGGAGCTGGATCAGGTCGAGCGCAGCAGCGTCATCAGCCTGACCCTGGAAGGGGAGCTGGATCTGGCCGGAGAACAGCGGTTGCAGCTCGCCCTCGGCCGCGCCGAAGCGCAGCACCGGGTACTGGAATGTGATCTGGACGGGCTGCGGCTGTTGCCCACCGAGGCGGATATCGCTGCGCTGCAGGCCGATGGCTATCTGGACGAGGTGATCGGCCAGTTGCGTGACATGCAGCAGGCGGATGAGCCGGAACTCGCCCGGGAAGCGCTCGGCATCCTCGCGGGCCTGCTGCGTGAACGGCAGGCGGGGGGAACCACGGCATGAAGCTCGAACAATTGCGCGTCAGCCAGTTCCGGCAGTTTCGCGAGCCGCTGGTCATCGACGGCTTCGACCCCGGATTGAACCTGATCTGCGGCCCCAACGAGTCCGGCAAGAGCACCCTGGTGCGCGCCATCCGCGCGGCCTTTTTCGAGCGGCACAGTTCCGGCACGCTCACCGACCTGCGACCCTGGGGAGATTCCGCTGCGGCGCCGGAGGTGGAGTTGCAGTTCAGTCACGGCGACCGGCAGTGGCAGTTGAGCAAGCGCTTTCTGCAGCGCAAGCGCTGCGACCTCAGCGTCGACGGCCAGCGCTTCAATGGCGACGAAGCGGAGGAACAGCTCGCCGCCATGCTCGGCTTCAATGTGGCTAACCGGGGCGCCAGCAAGGCCGAGCACTGGGGCATACCGGGGCTGCTGTGGATCGAGCAGGGCATGGGCCAGGAACTGGGCGAGGCGGTCAGTCATGCCGGTGACCATCTGAAAGCGGTGTTGGGCGCCAGTCTGGGGGAAGTCACCAGCAGCGGTGGCGACGAGATCACCAGGCAGGTTCGCCTCCAGCTCGACGAGTTGCTCACCGGCACCGGCAAGCCCCGTGGTGACTACAAGGCCAGTGGCGAACGGATCGCGGCGCTGGATGAGCAACTGCAGGCGCTCGACCAGCGGATTGTCGCCTATCGCCAGCAGGTCGATCGGCTGGGTGAGCTGCGTCAGCAGCAGGCCCGGGATGAGGCCGACAAGCCCTGGGAGGCGCTGCGGGTGCAGCAGCAGGAGGCCGAGCGCAAGTACGCCGAGGTCCAGCGTCAGGCCGAAGAACAGCAGCGCGATCTGCAGGCGCTGGAGCGGGTGCGCAGCCACCGGCAGATAGTGCTGGAGCAGTTGCGCAGCCAGGAGGAACAGGCTAGCGAACTGCAGCAGCGCCAGGGCAAGCGCCAGCAGTTGCAGCAGCAGCTCGAGCAGCTCGTCGGGCAGCAGGCGGAACTGCTGGCGGCGCGAGATGCTGCACAGGCAGCCTACCAGCAGACCCAGCAGCAGGAGCGCCAGGCTCGACAACAGGCCCGCTACCAGACGCTTGAGCGGGAGCGGCAGCAACTGCTGAAACAGCAGCAGCAACTGCAGCTCAGCCTGGGACAGGCGCGTCAGTTGCAGAACGAACTGGTCGCCCAGCAGCAGGCATTGGCCGCCGTCCGCATCGACGACAGACAGCTGGCGCAGCTGGAGCAGGTGCACAACCAGCTGCGGGAGCTGGATATTCGCCAGCAGAGCAGCGCCACCCGGTTGCGTTATGAACTGCTGCCCGGCCAGCAGATCAACCTGGACCAGCAGCAGCTCAGCGGCAGCGATGACCTGCTGCTGCTGCAGGAAACCCAACTGGATATCGCCGGTCTCGGCAAACTGATCATCACCCCCGGCGGCCAGGACCTGGCCAGACTGGCCCGCGACAGCGAACGCGCCCGGGAGCAATGGCAGGCCCTGTGCGAGGAACTGGGCGTCAGTTCGCTGGACCAGGCGCGGCAACAGCTGCAGCAGGCCAAGGCGCAGAGCGCCGCCATCCAGGCCAACCGCAAGCTGCTGCTCAGCCACGCGCCGGCCGGTATCGAGGTGCTGGAGCAGGAACTGGCCGGTGCGGCTGCGCGCCTGGCCGAGCTGGACCAGGCGCTGGCCGGTCTGGAGCCGCAGTTGGGACAGGCGCCGGTCGATACCGCGGCGGTCGACACCGCGGTGGTGGGCACTGAGGCCGTTGATACAGCCTCGGTTGAGCGAGCATTGCAGCAGGCTGCCGAGAAACTACAGCAGAGCGAAGCCGCCAGCAGCCGTCACAACGAGCAGCTTATCGGCCTGCGCCAGAGCCTGGCCAGCGCCGAGGAAGAGTGCCGCCTGCTGCAGGCACGCCTGGATGATCCGCAGCGCCAGCAGCAACAGCACAAGCTCAACGACAACCTGCTGACCCTGCGCGCGGAAGAGGCGCGGCTGCAGCAACGCAGCGACCAGCGTGCCGCACGTATCGCCAGTGCCAGGCCGGATATCCTCGAACAGGACATCCAGCGCTACCGCAGCAGCGCCGCCCAGCTGGAGCACGGCTTCAACCAGCGCCGCGACGAACTGATCGCCCTGCAGGCGCGGTTGCAGGGGGAGGGCGCTGACGGGCTGGAGGAGCAACGCGCCTCGCTGGCCACCGAACTGGAAAGCGAGCAACGCCGCTACCGCCAGCTCGACCGTCGTGCCCGGGCGTTGACGCTGCTGCACGAACTGCTCAGCGAGAAACGCCAACAGCTGACCCGACGCTTGCAGGCACCGCTGCAGAAACACCTGGATCACTACCTGCAACTGCTGTTTCCCCAGGCGACTCTGGAGGTCGACGAGAACCTGATGCCCGGCCGGTTACTACGCCAGGGCCAGGACGCCGGCGAATTCGATGCCCTGAGTTTCGGAGCCCGGGAGCAGATGGGACTGATCAGCCGGCTGGCCTATGCCGACCTGCTGCGCGAGGCGGGCCGCCCGACCCTGATCATCCTCGACGATGCCCTGGTGCACAGCGATCAACCGCGGCTGGGGCAGATGAAACGCATCCTGTTCGACGCTGCCCAGCGGCACCAGGTGCTGCTGTTCAGTTGTCATCCGGACAAATGGCGGGACATGGGTGTGCCGGTGCGGGAGCTGGAGAGCCTGAAGGTGCAGTGATTCACAAACTCCGCGCTTTACGGGTTGTCGAGCCCCTGCTCGACGACGGCGGATCACCAGCAACACCAATGCTATCTGCCAGCCCGCAGGCGTAGCGCCCGAACGCGGACCGGGGCGCTACACCCCCAGGGGAGGCGCAGCCCGGGTGTCGGGTTGTTGAGCACCTCGGGCCGCGATCGG
The DNA here is from genome assembly GCF_014219065.1 of Halopseudomonas xiamenensis. Lineage (GTDB taxonomy): Bacteria > Pseudomonadota > Gammaproteobacteria > Pseudomonadales > Pseudomonadaceae > Halopseudomonas > Halopseudomonas xiamenensis. Next base: position 225,447 of record NZ_JACLGO010000001.1, read on the forward strand.
CTCGACGACAGCGGACCGCCAGTAACACCAATGCCGCATGCCAACCCACGGGCGTAGCGCCTGAACGCGGACCGGGGGGGTACATCCCTATTGAGGGCGCCGGCGCAGTCCCTGTTCGATAAAGCTGCATAACAGCCTGTATAATTTCACCTTTTCCGCCGCTCAACGGCGGCTATGGCACACAGACAAGGTACAGGTTTTCATATGCACCCGAGAATCAAGATTGGCATCGCAGGCTACGGCAACCTGGGCAGAGGCGTGGAAATGGCCATCGCCCAGAGCCCGGACATGGAGCTGGTCGGGGTCTTCACCCGGCGCAACCCGGCCGATGTGCAACTGCTCGACAGCAGCGTTGCAGTTCATCCCCAGGCCGATATCGAACAGTTCCGTGACCAGATCGACGTGCTGATCCTCTGTGGTGGCTCGAAGAACGACCTGCCGGAGCAGGCCCCGGCCCTGGCGGCGCTGTTCAATACTGTCGACAGCTTCGACACTCATGCGACCATTCCCGAATACCACGAAGCGGTGGACCGCGCGGCCAGACCGGCTGGCAAGACCGCACTGATCTCGGTCGGATGGGACCCGGGGCTGTTTTCGCTCAACCGCCTGTACGGCGAAGCCATCCTGCCGGTCGGCAGCACCTACACCTTCTGGGGCAAGGGTCTGAGCCAGGGGCATTCCGATGCTGTGCGCCGTGTGCCGGGCGTCAAGGCCGGGGTGCAGTACACCATTCCGGCGGACGCTGCCATCGAGCGGGTACGCAATGGTGAGCTGCCGGAGCTGAGCACCCGGGAAAAGCACAAGCGCGAATGCTACGTGGTGCTGGCCGAAGGTGCCGACGCGGCAGAGGTGGAGCAGAGTATCGTCAGCATGCCGCACTACTTCGCCGAGTACGACACCAGCGTGACCTTCATCAGCGAGGAAGAACTCAAGCGCGACCATGCTGCGATGCCCCACGGCGGTATTGTCATGCGCAGCGGCACCTCCGCTGCCGGCACCACCCAGGTGGTGGAGTACACCCTCAAACTGGGCAGCAACCCCGAATTCACCGCCGCTGTGCTGGTGGCCTATGCACGTGCGACATATCGCCTGAATCGCAGTGGTGTGGTCGGTGCGCAGACCGTGCTGGATGTGGCACCCGGATTGCTGTCGCCGAAGTCGCCGGCGGATTTGCGTAGGGAGTTGTTGTAGGGCTGGGTGTTTTGTCTGGCGGGGAGCTGGTTACATGTGCTTCCTGCTTCCTGCTTCCTGCTTCCTGCTTTCCCCCCTCTCCCCCGGCCCCTCTCCCGCGAGGGGCGAGGGGTGACTCGCGCTTGGCATACCGTGTGCTTCCTGCTCGAACCGGTGCTGGGCTGCGCCTTGAGTGTTGACTTACCTTCAGTGTAAACATTTTGGTTGCGACTCACTCACTCTGCGCGCTTTGTAGTGGTATCGGCAACAACCGCATTACTGCAGAACAAACTCGCAACCTCAGACGCGAGTCACCCCTCGCCCCTTGCGGGAGAGGGGCCGGGGGAGAGGGGGAGCCAACCCCAACCCAACCCTCACCCCTGCCGCCCGTCCGGTCTCGGCGCCAGCAGGATCGGTGCGTAATGCCACACGAACAACCCGAACGCCACCGCCCAGCACAAGCTGGCCAGCCAGAAGCCGGTCAGTGGCATGGGAATAGTCAGCCATACGCGCAGCGGTACCGCCAGGTTGATCAGGATGAACGCCACACTCATGGCCGCGGCCGGTTGCAGAGGGCGGCCGGTGTGGCCCAGGCTGACGCGGGAGATCATGGCCAGGATCATGCCGCTCATGCCGCCGATAACCAGCAGGTGGATGGCCTGGCTAAAGCCGAGTAGCCAGCCGCCGTGCCACAGTGCCATGGCGATCATCGCCAGCGCCAGCCAGGCGTAGGACAGATGCAGGGACCAGAGCAGCGGTACGGTCCAGATGCGCGGGTGGTGCCAGCGCAGCAGGCGTACGATATGCCCCAGGCCCAGCAGCAGATAGATAGGTGCCTGCCATAGCGACGGTCGCAGGCCGATACCGCTGAGCATCAGCAGGGCGACGAAGATGCTGCCGGCCATGAGCAGGTTGTCCAGGCGGGGTATTGCCTGCACCTGTTCGTTCAGGCCCAGGCCGCGCTGGGTAAAGAATGGAATCACCCGACCGCCGATCAACCCCATCAGTCCGGCGATCAACCACAGTGCGGCGACCGCGCCATGGCGCTGCAGGGCGAAATCATCCTGGGCCAGGCCGAGCAGGGCCAGCAGGTTGCACAGGGTCAGGAGCAGCAGCATGACCACGATCGGATAGTTGCGTGCCTGGCGGGCCAGCCATAGCGAGCGACCGATGGCCAGGGCTACCAGCGGCAGGAACAGCAGGTCGACCGGAAACAACAGCCAGAGCGGGGCGTTGAACAGCCACAGCAGGCGCCCGGCCAACCACAGTGCAGCCAGCAGCAGCACCGGCATGCCGGTCAGGGCCGGCACGCCGGTCCAGGCCTGGATGGCGGTCAGCAGGAAGCCGGCGACGATGGCGATACCGAAGCCGAAGATCATTTCATGCCGATGCCAGGTCAGCCAGCCACCGGCCGGAGTCAGGTCGACATGGCCGAACAGCGCGGCAATCCACAGCGGCACGGCAAGCACGGCGAACAGGCTGCCTGCCAGGAACATCGGGCGAAAGCCCAGGGCAAACAGCACGGGTAAGGCGGTACGACGGTCCTGCATGAAAATCTCCTGATTGCTTGATATGCTTTTTGCGCTGGCCGCTCGGGCAAACTGCCCGGTTGGCATCCTGTTGAACGACTGGAAAACCCCATGACCTATCTACTGATCAAGACACTGCATCTGCTCGCTGCCATGGCCTTCGTCGGCACGTTGTTCTTCCAGGTGCTGATTCTGGCACCCGCCGGACGACGCCTGGATGCCTCGGTACGCGGTCCGGTCAGCCAGGCTCTCGGTCAGCAGGCGCGGCGGGTCATCCATGTGGTTGCCATCGTCCTCTATGGTGCCGGCCTGACCCTGGCCTGGCCGTACCGCAGCCTGCTGGCCAATCCGCTGTCCAGTCACTTCGCCACCCTGCTCAGCCTGAAGATCCTGCTGGCGCTGCTGATCATAGGTCATTACGCGGCGCTGATCTTCCTGCGTCGCAGCCAGCGCATCACCGAGCGTGGCATGCATCTGCTGAATGTCAGCCTGCTGGTGCATGCAGTGCTGCTGGTGATCTGCGCCAAGAGCATGTTCGTCCTATAGCAGCTCCCCGGCCGCCGGGCCAACGAACAGCACCTCGTTCTCCAGCTGGATGTGCCGGGTCAGGTCCCGGCAGAACTCGTCCAGCCCGCGATACAGCGTCTGCCAGGTATTGCAGGCATGCAAAGGCGCGGTTATCCGGTTGGTCAGCGCATACAGCTGGTCCAGCGCCTGGCCGTGCTGGTCGTGCTCGAAGCGCATCACGCTGATCGGCCCGCGTGACAGGTTGTGCTCGCCGCGCAGCAGCATCGGGAAAAGAATCTGCTCCTCCTTGGCCATATGGCTTTCCAGTGCCTGATGCATATCCGAGAGGTGATCGGCCAAGCCGTTCGGGCATTGCGGGTGGTCGCCATGCACCTGTTCGACGCGGCGGGCCAGGCGGATCAGCTCCGGCAACTGCTCGCGGTGGCGCTGGTGGTAGCACGTCAGGATATGCTGGATCAGCTCATCGGCCGGTGCATCCTGCCAGTCGTCTATCCGGGTATCGACCGCTGCTGGTACGGCGTTGGGCGGATGTGGCTGGAGGGTGGAATCGGAAAGGGGACGAGACATGTTGGTAGGCTCCAATGAATGGCTGGATACTGCCCTTGATCTAAAGCAACCTGTGTGCCATGCATAACTAATTGAAACTTAAAGAGAATAAATTTAATTGGTTGTTTGTACCCGATTGCGTTATGGTTCTCTCAACCACGCGAGGGTATATCCAACCATGATTGAAGACTTTCTCCTGCCGGACCTGGTGGCTGAACTGCCGGCAGCCATTCGTTTGCAGCGTCTGGTGCAGGTGCTGCGCGAGAGTTTTGGCTGTGGCGCCGTGGTGCTGCTGCAGCGTGAGGATGACTGCCTGCGCCCGGTAGCGGCGGTCGGACTGGTACAGGACGCGCTGGGGCGGCGCTTCGATATAGCTCGCCAACCACGTCTGGCGGCCCTGTTGTCGCGGCGCGAGATCACCTGGTTCGAATCCGACAGCCCTTTACCCGACCCCTACGACGGCCTGCTCGATGAAACCCCCGGCGAACCGCTGCCGGTGCATGATTGCATGGGTGTGAGCCTGTATGTGCAAGGCGACCTGTGGGGCGCCCTGACCCTGGATGCGTTGAATGCCGGCACCTTCGACGAGCGTGCCCGGCAGAAGCTGCAGCGCCTGTTGCCGCTGGTCGAGGCGCTGCTGCGGGTGACCCGGTTGGAGCAGGAGAACCGTGCCCTGCGCATGGTCCGTGCCGATGACCACCGCGCGCTGCCCGGTCTGCAGCAGCACGGCATCGTCGGCCACAGCCCGGCGGTGACGCGCCTGCTGGACGAGCTGGCGGTGGTGGCCGATTCGGACCTGACTGTGCTGATCACCGGCGAAACCGGGGTCGGCAAGGAGCTGTTCGCCCATTGGCTGCACCGGCACTCGCCGCGTGCCGACAAGCCGCTGGTGCAGGTCAACTGCGCGGCGCTGCCTGAATCGCTGGCCGAGAGCGAGCTGTTCGGACACGTCAAGGGCGCCTTCTCCGGGGCCAGCAGCGACCGGGCAGGGCGCTTCGACGCAGCCAATGGTGGCACGCTGTTTCTCGACGAAGTGGGTGAATTGCCGCTGCATGTGCAGGCCAAGCTGCTGCGCACCCTGCAAAATGGCGAAATCCAACGCCTGGGCGCCGACCAGCCGCTGCGGGTGGATGTGCGCATCATCGCCGCGACCAACCGCAACCTGGCCGACTCGGTAGCCAAGGGCGACTTCCGCGCCGACCTCTACCATCGCCTGTCGGTCTATCCGGTGCCGGTACCGCCGCTGCGCGAGCGCGGTAACGATGCGTTGCTGCTGGCCGGGCACTTCCTGGAACTCAATCGCGCCCGTCTCGGGGTGCGCAGCCTGCGGCTGTCGCCGGACGCCGAACAGGCCCTGCTCAACTATGACTGGCCAGGCAACGTGCGCGAGCTGGAACACGTCATCAGCCGCGCGGCGATCAAGGCCCTGGGACGCAATGGCTCGCGTCAGGCGATGCTGTCGCTGGACGCTTCGCTGCTGGACATCCCGATTGGTGGCACCAGCGCCCCGACCGGAATGGACACAGCGGCCGCACCCGATGCCGAGGATATCCAGCCACTGCGCCTGAGTGTCGAGGCCTGCCAGCGCGAGCAGATCCGCCAGGCGCTGGCTGCCGTCGATGACAACTGGAGCGCGGCCGCCCGGCTGCTGGAGCTGGATGCGAGCAACCTGCACAAGCTGGCGCGGCGGTTGGGGCTGAAATAACCGTTCTGGAAAGCCCATGCCGGTATGGCCTTCCGCCTCAGGCCACAGCGGCGCGGGCTGCCCTCCAAGCCCGCAATCCGAGGCCATTGCAAGCCTTGGGTCACCCATTTGGGTGGTGCCTTTGTAGGGTGATATCAGCGTAGTTTATGTGGCGGCAGATCATATGCCGTCTCGACTATGCTCATGAATGCGCTGGGCCGCTCGCGCCCAGGTAGCTATTACAAAAACAATGGAGGTTTACCTTGCGCATCACACCTTTCCCCCTGGCCGTGTTACCCCTTACCTTGAGTGCCTTGCTGATATCCGGTTGTCTCGGTGGTGGAGGCGGTGGAAGCAGTAGTAGCGGTGATCCTGATGAAACTGCTCCGCCCGAGATGACCCGTGAACATGACGAGCGCGTTTTCGCCCCGCGAGAGGCTCCGGTGGCTGCCCGCCCCGGTAGTAGTACTTATGTTGGCACATACCCGGGATTGCAGGGTGAGGCGGTCTATGTCGTCGAAGTCCCCGACGGTTGGGATGGCGATGGGTTGATCATGTACACTCATGGTTATCGCGGCACAGGTCCGGATCTTCCGCCATCGGTACCGGGGACCCCATGGCGCGATGCGGCACTGGCGGCAGGATACGCCTGGGCATCGTCTTCCTATTCGGCCAATTACTACGATGTACGAGCCGGTATCGAAGACACCAACAAGCTGGCGCTGAATTTCATCGACTATCTTGAGGCAGACCATAGTGTACGGCTTGCCGAGCCTGATCATTACCTGATCTCCGGTGAATCTCTGGGTGGTCATGTCGCCGCTGCGGCGGTGGACCGCGAGAACATGGAAAGGACCTTGAACAAGGTGCCCTATGCGGGCGCGATGCCGCTATGTCAGGCGGAGCAGAATCAGTTCCAGTGGCTGGGCGACTATCCGCGGGTGCTGATGGAACTGAGCGGTTATGGCGATGCGGACTACACGGACTTCCAGGATCTGCTACCGCAGATGCTCGGAGCCTTGTTCAATTTCAACGGTACCTCTCCGAACTGGAGCTCGCCACGCGGTGTGAACGGCGAGCGGCTGGTAGGTATCGCCCGCAATCTCACCGGTGGCGAGCGTCCGGTCTTCGACGAAGGCTTTGCGGTTGATGTATGGCAGGGTGCGGTGCTGAGTACCGGCGGCTCCGAAGGTAATATCACCGGCATTCTTGCCCGTAATGGCTATGGTAACGAGAATCAGGTTTACCGCTGGACCAGCGGCTCGGAGCCGACCGAGGACGAGCTGGCTTTCAATGAACAGATCGCGCGAGTCAGCGCTGATGAGGATGCCAATCTCCCGCGGGAAGATGGGGTGCGCTGGATTCCGCTGGTCGCGGGCGACTTCGGCGTGCCGGTGCTGACCTTGCATACTCTGGGTGACTTCTATGTGCCGTTCCGGCATCAGCAGCTGTATCGCGAAGGGGCCGAGGAGCATGGTAACGAGGAACTCTTGGTACAGCGCGCTATCCGGGCAACCGGTCACTGTGGATTCTCCGACGAGGAAATTACCCGGGCGATGAACGACTGGCTGGACTGGGTGAATGGCGGTAGCGCACCGGCCGGCGATGAGGTGCTTGATCCTGCCGTGGTGGCCGATGCGAATTACGGTTGTACCTTCACCACCCCTCAACGGGGGGACGTGCCTGCCTGCGGGGCAAACTGAGCTGAACCAGCCGTGGCGAGGGATCGCCACGGCTGGCCGCACATCACCTGATCGTGCAGCATTCTGCGGTAACAGCTACAATCTGCCGTTTTTCCACTCCGGCGGTCCTGTCCATGCCCCTACCCAAGCACCATCTCGAACTGCTCAGCCCGGCCCGGGATGTCACCATCGCCCGCGAGGCCATCCTGCATGGCGCCGATGCGGTGTATATCGGCGGCCCGAGTTTCGGTGCTCGGCACAATGCCGAAAACAGCGTTGCCGATATCGCCGAGCTGGTGCGTTTTGCCCGGCTGTTCCATGTGCGCATCTTCGTCACGCTCAATACCATCCTGCATGACGACGAGCTGGAGCCGGCACGCCAACTGATCCACCAGCTGTACGACGCCGGTGTGGATGCGCTGATCGTGCAGGACATGGGCATCATGGAGCTGGATATCCCGCCGATCGAGATCCATGCCAGCACTCAATGCGATATCCGCACGCTGGACAAGGCCGCCTTTCTCGACCGTGCCGGTTTCTCGCAGCTGGTGCTGGCCCGCGAGTTGAACCTGCAGCAGATCAGCGCCATCCACCAGCAGGTCGACTCAACCATCGAGTTCTTTATCCATGGCGCCCTGTGCGTGGCCTTTTCCGGGCAGTGCAATATCTCCCACGCGCAGACCGGACGCAGTGCCAACCGCGGCGACTGCTCCCAGGCCTGTCGCCTGCCCTATACGCTCAAGGATGAACATGGCGGCGTGGTCGCCTATGAAAAGCACCTGCTGTCGATGAAGGACAACAACCAGAGTGCCAACCTGCGCGCTCTGGTCGATGCCGGCGTGCGTTCGTTCAAGATCGAGGGGCGTTACAAGGATGTCGGCTATGTGAAGAACATCACCGCCTATTATCGCCAGCGCCTGGATGAGATTCTCGAGCAGCGCCCCGACCTGGCCCGCGCCTCCAGCGGCCGTACCGCGCATTTCTTCGTGCCCGACCCGGACAAGACCTTCCATCGCGGCAGCACCGATTATTTCGTCACCGACCGCAAGATTGATATTGGTGCCTTCGACTCGCCGACCTTCACCGGCTTGGTGGTCGGCGAGCTGCAGCAGGTGCGCAAGAATGACCTGCTGGCGGTGACCCATGAGCCTCTGTCCAACGGCGACGGGCTGAACGTGCTGGTCAAACGCGAGGTGGTGGGCTTCCGCGCCAACGTCGCGCAGCAACTGAGCCAGTTCGAGGAGGACGGCCAGCCGCGCTGGCAATACCGCATCGAGCCCAACGAGATGCCCGAGCAACTGCGCCGGGCGCGACTGCCGCAGACGCTGAGTCGCAACCTGGATCACAACTGGCAGCAAGCCTTGCAGAAAGTCTCGGCGGAGCGGCGCATCGGTTTGCGCTGGCAGGTCGAGCTGTCCGCCGACAGCCTCAAGTTGACTGCCTCCAGCGAAGAAGGGATTCGCGCCAGCAGTGAGCTGGCCGGGCCATTCGAGTCGGCCAAACAGCCGGAGAAGGCACTGGATCAGCTACGCGATCTGCTTGGTCAGCTGGGCACCACCAGCTATCACGCCGAACAGGCGGAGATCCTCGGCGACTTCGTGCCCTTCGTGCCCAACTCGCAGCTCAAGGCCCTGCGCCGTGACGTCATCGATCAGCTCAGCCAGGCACGTATCGCGGCTTTCCCGCATGGCCACCGCAAACCGGTCAGCGAGCCGCCGCCGGTGTACCCGCAGTCGCACCTGACCTTCCTGGCCAACGTCTACAATCACAAGGCGCGCGCCTTCTACCAGCGCTACGGAGTGGAGTTGATCGATGCGGCCTACGAGGCGCATGAGGAAACCGGGGAAGTGCCGGTGATGATCACCAAGCACTGCCTGCGTTTCTCCTTCAACCTGTGCCCGAAACAGGCCAAGGGAGTGACCGGTGTACGTACCAAGGTCGCGCCCATGCAACTGGTGCATGGCGATGAGGTGCTGACGCTGAAGTTCGACTGCAAACCCTGCGAGATGCATGTGATCGGCAAGATCAAGGGCAATATCCTCAACCTGCCGCAGCCGGGTAGTGGGCGCAATATCGTTGGCTCTATCACACCGGAAGATTTGCTCAAGACCATCCGCCGCGCACCGCACTGATTGATCTGGCGCCAGAGTGCCCCTGCGCTACGCCTGGCGGACTTCAGGGAAAACGCTGGCGTTGCTGGCAGTCCGCTGTCGTCGAGCGGGGGCTCGACAACCCGACACCCGCACGGTGTACCCCTGGGGGTGTAGCGCGCCTGCGCTACGCCTGGCGGACTTGCAGGGAAATGCTGGCGTTGCTGGCAATCCGCTGTCGCCGAGTCGATCGCGGCCCGAGGCGCTCGACAACCCGAGGTCTGTGCCCTGTGATGGGGTGTAGCGCCCCGGTCCGCGTTCGGGCGCTGCGCCTTGCGGACCAGACGGAATCACTGGCGTTTCTTAGCTTTTTTCCCGGAGCGCTTCTTCTTGTGGTTCGGCAATACCTTCGCCAGCTTGCGCAGCAGCGTTTCGGCTTCCGCCAGTTCCTGCTCTGCTGCCTCCTCCCATGCCGGCTCTAGCACCTGCAGATCGCTTTCCTGCTGGCTCCTGAGCAGCCACTGGTAATGGTCATGCCAGGCGCCCAGTGCGGCCTGGGCTTTTTTCAGTGATTTGGTGGCCTTGCTGGACAGTGGGGACAACGACGGGAAGGCATCGGTGAGATAGCGGGTGCGTTTGACCAGGATGCGCAGGCGGTGGCGGTCGAAGTCGGCATCATCCAGCGCTTTGTGCAGCTTGCCAACCTGCCTGTCGAGAGCCTTGCGGATGGTGCGCTTGAGCTTGCGCGAGTCCCCGCCCAGTCCGGATGCCTGGAAGGCCGCCGGCCATTGTTGCAGTTGGTTGAACAGCCGGGTCAGTTGCGGCGCCTCGACGATCTGCCGGTGCTGTACCTCCAGCTGGGGCAGGCGGGCCTGGGCCAGCGCATGTTCGCCGCGCTGGTGCAGTTCGGCGATCAGTACTTCCAGGTCCCGGGTCGGGGTGGTCAGCCGACCCACCTCGGTCGCCGCTTCGCGCAGGGCTTGGTTTTCCGGCAGTGAGCGGAGCGGGCGATCAGGCTGCGGATGCGCCTTACCGCAATGCGCAGGTCATGCAGTGCCTCATCGTCGGCTTCAACTGCCAGACGCTCGTGGGCTTTCAGCAATGCCGTTTCGAGGCTGCGAATCTCTGTTACGTAGCTGTCCAGGAACATGGCTCATCCAGCCCGGTTGTGAAATGAACCCGGTTGAGGCTAGCAGAGATTGAGCGAAGCGCGTCAGGACGCGCCCTCACTCCTGGCCTTGACCGCATCCTCATGCAGCGACTCGCTCAACTGGTCGACCACCAGCGCCCAAGTGGCATCGGCCTTGAGCTGTTCGCTCAGGAACTGGCGCTGGCCGTCGTTCCAGTAGGGTGCGTCGGTGAGAGCCATGTCGGCGGGCAGTTGGTGGGTCTTGATGAACTCGGCGATGGCCGGCTCGCTGGCGTCCAGGCCCAGTTGCAGGAACAGGTTGGTCATTCTCACTTCGGTATCGTTCATGTCTACTCCCCTTGATAGGTCTTGATATCTAACCTATCTCGTTGGCCGGGGAAAGCAAGTTGCCTGTTGCTTATCAGGCGCCGGATTGCCGGCAATGTCGGCGTTTTTCTTCAAGCCCGTCAAGCGTAGCGCCCGAACGCGGACCGGGGCGCTACACCCCCAGGGGTGCACCGTACGGGTGTCGGGTTGTCGAGCACCTCGGGCCGCGATTGGACCGGGTCACGTTGACCGGGCTGCGATCAGCTCGACGACAGCGGCCAGTATCTTCAGGGCCGCTCGGCAGACTCGGCAAGGCGTAGCGCAGGGGCGCTACACCCCCAGGGGGGCGTCGTGCGAGTGTCGGGTTGTCGAGCCCCTGCTCGACGACGGCCAGCATCTTCAGGGCTGCCCGGCAGGCTTGGCAAGGCGTAGCGCGGGGCACTACACCCCCAGAGGACTCCCGCCCGAGCACGCAGGCTCAGATACGGAAGCTGTCCACCAACTGCTTGAGCCGGGTGGTCTGGCGGTCGAGTTCGGAGCAGGCCTGCAGGGTCGATTGCAGGTTGTCCACGCCCTGTTGGTTCAGGGTGTTGATCTCGGTGATGTCGACATTCAGCGACTCGATGACGTTGGTCTGCTCCTCGGTGGCGGCGGCCACCGACTGGTTCATGGCATCGATCTCGCCGATTCGCCCGGTCACGCTGACCAGACGCTCGCCGGCCTGGTTGGCGATGCTCACGCTGTGTTCGCTTTCCTGCTGGCTCTCGGTCATGGCGTTGACCGAGTCACCGGCGTCGACCTGCAGCTCGGCGATCATCTGGTGGATTTCCTCGGCCGACACCTGGGTGCGGTGGGCCAGGTTGCGCACCTCGTCGGCCACCACGGCGAAGCCACGCCCGGCCTCACCGGCGCGGGCCGCTTCGATGGCGGCGTTCAGCGCCAGCAGGTTGGTCTGTTCGGAAATGCCGCGAATAACCTCGAGAATGTGGTTGATGTTGACGGTTTTCTGGCTCAGCGCCTCGATGCGTACGCAGGAATCGCTGATCTTTTCTGAAAGCTGCTGCATGGCGCGGATATTCTGCTCGACCACCTCGCGCCCGCCGTCTGCCTGTTGCCGCGCGTCGCTGGCCTGATGCGAGGCATGCGCGGCGTTGCTGGCGATTTCCTGGGCGGCGGCGCCCAGTTCGTTGATCGCTGCGGCGACGCTGTTGGTGCGCAGCGCCTGTTCATCGGAATTGGCCATGGACGAGTTCGAAGCGCTCAGTACCTGGGCGGCCACCGCATTGACCTGGGCCGTGGCCGAGGACACTTCGCTGATCGACGCATGGATACGCTCGACGAAGCGGTTGAAAGCACTGGCCAGCTCGCCGAACTCATCCCGGGAATCGACCGCCAGCCGGCGGGTCAGATCGCCTTCGCCCTCGGCTATGTTGGCCATGGCTTGGCCCATCGCGGTGAGCGGGCGCATCAGTACCCGGATCAGCAGGCCGAGCAGGAGGATGATGAACACCACCGACACCAGCACCGCCACCAAGGCGGAAGCGCGAAACTCCGACAGCGCCGAGTAGGCCTCGTTGCGGTCCACCAGGACGCCGATATGCCAATCGACCGACGGCAGACCGCGCACCGGTACGAAGGTCAGGATGCGCTCGACGCCGTCCAGCGTCACGTCCTGCAGGTCGCGCGAGATGCTCAGGTTGTCGTTGGGGTACAGCTCGGCGAGGGTTTTCATCACCACGCGCTGGTCGGGGTGAACCAGTATCTTGCCGTTGCCATTGACCAGGAAGGCATAGCCCATACCGTCGAAGTCCTGGGCGTTGATCATGTCCACCAGCGTCTGCAGGCTCAGGTCGCCGCCGGCCACGCCAATGGTCTGGCCGCTGCGCTGGACCGGCAGGGTAGCGGTGATCACCAGTTGGTTGGTGCCGGTATCCACATAGGGTTCGGTCAGGGTGGTGCCGTTGGCGGCAATCGCCGCCTGGTACCAGGGGCGCGGGCGTGGGTCGAAATCGTCCGGCAGCGGCTGCTCGGGGCGGACGATGAACTCACCGTCGCTACGACCGAAGAAGCTGTTGGTGAAGGTCGAGCGCAGCGCCGGTTGCGCCATCAGGGCGCCGATCGTGGGGGTGTCGTCCTGGCGGGCGACGGTCTGGGCGGTGTTTTCCAGCAGCAACAGGCGTCCGGCAATCCAGCTCTGGATATATTGACTGGTGGTGTCGCCGACATCGCCGAGGTAGTTGGTCAGGTTGGTGCGGATGAAGTTGCGCTGCAGGTAGTCGTTGTACAGCGTGAACATGGAGAAGGTCGCCACCACGACCAGCGAGGCGGCGAGCAGTATCTTGTGGCTGAACTTCAGATGATTGAGCATGGGCGATCCCGGGGCCGGTTCAACTGGCCTCTCTATGACTTTGCAAGGTTTACTCCATATCGGCAGGTAAGCGGCAGACTTGAGCGGTGGGGGCGCGGGCTGGGGGTGTAGCCCCGGGCCGCGCCTGGCGGAGTTGAGGGAAGCGCCGGCGTGGCTGGCAGTCCACTGTCGTCGAGCGGGGGCTCGACAACCCGACATCCGCACGGTGTGCCCCTGGGGGTGTAGCGCCCCTGCGCTACGCCTGGCGTAGTTGAGGGGAAACGCTGGTGTGGCGGCAGTTAGCTGTCGTCGAGCTGATCGCAGCCCGGCCCGATTGCGGCCTGAGGCGCTAGACAACTCGGGGTGGAGGCTTTAGCCGTGCAAACGCCCCTGCTGTATCACCACCGAACTCGCGCCCATCGCCAGCAGCCGCTGGCGCACCCACTGTGCATCGCTGTCATCCAGCCAGTCGGGGTGGGCGGTGATGCGGAACTGGTGGGGCACGCCGCTGGCCAGTACCAGTTCGGCGCTGTGCCAGGCGGCTTCGCCGCTGTCGCGGGTGCGGGTGATCAGATGGTAATCAGCTTGCCTGGCCTTCACGTCGAGGCCGATCCAGTCGATCAGTGGCAGCAGCCTTTCCAGCTTGCGCGGGTAGATGCCGGCGCTGTGCAGGCCGATCTTGAAGCCCATGTCCCGTACCTGTTCGATGGCCTGCGGCAACGCGGCCTGGAAGGTCGGCTCGCCGCCGGAAAACACCACCGCATCGAGCAGCCCGCGGCGGTTGTCGAGGAACTCGATTATCTGGCTCCAGGGTATCTCGCTGTCACCGCGTGCCGGCAGCAGATCGGGGTTGTGGCAGTACACACAGCGCCATGCGCAACCCTGGGTAAAGACCACCGCGGCGAGTTCGCCGGGGTAGTCGATGCTGGTGAGGGGCACCAGGCCCCCCACCCGGAGCGTATCAGCAGCCATTGCTGGCTGTGGCCTGCGGCTGGAAGAACTGCCGCTCTTGGTGCTCCGACTGCTTGCCGGGGTTCCAGGAGGACACTGGGCGGTGGTAGCCCATGACCCGGGTCCAGACCTCGCAACGTACGCGTTCATGGTCATGCAGAGTGGTGATGGCTTGCTTGTTCATGCTGTTTCTCCTTGGGTTTTGGCTTTTTGCTGCAGGATGTCCGCATCACACTTGGGGCAGAACTCGTGTTCGCCACTCAGATAACCGTGGTGCGGGCAGATGGAAAAGGTCGGGGTAATGGTCAGGTAGGGCAGCCGGTAGTTAGCCAGCGCCCGTTGTACCAGCCGTCGGCAGGCATCAGCACTGGCTAGCGGCTCGGCCATGTACAGGTGCAGCACGGTACCGCCGGTGTACTTCTGCTGCAACGGCTCCTGGCGCTGCAGTGCCTCGAACGGATCGCTGGTGAAACCGACCGGCAGTTGCGACGAGTTGGTGTAATAGGGCTTGTCCGCCGTGCCGGCCTGCAGGATGTCGGGGAAGCGCTTGCGATCCTCCTTGGCGAAGCGGTAGGTGGTGCCCTCGGCCGGTGTGGCTTCGAGGTTGTACATGTGCCCGGTCTGCTCCTGGAATTCGGTCATGCGCCCGCGCACATGGTCCAGCAGGCGGATGGCCATGGCATGACCCTCCGGATCGGTGATGTCCCGCGCGTTGTCGGTGAAGTTGCGGATCATCTCGTTGATGCCGTTGACGCCCAGGGTGGAGAAGTGGTTTCTCAGGGTGCCCAGGTAGCGCCTGGTATAGGGGAACAGCCCGGCATCCATATGCCGCTGGATCACCTCGCGCTTGAGTTCGAGGCTGTCACGGCCCAGTTCCAGCAACCGATCCAGCGCCTGCAGCAGGCCTACCTCATCACCCTTGTGCAGATAGCCCAGGCGCGCGCAGTTGACCGTCACCACGCCCAGCGATCCGGTCTGTTCCGCCGAGCCGAACAGCCCATTGCCGCGCTTGAGCAGCTCGCGCAGGTCCAGTTGCAGGCGGCAGCACATGGAGCGCACCATGTTCGGCTGCAGCTCCGAGTTGAGGAAGTTCTGAAAGTAGGGCAGGCCGTACTTCGCGGTCATGGCGAACAGTCGCTCGGCATTCTCGCTGTGCCAGGGGAAGTCGTGGGTGATGTTGTAGGTCGGGATCGGGAAGGTGAACACCCGCCCCTTGGCGTCGCCCTGGCTCATCACCTCGATATAGGCACGGTTGATCATGTCCATCTCCTCCTGCAGCTCGCCGTAGCAGAAGGGCATCTCCTCACCGCCGATCACCGGCACCTGCTCGCGCAGGTCCTCCGGGCAGACCCAGTCGAAGGTCAGGTTGGTGAAGGGCGTCTGGGTACCCCAGCGCGATGGGACGTTGAGGTTGTAGATCAGCTCCTGCATGTACTGGCGCACCTGCCGGTAGTCGAGCCGATCCTTGCGCACGAAGGGCGCCATGTAGGTATCGAAGGAGCTGAACGCCTGGGCGCCGGCCCATTCGTTCTGCAGGGTGCCGAGGAAGTTGACGATCTGCCCTACAGCGCTGGACATATGCCTGGGCGGCGCCGACTCGATCTGCCCGGGAATGCCATTGAGTCCCTCGTTGAGCAGCGTGCGCAGCGACCAGCCGGCGCAGTAGCCGCTGAGCATGTCCAGGTCGTGGATATGGATATCGCCGTCGCGGTGGGCCTGGCCGATCTCAATCGGGTACACATGGCTGAGCCAGTAGTTGGCGATGATCTTGCCGGCACTGTTGAGAATCAGCCCACCCAGGGAGTAGCCCTGGTTGGCATTGGCATTGACCCGCCAGTCCTGGCGGTTCAGGTATTCATCGATGGTGCTGGCGACGTCCAGGTAGGTGCGGCCGGCCATACCGAAGGAAGTGGAAGCTGACATGCATTGCCTCTGCGGGTTGGGTGTTTTTTGCTTGGTGACACAATATGTTGTATGTGTCGGTGTTGTGCGCACTATATGTGCCTGACCCTCGGTCATCTTTGACGAAGATCAAATCTGCTGATTTCTCCCGCGCCGACCGCTGACTTGATATTTGTCAAGTAATAATCATTCTCATAAGGCGCATACTTGCTCCCGTTCATATCGCCGGCTGTTCGCCGATAGTCTTCAGGGAGTCACCCATGCCTTTTCAACCCAAACTCCTGGCTCTGGCCTGCCTGGCCCTGGGCAGTTGTGCCGCCTGGGCCGAGCAGCTGGAGCTGCAACCCACCGTTGTTACCGCCAAGGGCTATGCAGCCGGTGCCCAGGACACGCCCCAGGCCATCGAGCTGTTGCAACCGCAGCCGGTCAGTGCCGAAGCCCTCGGCAGTCTGTTCCGTGGCGAGCCGGGGTTGGCGGTGCACAGCGATGGTGCCTGGGGGCAGAATCCAGTACTGCGTGGCCTGAAGAAGGAAAGCGTGGTGCTGATGGTCGATGGGGTGCGGGTCAACTCTGCGCAACCCCAGGGCGCGCTGGCCTCCTTCAGTGACCTGGGCCTGGTGGAGCGGGTAGAAGTGGTCAAGGGGCCGGGCTCGGTGCTGTACGGCAGCGGCGCCATGGGCGGGGTGGTCAACGTGCTGACACCTCAGGCGAAATTCACTGACCAGCGCCGGCAGGGCGGCCGCTTCGGCGTCAGTGCCGGCAGCGTCGACGATGCTCTCAGCGGCGCCCTGATACTGGAGGACTCCGGTCCGACCCATGGCCTGTTGGTCGGTGCTGCAGGCAGCAACGTGGATGATTACAAAAGTCCCGAGGGTACCGAGCAGGATACCGGTTACCGTTCCAACAGCCTGCTGCTCAAGTATAAGCAGAAGATCGCCGACGACTATGTGCTGCGCCTGAACCTGCAGCGCCATGATGACCGCGACGTCTGGTATCCCGGCTCGCGCAAGACCGCGCCGGCGGCCCAGGCTCACCTGGGCGAGATCACCATGCACTCGCCGAAGCAGACCCGCGAGCTGTACTCCCTGGGGCTGGATGCGCCCTTGGGCTCGGGCACGCTGATGACCGAGGTCTATCGTCAGGAGGTCTACCGCGAGATCCGTGCCTGGTCATCCAACCTGCGCCGCAACTATGTGGAGAACGACGTCGATTTCACCACCCACGGCCTGCGCAGCAGCTGGCTAGCGGCGATCGGTGACAACCACCAGTTGACCCTGGGGGCTGAAGGCTGGCGCATGACAGCTGATCCGGAGCGCTACATGTCGCCATCACCGACCGGCGTGCGTCAGCTGAACAACCCGTTCGAGAATGGCGAGATGACCTCACTCGGGGTCTTCGTGCAGGATGATTTCAGCATCGGCCAGACCCGCATCACCGCCGGGCTGCGTTATGACCGGGTCAGCGGCGATGCCAGCCAGAAGGGCACCGGCCCGGCCGCCCAGACCAGCGGCCTGGGCAGCAGCGACAACAACCTGTCCTGGTCGCTGGGGGTGGTGCAGCCATTGACCGACACGCTCAACGCCTACGCCAATATCGGCCAGGCCTACCGCTCGCCGGACATGCGCGAACGTTTCGAGGATGCCGCCCGCGGCGACGGCTACTATCACATCGGCAACCCGAAACTGGATCCGGAACGCTCCACCAGTCTGGAGATCGGTCTCAAGGGCCGGGACGGCGCGCTCGCCTATCAGTTGGCGGCGTTCCATACTCGTATCGATGACTATATCGCCGGTCGGGTGATCGATGGCCAGGTGCAGCAGGGGCTGCCGGTCAAGCGCACCGAGAATGTCGACGAGGTCGAGATCTACGGTGTGGAGGGCGACCTGGACCTGCCGGTGGGCGCCTTGCTGCTGGATACCGGCTTCACCTGGCTGCGCGGCGAGAACAAACAGTACGACGAACCCCTGTACCAGATGCCCGGCCACGAACTGCGCCTGGGCATCGGCCAGCCCGCCGAGCTGGGCCTGTCCTGGCGCCTGGGCGTGCGTGCTGTGGCCGAACAGGACCGCGTCGCCACCCGTTTCTCCGGCGGCAGCGAAGATGCCACCCCCGGCTACGCCGTAGTGGACGCGCGCCTGGGCTGGGGCTTCGGCGCCCTGGCCGGCCTGCAAACCGCCCGCGTGGATCTGCGCCTGAACAACCTGCTGGACAAGGACTACCATGAGCACCTGGCCGATGGTGTCAGCGGCTGGGAACTGTCTGCGCCGGGGCGGGGGGCGGTGTTGGCGGTGAGTGGGAGTTTCTGAGCCGGGGCGCGGCAACCCATTGTGAGAGGGTTAATGTGGCAGGTAGCCCGCTGTCGTCGAGCGGGCGCTCGACAACCCGACCCCCGCACTGTGCTCCTCCTGGGGGTGTAGCGCGCCTGCGCTACGCCTTGCGGTGCTGGCCGGAGATGTTGGTGTGGCAGGTAGCCCGCTGTCGTCGAGCGGGCGCTCGACAACCCGATACCCACACGGTGCACTCCCTGGGGGTGTAGCGCCCCCGCGCTACGCCTGCGGTGCTGGCCGGAGATGTCGGTGTTGCAGGTTGCTCGCTGTCGTCGCGCGGGGGCGCGATAACCCTGGGTCAAATCCCCAGCCGCTTCACCAGGCGGGAAAAGTTACCGCGGTCCACGCCCAGCTCCTGGGCGGCGCGGCTCTGGTTGTTGTCGTTGCGTTCCAGCGCCTGGCGGATCAGTTGTACCTGGAACCGCTCGGTGGCTTCGCGTAGCGTCTGGCCGATAGTTGGCTGGGGCAGGTCGAGGCTGCCTGACTCCACTACCGAGGCGGCAACATCCACCGGCGAGCCTCCCAGGTCCAGTAACTCCGCGGTCAGGGTCAGCAGGCGCCGGCCGCCATCCTGTCCTGCTTGAGCCTTGAGCACCGCTCGGCTGATCAGGTGTTCCAGTTCGCGCACATTGCCCGGCCAGGGGTAGGCCAGCAGCGCCTCGCGGGCGCTGGTATCCAGTCGCAGGCCGCGCAGGCCGATACGACGGCGGTTCTGTTCGAGAAAGTGCCCGGCCAGCAGCAACACATCCTTGTGCCGCTCGCGCAGACTGGGCACGGCAATCGGGTAGACACCCAGGCGATGATAGAGGTCGGCGCGGAAGCGCCCCTCGGCCACTTCACGGTGCAGATCCCGGTTGCTCGCGGCGATGATGCGCACATCCACCTGATGATGACTGTCACTGCCCAGGCGCTGCACCTCACCGCTCTGCAGCGCGCGCAGCAGCTTGGGTTGCACGGTCAGCGGCAGTTCGCCGACCTCATCGAGGAACAGCGTGCCGCCATGGGCCAGCTCGAACTTGCCGACACGGCTCTGCACCGCCCCGGAAAACGCCCCGCGGGTATGACCGAACAGCTCGCTCTCCACCAGGTTCTCCGGCAGCGCCGCGCAGTTCAGATAGATCAGCGGCGCACGGGCGCGGTTGGACAACGCATGCACGCGCCGCGCCACCAGCTCCTTGCCGACCCCGGTCTCGCCGGTGATCAGTACCGCCAGGTCGGAGCGGGCGACCATGTCGATTTCCTGCTGTAATCGCGCCATGGCCCGGCTGCGGCCGATCAGTTCCTGCTGCCCGTCGGCCACCAGTGCCTGGGTCATCGCCTGGTGATGTTCGGTGCGGCTCTGCAACTGGTTGGTCAGCTCGGTAATGCGGATCACCGCCTCGCTCAGCCGAGCCAGATAGCGCAACTGGCCGGGGTCGATCCGGTCGAAGGCGTTGGCGTTGAGCGCGTCCAGGGTCAGCACGCCCCAGGGCATGCCCTGCAGATACAGGGCGATGCCGAGACAGTCATGCACATGCAGGTCGCCCTCGACCGCATGCAACAGGCCGTCGTAGGGATCGGGCAGCGGTGAGTCGGCGGCAAAGCGCACCGGTTCGTGACTGAGCAGGATCTTCGCCAGGCGCGGGTGGTCATCCACCACGAAATGCCGGCCCAGGGTATCGGTACTCAGGCCATCCACCGCCAGCGGGATCAGCTCGGTGCCGCGCAACTGCAGCAGCGCCGTGGCATCGCAGGGCAGCATCTGGCGTACGGTGGCCAGCAACTGGGCGAAGCGTTCGGCAGGTGCCATGTCGCGGGCCAGGTCGGTGATCACGGCCAGCAGCGGGTAGGCGTCGTTTGCTGTCATATATACAACTTGATTGTTGTTTCTACATCGAAGGTGATGTTGTTATTTATACACAAGCAGCGCTGAAGTCCAGTAAAGGCGCGATTTTTTGTCTCTGGCACGATACATGCTCTGGACTCCCGCTTGATCCGAAGCAATGTCCAACAAGAGAGAGTCCATGCTATCCCAACAGAGTAAAGACATCATCGCCGCCACCCTGCCGGTGGTTCGCGAGCACGCCGCCACCATCACCGAAGTCTTCTACCCGCTGATGTTCGAGCGTTACCCGGCGGTCAAGGCGTACTTCAACGAAGCGCACCAGCGCCAGGGCACCCAGCCCCAGGCCCTGGCCAATGCCGTGGTCGCCTATGCGGCGAACCTGGAGCGCCTGGAGGTGCTGGGTGATGCGGTATCGCTGATCGTGCAGAAGCACGTGTCACTGAATATTCAGCCGGAACACTACCCGATTGTCGGCGAGTGCCTGCTGGCCGCGATCCGCGAAGTGCTCGGCGCCGCCAGCGATGAGGTGCTGGCCGCCTGGGGCGAGGCCTATGGTCAACTGGCGGATATCCTGATTGCCGCCGAGGAACAGCGCTACCAGCAGAACGAGCAGAAGACCGGCGGCTGGCGCGGCGAGCGCAGCTTCACCGTGCAGCGCAAGGAGCAGGAAAGCGAGGTGATCACCTCCTTCTACCTGGTGCCCAGCGATGGCGGCGCGCTGGCGGAGTTCATGCCCGGCCAGTTCACCTGCGTCGTGGTGGATATCGACGGGCGTAGCCTGCGTCGCAACTATTCGCTGTCTGACCGTCCGGGTCAGGGGCACTACCGCATCAGCGTCAAACGTGAGGCAGAAGGGGAGGTGTCCAACTTCCTGCACGACCGGGTCCAGGTCGGCGATGAGCTGCGCCTGACCGCGCCCAGCGGTAACTTCGTGCTGAACCAGCAACAACGGCCGCTGGTGCTGCTCACCGGTGGCGTCGGCATCACACCGGCCATCAGCATGCTGCAGCCGGCGCTGGAGAGCGGCCGGCAGGTGCACTTCCTGCACGGCGCGTTGAACAGCCGCACCCACGCCTTCCGCGAGCATGTCGATGCCCTGGCGCAGCAGCATGACAACCTCAAGGTGGGCTATGTCTACAGCGATCCGCTGGAAGGCGACCAGGCCCATGACACCGGCTTCTTCGACCAGCAGAAGCTCAGCGCCATGCTGCCCGACAGCCAGGATGTGGATGTCTACTTCCTCGGACCCAAGCCCTTCATGCAGAGCTGCCAGAAGCTGCTGAACGAGCTGGGTATCCCGGCGGAGAACCAGCGCTATGAGTTCTTCGGGCCGTTGGAGGAGTTGTCGGCCTGAATGCTGTTTAGAACTTCATGCCCGGCAGGTTCAGTGAGGCGGTGTTGCCGCCATCCACGGCCAGTGCCTGACCGGTGACGTAGCTGGCGTCGTCACTGGCGAGGAAGGCGATGGCGCCGGCGATTTCTTCGGGGCGGCCATAGCGGCGCAGTTCGCAGCGTGAACCCAGCTTGCCTTCCTTGTCGTTGGCCCGGGCATAGTCGAATACCCGCTGGGTCATGCCGGTCTCGATCAGGCCGGGGCACACGGCGTTGACGCGGATGTTCCACTGGCCAAGATCGCAGGCTGCGGTCATGGTGAAGTTGATTACCCCGGCCTTGGAAGCGCTGTAGGCGTTGCCCCCGGCACCGGAACGGATACCGGCGACCGAGGCGGTGTTGATTATCGCACCGCCGTTCTGTTCGCGCATCTGACGGGAGGCATACTTGGTGAACAGCATCACGCCGAACAGGTTGACCTGGATGATCTGCTGCCAGGTTTCCAGACTCTGGTCAGTGGCGATGCTGTAATCGCCACCGGCGATGCCGGCGTTGTTACACAGCACGTCCAGTCGGCCGAAGTGGCCTACGGTATCCGCCACGCATTGCTCGACGGCGGCTTCATCGCTCACATCCAGCTCCCGGTGCAGTACCTCGGTGCCGGCCGGCAGCTCGGCGAGCGTCTGGGACAGCCCCTCCGCATTGCGATCCACCAGCATCAGCCGGGCACCTTCGCTGGCCAGGCGTTTGGCGGTGGCACGACCAATACCGCTGCCGGCACCGGTGATCAGAACAATCCTGTTATCGAAGCGTTGCATTGCAATCTCCTGTGGTGGCTGCGACCGGCTCGGCAGCGCAGCTGTTCTCGGTAAAAGACAGGTTCAGTGGCTGATGCTGGGGTCGTCGAATGAGGAGTCATCCCCGCTGGCAGTATCAATACCCAGTTGGTCGGCCAACTGTTCGGTATCTATCTGCCAGCTGTCGGCTATGCCGCGCTCGAAGCGTACCGGTGACAGGGCGATGAAACCGTCACGCAGGGCGCCCACGTCGGTCTCGCGACCGATGATGCGCTCGGTCTGGCGCTGGAAACCGAGCCAGTAATAGGGCACGTTGCGGGTATCCTCCCGGCGCTCGATCTTGACCCCGCCGATGCTGCCCCGTTGCGGCCGGCAGATGGCTATCCCGCGAACCTGTTCCGGCGTGCGGGCCGGGAAGTTGATGTTCATGGCGCAGTCCTCCGGCCAGCCGGTAGCCAGCAGTTGGCGTATCAGTGGTGCGCCATACTGCCGGGCGGTTTCCCAGTGTACGGGACTGCTTGAATGGAAGGCCTGGCTCAGGGCAATCGAGGGCACGCCTAACAGGGTACCGGTCAGCGCGCCGCCGATAGTGCCGGAGTAGGCGACCGAGTCGCTGATATTGGCACCCCGGTTGACGCCGGACAGGATCAGGTCCGGTTTGAACTGCAGCAGTTCGGCTACGCCGAGCAGCACGCAGTCGCTGGGTGTGCCGCTGACGCTGAAGCGCCGCTCCTCGAACTGGTGAACCCGCAGCGGGTGGTGGATCGAGATGGACATGGACACGCCACTCTGGTCCAGATCAGGCGAGACGATCCACACTTCCTCGGCGATCTGTGCGGCAATTTCCTCCATGACCTCGAGACCGGGCCCGCGCCAGCCGTCATCGTTGGTGAGCAGAACGCGTTTTATGGGTTTGGACATGAAGATACCTTTTGATTTTATTGGGGGTGAGATGGTGCCCCCTCTCCCCCGGCCCCCGCTCCGCGCCCCGGCCCTTCGCAGAGCTCAGGGCGCTCAAGCGGGCGAAGCAGTGCTTCGCTTTTCCCGCTTTCGCCCCGCGAGGGGAGAGGGGTGACTCGCGCTTGAGGCTTTGTGTTGTCCTGGGGCGCTGTACAAGGGGTGGTTTAGTGGGCCGTCGATGCTGCCGGCTGGCTTAGGTATGAGCTGCTGCTCGAATCTCCCCGCAAGACTCACTTACCCTGCGCAATCTCCCACCCGGTATCGGCCAGCAAGCTGGCACGTTTGCCGACTTCCAGCGCATCGGCGTTGCTGGCGTTGCCCTGCAGTGCGCGGTGGTACACGCCCTGGACGATCGCGGCCAGGCGGAACAGGGAGAAGGCGAGGAAGAAGTTCCAGTTGGGGATTTCCGTGCGGCCGGTGTACTCGCAGTACCAGTCCAGCACCTGCTGTTCTTCCGGCACGTTGTAGTCCTTGAGGTTCAGGCCCTTGAGGCCGCGCATCCCTTCAAAACCGGTGTCCTGATGATAGGGCAGGCAGCAGTAGGCCAGGTCCGACAGCGGGTGGCCCAGGGTGGCCAGTTCCCAGTCGAGGATGGCAACCACTTCCGGGCGTTCGGGGTGCAGGATCAGGTTGCCGATACGGAAGTCACCGTGGGCGATGGTGGTGAAGTCGTCCTGCGGCGCGTTTTCCGGCAGCCAGGCCATCAGCGCATCCATGGACGGCATGTCACCGGTGCGGCTGGCCTCGAACTGGCCGCTCCAGCGCTTGATCTGGCGCTGAACGTAGCCTTCGTGCTTGCCGTAGTTCTCCAGCCCGACCGCCTTCCAGTCGACATTGTGCAGCTTGGCCATGGTCTCGATCATCGAGCGATGGATCGGCATGCGCTGTTCGATGTCGACCTTCTCCAGCAACGGATGGGAATGCACCCGGCCTTCAACGTGATCCATGATGTAGAACGGCGTACCGATCACCTCGGGGTCTTCGCACAGCAGGCGGGCGGTGGGCACCGGCACGTTGGTATCACCCAGCGCACTGATCACCTGGTACTCGCGCTCGACCATGTGCGCCGACGGCAGCAGCTTGCCCGGCGGCTTCTTGCGCAGTACATAGCGTTTTTCGCCAATGGTCAGCAGGAAGGTCGGGTTGGACTGCCCACCCTGGAACTGTTGAATGTTCATGCCGTGCTCAACGCCCGGAATGCGTCCTTTCAGGTAGGCGGCCAGTTTCGCTTCATCAAAACGGTGGGCCGACAGCACATCGATCAGGGTGGCTTCGCTCATGTAGAAGATCCCGTGGTATCTGGTTTCATGGTTGTTGTTGGACTGTCAAAGCCTGCCACCGTGGCGGTAAATATGCCAGCGGCGCAGGCCTTTCACCGAAAACGACTCAGGTAATGGTATCGCCACCGTCGGCGACAATGGTCTGGCCGGTGACATAGGCGCCGGCCGAGGAGGCCAGGAACAGCGCCACGCCAGCGATATCCACCGGCTCGCCAACCCGGCGCAGCGGCAGGGACTGCTCGACGCGGGTCAGGCGGTCCGGGTCGTCCAGCAGCGCCTGGGCGAAATCGGTGCGGATCAGGCCCGGGGCAATGGCGTTGACG
Organism: Halopseudomonas xiamenensis; assembly: GCF_014219065.1. Classification (GTDB taxonomy): domain Bacteria; phylum Pseudomonadota; class Gammaproteobacteria; order Pseudomonadales; family Pseudomonadaceae; genus Halopseudomonas; species Halopseudomonas xiamenensis. Next base: position 250,176 of record NZ_JACLGO010000001.1, read on the forward strand.
CGGATGTTCTGCGGGCCATATTCCAGTGCCAGGTTGCGTGCCAGCCCGGCCTCGGCGGCCTTGGACATGCCGTATACGCCGATGTTGGCGCTGGCGCGGATACCGGCGATGCTCGACAGCAGCACGATGGAACCACCACCCAGACGGGTCATCTGCGGGATCACCATGTTGCACAGCCAGAAGGTGCCCTTGACGTTGGTCGCCATGATCTTGTCGAAGGCCTCGTCGCTGACCTCGGCGGTCGGACCGTAGACCGGGTTGGTGGCCGCGTTGCACACCAGGATATCGATCTTGCCCCAGGTGTTGATGGTGGTATCGACCAGGTTCTGCAGCTGTGCCTTGTCGCCCACGTGGCAGGGAATCGGCAGCGCCTCCAAGCCCTGGGCCTGCAGCTCGCCGGCGACCTTTTCACAGGCATCGGCCTTGCGGCTGGAAATGACCACACGGGCGCCGGCCTTGGCGAATTCTTCAGCGATGGAACGACCGATACCCTTGGTCGATCCAGTAATGACGGCGACCTTGCCGGTCAGATCAAAAAGCGTGCTCATGGGCAGCTCCTGTCAATAAAAAGTTGAATCCACTTGCTCGAGACTTCCCCGTAATCCTCAGCACAGGGAGCCCGCCATCCTTCGTCTCTTCCCCCGTCATCCTTCGCGAAGGCGAAGGATCCACCGGCCACTCCGAGTCAACCGGCACCCTGGATCCTCGGCCTTCGCCGAGGATGACGAGCGTAGAAAGCCGAGAATGACGGTAGGGAAAGGCGCCAATACACTATCAGTGGGAGCGGCGCCTCGCCGCGATGGCGCCCAGAGGGCGCCAGGGTTCCCGTCAGCAATTACAGATACTGCCCCATCTCCAGCTTGGCAATGGCATTCAGGTGCACTTCATCCGGACCATCGGCCAGGCGCAGGGTGCGGGCCTTGGCGTAGGAGGAGGCGAGGAAGCTGTCCTGGCACACGCCCTTGGCACCATGGATCTGGATGGCACGGTCGATCACGTTGCACAGCATGGTCGGCGCCACAGCCTTGATCATGGCGATCTGCTGGCGGGCGACCTTGTTGCCGTACTTGTCCATGCTGCGGGCAGCATGCAGGGTCAGCAGGCGAGCCTGGTCGATCTCGCAACGCGAACGGGCGATCATTTCCGGCACGCTGCCCAGCTTGTACATCGGCTTGCCGAAGGCAACACGCTCGGCGGCGCGGCGGCACATGGCTTCCAGCGCACGCTCGGCCTGACCGATGGCGCGCATGCAGTGGTGGATACGGCCTGGCCCGAGGCGGCCCTGGGCGATCTCGAAGCCGCGGCCCTCACCCAGCAGGATGTTGGAAACCGGCACCCGCACGTTCTCATAGCGGATCTCGGCATGGCCATGCGGCGCGTGGTCGTAGCCGAATACGTGCAGGTCACGCACCACGGTCACGCCGGGGGCGTCCAGCGGCACCAGGATCATGCTCTGCTGCAGGTGCTTGGGTGCATTCGGGTCGGTCTTGCCCATGACGATAGCGATCTTGCAATGCTCGTTCATGGCTCCGGAGGACCACCACTTGGTGCCATTGATCACGTACTCGTCGCCTTCGCGACGGATTTCACACTCGATGTTGGTGGCGTCGGAAGAGGCCACATCCGGCTCGGTCATGGAGAAGCAGGAGCGGATCTCGCCAGCCAGCAGCGGCTTGAGCCACTTCTCCTTGTGCTCCTCGCTACCGTAGCGCTCGATGGTTTCCATGTTGCCGGTATCCGGCGCGTTGCAGTTGAACACCTCGCCAGCGAAGGAAACGCGGCCCATGATCTCGCACAGGTGGGCGTACTCCTCGTTGGTCAGGCCAGCGCCGCGCTCCGACTCGGGCAGGAACAGATTCCACAGGCCCTGGCTGCGCGCCTTCTGCTTCAGCTCCTCGAGAATGGCCGGGTGGCCCCACTTGTTCTGCTGCACCTGCTCGTAGAACAGAGCCTCGTTGGGGTAGATGTGCTCGTCCATGAAGGTTTCGAGCTGTTGCTTCAGTTCCTGAATGCGCGGGCTGAGATCGAACATAATGGGTCCTTGCAGAGTCGGAGTAAATTGAACCACAGTGTATGTAGTTGGCTGAGGCTGACCTTATAGAGGGACAGGCACCTGGAAAAGCATGTCCTGCAGTTGGAATGGAGGTGCATAAGCAAGTCTGATAGGCCTGTCGCCTGCGTATCCGGAACCCGAGACCATGGAGTTTATGATGTTGAAGAGTATGATTGGCGGCGCTTTGCTGCTCGTTGCCGGCCTGGTGAATGCACAGGAAACGGTGAGCCCGCCAAAACTGGAACCGGAGCAGCAGGAACTGATCAAGAAGGCCGTAGGCAGTCATGTGCGGTCAATCAGCAACGTCATGCGCGATGCGGCAAGAAACCCCGAGCAGACGCTGGCATTCTTCGCTGTCGAACCGCAGCACACCGTCGTCGAGATCTGGCCGGGCGGTGGCTGGTACACGGAAATCCTCGCGCCGTTGTTGCGTGAGGACGGTAAATACATCGCTGCGCATTTTGATCCGGACAGCTCCGTCGACTACTTCCGCAAATCCCTTGATGCCTATAAGGAAAAACTGGAGAAGTCACCCGATATCTATGACCGGGTCGAACTGACCGTCCTGAATTTCGACCCGCAGACCCCGATCGCCCCACCGGAGTCGGCGGACCGGGTGCTGACCTTCCGCAATGTGCATAACTGGCTGTCGCAGGGCAGGGACGAGGCGGCAGTGGTGTTCGCCAAGATGCACGCCGCGCTCAAGCCCGGCGGCATGCTCGGGCTGGTCGAGCACCGGGCGCGTATCGGCACCGACCTGGAAACCATGGTGCGCACCGGTTATGTGACCGAAGAGCTGATCGTTGAATTGGCTGAGGAGGCGGGGTTCGAGTTGCTGTCACGCAGCCCGGTCAACCAGAACCCACGGGATACCACCAATCATCCCGAGGGCGTGTGGACCTTGCCACCGACCTTGCGTCTGGGGGATGAGAATCGGGCGCAGTACCTGGCGATCGGGGAGAGTGATCGGATGACGTTGTTGTTTGTCAAAAAGTGAGTGGGGCTCCTGGCTCCCCCTCTCCCCAGCCCTCTCCCGCGAGGGGAGAGGGGGCAGTCGGTGCCGATGGAGAGAATGTATTTCTCCTGGTCGTACGTAGAACTCTGTAGTGCTCACGCGAGCAAAACCGTGTTTAGCTTTTTCGCTTTCGTCCGTGCGAGGAAAGGGAGCTGATCGTGCGATGAATATGACTATATTTCCCCTGGTCTTTCTCTGAAAAACTCATAAACAACTTCATGTTGTCAGGAACAAGGAAAACAGCCAGCCGGCACTGACAAGCCCCCTCTCCCCTCGCGGGAGAGGGCTGGGGAGAGGGGGAGCCATCATTCCCCCCGCCCAGCACCCTCCACCACCTGCTGCCGAAAACTCGTCGGACTCATATTGGTCCAGCGCCGAAACGCCCGGGTAAAACTGCTCGGATCAAGAAACCCCAATTCATAAGCAATACTGGTCAGCGACAACTGCCCCTCGCCGATCATGCGTATCGCCGTCTCCCGGCGCACCTCATCCACCAATTGCTCATAGGACGTCTCCGCCTGGCTCAATTTACGCCGCAGATGGCGGGGGCTGATGTTCATTGGACAGGCGATGCGCTCCACCGAGATATCTCCCGAGCCCAACAGCAGTTGCACCCGCCGCTTCACCTGCTCCACCAGGTCATGCGATGGCAGGCTGGCGAGCATGTCCTGTAGGGTCTCGGTCAGGCGGGTGCATATAAAGGTATCGGCGGTCAGCAGTGGCCGGTCCAGTAATGACAGCGGCATGGCGATGGAGTAGGGCGCGCCGCAGATGATCTCATCGCACTCCAGCAAACGCCGGCACAGCTCCAGGTCAATGGATGGACGTTGCAGTGAGGCACGCTTGAACAAACCCTTGCCGGACGTATCCAGGCTACCCAGCACCTGGCCGAGAAAACCCATCAACGCCTCCACCTGCTGGGGGTGAGGTTGTCCGATAGGGGTCAGCAGCAACGACGCTTCGGCGGCTTCCCGGCGCAGTTCCAGCTTTACCTGGGTGCTGATGACCGGGAAGAAGCGGACCACCTGCTCGATGGCGGCAGCGACGGTGAGGCAGGCGCTGGCCGATAGTTTGAGCAGGCTGAATACGGTGGGAGAGCAGGTGCGCTGCAGGCGCAGTCCGAACAGATCATCGCCTGCAAGGCGAGCGGCTTCGCTCCAGACCAGGTTGCAATTGGCTTGTTCGATGAAAGGGTTGCCGGAAAGGTGGCTGTTGGTCAGGTTGTACGCAAGGCTGGATTGTGCCAATGCGACACCATAGTGCCCGAGTGCCCTGTCGATGATGGCGACCCAGTGGCCATGCTCGCGAATTCTCGTTTGCGGCTGCTCTCTCAGGCTTCCCAGCATACTGCTCCCTCAAAAAGCATGAAGGTATGACAGTTCAATCTTCTGTCTCACCGGTCTAGGCTATAATGACGTGACTCATCAGTCAAATGATCGAAATCAAGTTTCGCAAGGCGAAATAATGGGGCCGGTGGGGCCAAGAGCAACAGATCAGCCACCCGTTTGGGTGATAAAGAAAGGATGGAATGACCTTCACCATCGTGAGTCCTTGTCCTGTGGCAGGCTTTCCCGCGCCAACCTTCAATCCAGAGCACCTTTTTTATCAAACATCCGTTTGACTTGCAAACTCTCCTGGCGGCCTTTTGCCAGAGGTCAAGCTGACTTCAAATGACTGATGGGTCGGATTCGTTTGGTGAATGGCCGTCAAGGACAAATGATTTGGCCATTTGGGGCAGGTTGTTTTGATGGTGCTCATGACAGACTCGGCAATGTCCTGAACGTGTCTCTTGATACACAGGTTCATGTCACCCAAACGGAGCAGCACAATGACAAAAAAAATGCATGCTTGGTCGCTCGCGGCCTTGCCCCTGGCTATCGGACTGGCCAGTTTCTCAGGTTCTGCAAACGCAGTTAACTTCAATATCGGGGAAATCGAAGCGCAACTGGACTCGCAGCTGTCGATCGGTGCGAGCATGTCGACCGCAGGACGGGACAAGCGTCTGTACTTTCTGCGCAGTGAAGGTGGTGAGGCTGCTGCCCGTACTTCGGATGACGGCCGCCTGAACTACAAGAAAGGCGACGTGTTCTCCAAGATTTTCAAGGGTTCCCACGATCTGGAAATGCGCTACGGTAACTCCGGCGCGTTCATCCGTGGCAACTACTGGTACGACTTCGAAACCAAGGATGGCAGCCAGCGTTTCTATGACATCAGCGATTCCGGCCGCCACCCGCTGCAGAAAGGGTCAGGCATCCAACTGCTGGACGCCTTTGTCTACCACAACTATTCCATCGGTGATAACCCGGGTAACGTACGTCTGGGTCGTCAGGTTGTCAGCTGGGGTGAAGGTGTCTTCATCCAGAACGGCATCAACTCCATCAACCCGATCGATGCTTCCGCTTTCCGCCGCCCTGGCGCCGAGCTGAAGGAAGGTCTGCTGCCGGTTGAGATGCTGTACCTGTCCCAGGGCCTGACTGAAAACCTGAGCATGGAGGCTTTCTATCAGCTCAAGTGGCACGGCACTGTTGCGGATAACTGCGGTACTTTCTTCTCTACGGATACCGTAGGGCGCAACTGTGTTGATCGGTTGGTCTGGTATGGGGAAGACTACCCCCAAGGCGCACCTGTTGCAGCAACACCCTTTGGGACAGTGCCTTACATCGTGCGGGCGCGAAAAGATAGGGAAGCCAGTGATAGCGGCCAGTTTGGTGTCGCTTTCCGCTGGTTTGTGCCTGAGCTGAACAATACTGAGTTCGGCTTCTATGCGATGAACTACCATAGCCGCAACCCGCTGTACTCGAACGTCAAGGGCGGCGTTGCTCCTGGTGATCTGGTTACAGGCATAGATGGAGCAGTTGGCTCTGCTGGCTACTTCTTCGAGCATCCTGAAGATATTCGCCTGTATGGCATCAGTTTTGGTACTGACATCGGTGGTATGTCTGTTGCTGGTGAACTCAGCTTCCGCCCGAATATGCCACTTCAGATCAACACTGGCGACATGAGTCGTACAGCTTTGCCGGACCATGCTGGTATCAAGCCGGATGGTAACTTCGACAATACCTACCGTGAAGGCGTCTACGCTCCTGGTACAGAGATCCGGGGCTACGATCGCAAGAACTTCTGGCAGGCTTCCATGAGCGCTGTGCATTTCATTGACCGTGTCATGGGCGCCAGCCGGCTGTCCCTGATAGGGGAAGTGGGGGCCAACTATATCGGCGGTATCGGTTCCGGCAATGGCACCACCAAATATGGTCGTGACTCCCTGTTCGGCCAGAGCCCTGATGCCAACGGTGTGTGCTCGTCCGATACAGCAGCTAACCCGCACGGCAGCAGCTGGTGCGAAAACAACGGCTTCTTCACCGACTTCTCCTGGGGCTACCGCCTGCGTGCGTCCCTGGACTACAGCAACGTGATTGCCGGTATCAACCTCAGCCCGAACATCGCCTGGTCGCATGACGTTGAGGGCTACAGCCCCAACTTCAACGAAAACGCCAAGTCGGTCAGTCTCGGTCTGAACGCCGATTACGCCAACAAGTACAACGCCAGCATCAGCTACACCAACTTCTTCGATGGCAAGTACAACACACTGGTTGACCGCGACTTCGCCGCCGTCAGCTTCGGCGTAAGCTTCTAAGCAGGTTTTGGAGAGAACACTATGCGTATGCAAAAAACAGTATTCGGTGCATGTGGTCTTGCCCTCAGCATGATCGCCACCAGTGTTATGGCACAAAGCCTGACCCAGGCCGAGATCGATCAGCTGGGCACCACCCTGACTCCGGTTGGCGCTGAAAAAGCCGCCAACGCTGCAGGCACCATCCCCGAGTGGACCGGTGGTCTGGCGGTGGACGCTGGCAAAAAGCTGGAGCGCAACTTCAGCGAAAACCCCTATGCAGGTGAGCAGGCGGAATTCGTCATCACCGCGCAGAACTACCAGGAGCACAAGGACAACCTGACCCCTGGCCAGGTAGCCATGTTCGAGCGTTATCCTGAGACCTTCCGCATGCCGGTGTACAAGAGCCACCGCAGCGTCAGCCTGCCGCAGTCGGTCTATGACCAGGTCAAGCAGACCGCAGGCAAGGCCGAGCTGCTGAACGGTGGTGACGGTATCGACAACTTCACCCACGGCAGTTTCGCCTTCCCGATTCCCAAGGTCGGTGGCGAAGTGGTGTGGAATCACCTGACCCGCTATCGCAAGAACATCCAGCGCTCCTACGTGCAGGCGATGCCGCAGACCAACGGCTCCTACACGCTGATCAAGTTCCAGGAAGACGTGGCCTATCCGCAGTTCATGCCTGACGTGGATCTGGAAAAGGCAGCCAACGTCCTGGTCTACTTCAAACAGCGCGTCAACGCCCCGGCACGTCTGGCTGGTAACGTACTGCTGGTTCACGACACCCTGGATCAGCTGAAGGAACCGCGCATGGCGTGGGTATACAACGCTGGTCAGCGCCGCGTACGCCGTGCTCCACAGGTAGCCTACGACGGCCCAGGTACCGCGTCTGACGGTATGCGTACCACTGACAACTTCTCCATGTTCAGTGGCGCGCCGGACCGCTACAACTGGAAGCTGGTCGGCAAGAAGGAAATCTATGTTCCCTACAACGCCTACAAGCTGTCCGATCCGAACCTGAAGTACAGCGATATCCTGAAAGCCGGTCACATCAACCCGGAACACACTCGCTTTGAGCTGCACCGCGTGTGGGAAGTGGAAGGTACCGTGAAGGATGGTCAGCGTCACATCTACGCCCAGCGTAACTTCTTCTTCGACGAAGACTCCTGGATGCTGAACCTGGCTGATCACTACGACGGCCGTGGCACCCTCTGGCGCGTAGCGGAAGGCCACATTGCGCATAACTACACAGAGCAGCTGCCTGGCTATGCCACCGAGACCCTGTACGACCTGCTGGCAGGCCGCTACATTGCTCTGGGCATGTACAACGAAGAGTCCTCCGCACCGACGTTCGGCATGACGCCTTCGTACAACGAATTCACCCCGGCAGCCCTGCGCTCCTCGGGTGTTCGTTAACAGCTGATCACCCCCGGTGATTGAAGAAGGGAGCCTGCTTGCAGGCTCCCTTTTTTTTCGCCCCTCCATAGCCATCCTCAATCGCCTTATTGAAATGAATCAAGGGCCCGGTTTTCCTGTCAACTGATAGACTCATATCATCTCCCTTGGCGAAGCGACAAAGCAGCTATCATGGAAAAGACTCCCTCACTGGCAACCGAACTGCGCGCCGCCTGGATCAGTCAGGCGCAGCGCAGCCCCTATATCTCCGTCGGGCTGGGCGGCTCGGTGCTGATCATCCTGTTGTTGATCATCATCAGCGGCTTCAGCGCCCTGACCGGTGACAACGCGATAAACGTGCGCCTTGCCTTGCTCGGCGGCACCGCCGGCTTTGCCGCCACCGCCCTGGGCGCCTTCATGGCGCTGGTGCTGAGGGACGTCTCCACGCGTCGGCAGGACAGCATGCTGGGCTTCGCCGCCGGCATGATGCTCGCCGCAGCCGCCTTTTCGCTAATTCTCCCCGGCATCGATGCGGCACAGGAGATTCTGGGCAACAACATGGCAGCGGCCGCGACCGTGGTTGTCGGTCTGGGACTGGGCGTGGTGCTAATGCTCGGGCTTGACCAATTCACCCCGCACGAACATGAAATCATCGGCCACCAGGGCCCCAGCTTCGAGCGGATCAGCCGCGTCTGGCTGTTCGTCCTGGCAATCACCCTGCACAACATTCCCGAAGGCATGGCGATCGGTGTGGGGTTTGCGGCGGGTGATATGGCGGTCGGCATACCGCTGGCCACTGCCATCTCCATCCAGGATATCCCCGAAGGGCTGGCCGTAGCCCTGGCGCTGCGTACCACAGGGTTATCCGCCTGGCGGGCGGCACTGGTAGCGGCGGCCACCGGGCTGATGGAGCCGCTGGGGGCACTGGTCGGCATCGGAATGTCCAGCGCCTTCGCCATTGCCTATCCGGTGAGCATGGGACTGGCGGCGGGCGCGATGATTTTCGTGGTATCCCACGAAGTCATCCCCGAAACCCACCGCAACGGCCACCAGACGCCGGCGACGATTGGTTTGATGGTGGGATTTGGGGTGATGATGTTTCTGGATACGGCGTTTGGGTGAGGTGGGGTGTGTAGGGTTTCCCCCTCTCCCCAGCCCCCCTCCGGGCCCCGGCCCTTCGCAGAGCTCAGGGCGCTCAAGCGGGCGAAGCAGTGCTTCGCTTTTTCCGCTCTCGCCCCGCGAGGGGAGAGGGAGCTTGTTAGTGCCTGCGGGGTATTTTTCCTTATTCCTGACAATATTAAGTTATTGATGATGTCCAGATGTCAGCAATGACCGTTTATAGAAGCCTCAGGACGAAACAGTAGCCCCCAGCCTGCACGGCCAGCTCCCTCTCCCCTCGCGGGAGAGGGCTGGGGAGAGGGGGAACAACCCGCACCCATCACCTAGCAGGCCGACTCATCAACAACCGCCGAGCCTGCTCCCAATTAAACTCCTCACTCCGCGCCTCAGCCTGAATACGGCGTTTGGGTGAGTGAGTACTTCACTTCTCTTGAAAGTCAGACATTCATGTTCTATAAATAGGGCGTTAATCTATTTTATGTCCTATTAATGGGTCGCGGATACACTTATGGCAAAACCTGTTACACGTACATATTCTCGCTATAGTCGGGATGCTGCGCGGCTTCTTGGGTTAATGATACGCAACGGGCGGATTGAACGTGAGTTGACCATAGCTGAATTGGCAGAGCGTGCAGGTGTGTCGCGCGGCTTGGTTCATCGCGCTGAACAGGGTGATATGGGGTGTGCGATAGGTGCAGTTTTTGAGCTTGCAGCTCTCGTTGGTGTTTCCCTTTTTGAAACAGATCAATCCGTAACAGCCATGCACATTGCAAACGCGGAAAAAACCCTCTCTCTGTTGCCTCGCAGTGTTCATCCTTCCCGAAAAGAGGTAAAGGATGACTTCTAGAATAGAACGGCTGCCAGCGAGGCCTATGTCTGGATCTGGTGACGGAGCCAGTTGTTGCTGGTCTTTTGAGCCGGGACGGCGGCCATATCACGGTTGACGTAACCAGTACGACTCTTTGAGCCGGTGCCTATCTACCCAGCAGGCCGACTCATCAACAACTGCCGAGCCTGTTCCCAATCGAACTCCTCCCCACGCGCCTCAGCCTCGGCCTGATGCTCATCCAGCAGCTGATACTGGGCAATCTCCTCATCCGGCATGTAATGCAGGCAATCACCCCCAAAGTACCAGAGCAGATCACGCGGGATCATATGGGCTACCTGCGGATAACGGCTGATCACCTGGCAGATAATCTCTTGGCCAGCATACAGTGCATCCTGCTCACCCGCCTCCAGCTGAGCTATCAGCTCCTCAAAGCGTTCCAGGAACAGGATGCTGCTTTCCTCAGGCATCTGGGTCATCAATACCGCCTGCGCCCGCAGGGTATCGAAAAGGCTTTTCAGTAGGGCCAGGTGGTAGCGGTGGTAGGGCAGATTGGTATTCATGGCGGGCTCCCGGGGTAATCAGGCCGGCAGTCTAGCAGAGCTGGGAGGAATGTTGGAATTTGCAGCTCAAGCTCGACGCACAGCCCTGCACTGCCACACCAGAATCACCAACAACCCAGCCACAACACCAACGCTATTGGCGTAGATATCATGAATATCCGCCGAGCGGGTAGGGTGGAAGGATTGCACGAACTCCACCGCGACCCCCACGGCAAACATCAGCACGCCGCGTAACCACCAGCGCCAGCGGGGGAAGGCCATGTAGCTCAGCAGGGTGCAGACGAACAGCCCGCCAGCATGGTAGAGCGAATCCACCATGCTGAACTTGAATGGCGTGGGCGGTGGGCCGGGGCGCATGCCGAGGTACATGCCCAGAAACAGAACCGAGAAGAACAGGATTCTGTAGAGCGGTCGGTAGCGGGCCCAGTGGCGGCCGATGATCAGGCGCATGGGGGCAGAGTATCCTGTCGTCGAGCAGGCGCTCGACAACCCCAGGTAGAGTACCTCGTAACACCCCTGGGGGTGTAGCGCCCCTGCGCTACGCCTACGGACGCTGAGCAACGCAGTCGTCGAGCAGGCGCTCGACAACCCGTTATCTGATGAGCGCAGGGCATCACTCTACCATGCGCCCGAACCCATCATTGAACCACTCGATATCCCGCGCCCCGGTCATGTTATACAGGCTGTACTGCCTGCTCAGCCGCGCGCCGCCGTCCCGGGTTGTCGGGTTCCAGGCGATGGTGCCGCTGGAAGTGGACGACTTGGCGAAGAAGGCATCGAACGGGAAGGTAAAGTAGATACCCTTGTCGAAGCTACCCTCACCGAACTCTTCCGACGAGACATTGGTCTTGGTCGCCCAGGCACCGACGATCACACCACTGGAAAAGCGTCGCGACAGGTCCAGCGTGGCGCCATAGTCGCCAGCCAGGTACCGACCGGCACTACCCTTGGCCAGAATGTCCCAGAACTTTGTCTGCGAATAACCAGTGATATGCCCGGTCCAGGTCGAATAATCGCGGAAGTCGAAGTCCTGACGGAAGCCGCGCTGTTTCACCCAGTTGGCATCCACACCAATCGCCCAGCCAGCATCGAATGGACGATAGAGCACCTCGCCACCCACACCGCCGAACATGCTTTCCAGCAGACCGCCATACGCCATGGCATACACATCGCGATCCAGGCGCTTGGTCCAGGTGTATTGCAGGTTCTCCAGCACTACGTCCGAGGTCACCAGGTACTCACGGATATAGGTCCGTACCCTAGGCATGTTGCTCGAGCCGCGATGTTCGAACTTGTCGAAGTTGTTAATCAGGTTCGCACCCAGCGTACCGCGTACCCAGTTGTTGCGGTTGAAGCGGTACTCGGCGTTGGCGCGTGCCAGGAACTGATAGAGGATGAACCCATCCGGGCCACCCATGTTCTGCTTGTAGCCCAGCGACAGACCCCAATCGAACTTGTCCAGTTCGGGGGTATGCACCACATCCTTGCTGACCACGCTGGGGGTAGCATTGACGATACCGCGGCGCAGGCCTTGGACGTCAGTGCTATTGTCTTCGTAGTCACGCAGGCTCTGCGGCTTGATGCTGGTTTCGCTGACGGCCATGCCCCGTGGCTTGTTGACCAGGGTATACCAGTCGTAGCTGCCTTCGCCCAGGCTGTTGTCCAGGATGCGCGAGGCGCGGGTCACCCCTTCGGCCTCGTCACGGAAGGTCCGCTGCTCGCCGGTGATGATGACTTCCCGGTCCTTGATGGCGATCTCTTCCACCTCGAAGCCGGCGTTGTCCTTCAGGCGGCTGCTGACATCGACCCAATCCACGTTCTGGCCGGCCACGCCCGCAGGCAAGGGCTGGCGAGCCTCTGGCTCCGGATCAAGAAACTTCTGCGGTCCGCGCCCGGTCTTGAGGTTGGTCTGGAAGGTAATGCCGATCATGGCGGTATTACCGCGCTCCCAGCCGGCACTGATATCTATGCCGTTGCGGACTTGAAATACCGCGCCCAGGTTGATACGCGAATCCGCCGCATCAAAGCTTGGATCACCCGGCTCGGAACGATAGTCGTTGCCGTCGAACTCCACCTTCAGGCGCAGCCGGTCCCAGGGTGTCTGGTACTCCACGCCGCCGAAAAAGGCAGCGGGGCCACTGAAATAGGTGCTGGTATTGAAGTTACCGCCGCGATCACCTTCAGCACGGCCAGCACGCTCCTTGTCACGCAGGCCGCCAAAGGGATTGCTGATATCACCCCGGTTGCCATGGTAACCCCAGGCGATACCCAGGCTCAGATCCAGATCCCAGAAGCGCTTGTTGGCAACGAAATATTCACTGGAGAACAGACCAGTACCCGCCGCGTCGATAAAGCCCACGGCCAACTGTGGCATCCAGTAGGACTCCTGCCAGAGCCGGAACTTGGCATCCATGGCCTTATCCTTCAGGCTCTGGTCACCACTGAATGCCTCGGAGGAGCTATAGCGCCGGTTATTCAGCGTGGTATAGCGCAGCGTGCCTTCCATCCACGGCAATGGCTGCACCGAAATACTGTAGCGGCTGTAGGGCGAAACCCGGTTGGCATTGAAGCTGAAATTGCCATCCTCGGCAAAGCGGGCCGTAGGGGTTTGCAGCAGGCCCACGCCACCAAAATCACTCTGGGTGGTGCGGTAACGGTCGGCGTAGGCATTGCACGGCAAAATGGCCAGGGCGAGCAGGGCAGGAGCGAAGAATGCCGCCTGCCGGCCAGCGAACTTACTCGGCATGCAGGCCTCCCAGCTGATACTGAGTCGCCAGGAAGTTGGCAATATCATCATTCAAATCGGCGGTGTCCGGTGAAATATCGCTGGGGTTCAACGGCACGTAGAGAATCCCCCCAACCGCGACGTGACCCTGCTGCTGGTTCCAATGGGCCATGCCGATACGCTCCGCCGCACCGTCCGGCTGGATGATATACAGATAGTTGCGATCAGCTGCCGGGTGGGCAGGGCACTGGCGTAGATAGTCCTTGATGCCCAGGGCGGCATCGAAGCTCAGCACGCAGTCGCTGGCCACCGCACCCATCACCCGCACAGAAGTGGGACGTGTCGGGTAAAGCAACTTGTCACCGGCCTCGAGCAGGTGGTTATTGCTCTTGACCAGCAGCTGGAAGGGGTTGAGCTCGGCCTTGACCCGGCCGGTAACCGGCAGCGGCTCGACAAAGGCCTCCAGCCGTTCGATCAGCTCGCGTAATTGCGGGTCGTTCTGCGTCTGGGCATACATCTTGTTGATGCGCAGGTCGAACAGTACCCCGGCCTTGAGGCGCTGTTGGGGTTCGATAGCGCTCTGGCGCAGCAGGGCAGCGCCCAGCGGCCAGGCACTGGCGCGCACCTGGCCGGCTACAGCAGCATCGCGCAGGCGGGCGCCTGGCTGCCATTGATAATCGCCGGGCTTGAGCACCGCCCCGCCAATGGAAACCGTCTGCGCATGCGCGGCAGACATACCCAGGCCGATCAGCAGGGCGCCCGTTGCAACCAGCCGGTTCAACAGAGAGCTCATGGTTGGCCTCCCGCAGTCTTCACCAGCGTCAGATGCAGGGGTGGCAGATCGGGCGCGAGATATTGGGTACTGCGCCGTACCAGGCCGGTGTCAGGCTCAACCCAGTAATGATTGGTAGCCTTGAACCCTAGCTCCGGCATGCGGATGGCTTCGTCGATACGCAGCAACTGGTGGCTTGCGCCCATGAACTCGACCTTCTCCAGGCGACCGCGCTTATAGCGGGCATGCTGATGCAGACCGGTGCGGTACAAGGCCGGGTAATCAACGAGGCGAGTGACCTGAAGGCCATCGGCCACGGTATGCAGCCCGGCCACGAAGGGGTCGGCAGCTGCCAGTGGCGTGATGATATCGGTAGGCATACCGGCAGTCTGGGTGACGCGGCCATAGTGCGTGAGCACCATCTCGGTCACGCCATGCCATTCCACCACACCAGTGGCACCGCCGCTGCTGACCATCATGGCTTCAGCAACACCCAGTTGGGCCAGTAGCACAGGTGCGTCGATGGCATTGACGCGTTCCACCGTTATGGGAGACTCCGGTCCGGTAATGGCCAGCCGCATGGTTTGCAATGCATCACCGGTCAGGGAGTTACAACCGGTCACGCCAACCATGGCCATGCCCAGTACGACCGTAGTAAAGATGTTCTTCACCGAAGACTACCTCAATTGTTGCGGTCGTTTACGTCGTCTTCGATTTGAAGCGTGGTTCTGAAGATATTTGCAGTGGGGAACAGTTGACTTATAAAACGGTTCCAGCGTGTGATGCCGGCAGCCCCAACGAATACTACATCCTGAGGCTGCATTTCGAAATGGTTAGCGAGAATGAACGCTGATGGTGATTGAGCATTCAGCTGAAAAACAACGGCTTTTTCTGTGTCCAGATTCTCTATGCCGCGAATGACATATACCTCTTTTCCACTGGAGGTCGTTGGTGAGGGGCCACCTACAGTTGCTAACACCTCGCTAAGAGTCATACGGCTTGTGCGATAAGCTAGTGAGCCTTGCCGACCAACTTCGCCCATGACGAAGACTTTGCGTGCATCATTCAGCCCCATATGTACCTTGTCGCCGGGTTTGAGATAAACATCACCGATGAGGCTGGAGCTGCTTGTCAGGCGGTCATAATCAAGTCTGTATGTCTTATCGTCACGAATCAATAACAGGTTGGAGAGATCTGCGCGTTGAGTGTCGATGCTTGCTCGGCCAATGGCTTGCAGCAGAGTCAGCCGCTGAGCGTTGACTGGTATTACGTCAGCATTTTCAAAGGCGCCACTGAAATAGATCTTCTGGCTGTTGTATTCGATGACGTTGACATCAACCTGAGGTTGCTCGATGTAACGAGCTAGGCGCGTAGCGATGATTTCGCGCAGCTCCTCAAGGGTCTTACCGGCAACATGCACGTTGCCAATAAAAGGATAAAACAACGTACCGTCATCACGAACAACCCGAGCGTTGGCGCTGGAAGGCTGCTGCTGGCCTCCTGGGATGGTGAGTTCCGGGTGATCCCAAACAGTGATAAATAGTGCATCGTTGGCGCCGATCCGATAATTTTCTGGTGAATAATCAAGGAGCTCCTGGGGGACTTCTACGTCACCTTTGACAGCTTGGTCCTGCGCAATCAGCTTGGGAGTAATCTGGACTATTTCCACCATGCTGTTCTCGGCGGAGTCCTGGCTGATCAGCCGATCGGTATCCATATGCATGCCGGGGGAGAACATGCAGGCTTGGAGGAGAAGGGTAGAGGCGCCCAGAGCGACAAGCGGAAATCGGATCATGATTGGTGTTCTTCTGTGGAGTCCAGGTAAAAAAAAGCCACCCAAAACGAGGTTTCAGGTGGCTTCGTTCAGCCGCTACTAACTGGTCAGTTGGTAGTGGTGGAAGTACTGGTGCTGGTGGAAGTGCCGCCGCCGCCGCTGTCGGATGCCGCTGCTGCTGCCAGACCTACGGCAGCAACGCCCAGAGCTACGCCGCCGTAGCTGCCCAGAGTGCCCTCAGCGCCAGTTGGTGTGGTGGCTGCGGTACCGGCTGCTGCGTCGGTGTCCTGCTGTGCGAAAGTCATACCGGAGGCGAGCAGAAGACCACTGGCCACCAGAGCGATTGTTTGTTTTTTCATGTCTCGACTCCTCAAGATTGTGTTTACCGGATTATACCGACTTGATTACCCATGGGAACCCTTGTAAGCATAATGGTTCCGTATTGCAAATCTATTTATTTGGCATCCGACTTGTATTCATACTGATAATAGCCGTAATTGCCATAGCCGTAGGCGGAAGCCTTCTTCTGCACCGCGTTGAAGATCGCGCCCTTGATCTCGATACCATTGTGACGGAAACGCTGCACGGTCAGTTCCACTTCCTTGACCGGGTTCAGGCCGAAACGGGTCACGATCAGGTTGGTGCCCGCCAGGCGACCGACCAGGGCGGCATCGGTCACGGCCAGGATCGGCGGCGTGTCGATGATGATCAGGTCATACATATTGCTCAGCTGATCCAGTAGGGTCTGGAAGTTTGCATGCATCAGCAGTTCCGACGGATTCGGCGGAAT
The DNA here is from genome assembly GCF_014219065.1 of Halopseudomonas xiamenensis. GTDB lineage: Bacteria > Pseudomonadota > Gammaproteobacteria > Pseudomonadales > Pseudomonadaceae > Halopseudomonas > Halopseudomonas xiamenensis. Next base: position 266,818 of record NZ_JACLGO010000001.1, read on the forward strand.
CTGCCCGCGGCTGATAAAATGCAGCCCCTCGACTTCGCTTTTGTGTACCACGTCAGCCAAGGTGTGGGTGTTGGCCAGCAGAGCGGACAGGCCCGGCTCAGGCTCACGACCAACCAGCTTGTGCAGGTAACCCTTGCGCATATCGCCGTCAATCAGCATGACTTTCTGTCCGGACTGGGCAATGATGGCTGCGAGGTTGACCGAAACGAAGGACTTGCCCACCCCCGGACTGGGGCCAGAGATCATCAGCACATTGTTCTTGGCTTCCATCATGGCGAAATGCAGGCTGGTGCGCAGGCTGCGCAGGGCCTCGATGGACAGGTCCGCCGGATTGGTGGCCGCCAGCAGGTTCGAGCCTTGTACGTGACTGCTTTTACCTTTGAAACTGCGCTCCATCACTTCCTGGTCCTTGCTGAAAGGAACAGAGGCATAGACCGGGAGACCCAACTGTTCAATCAGCTCCGGATTTTCGATGCCACGGTTCAGAGCATGACGCAGCAGGGCAATGGCAACTCCCAGCATCCCGCCCAGCAAGGTAGCCAGTACCACAATAAGGGCTTTCCTAGGCTTGACCGGTGCGCCGGTATCCACTGCAGCGTCATCAATGATGCGCACATTGCCTACAGTGCCGGCTCGCATGACGTCCAGCTCCTGGGACTTGTTCAGCATCTGAGTGTAGATTTCCGTGCTGACCTGCACATCACGAGTCAAGCGCAGCAACTCCTGCTGGGTTTCCGGCAGGCCGCCGACTTCCTTCAACATTTGATTGCGGCGGCTTTCCAGTTGGCTCATCTGGCTCATCAAGGCCTGGTAACTGGGGTGGTCTTGGGTGAAGCGACGTTGCAGTGCTTCACGCTTGAGGGTCAGCTCGGAAATTGCAGCCTCAATCTCGACTATCTGACTGAGCAAAGACTGGGTTTCAATGCTGATATCCACCGAGCCGGCGCTGGCCTGGTAGGCGTTCAGCGCGTTCTCGGCCTTTTCCAGATCCCGGCGTACCTGGGGCAGTTGCTCGGTCAGGAATTCCAAGCTTTGCTGTGCCTCGGCCGATTTGCGTTCCACATTCTGACGTACATACAGGCGGCTGACTTCATTCAGTATATCTTTTGCATAATTGGGCCGAGTGTCTTCTAGGACTATGGACAGGATGCCGGAGTCCTTAGCATTTTCGCTGGCACCGATAGCGCGCTGGAAGTGCAAAATAGTCGTCAGTCTGGCTCGTTTGACTAAGTTGAAGTCTGTCCCTGGACGTGCGACAAGGGTTGCCACCTGCATCTTGAATCCATTTGTCGCTACCGCTTCGCCAACCTTCCCTGTCAGCAGCTCATTACCGTCACCATCGGAAAGAGTGTAGGCACCATTCTCTCCGGTGGTCAGGACTAGCAGTTTACCCTGATAGGCTGAGGGCACTTCCAGTTGGAAAACGTCCAACTGCTCGCCGCCCCAGGCATAGCTGCCAAAGCCGAGAAGGGCGGAAGCCACAGGCTGATCCGGCGTAGGCTGGAAGCGCCGATGCATAAAGGAACCAATCACCGGGAATAGTTTGGGCTCGGCCACGATAGTCAGCTTGAGGTTGTCAACCGCCTGGCCGATCACTTGGCGAGACTTTAGCAGCTCGATTTCCGTTACTGCGGCTGAAGTGGTGGCGAATAGCTCGCTATTACCCAGCAGGCTGCCAACACCGGAAGACTTTTCCTCGACCTGGATTATGGCATTGGCCTGATAGACAGGAGTGCTCAGCATGGCATAGGCAATGCCTACGACCGCGAAAAAAGCCGTGCAGGCAATGATGACGGTCTTGTTATCCAGCAGCGCGCCCAGTAGCGCCAGAAGGTCAATTTCATCACTAGTTTTCGGTGGCGCGGCGGCGGGCGTGTTCTGCATCAGGTGCTCTCTATAACGGAAATGACATCACTTGAGGTAAGGCAGCCAGGCATCGGCCGACTCATCAAGAAGCTTGAGTACGTGTTCAAAAGCGGGTCGCTGCTGGCGGTAAGGGTCCGGCACCTCCCGGTTATCGGACCACTTGCCGAACAGAAAAGTTTTACCGCGAGCATCAGGTGCCATGGCATGGATGGATTGCAGATGTTTCTGCTCCATGGCAAGGACCAGGTCCGCCTCACGCAGCATCTCCGGCGTGAGCTGGCGGGCCTGGTGATCAGGCAGGGAATGGCCCAGGGTTTCCAGCACCTCGGCTGCTGTTGCATCCAGCGGCTTGCCGACAAGGGCGCCCAGCCCAGCCGAGCTGACTTGAATACCCCTTTCCGCCAGCTTCGCCTTGAGTAGCGCCTCACCGGTCGGGCTGCGGCAGATATTGCCCACACAAACAACCAAAATAGATTTAAACATGCAGTTCCGTAGCGTCCATCGTAGGCAGGCTATCTGGTCAAGGGCGCAACTTTAGATACAACGCCCTGCAAGGTCAAGAAAACGACTGATTTCTGTATGTCACGGTGATATTGAAATGGCATGCGTCAAAACTTCATATATATAGTTGAAAGCGCTTGCAGAAGTGTGTCACAGATCACAGTAATCTTCTGTATTTCGGCGAAACTACAGCACCCAGGATCATACGGCAAAAGGACCGCCCCATGACCTACCCGAAAGTCGAGCATCACGGCGCCACCAACGGCGTAACTGGCTCCTGCCATCAACTGCATCTCACCTCCGATATCAGTATCCTGATCGACTGTGGCTTGTTCCAGGGCGCTGAAGCCTCCGGTCGCGGTGCCCAGGCTAACGACCTGAGCATCGAATTCTCTCTTGCTGGCATCCAAGCCCTGGTGCTTACCCATGTGCATATCGATCATGTGGGCCGGCTACCATGGTTGATTGCCGCAGGCTTCGACGGCCCGGTGTACTGCACCGAACCATCGGCCCTGCTGCTACCCACCGTGCTGGAAGACGCCTTCATGGTCGGCATCCAGCGCAATGCGCAACTGGCAGAACGCTTTATCAATCGGGTCGAGCCCCTGCTGCATGGCAAGCCATACCGCGAATGGACGACAGTCATCGAGCGTAAAGACCTCGTTTGCCGCATTCGGTTCCAGCGGGCCGGGCATATTCTCGGTTCGGCCTGGGTGGAGTGCGACGTACGGTATCCGCAGGAAAAGCGCAGCCGACGCATTATCTTTTCGGGTGACCTGGGTGCGCCGCATGCCCCCTTGCTGCCCCCGCCAGATATCCCGTACAGGGCTGACGTGGTGGTGCTGGAAAGCACCTATGGGGATCGCCTGCATGAAGACCGGCGCACCCGGCGCCAGCGCTTTCAAACGGCACTGGAGCAAGCCTTGTCCGATGGAGGCACGGTGTTGATACCAGCATTCAGCATCGGCCGCACCCAGGAACTGCTCTATGAGCTGGAGGAAATCATCACCAGCCAGCAGGGCGACTGGAAGGAAATGCCCATCATCCTCGATGCGCCGCTGGCAACGCGCTTTACCGCGCTGTATCGACAGCTCAAACCCTATTGGGCGAAGGAGGCCCTGGCCAAGATTGCCCAGGGACGCAAACCGCTGGGCTTTGAACAGTTGCTGACGGTCAGTACCCATGCCCAGCATCAGGCTATGGTCAATCGCCTGGCCCATACCCGACAACCCGCCATCGTCATCACCGGCAACGGCATGTGCAGTGCAGGGCGGATAATCAACTACCTCAAGGCGATGATCGAAGATCCCAGGCACAACATTATCTTCACTGGCTATCAGGCGCAGGGCACGCCTGGCAAGGCTATTCAGCAGTTCGGACCAGCAGGCGGCTATGTGGACTTGGAAGGGGAACGGTTCGATATTCGGGCGGGCATCACTACCTTAGGAGGCTACTCAGCCCACGCCGACCAGGCGGGGCTGGTGCGTTTTATCACCCGTATGCGTCATTGGCCTGAGCAGGTGCGCCTGGTACATGGAGAGAGCAAGGCCAAGGCAAGCCTGGCGCGAGCGCTGTTGGCGGAAGCGCAGAGAAATAAACGTATGTTTGAAGTCGTTATTCCCTGAGGGTTTGTGTATATAGCGAAAAGTCGATTGCAAAATACCGAAAAATAGGTAGGTATTTGAGGCGCCGCTGTAGTTATGATAATTGTTCTTATCTTTGGGCATTAAGACTTGTAAGCAAAGGTAAAGCCTCGGTAAGATCGCACCCCTTGTGGACGGACCATGCGGCATGTTGAACATGCCTTTTCCAATGAGCCGCCCAAGTGACAGAAAGGAATAGCTGTGTCTAACGACTCTATGATGGCGCAATGGTATCTTATTCAGTGCAAGCCAAGACAAGAAGTCCGTGCTGAAGAGAACTTGCGCAACCAGCATTTCCCCTGTTACTGCCCCCTGCATTCTGTCGAAAAGGTGCATAAGGGAAAAAGGACTGTCACACAACAGCCATTATTCCCTGGTTATCTTTTCATCAATCTGTGCAAGCTGACCGATAGCTGGCACAGCATCCGCTCCACTCGGGGCGTGCAGCGTCTGGTCACTTTCGCCAACGAGCCGCTCGCGGTTCCCGATGAAATTATCGAAGATCTGCAATCGCGACTGGCAAGTATTGGCGATAAGCCACTATTTGAAGTGGGGACTCAAGTGACCATTACGGAAGGGCCATTCAAGGACCTGGATGCCATTTTCTGCAAGGCCGATGGCGAGGAACGCGCCATCATTCTGCTTAACCTGCTACATCGCCAACAGCATATACGTGTACCTTTGAAAGCACTGAAAACCTGATTCGAACATTTTGAAACAACCGCTGTCTCATTAGCGCCGCGACGCCAACGTCTCGGCGTCAAAAATTTGATTCCCGAGTGTCCTCAAGAAAAAGACAGTAAATCTTGGGGCGGTAGCGTGCCAAAACCACGAAGGAGTAAAGCGGGAGCCGCTTGGCGAAAGGCAAAAAGCCCCCGATAGAAAACCAGCGGGATGCACGAACGCTCCCTCTCCCCTCGCGGGAGAGGGCTGGGGAGAGGGGGCACCCCCCCCCCCAGCCCCACAGCCCGACCAGAACCAACAGGTAACCCATATGTGCGGAATAGTAGGCGCAGTCGCCAAACGCAACATAACCCCCATCCTTATAGAAGGCCTACGCCGCCTCGAATACCGCGGTTATGACTCCGCCGGCGTAGCGGTCCTGGCCAGCGGCAACGGCATCAAGCGCACCCGAGCAGTTGGCAAGGTAATAGAGCTGGAGAACGCCCTGGCAGCCGAGCCCGTCCACGGCCACCTGGGCATCGCTCACACCCGCTGGGCCACTCATGGCAAGCCCGCAGAACGCAACGCCCATCCGCACATCTCCGAACGCCTGGCCATCGTGCACAATGGCATCATTGAGAACCACGGCGCCTTGCGTAAAAAACTGATCGAACTGGGCTACAATTTCACCTCGGAAACCGACACCGAAGTAGTTGCCCACCTGCTGGCACATCATTACGCCCAAAAGAAAAATCTGCTCTGTGCTTTCCGCTCCACCTTGGCAGAATTGCACGGTGCATACGCCCTCGGCGTGATTCACCAGGACGAACCCAACACCCTCTACTGTGCCCGCATGGGGAGCCCGCTGGTAATAGGCGAGGGTAGCGAGGAGCGCTTTATTGCCTCCGACCCACTAGCCCTGCTGCAGGTAACAGACCAGTTCATCTATCTGGAAGAGGGCGACCACGCCCGCCTGACTCTGGAAAGCCGCGAAATCTGGAACCGCCAGAACCAATCAGTGGAATATCCAGTGCTGCGTTATGAGCATGCGGCGCACAGCCTGGACAAAGGCGAATACCGCCACTATATGCTCAAGGAAATTTACGAGCAGCCCGCCGCCATCGCCAATACCCTGGACGGCACCCTGGCGGAAGACCACGTACTGACCGCCATCCTCGGCCCTGAAGCCGAAACCCGCCTGACGGATATCCAGAACATCCATATCGTCGCCTGTGGCACCAGCTACCACGCAGGTTTGGTGGCGCGCTACTGGATCGAGGAGCAGGCCGGTTTGCCATGTCAGGTGGAAGTGGCCAGCGAATATCGATACCGCCAGGTAGCTGTACCCGCCAATACCCTCCTTATTACCATCTCCCAATCAGGCGAGACTGCGGATACCTTGGCAGCTCTGCGTTATTCGAAAGAGCAGGGCTATCTCGCCAGCTTGGCCATTTGCAACGTGGCCGGTAGCTCATTGGTGCGCGAAGCCGACTGGCGTCTGCTTACCCAGGCCGGACCGGAAATCGGTGTGGCCTCAACCAAGGCCTTCACTACCCAATTGGTATCATTACTATGGTTGACCACCGCCCTGGCTCAGGTCAATGGCCGCGCGCCTGAGTTGATCAGCGCCAATGTAAGGGCACTGCGTGGTCTGCCTGCTCTGGTGGAGCAAGCCCTGCAACTCAATGGTGAAATTGAAGAACTGTCCGCTACTTTTGCCAACAAGCAGCATGCGCTATTCCTTGGTCGGGGGCCTCATTATCCCATCGCGATGGAAGGAGCGCTCAAGCTTAAGGAAATTTCCTATATCCATGCCGAAGCCTATGCTGCAGGCGAACTCAAGCACGGACCATTGGCGTTGGTTGATGAAGACATGCCTATCGTCAGTGTAGCCCCCAGCGACAGCCTGCTGGAGAAGCTCAAATCCAACCTGCAGGAAGTCCGCGCCCGTGGCGGCCAGTTGATCAATTTTGCATGCGAAAGGGCAGATCTGGATAATGGCGAAGGCATAACCCACATCAAACTGCCCTGGGTATATGAAAGCGTATCGCCCATCATCTACACCTTGCCACTGCAATTACTTAGCTACCATGTGGCGCTGGTAAAAGGTACTGACGTAGACAAGCCCAGGAATCTGGCCAAATCGGTTACGGTGGAATAACGTATATCGATGAGTTGAAAGACCAGATTGAAAAAGTACAGAGTAAACAAGATCTACTTCATGAGTACCCCAAAGGACAGACTCTACTAGCGCGGTACCGATGAAGTAATAGAAATATTGCAAGTATGCCTGATACGGGTAGACGACTAGCCACTGTTCCAAAAAGACCACTCGCTCACTATTACTGATGGTCCGCTTAAGGGGCTGGAAGCAATATCCGGCAAGTCGGACGGTGAAGAAAGAGCAGTCATCCTGCAACGCCAACACAGATGAAATAGCCCCAAGCGTCGAGCCTCTGAGGGCGTCGGGCTGAAACATAACCAAAACCTGCGGTTACATAATTGCCAGAGGCTAGAACGTCGGCGTTAAAATCAGTCAGCTAACGCCCTCAAGAACTAAAGTGAGGCCTGATACCCCCTTGTCCTTAAGCCGAAGATGGAAATCGAAGAAGGCATGGCGCAGCTTGTAGGTTGCTAAAAACCATTACAAAGTGTTGTGCGGGTTTACCAAATAGTCGAAGGGGTGAGTTAAGTAGATGTTTAAAAGAATGTTCAAAGGTGACGCCGGTAACGTGTTTAAGGGTATGTTGACCCTCTTGGTGGGGGCAAGCTTTGCACGGGTAGTAGGCTTGCTAAGCATCCCGATATTGACAAGGATCTACTCCCCAGAAGATTTTGGCGTGCTGGCACTATATGCCGCGTTTATCGTCGTACTGGTTCCGGTCATGACCTTGCGCTATGTTCAGGCGATTCCTCTGCCGAAAACAGATATCATGGCGTTTAATCTGTTTTCGGTCTGCTTAAAACTCATAGGCTTTTTTTCAATCGTTCTTATCTTAGTGTTGGCTGTATGGGCTGAGCCTATTTTAGGTTGGTTTGACATGGGAGCTTTGTTGCCATGGTGGTGGCTGATTGTTATAGGCGTAATAGGCGCAGCCTTGTACGAGTTGTTTAGCTTATGGGCGACCCGTAAGAAAGACTATAAGGTCATTGCGAAGACACAGTTTTCACAGTCGCTAATTGGCAATATCGCTAAAATAGGGTTCGGTCTGTTAGAGCTAAAGCCATTTGGGTTGATTGCCGGTCAGTTTTTAAGCCAAAGTGCAGGTATTACCGGCTTTATCAAGGCTGCAAGCCAAGATTTCAAGACCTATCTTCCGGGGATAAAAAAAAGCAAAGAAAGACTCGTTGTGAAATATTATCAAGATTTTGTCTGGTATCGCCTTCCGTCGCAGTTCTTAATGGTTCTTTCGGTGCAAGCGCCAGTCATGATGATAGCGGTTTTGTATACCTCCGAGCAAGTTGGGCAGTTTGGCTTGGCTAAAATGGCTTTGATGGTGCCAGCTGGGTTGATAGGCGCGGCTATCTCTAACGCGTATTATGCTGAGGTTGCGTCAATAGGGAAGAGGGATTATGGGAAAATAAAAAAAATAACTTGGGCGGTTCAGAAGAAGGTGCTTGTTATTGCTGCAGCGCCTCTTTTAATTTTTTCGGTTTTCTCGCCGGCATTGTTTTCCTTGATCTTTGGAGATGAGTGGGTTGTTGCGGGCCAGTATGCACGCGTCCTAACTCCCTATATAATTTTAATGCTTGTTTCTACGCCGTTAGTGCAAGTCTTAAATATTGTTGGTTCTCAACGAGTGTTTTTGGTTATTAATGTCGCGCGCGTACTGATGCTTGGGGCCCTCTTTGGGCTAGCTAAAGTATTCGAGATGACTGCGTTTGAGTTTGTTGTTTGGTTTTCCTTTGTTTCAGTTGGTTATTCGGTTTTCCAGATGGCTATGGTTGTGCTCTATGTTAATCGGGCTGCTCAGGCCGTGCAGGATATGTGAGGTTTGATGATGAGTAAGTATTACAAGTATTTAAGTTGTATCCTTGGGCAATAACTGCATTATGGGTGCTAATGTAGTGGCAACCAAATATGTTCCGGGTGGGGCAGTATGTGTGGGTGTTCCTGGCAAAGTCATTGAAAGGAAGTGAAATGGGTTATATTGATAAGCTTGCTAAACTAAAAGAGATTTTATATAGATATCGATATTCTCGAGCCAGGAAGCGTATTTTACAGGAGGAGGTGTCGGACTATAAAAGCTTCTTTAAGAGGGAGCTGGATAGGAGGTTTGAGTATACGAGGATAAAGGGTAGGGCTCTGCTTGGTTATGATGTGAATCTTGATAATCCTAAGACATTTAATGAGAAGCTTATACATAGAAGACTTTTCTCTCGAGACAGTGTTTGGCCCATAGTGACTGATAAAATATTGGCTCGTACTTGGGTTGCGCCTATGGCGAATGAAGCACAGCTTAAATTAATCCCCGCCGTCAGTTTTTATGATATTGATAGTTTTGATTTCTCTGGTTTGGAACTGCCTGTTGTTGTGAAGGCCAATTGGGCGTCTGGGCTAAATATATTTATCAGAGATTTAGCGGACATTTCGATAATAAAGGAAAGGTTAAAAATTTGGCGAGATTCTCCGTATAAAATGGAGTCTTTAATATGGGCGGCTCACGAAATCAAACGAGGTTTTTTGGTAGAAAAAATGCTGGTTGAAGAAGATGGCAAGGTTCCGGCTGATTATAAGTTCTTCGTTTTTCATGGGAAAGTATCTATGATACAGGTTGATCTAGATAGGTTCTCTGGACACACCCGAGGAGCCTTTTCGAGGAGTGGGGATAGGCTTCCTTACAACTTTTCCGCTTATAAAGCGGCGCCTGAAGAAGCATCTATACCGAAAGCCACTCTTGATAAGCTGATTCCAGTAGCAGAAAAAATAGGAGCTAAGTTTGATTTTGCAAGAGTTGACTTGTATCTCCATGGAGGGGATGTGTTTTTTGGCGAAATAACACAAACTCCAAGCGCAGGGTTTGGGCGTTTTAGCGATAAATGCTTTGATGAGTACTTGGGTGGACTTTGGCAATATACTGCTTCAACAGAGGTTAAAAATGTTTGATGAAATGAGAGAAACACTCCGTCTCAGCGGGCCGCAAAAGCTGTCAGGTGAAGTAAATTTGGCTGGAGCAAAAAATTCCGCGCTCCGCTTGCTGGCTGCCAGTATATTGACAAGTGATCAAATTATACTAAAAAACTACCCCTCCCAATTGTCAGATGCGCAAATACATGTTGATATGCTTCACGCTCTTGGGAAAAAGACGGTTTTGTTATCTGGTGATGAAATATGTATAACTGAGTCGGAGGGGTTAAAAACACAGCTCCAATGGGAGGGGCGCTCGATTCGAAATACTCTTCTTATTCTAGGAGCGCTTACAGCTCGTTATGGTCAAGGAAGTGTTCCTTTGCCTGGCGGTTGCAAGCTGGGAGAGAGAAAGTATGATTTGCACGTGATGCTGTTGGAAAGAATGGGAGCGAAGGTATGGGAAGAAGGGGACTACCTGTATGCTGAGGCTACTGATGGATTGATTGGAGCTGACATTTATCTGCCACTGCGATCTACAGGCGCAACTGAAAATGCTATTTTGGCTGGAACTCTTGCTAAAGGCATTTCACGTATTTGGAATCCGCATATTCGTCCTGAGATTTTGGATCTTATTGCGCTATTAAAAAGCATGGGCGCAAAAATACAAGTTTTTGGGCAGGAGCATATTGAGATTACTGGAGTAGAAGGGCTGCATGGTGCGGAACATCAGGTTATTGCAGACAATATGGAAGCAATCACTTGGTTGGCCGCTGCTTCAATCACTAACGGTGATATTGAAATCAATGCATTTCCATACAGGGATCTCGAGGTAGTACTAGCTCATTTGCGCTCGGCAGGGGCGCGGCTGTATCAAGGAGATGATTCGCTGATTGTATGTGGTGGCGATTGTTACCCAATAGAGATTAGCACAGGACCGCATCCAGGCATTAACTCTGACGTACAGCCCATTCTTGCTGCATGGGCGGCGCGGGCGCGGGGAGAGTCTAAAATTATCGATCTGCGCTTTCCCGGTCGCTATGCTTATGCTGAAGAAATGGCACGTATGGGGGTTAAGTATGAGGTCGTCGGCGACATGTTAAAGATACAAGGTAAGGGTGGAGGGTTACATGGTGCAGAGGTGCGCGCGTTGGATTTAAGAGCTGGTGCAGCGCTGGCTCTTTGTGGTCTTATGGCAGAAGGAGAGACGATTATCCATGATGCTTGGCAAATAAGTCGTGGATATGTGAACTTTGCTGAGAAGCTAAAATCACTAGGTGCGATTGTATCTTATGAATAGTGTGCCTCATCAAACTCTACCAAAACATGTCATTGCAAGAGAGCTAAAACAGCTTCTTGTTGGACGTGTTGATATAGATGTCCCTTTAGATAAAATTAGTCGATGGCGAATTGGCGGTATCGCAGATATCATCGTCCAGCCACGCTCTATCGAAGACGTTGCTACGCTACGACGATGGTTGCACGAAAGAGAGATGCACCACGTCCTGATCGGCGAGACAAGTAATTTACTATTTTCTGATAAAGGTGTTCGCTCAATTTGCATAAAGATGGGAAGCCTGTTTTCAGAGATAGATATTCAAGACAATATAGTCACCGCTGAAGCAGGTGTTTGGGTGCCTAAACTGGCCCGAGCGGCAATGAAATCAGGGCTTACAGGGTTGGAACATACCTGTGGCATCCCTGGTACTTTTGGAGGTTTAATTTACATGAATGGAGGAAGCCTTCGACAAGGTGTTGGTAGTGTCGTTACCACAGTTACAAGTATCGATAGTCGTGGGGAGATTGTTAAGCGAACGTTCGATAAGTGTGATTTTTCTTATAGATCATCAATATATCAAAAAGAAGATGAGATTGTTGTTTCAGCTTCCATGGGCTTGAGTAAAGCTAGTGGGGGTGTGCAAGAAGTTAGGGCGGCTATGTTAGAAATATTGTCTTCTCGACGTAAAAAATTTCCAAGAAAAGAGCCGAACTGCGGCTCTGTATTTATAAGCAATCCTTTAATGTATGAAAAATATGGCGCGCCGGGAAAAGTAATAGAGGACTCAGGGTATAAGGGATTAGAAGTGGGGCGAGCTAAGGTTTCAGATTTGCACGCAAACTTTATAGTTAATCTAGGCGGGGCAAAGGCTGTTGATGTCATGCGTATAATTAAAAAGGTGAGGAGCGGAGTAGAAAATACTACTGGCTACCGTATGGATATTGAAGCTCGATATGTTGACAGCGTGAATGGGATTATACCCTTAGAGAAAGCGATAGAAACATGATGTATAAGAATGATGAGTGTGTAATGGTTTCTATTGTATGTGCATGGTTTAATCGAAGTAAGTACATAAGGAGTTCGATTGACAGTCTGCTGGAACAGAACTTCAGCTCATTCGAGATAATAGTTGTAAATGATGGTAGCTCTGATCCGAATGTGAGAGCTGTTCTTGATTCTTATAGCGATGTACGTATGAAGGTTATTCATCAAGAGAATGCGGGCTTTACAGCGGCTATCACTACCGGAATTAACGCTGCTCGAGGGAGGTATGTCGCAATTCATGGCGCAGGAGATAAGGCAGAAAAAAATAAAATAAGAAAGCAATTTGAGTATCTAGAAGCAAATGGAAAAGTGGTGGCTCTTGGTTGTTCTCATTATCTATGTAGGGATTCAGGAGAGCGATTTAGCTCGGACTATGATGTTGTTGAAGATCTTACAAAAGATATACTAAAAAAAAGAGTGCCATTTACGCACGGAACGGTCATGTATCGTACGAGTGCACTTAGAGATGCTGGTGGATACGATCAGCGGTTTAAGTATAGTCAGGACTGGGAGTTGTACTGGAGAATTATCGAGTTGGGGGCTATACATGCTCTGAAAGAGCGCTTATATGATAAACATGTTTTTGAAGATGGCGCATCTCATTCGCCCAAAAAGAAATTTGTCCAATATGAATACTCAAATAAAGCAAGAGAAAAAGCACAGCGCGAGATCCATTGGCTCAAAAGAAATAGGTTTTTTCTGTATATTGGTATCGCAATTTCCATGTTAAAAGCTTCTCTTGAGAGAAAAGATTTCAAGCTCGCAAGACTGTGGCTGCTAGAAATGTTCTATATCTGCGTGGGGAATACTCATAGAAGAGTTGATAGAGAGCTATTTTGGGTTTGTAAAAAATAATTTACTTTTATGTTTTTAATGCTGAGTTCTAGATTAAAATTTGTCTGTTTTATTGGTGAATAGCCTGTTGTATTGTTCACCCTTCTTGAAGGGGTGAAGACGCTATTTATTATATGAATTCTGGGTCGCGCTACTGATTGGTTGTCTCTCTTGTATCGGAGTGGTAGATGTGCATGTGAGTATGTTTTTGCTGACAAGTTTCTGGGGTGGGCTATATGCATAGTGTTACGGGAGATTCGATTGATCGCCGTTTGTTTTTTCTTGTTTTACTGTTTGCTTTTTTCTTTCCTGTCTTTCAGAAGCAGTTAGGGACCGCAGGAGCAATGTTGGTAAACGGTGGGATTATTGCATTGATTTCGCTGTTTTTTCTTGGCAGAGGAAGGCTGGCTCTATATTTTTCTGATAATAAAGAGAAAGAAGTATATTTATCAATAGCGCTGGTTTTTGTTTTTTTCGCGTTACATATTCCTCTATCCATGGCAGTTGGTGCTGTTTGGGGCGGTGTTAATATTTCTGAAAGAGATTTTTTCGAACTTCATCGGCCGATTTTATACTTTCTAGTTTTTACAATGGCTTTTTTCACTTTCAAGAATGGCTATTCTCTGGCCGGTTTTGAGCGGTTGTTGATCTTTGTCTTTTGGATTCTTGTTGCTCTCGGAGTTAATCATTATTATGGGTTTTTTGATGATATTAGTCAGCTTTATACCAAGCAGATAAATATACGTACGCGTCGGGTATCAACGCCGTTTGTAAATCCGTATGACTATGCTTTTGTGATGAGTTTTTTTATATTTTATTTTTTTCTGAAGACTATATTTTTAAGCCCGAGATATCTAGTTCTTTCGGGTGTCGCGATAGTGATGTTTGTTCTTCCTCAGTCTCGCTCAGTAGTTGTCGGGTTCTTGATCGGTTTCTTCTTGATTTTGCCATTATCGCTTTTGTTCTTTAATTTCGATGCTCTAAGGTTGAGAGTGAAAAAAGGTGTTTTGTATTTCTTTTTGCTTTTTTTTGTTATTTTGTTTTCCTTGCTCGCTATGTTGCCTTTTTTGATTGAAAACTTTGCTTATTTGACAGGGCAGTTTGTTCGAGTGCTGGAAGGTGAGGGGGTGGGAAGTTCTGCAAATATTAGAATTAACCAATTTTTATTTGCTTTGGATAAGGCGCTAACAAATCCATTGATACTGTTTTTTGGAAATGGCCCGGCAAAGGATGAGATGGAGTATGTTGAGTCAATTTACAATTATCAATTTTATCGATATGGGCTTATTGGTTTGGTTCTATACTTTTTGTATCCTATCTCTATATCCTGTTGTTATTGCTTGAGGTTACTGAAGGTTACTCCTGTGACAAGTAGTTTTTATTCTTTATATTTTGCGATTTTTGTGTGGCTGCTGACGGTTCCGTTGATGAGTATCGGGAATAACTTCACCGAACAAATTAGGTTGTCTTTTTTCTATTATGCTATATTGGCACTTGTTGCTTCAGCCTATTTAATAAGTCGGCGGGGAAGAGAAGTGCAATGAATATAAGTTATGTTTTAATGCAGTTCCCTGTTCCAAGTGAAACTTTTGCAGGCGTTGATATCAAGGCTTTAAGGCGTGCCGGGCATGTTGTAAATGTATATGGAATGCGCCCAAGTCATAGAATGCATCGAAAACTGATTGAGCAACGTGGACTAGATGGGCTCTATGTTGAGAATTTTTCAATAAGGTCTTTTTTTCAGTTTTTGGGATTTCTTTTTTTACATCCGATAATTTCCCTATACCTCTTGAATAGAGTTATGAGAATGAGGTCAAGGAAGCACATAGCTAAAAGTTTGGTGCTATATCCGTCGGCGATATCAATTTTTTCTAGCATCTATAAAGATAAACCAGATGTGGTTCATCTCTTCTGGGGGCACTATCCTTCAATGGTAGGAACGCTTGTAAAAAAATATATGCCGGATACCACCTTAACTCAGTTTCTTGGGGCGCACGATCTGTTGGAGGCGTATCCTTTAGCTGAGTCTTTGGCGCAGAGCTTGCCTGTCATATTTACTCATGCAGAGAGTAATGTTTCAAGCTTGCAGCGCATAGGGGTTGATAATAATAAAATCCGAGTAGTTCATCGAGGCGTTGATACAGTTGCTCGGACAGAAGACATTTCAAGAATATATGAGGGAATCGAAAAGCCAATACTTGTTACGGCAAGCAGGCTTATTAATGAAAAGGGTGTGGATAATGTGTTGGGAGCATTTAAGTTAGTCTCGCGCGTTTATCCTGGTGCGAAGCTCTATATCGCAGGTGACGGACCTAGTAGAGCTGCTCTCGAATCCGAGGCAAGAAAGCTGGAGATAGAGAATGATGTAGACTTTTTGGGGCACATAGATCAGCGCGAATTAATAAAGCTTATGAAAATGTCTCATTTTTTTGTTCTTATGTCGAGGTATCGTGCAGAGCGATTGCCTAATGTGATAAAGGAGGCGATGTTACAGGGGTGTGTGGTTGTATCCACTGTAACTGATGGGGTTACAGAGTTGGTGAAGCATTCTGATAATGGGTTTCTAAATTTCTCTGGTACTCCTGAAGAGACTGCAAATTGTATTTTTGATTGTATAAATAAGGCTCTTCACCTTTTCTGGTGGGTAACCCTTTATTTCTCTGTCATTTTTGCTCACCATCGACCGGGTAAACTAGG
>NZ_JACLGO010000020.1 GCF_014219065.1 Halopseudomonas xiamenensis
TCGCTAACTACCAATTCTGCCCAATGAGGCATCGGGAGGGGAGGAGTCCCTTTCATTGAGCGCAGCGCGGCAATCCAGGACGTGCCGATGACTCGGTGCACATGGATTGCTTCACCGCTTCGCGGCTCGCAATGACGGTCGGGGGGCGGCGATGCCGTGCCGGATGACGCTTCGGGCCGGGGCGGCCCTCCCACGGACTCAACAGGCGCTACGCAATGCTCAGTGCGATGTGCCCTCGACGAAACCGATCTTGTTACCGACGTTGTACTTGCCCGAGGGCTTGTTCATCGGGATGCGCTTGATCTCTTCCAGGGTCTCACTGTCGATCACCAGTAGCGCGCCATCGGTGTCCCAGACGCTCAGCAGCAGGTGCCGGCCGTCCCGGGTGAATTCCACGTGCGCGGCGTTCTTGCCGGGTACCGGACGCAGGGTATGGGCTACCTCCAGGGTCTGTTTGTCGATCAGGTGGATGGCATCGTTGTTCGGGCCGAAGAATACGTCGGTCCAGGCGTAGGGCGAATTCTCGTGGCTGCGCATGAAGAAGCCCGGGCCTTCGGTGGGGATCTCCTTGACCAGTTCCCAGGTGTCCATGTCCAGCACCGAGATCAGCCCCTGGCTGATGTTCGGTGTGGCGAACACCCAGCGGCCATCCTGCTGCCAGTAGATGCCCGAGCCCAGGTGCGGCATGCCCGGCAGCGGGATGTCGGTCAGTGCCTGGCCGCTGTCCAGGTCGATCACCTGGCCGCCCTTGGCCTGGCGCGAGGTGGCCAGCAGGTAGCGATAGTCGGGGGTGAAGGAGAAGTCGTCGAGATAGTCCGCCGCCATGATCCGTCTTGGGGTGAAGTCCGGCGAGCCGGCCCAGGACAGTTCCCAGACCTCTTTCACATCCTTGAGTGCCACCACGAAGCTGTCGCGCTGCGGTGCGGTATACACCGCGCTGACCCGTGACTGGGTGCCGTCGGTGCCGCGTGCCTCGATCGGCTTGACCAGCGACAGGTCCTCGGCGTCCAGCAGCACCAGGTTGCCCGGCAGGTAGTTGCCCACCAGCACCCAGCGGCCATCGCCGCTGACCGCCAGGTTGCGGGTGTTCAGCCCGGCGCGGACCTCGGCGATCATGCTCAGGTTGTGCAGGTCGTACTTGCTGACCCAGCCGTCGCGCGAGGCGAAGTAGACGAAGCGGCCATCGGGCGAGAACTTGGGCCCGCCATGCAGCGCGAAATGCGACTGGAACCGCGCCAGTTCCTCGAAGGTGTCGCCATCGAGAATGCGTACATGGTGGTTGCCGGCCTCGACCACGACGAACAGGTTGAGCGGGTCGGCGCCGTGTTGCGGGCTGTCCGGCAACTGCTGCTGGTCGGTGAGGATGCGGTGGCTGGCGCGGATATCGGCATCATTCCAGGTCGGGGCTACCTCCGCCGGGCGGTACAGATAGCTGACCAGGGCGTCTATCTCATCGCTGCCGAGCAGTTCGCCATAGGCCGCCATCTGGCTGGCGGGGCGACCGTCGTGGATGACGCTGCGTACCTCCTCGGGCTTGATCCGCCCGAGACTCTCCGGCAGCAGCGCCGGGCCGGTGCCGCCCAGACGCTCGGCGCCGTGGCAGCTCTGGCACTGGGTCTGGTACAGCGCGGCGGCATCCGGCGCGCTGGAGGCGTTGGCCTGCACAGAGACCAGCAGCGTGCCCTGCAGGCTCGCGGCCAGCAGCAGCAAGGTGATCAGACGCATGCCAGGGCCTCCTGTTGCAGGGCTGCGGGCTGGACGCTGAGCCGCGCCGGATGGCTCAGCTGGTGCTCGCGGAACAGACCGACCACCTGGCCGATCACCGTCAGCGTCGGTGCGCCCAGGCGATGTTCGCGGGCCAGCTGCTCCAGCTGGCGCAGGCTGCCATGCACCACCTGCTGTTCGGCGCGGGTGCCGTTGCCGATCAGTGCCGCCGGGGTATCGGCCGGCAGGCCGGCGGCGATCAGTTGCCGGGATATCTCGCCGAGGCTGGCCAGGCCCATGTAGAACACCAGGGTCTGGCCGCCGCTGGCCAGGCTCTGCCAGGGCAGACTGAGCGCCCCATCACGCTGCAGGTGGCCGGTGATGAACTGGCAGGACTGGGCATGGTCACGGTGCGTCAGCGGGATGCCGGCATAGGTGGTGCAGCCGGAGGCGGCGGTGATGCCTGGCACCACCTGGCAGTCGATGCCGTGCGCCAGCAGGTGCTCCAGCTCCTCGGCGCCGCGGCCGAAGATGAACGGATCACCGCCCTTGAGCCGCAGCACACGGCGCTGCTGCAGGGCCAGATCGACCAGCAACTGGTTGATCTGCTCCTGTGGCAGGCTGTGGAAGCCGCTGGTCTTGCCGACGAAGCGGCGCTCGCAGCCTTTGGGGATCAGCTCCAGCACCGCTGGGCTGACCAGACGGTCGTAGACCACCACATCGGCCTGTTGCAGCAGGCTCCAGGCGTGCAGGGTGAGCAGCCCGGGATCACCGGGGCCGGCACCGACCAGGGCGACTTCGCCGGGGGCCAGACTGGCGCGCAGGGCAGCGGGAAGTACGAATGTGTGGTGCTCATGCATGATCGTTCACCATGACGCAGGGGATGGATCGGGGTTGGTCCAGGCCGATTTCGCTGTCGCTCAGGTGGCAGCCGGGGTCTTCACCCCACAGGTCACCGCTGGCCCAGGCGCGGGTGCGGGTGTTGCCGTTGCAGATCGGCAGCCACTGGCACTGGCCGCAGCGCCCGCCCACCGCACGGGGATGCTGGCGCAGTTGCAGCAGCAGTGGGTCGGGCCGCTCCAGCCAGATATCCCTGAAGCTGCGCTGGCGGATATTGCCGACACTGTGCTGCCACCAGTAGGTGTCCGGGTGCACGTCGCCGGTATTGTCGATATTGGCGATGCCGCTGCCGGAGGCGTTGCCACCCCAGGCGCGCAGCATCTGTTCCAGGCGCGGCGCGTGCTCGGGAATGCGCCGCCGCGCCCAGTGCAGCAGGGCGATGGCGTCGGCATCGTTGTTGCCGGTGACGAAATCGGTGTCGCGACCCTGCTGTACATCGTTCCAGGCCTGTTCGAACAGCTGCTCGAGTACATCGCGGGTCATCAGGCGATGGGCGTCGGCCTTGCGGCTGCGCTTGCCGCGACCGCTGTAGTTCAGGTGCGACAGGTAGAACTTCTGCACGTCATGTTCGCGCATCAGTGCCAGCAGTGCCGGCATCTGCGGGTAGTTGTGCTGGGTCAGGGTGGTGCGCAGGCCGACGCGGATGCCGTGCTGGCGGCACAGGTCGATGGCGTGCATGGACGCGGCGAAGCTGCCCTTGAGCTGACGCCATTCGTCATGCACCGCCTGCAGCCCGTCGATGCTGATGCCGACGTAGTCGTAGCGCGCCGCCACTATCTGCTCGATGTTGGCCTCGGTGATCAGCGTGCCGTTGGTCGACAGGGCGACGAAGAAGCCCTTGTCCCGGGCGTAGTCCGACAGCTGGAAGATATCCCCACGCAACAGCGGCTCGCCGCCGGAGAGGATCAGTACCCGTACCCCGGCGTCGTGCAGGTCGTCGATGACCCGAAGTGCCTCGGCGGTATCCAGCTCGTCGCGGAACTCGCTGTCGGCGGAGGTGGCGTAACAGTGCTTGCAGGTCAGGTTGCAGCGCCGCAGCAGGTTCCATATCACCACCGGCGGGCGCGTGCCGGGTGTGCCGCGTGCACCGAGCACGCGGACCTTGGGATCGGCGAGGGCACGCAGATAATGGCTTATTCTGAGCATGGGGCTTTCTCCTGAGGTGATGCCGCTCCTGCCTCTGCACCTGCCTTGCCCACCACTCCCGTCATTCTCCGCGCAGGCGGAGAATCCAGGGGGGCTGGCTCGGTGGTGTGCCGGGACAGTGGATTTTCGGCTTTCTGCAGCCGTAATCCGGTCTTCTTCAATATGCGGCTGCTGACCAGCATGTCATCGGCGCGGCAGGCGTTGCCGAGCAACTGGCGGATGCGCTGGCGGTCGGCGTCGATCTCCTCTGCGCTGCGGCCATGCACCATGGCGAACAGGTTGTAGCGCCAGCCGTCGCGGCGCGGTCGGCGGTAGCAGTGGCTGACGAACGGCTGGGCGCCGATCAGCGGGCCGAGTTCGGCCATGCGCTCATCGTCCACATCCCATACGGTCATGCCGTTGTGCCGGTAGCCGAGACGGTAATGATTGGGCACGGCGGCGATGCGGCGAATGGCGCCGTCGGCCTGTAGCCGCTGCAGCAGCGCCAGGGCCTGCGCGCTGCTGATGCCGAGCTGCTCGGCAAGCCAGGCCCAGGGGTCGGCCACCAGCGGCAGGCCGGCCTGGGTCAGTTCGATCAGCCGCCGGGTCAGGGTGGCGTCAGACGGGCAGATGCAGGCCGACATGGTAGGTCTCCTCCTTGGGCAGGTTGAGTACCGGCAGGCCGGTCATGCTTTCGATGTGCCGGATAGTGCTGGCGATACCCCCGGGGGTTTCACAGGCCAGCACGAACCACATGTTCCACGCATGTTCGCGGCGATAGTTGTGGGCCACCTCGGTCAGCGCCTGCAGTTGCGCGGCGACCTGCTCAAAACGCGGCTCCGGCACCGATAGCGCGGCCAGGGTGAAGGCGCCGTCGAGACGTTCGATATCGAACATCGGGCCGAAACGGGTCAGGCTGCCGTCGTCAAGCAAGGCCTGCAGCCGTTGGCGCAGCAGCTCGGGCTGGCTGTCCAGCTCCTCGGCCAATGCTTCCCAGGGCCGCGGCACCAGCGGCAGGCCATGCTGCAGGCGGTTGATCAGGTGCCGGTCCAGTTCATCCATGGGCCACCTCCGTGGTCGCGGTGAAGCGGCCGCCGCGTTGCTTGAAGGCGCGGGTGCTGAACAGCAGGCGGTGGGGCACCTCGCTCAGATCATGTTGCGCCAGCAGCTCGGCAATATGCGCCTGGACCGCGGCGCGCTCACGGCCATGCACCATGCAGAACAGGTTGAACGGCCAGTACGGCAGCCGGCGCGGGCGCTGGTAGCAGAGGTTGATGCCGGGGGCGCGGCTCAGCTGCTCGCCGATGCGGTCGACCCGCTCGTCGGCGATATCCATGACCAGCATGGCGTTGGCGCGGAAACCCAGGGCGCGGTGATGCAGCACCAGGCCGACACGGCGGAACAGGCCGTCCTCACCCCAGTGCCTGACCTGCTCCAGTACCGCCTGCTCGCTGGCGCCGATCTGCTCGGCCAGGTGCTGGTAGGGTCGCGGTGTCAGGGGCAGCCCGCGTTCCAGCAGGCGGCGCAGTTCGATCTGCTGGCTGTTGTCGAGCTGGTTCATGGGGTGCCCTCCAGGGAAAAACCCAGGTCGATGCGATAGGCGCGGCGCATGGGCAGGTCCAGCGGCAGCAGGCCGGTGGCACCTTCGATGTCGCGCAGGCAGCGTTGCAGGGTCTGCCGGTCCGGGCCGGTGAGGACGAACCACAGGTTGTAGTCGTGCTCGCGCAGGTAGTTGTGATTGACCTCGGGGTAGCGGTTGACCAGCTCGGCGACCTGCTCCAGGCGCTCCGGCGGCACCGCCAGCGCCACCAGGGTGCTGGCCCCGGCACGGCTGTGCTCGAATACCGGACCGACGCGCGACAGCACGCCGGCGGCATCCAGGCGCTGCAGGCAGTCGAGCAGTTCGGCCTCGCTGCAGCCCAGCTCGTCGGCCATGGCCTGCCAAGGCTCGGCGCACAGCGGCAGATTGTGCTGGTAGCGCTCGATCAGGCGGCGACTCAGGTTATCCAGTTGCATGTCGGTATTCCTTCTGGTGCTACAGCCCCGTGGTATGCGCGCGGCTGCTGAAGAAGATGCCGCTGGGGCTCTCGGCCGGCAGGCTGGTGAGCTTCTCCAGGGTGTACGGGTCCCACACCTGGATCTCGCCACCGTCGCGTACCGACAACCAGAGCTGGTCTCCACGCGGAGTGAATTCCATGTGCAGCACTGCGGGTCCGGGCTCCAGGGTGGCGATGACCTCATGGGTCTCACTGTCGATCACCTGCACCTGGTGATTGTCCGGGTGGGCGAAGTTGACCCAGATCTGCCGCGCATCCGGCCTGGCCATGACGAAGATCGGCTGCCCGGCGACCTCGATGGCATCGGTCTGTTGCCAGCTGCTGCTGTCCATCACCAGCACCCGATGCTGGCCGACGGCGGGGACGAACGCCTGGTTGCCGGCCAGGGTCCAGCCTTCCAGGTGCGGCATCTTGTAGACCGGCAGCTTCTGCTGGCCGCGGCCGTAGCCGTCGAGGATGCGGGTCACGCCCCGCTCCGGGTGCCACAGGTCGATCAGCGCCATGCCGTCCTCGCCGAACAGCCCGGCGATGTAGTAGCGCCCGTCGGGTGTGAGCAGCGCGTCATAGGGCTGCTTGCCGATGTTCTCGAAGCGGGTGACCTGCGGCTGGTTGCCCTGGCTGAAGTCCAGCAGCCAGGTTTCCCCGGTGTCGAACAGGCTGTAGATGAAGCGCCGGCCGGGTACGTCGGTGACCCCGACCACCCGCGAATTGGTGCTGCCATCGGCCAGCGGCGTGGCCGGAATGTCGGCGATCTGCTGCAGGGTGGTAGCGTCGAACACCTTGACCCCGCCGGGCTCGTAGTTGCCCACGGCGATCAGCGAGCCATCGCTGCTGATGGCACCACCGATGCTGTTGCCGGCCTGGATCACCCGCTGCTCGATGCGCTGGCGCAGCAGGTCGACCTTGGTCAGCCCGCCGTCGCGGCCGAATACATAGGCGTAGCGCTGGTCCCGGGAGAATACCACCGAGGCATGCGACAGGTCGCCCAGCCCGTCAATGCGCGCCAGGCTGGTGCGGGTGCTGGCCTCGACCAGTTGCAGGGTGCCGCTGGCGCGCTCCACCACCACGCCAAGGTCGCCGGTGCCGCGCAGCGGCTGCGGCTGCGGTGAATGCACACAGCCGCCAAGCAGCAGCGCGGCGAGGGCCAGGGACAGTACGGGGGATTTCATGGGCGGGGGTATCCTTGCAGCAGTTGGTCGACCAGCCAGGCGATATCCTGCTCATCGAGCAGGGCATTCCAGCCGGGCATGGCGGTGCCGGGGCGGCCATGGGTGACGGTGGCGATGAGGCTGTCGCGGGGGATGTCGGCCAGGGCCTGGCGGGTCAGCGCCGGCCCCAGCCCGCCGGTCATGCGCAGGCCGTGGCAGGAACCGCAGTCCTGCAGCAGCAGGTTGTCCAGCTGGCGCTGGCGCAGGGCATCCGGCTCGGCCTGCAGGCCGGGGCTGAGCAGCATCAGGCAGCCCAGCAGCGCCAGTATGCTACGCCGGCCGCATGCTATGCCCGCGCCCCGTGTAGCCGGGGTGCCGGGGCGCAGTAAAGCCACTGGCGCAGCCATGATGTTCTCCAACCAGCCGTCGATTGATGGCTTGATTATGGGCAGAACCGGCAGGGCTGAATTTGACCTGGGTCATTTCCGCCTGCGACATAATGTCCAGCCAAAGGGTGTGGGATTGGCGCTCGAGCGCCGTTGGTCGTGATAAGGCGGTGCTTGATATCGGTCAAGGTTGCGCCAAGTGCGCGGGCTTAGGCTGGATCAACCACCCTTGATAGGAGCAGGATCATGAAACGCCTGATTATGCTGGCCCGCTATCTGCTGACCTCCGGTCATACCGTGCAGCCGGGCGACCGGGAATTGTGTGCCGCACGCAGCATGTGCCTGGGTTGCGATGGCAAGCTCAATTGCCATCTGGCCAAGGTGTTGCACCGGGACATGCCGCAGGCCTGAACCCGGTGCCGACCGGCCTGGTGTGAAAGGTCAGGCCGGCGGCGGCTGTGCGCTGGCCGCGCTGGGCAGCAGCACCTCCACGGTCAGCCCCCCACCACTGCGGTTGTACAGGGTCAGGCTGCCCTGGTGCCGCTCGACGATCAGGCGCACGATGGACAGCCCCAAGCCGCTGCCGAAGTCATCGCGCCGAGCCCGCCAGAACCGCTCGGTGACCCTGGCCAACTGGTGCTCGGGGATACCGGGGCCGCGATCGTGCACGCGGATACGCACATGCTGATCCTGCCGCGCCATGTCGATCTCGACCACTGCGGGGGCAGCGGAGTAGCGCAGGGCATTGTCCAGCAGATTGCGCAGGGTGGCGACCAGCAGCGAGGGCGGTACGGCCACCGTCAGCACTGAAGCGGCCGGTTGGGTCAGGTGGATGCGCCTATCGGCATCCAGGTCGAGGGCGGCCAGTTCTGCCTGCGCCTGCCTGGCCGCTGCCGCCACCTCGGCCAGCGGCGGCTCGGTTGGCTGCTGGCTGTCCAGGCGGGCGATCAGCAGCAGTTGGTCGAGGGTTTCCTGAAGATAGCCGGTGCCCTGTTCCGCCGAGGCCAGGGAGCTGTTCAGCAACGCCTGTCTGCCACCCTTGGCGAGTGCCAGCCGGGCCACCTGCAGATGCGTGCGCACCGCGGTCAGCGGGGTGCGCAGCTCATGGGCAGCATCGTCGGTGAACTGCCGTTCGCGCAGGATGGCGTCCGCCACCCGTTGCAACAGGTCGTGGATGGTGTCGATCAGCGGGCGCAGGTCCGGTGGCGCGCTGATCGCCGGCAGCGGTGACAGGTCGTCGGGGTCACGCCTGGCCAGCAGGCTGCGCAGGCGGTCGAAGGGCTGCAGGCCCTTGCCGATGGCCTGCCAGGACAGTATCAGGCTGCCCACCAGAGCGATGGCGAAGGGCAGTGCGAAGGACAGCGCCAGACCTTGCAACAGGCTGTCGCGTACGTTCTTGCGGTCCGCCACGGCGATGCGCAGGTCACCCCGCTCCAGCACATAGACACGCCACAGGTTGCCGTTGCGCCGATAGGTGCCGAAGCCGGGCTGGGTATCGCTCATGTCCGGCCCGCCCTGGGTGCGTACCAGGGGCCTGTGCGTGGATATTTGCCCACGCATGATGCTGACCTCGCAGGCCAGGCCGTCGAGGGTGGCGATGTCGATCTGCGGCTGGTCCGCGTCGATATGCAGCATATCCACCGGCATCTGCTCGATCAGGCCGGCGACCATGCGCGCCGAGGCCTGCAGGCGGTTGTCCAGCACCGACTGCAACTCCCGGCGCATATCCAGGAACAGCCAGCCGGCCACCAGGCTCCACAACAGGCTGAGGGAGATGCCGATGGCCAGCAGCAGTCGCAGTCGCAGCGTCATGCCGGGCGCTCCGCCGGACCCAGTCGGTAGCCCTGGCCGCGTACGGTTTCGATGATGGCCTGGCCCAGCTTGCGGCGCAGGTGATGGATATGCACGCTCAGGGCGTTGCTCTCGACGTTGGTGTCCAGCCCGTAGAGACTGTCCTCGAGCTGGGCATTGCTGAGAATCTGCCGGGGGTATTGGCAGAACACCTGCAGCAGGGCCAGTTCGCGGCGTGACAGCTGCACCGGCTGGCCCGCACACCAGACCTGGCCCTGCTCCGGCAGGATGCGCACGTCGCGCCAGACCATCTCCCGGACCGCGCGTCCACCGGCACGGCGCAACAGCGCCTGCAGCCGCGCGCACAGCTCGTCCAGGTCGAAGGGCTTGGTCAGGTAGTCGTCGGCACCGTCCTGCAGGCCCTGGATGCGGTGGGCCACGGCATCGCGGGCGGTGAGCACCAGGATCGGCAGGTCGCGCCCGGCGGCGCGCCAGCGGCGCAGCAGGGCCAGGCCATCCTCGTCGGGCAGGCCCAGGTCGAGGATCGCCAGGTCCACATGGCTGGAACGCAGCACGCCATCGGCGGAGCCGGCGCTATGCACCGTGGTTACCGAGTAGCCATGCAATTGCAGACCGGCGCAGATGCCGCTGGCCACCAGCGCGTTGTCCTCGATCAGCAGTACATGCATGGTCGTCACCTTGCTCCGTGGCTGGAAAGCGCCTGGCATTCTACCCTTGCCAGCCGCTGTGAGCCCGGATCGCCGTCAGTCGAACGAGCGCGAGCGCAGCGCCTCCGGCTTGAGAAAATCCTTCTCGCCGACATTGTCGTGGTCACCCAGCCGCCGTCCCTGCACCTCGAGACCGTACAGGCTGTGCTTGTGGAAGGTGTCGCCATAGCGTTCACGGGTTTGCTCGACATCGCCGGTGTACCTCGGGTCCTGCGGGCGTTCCTGGGCATCGACATAGTAGGCCACATCCCAGGCCTGCTGGTCGCTGAGGGTATTGGGCTGGCCGAGCGGCATGTTGTGCTTGACGAAGGAGGCCAGGGTGAACACACGGCTGATACCGGCGCCCCAGTTGTACGAGCCGTCGCCCCACAGCGGCGGGAACACCGTCTCGCCGCGGGTGGCCAGGCCCGCGCCATCGTTGCCGTGGCAGACCGCACACTGGTTCTGGTAGACCTGCTCGCCACGCTGATAGTCCGGCTGCTCGGCGGCATAGGCCAGCCGCGGGTAGCCGCGCCCGTACAGCTTGGCATCGGGGTACATGGGCACACCCCGGGCCAGCCACTGGATATAGTTGGACAGGGCCAGCATCTCGTCGCTGCCGTAGGCGGGCGGCTGGCCGTTCATCGAATAGGAGAAGCAGCCGGCGATGCGCTCCTCGAGGTTGTTGACGTGGTCGTTCTTCGGCCGGTAATCCGGCAGGGTGACCGCGGCCGGCCACACCGGCCCGGAGAACGGCACGCGGCCGGCACCCAGGTGGCAGCTGTCGCAGTTCAGCTCGTTGTACACGTACTTGCCGCGGTACTGCTGGGTGTTGGTAAAGATATCGTGACCGCGCCGGATGACCCTTTTCAGTTCCGGGTGCAGTGACGAAGCCTCCAGATCCTCCAGCGTTGGTGGAATGTGTACCAGTTCGCCGGCGATCGGTGCCGGAGCGCCGGGTGCCATGCTGGCGAGGATACGGGCCGATTCCTCGGACAGCTCGGCCTGGGCCAGTGATACCTGGCCGGCCAGCAGCGAGGCCAGTACCGCCAGCAGCGCATGCCGCAGGCGGGGTGCGGGTAGACGGAAATCAAGCATGCGGACCTCCTATTCCGGTTTCTGTTCGGTAGCGCCCGGCTGGGTCGACAGCCAGGCGGCAACGGCCTGGATATCGTCTGCACTCATGCGTGCAGCGACCGTGGCCATCAGCTGTTGCGGATCGTTCTGGCGGCTACCCTTCTGCCAGTTCAGCAACTGGTCGCGGATATAGGCCGGGTGCTGGCCGGCGATCGCCGGAAACACCGCGCCGGCGCCCAGGTTGTCCGGGCCATGGCAGCTGGAGCAGGGCACCAGGTAATTGTCCCAGTCGCCTTCGGTAGCGAGCTGTCGGCCACGCTCCAGCAACGCGGGTGCATGGGCTTCAGCCGATGGCAGGCTGGGTGCCGGGAGACTGGCGAACCAGGCAGCCACATGGGGGATCTGCTCATCGCTGAGCATCTGCGCGAATGCCTGCATGGTCGGGCTGCTGCGCTGGCCCGACTTGAAGTCGCGGATCTGCTTGGCCAGGTAGCTGGCATCCAGGCCGGCAAGGCGTGGCCAGGACTCGGCGCCGGGAATGTTCATGCCGCTGCCGTCGGCCTGGTGGCAGCTGGCGCATATCGCCGCTGCTGCCTGGCCCTGTGCGGGATCGCCGATCGGTTCGGCGGACAGGCCGATACTGCAGGCCAACAGGCAGGCGCCCAGCGCTGCCAGCCCGGTGTGTCGTTTACTCATGCAACAGACTCCTGAAGCGCTGCCGGGACCGCGGGCTTGGTCGGGGCCGCACTGAAGAGAAGAGGGGATGTAGAGCGATATGGCGGGATATCGCAATCCGCCATGATCTGTCCGGCAAGATTAAGGGAGCATTAAGAAAGGATGCGATAGATGATGCAGGTCGCATTACCGGGTTGTCGCGCACCCGCGCGACGACAGCGCTTGCACTGCACCCACACCGCCGGCGTAGCGCCGGCGCGCTACACCCCGAACACGACTGGGCGGCTAGGTACCCTCTGCCAGACCGGTAGCGCCATTGCTCTGCACCCGGCTCAGCCAGGCCAGCAACAGCAGCACCGCGGCCACCACCGGCAGCATCAGCCAGTTGATGGTGTTCCAGCCGGAACTGGTCAGCAGCCCGCCCGAGCCGAAGGAGGCCAGGGCGACGGTGCCGAATACCAGGAAGTCGTTCAGCGACTGGGTCTTGGAGCGTTCCGCCGGCGCATAGGCATCGGTGAGCAGGGCGGTGGCGCCGATGAAGCCGAAGTTCCAGCCGACCCCGAGCAGGATCAGCGAACCCCAGAAGTGCGTCAGTTGCTGGCCGGCCACAGCGACCAGCCCGGAGACCGCGATCAGCACCAGGCCCAGCCCGGTGATGCGGATCTTACCGAAGCGGGCGATCAGCCGACCGGTAACGAAGCTCGGGCCGAACATCGCCAGGATATGCCACTGGATACCCAGTGCGGCTTCGCCGGCATGGAAGCCGTGGCCGACCATGGCCATGGGTGCGGCAGTCATGATGAAGGCCATCAGGCCGTAGGACACCACCCCGGCGGCCGCGGCGACGATGAACTGCGGGGTGCGGGCGATGCTCCACAGGTCGCGTCCGGTATCGTCGGCAACTGCTGCCTGGCGCGGCGGATTGCGCAGCATCAGGAACAGTGGCAATGCCAGCAGGGCCAGGGCCGCCTGGCCGAGGAAACTGCCGGCAAAGGGCGCGCTGGTGAAGGCATCGCGGGTCCAGATCACCACCTGGGGACCGATGATGGCGGCGACCAGCCCGCCGATCATGATCCGCGATATCGCCTGGGCGCGGTGGCTGGGGGCGGCGGTGTCGCTGGCGGTGAAGCGGTAGCTCTGCACGCAGGCGGCATAGAACCCGGCCACCGCAGTACCGGTGCAGAACAGCGCGAAATTGCCCTGGAAGATACCCAATGCCGCCACCAGCCCGGCCAGGCAACCGAGCAGCGCGCCCAGGGTATAGGCGGCGCGGTGGCCGAGGCGGCGGATCAGCATGCCGGCGGGGATGGTCGACAGCGCCAGGCCGAGGTTGAACAGGCTGACCGGCAGGGTGGCCAGCTCCGGAGCCTTGGACAGCTGCTGGCCGACCAGCCCGCCGAGGGAGATGATGATCGGTGGCGAGGCTCCGCCAAGGGCCTGGGCCGCCATCAATACGGGCGTGTTGCGTCTTTCCATCGTGGTCGTGGGTTGCGTGTCAGTCATGCGGATATCCGGAGTCGGCTATGAGTTACATTAGGATATTCTAAATTAGTCCGATATTGAATATGACTGGTCGGATGCCGCCTGGCGGCGAAGCAAGCATGGGCAAGTTGACTTTCAAATGCAAATGGTTCTCAATGTCGGTCTTTCCGGCATTCCAACAGGACCTTCGTCATGAACCTGGCCCCCTGCATTCCACCTCATCAGAACAATCTGTTCAGCGCCTGGCAGCAACTGCTGCAGCAACAGCCCCGGCTGCGTGCCCGCGAGGCGGCCAGGCAACTGGCAGTGAGTGAAGCCGAGCTGATCGCCAGCCGCCTGGGGCTCAATACCCTGCGCCTGCGCCCTGACTGGCGCGAACTGCTGCCGGCGCTGGAGAGCCTGGGCCGGATCATGGCGCTGACCCGCAACGAATCCTGTGTGCATGAACGCAAGGGCATCTACCGCGAAGTGACCCTGGCCGGTAATGGCAGGATGGGCCTGGTGCTGTCGGCGGATATCGATCTGCGGCTGTTCCTGGGCGGCTGGCACAGCCTGTTCGCCGTCGAGCAGGAAACCGCCCACGGCATGCAGCGCAGCCTGCAGGTGTTCGACCAGCATGGCGTGGCGGTACACAAGGTATTTCTCACCGCTGACAGTGACCTGGACGCCTGGGGCCGTCTGCTGGCGCGCTTTGCCGAGCCGACCCAGCTGCCACCGGAGGATCTGCTGCCACTGCCGGCCCGCGCCGCCGAGCGAGCCGATAGCGCAGTGGATGTCGAGGGGCTACGCCAGGGCTGGGCGCAGCTCAAGGACGTGCATCACTTCCACGCGCTGCTCGGCAGGTACCAGGTTGGCCGGCAGCAGGCGTTGCGCCTGGCCGGTCGGCAGTGGGCCGAGCCGCTGGACCCACAGGCCTTGCCGCAGATGATGGGCGAGGCGGCGGCGCAGCAACTGCCGGTGATGCTGTTCGTCGGCAACCGGCACTGCATCCAGATTCATGGTGGCCCGATCCAGACGCTGCGCTGGGCCGGTGACTGGTTCAACGTGCTGGATGCCGACTTCAACCTGCACCTGGACATGCCGGCGGTGGCGCAGCTGTGGCGCGTACGCAAGCCGAGTGTCGATGGCCTGATCACCAGCTGGGAGGCATTCGATGTCGATGGCGAGCTGATCCTGCAGATGTTCGGTCTGCGCAAGCCCGGCCAGCCGGAGCTGGCCGCCTGGCGTGCATTGGCCGAAGGCACCCCGGCACAGGAGTCCGCCGCCGATGCGTCGTGAATATACCCTTGCCGGCCTGTGTGCCGGCCTGCTGCTGAGTCTGGATGCCCTGGCCGAGCCGTTGCCGCAGCGCTGGGTCAGCGCCGGTGGTGCGGCCACCGAGTGGGTGGTCGAGCTGGGTGGCGAGCCGCGGCTGGTGGGGGTGGATACCACCAGCCAGCACCCGGCATCGCTGCAGGCGCTGCCCAGCGTCGGCTATCAACGCCAGCTGTCCGCCGAGGGCGTGCTGACGCTGACTCCGGACCTGCTGCTGGGCACCGAGGAAATGGGCCCGCCGCCGGTGCTGGACCAACTGCGCAGCGCCGGGGTACGCATCGAACAGCTGTCCGCCGCCAGCGACTTGGCGGCGCTGGAAGACAACCTGCAGCGCCTGGGCGCGTTGCTCGGCGAGCCGCAGCGGGCGCAGGCCGCAGTCGATGACTTCCGCCAGCGACTGGATGAGTTGCAACGGCAGATCGCCGCGCTGCCCGCCGAGGCGCCGGGCGTGCTGCTGCTGATCGGCCAGGGCGGCAGCAATCCATTGGTGGCTGGGCGCGGCACCGTGGCCGAATGGCTGCTGCAGCGCGCCGGCGCGCGCAACCTGGCGCAGCATGAGGGTTACAAGACGCTGTCCAGCGAAGCCCTGGCGGCGCTGGATGCCGACTGGCTGGTGGTGACCGATCGCCAGCTGCGCGGCGCCGAGATGCAGCAGGCGCTGCTGGCGCAGAATCCGGCGCTGGCCAGCAGTCGGGTGGTGCGCGAAGGCCATCTGCTGAGCCTCGATCCGACCCTGCTGACCGGTGGTCTGGGGCCGCGCCTGCCGGCGACCCTGGAGCAGCTGGCGCGGACCTTCTACCCGGACCTGCAACCCCTCAGCGCCGACGCGCGCTGATGATGCCATCGCAGGTAGCGCGCTGGCTGTTCGCGGCGCTGGCGGGATTGTTGCTGCTGTCCATCTGGCTGTCGCTGGCACTGGGTCCGGTCAACCTGCCGCTGGCCGACACGCTGCATGCGCTGTTCGGCCTCAGCGGGTTGGGCGCACCGGCATCGCCCCAGGCCGAGCTGATCGTCGGCCAGATCCGCCTACCGCGCACCCTGCTGGGGTTGATGGTCGGCGCGGTGCTGGCGCTCACCGGGGTGGCCATGCAGGGGCTGTTTCGCAACCCGCTGGCCGACCCCGGGCTGATCGGCGTGGCCAGTGGTGCGGCGCTGGGCGCGGCGCTGGTGATCGTCGGTATGTCGCGCTGGATGACCCTGCCGGCGGCCATTGAGCCCTATGTGCTGTCGGCGGCGGCCTTCGCTGGCGGGCTGCTGGTTACCGGGCTGGTCTACCGGCTCGGCCGGCGCGACGGCCAGACCCAGGTGGCGACCATGCTGCTGGCCGGGGTGGCGCTGACCGCGCTGGCTGGCGCGGTGATCGGTCTGATGACCTACCTGGCCGATGACGCCACCCTGCGTGCGCTGACCTTCTGGAACCTCGGCAGCCTGAATGGCGCCAGCTATGCGCGGCTGTGGCCGTTGCTGCTGGTGGCGCTGGGCGTGGCACTGTGGTTGCCGCGCCGCGCAGATGTGCTCAATGCCCTGCTGCTGGGCGAGTCCGAGGCGCGGCACCTGGGCTTCGATATCGAACAGGTCAAGCGCGAGCTGATCCTGTGTACCGCCCTGGGCGTTGGTGCGGCGGTGGCCGCGGCCGGGCTGATCGGCTTCGTCGGGTTGGTGGTACCGCACCTGATGCGCCTGCTGGTCGGCCCCGATCATCGCCTGTTGCTGCCGGCCTCGGCCCTGGCCGGGGGCGCCCTGCTGCTGTTCGCCGACCTGGCGGCCCGGCTGCTGGTGGCACCGGCGGAAATGCCGATCGGCATCGTCACCGCGTTGATCGGCGCGCCGTTCTTTCTCTACCTGCTGATACGGAGCCGCCACTGATGATGCAGGCCGATGGACTGGGCGTGAGCCGCGGTGGGCGCAGCGTGCTGCGCGGAGTGAGTCTGGGGCTGCGGCCGGGCCAGGTACTGGGTGTGCTCGGCCCCAATGGCGCCGGCAAGAGCAGCCTGCTGGGCCTGCTCAGCGGCGAGCTGCGCGCCGATGCCGGCAGCGTGCTGCTGGATGGCCAGCTACTGCAGGATTGGCCGGGCCGCCAGCGTGCGCAGCGGCTGGCGGTGCTGCCGCAGACCTCCAGCCTCGGCTTCGGCTTCCAGGTCAAGCAGGTGGTGCGCATGGGCCGCATGCCCCACGACACCGGCCTGGCGCTGGACCAGCAGATCGTCGAGCAGGTGCTGGAGGCGGTGGATGCCAGCCACCTGGCCGGGCGCAACTACCTGCAGCTGTCCGGTGGCGAACGCCAGCGCGTGCACCTGGCGCGGGTGCTGGCGCAACTCTGGCCGGGTGCTGATGGCCAGGTGCTGCTGCTTGACGAACCGACCTCGATGCTCGACCCGCTGCACCAGCTCAGCGTGCTGGATGCCGTGCGCCGCTTCGCCGACCACGGCGCCAGCGTCCTGGTCATCCTGCACGACCTGAATCTGGCCGCGCGCTACTGCGACCAGCTGTTGCTGCTCGGCGACGGCGGCGTACAGGCCAGCGGCAGCCCCGAACAGGTCCTGCAACCGGCCGCACTGCAGCGAGTGTTCGGCATCGACGTGCTGGTGCAACGCCACCCGGAACGGGGTCATCCGCTGATCATTGCACGCTGAAGGCCTGATACTGCTCACTTAACGCCGTCAATCTTCCCAAACTCCGTCATCTTTCCCAACCCCCGTCATCCTTCGCGAAGGCGAAGGATCCACCGGCCACTCCGAGCCAGCCGCCACCCTGGATCCTTCGCCTTCGCGAAGGATGACGAGGTAGGGTGCAATCCCGCACTGTTTCAGGTCAGCTAAGCAGTGGGGAAAACGCCTTAAGTCAACAGCGTTACGCTGAAGACTGGAACATTTCATCGCTGGCGTGCCGGACGGAATCGCTTTGCGCCGGCCGATCAGGCATGCTGGCAGGCATGACCGGTAGCAGGAGTGGACTTTGTTCAGCGAATTATCCATAGATGATCAGCTCGATGAGCTGGGCATGAATCTCGACGTACCCTTTGTCCCGACCCACGAGAATATCGTCAAGGCGATGCTGGAAATGGCCGATGTGGATGCCGACGACGTGCTCTACGACCTCGGCTCCGGCGACGGCCGCATCCCCGTCGCCGCCGCCCTGGACCACGGCGCCCGTGCGGTAGGTGTGGAAATCGACGCCGGGCGGGTAGCCCTGGCACAGGCCTATGCCACGCAGATGGGCGTCGAGCAGCGGGTGTGTTTCATCCAGGACGACCTGTTCGAGGTCGACTTCGCCCCGGCCAGCGTGGTGACCATGTACCTGCTGCACACCGTCAACCTGGAGCTGCGCCCACGCCTGCTCAGCGAACTGCGCCCCGGCACCCGCATCGTCTCCCACGCCTTCGACATGGGCGACTGGAAGCCCGACCGCAAGCGCTCGTTCAGAAGCGATGCGCTGTTCCTGTGGATAGTACCCGCCCCGGTCGCTGGCCACTGGCACTGGCAGAGCGCCGACGGCACCCGCTACCGGGTCGAGCTGGAGCAACGTTACCAGCAGCTCAAGGGCGAACTCTGGATCAACGACCAACCCGCCGAACTGCACAACGCCCTGCTGTGGGGCGACCTGTTGGAGCTGGTGATCCACGACGAACAGAGCTATGGCCCCGAGTCCATCGTGATGCATTGGCGGGGGGATGAGCTGGTGGTGGTGGGAGAGTATCTAAAGGGTGTGGTGGCGCGTCGGGTGGGAGGATAACAGCTGCCGGCGTTCTCAACAGCTTGATGCGTCATGTATAGAAAACAGCCAGATCCATACATGTCTTATGTGACGTGTATACTTTTTCAGGTTTTATATACATGAGCTTGGCCGCATGTGCTGAAAAGAACAGTTTCTATACACATTGCGGCCCAAGCCACTATGGCGCGTGTTACTGGTGTGCTGACCGCCTCAGCATGAACCGATAATCATGGCGTTGCAGCGGCCCATCCAGTCCCACCTGATAGGTATCCACTACTACTTGACCATCATCCAGCACGGTCACCACCCGGAACATCGGGACATGCCGGCTTTCGTCGGGAATCTTGGTGCGCTCCAGTGCGGGCATGTGTAAATGGTGCACGCCGTCGATCTGCTTCGAGTGCTCGGTCCGGTCCATATCCATGTGCAGGTCGCCGGAGATCATCGCCACCAGATTGGGATGATTGCTGATCTCGGCAAAGCGGGGGTGGTGGATGCCCTTGTCCGGGTTCTCAGGGAAGGTACCGGCAGGGGCACCATGCACTACCAGCAGTACCGGCTTGGGATGCAGCTGTCTGATCTGCTGCCTGACCCAGGCGATGCCCTCATCATGAAAGTCTCGGCCTTCATCCGGTGAAGCCATGACCAATGCGAGTTGCTCGAACTCCAGCACATAGCGGGGGCCGGGGATCTCGGCCTTGCCTTCGTTCCAGCGCTGGGCATATTCCATGTAGCGCTCCACGCTGGAGCCATGTTCCTCGTTGCCCATGATCGGGTAGAAGGGCAGGGTCAGGCGTTGCAGTACCGGGGTGACGGCCTGGTATTGCAGCTCGGTGCCCTTGTGGGCGATATCGCCGACGCCGATCACGAAGTCCAGATCGAGGATGTCGGTCAGGTGATTGACGTGACCGACCGCAGCGGCCAGGCCGGGGAACTCCGCTTTTGGCTTGGGCTCGGCATCACCGAGCACGGCAAAGCGCAGCACCGGCTCGGCGGCGCTGGCCAGCGGCGGGGCAATGATGCTGCCGAGCAGCAGGTAGGTGGACAGCAGGGTTCGCAGTTTCATGATTGATCCTTGTAGTTGAGGTTGATTGTCTGGAAGGTCGAGTTCCACCTCGACCATCGGAGGTGTCTGATACGCCGTTGGCCGGGATGGAACCTGGCAGGGTCGCCATCGGCCCTCCATGGTGTCAGCTGCCTATCACCCTGCCATCCTCATGCGTGATCACCACGGTGGTGGAGCGTGGGCGGCTTTGGCCGTCGCTGGCGGGGTAGCTGATTTTCGGGTGCTGGATGTTGACCCATAGGGTGCGGTAGTCCGGGGTCCAGGTGATGCCGGTGATTTCCGCGCCCCGGGGGCCGACCAGAAAGCGCCGTACCTCGCGGCTCTGCGGATCGGCACACAGCAGTTGGTTGCAGCCAGTGTTCACCGTATGCATGGCCTTTTCGTCCGAGTCGGTCTGTATCCACAGGCGACCATCACCATCAAACGCCAGCCCGTCCGGGGAGGAGAAGATGTCGCCCTGGATATTGCCGATCAGGTTGTCCGGCAGCGGCTGGCCCTCGGCGTCGGTGGCGCCGGACTGGTCGCCGGCGAGCAGGAACAGGTCCCACTCGAAGGCGGTGGCGGTCGGGTCGGCGTGGTCTTCACGCCAGCGCAGGATCTGCCCGTGCTGGTTGTTTGGACGCGGGTTGGCAGCATCCACGGCAAAGCGCTCGCCGCGCTCGTGGTTGTTGGTCAGGGTGACATACACCTCACGGCTGACCGGGTGTACTGC
Source organism: Halopseudomonas xiamenensis (assembly GCF_014219065.1). Classification (GTDB taxonomy): domain Bacteria; phylum Pseudomonadota; class Gammaproteobacteria; order Pseudomonadales; family Pseudomonadaceae; genus Halopseudomonas; species Halopseudomonas xiamenensis. The sequence continues at coordinate 19,859 of NZ_JACLGO010000020.1, forward strand.
GACCCATTCCGGGCGGTCCATGGGCGTGGCACCAAGGATATCGGCGGCGCCCCTGGCGTTCAGCAATACTGCCTGCTGGTCGGCAAAGCCGTTGGCGGCGGTCAGACCCTGCTCGCCCCAGATCAGCGGCAGCCACTGACCGCGACCGCCTTCGTCAAAGCGCGCGGCGTACAGGGTGCCGCTGTCCAGCAGATCGCGGCTGGCGGCGGGGTTGGCCGGGTCATGGCGGCCAGCGGGGACGAACTTCCAGACGTATTCACCCCGGGCATCGTCGCCGGAGTAGACCGCCATGCGTCCGTCATCGCCCAGCGATACCACGGAACACTCCCGGCTCAGGCGGCCCATGGCGGTGCGCTTGATCGGTGTGCTGTCCGGGTCGAAGGGGTCGATTTCCACCACCCAGCCGAAGCGGTGCGGTTCGTTGACGTGGCCCTGGTGCGGCTGTTGCTCATCCGGGGTGGCGTCAAACCGAGCGTCGACCGACTCCCAGGCGTAGTAGGCGCTGCGTTGGCCCTGGCCGATGCCGTAGCGTTGGTGGGTCGGTCGGCTGGCGTGATCGGCGGCGTTGCGGTTGACGAAGTAGTTGTGAAAGTTCTCTTCGCAGGTCAGGTAGGTGCCCCAGGGGGTGACGCCCATGGAGCAGTTGTTCAGGGTGCCCAATACCGCAGTACCCGTCGGGTCGCTGGCGGTGCGCATGCGCTCATCACCACGCAACGGGCCGCTGATGCTCATGGGCGTCAGCGCGCTGATGCGTCTGTGGTAGCGTGAGCCCGATACCCGCTGCCACTGGCCGTCGGCATGGCGGCGGATCTCCAGCACGCTGACCCCGTGGGCAGCCTGTTCCTTGCGTACCTGATCCAGCAGGCGCTGGCGACGGCCATCGGCCAGGTCGGTGTAGCTGAAGCCGTCCGTATGCAGGGTCGGGTTGATGTATTCGTGGTTGATTACCAGCAGGCCGTGTTCGTTGGGCGCATCTTCAAAGGGGAAGAAGTGCATACCATCGTGGTTGTCGCCGGCCTGCAGCAGTTGTGCCTGCCAGTCCTGGGAGGCGTCATCCAGCCAGACGGGCGCGTTGTCCAGTACCGCATCGCCCCAGCTGAAGAAGGCCTCGGCGCGGTAGCCGGGGGCGACCAGTACACGGTCGAAGTCGGCGCCGGTCTGCGCGGCCACGCCGGTAAAACCCAGCAGCGGGCCGGTGGCCGCTGTCGCGCCGGCGGGGGCGCGCTGGCACGCCACCAGGCTGCCACCGAACAGGCCGAAGGCGGCCAGGGCCAGCCCGCCCTTGAGCACCTGACGGCGGCTGCGGTTGATGATGCGCTCCAGATCGGTGGCCTGACTGGGGTTGAGTATGCGGTCGTCCACCGCCTGCAGGTCGTCGTGGTAATACTGGTGTTCCTGTCTCATGGTCTGCTCGTCATTCAATGCGGTAGCGGAAGGTGTTGCGCACGTCGTGAACGGCGACACGCTGGCCGTTGACCGTCCGTGGCTGGTAGCGGAAGGACTTGGCGGCGGCCAGCGATGGGCGTGCGAACAGCGGGTCGTCACAGGCGCCGTCGACCACCTGCGGGTCGCTGACGCGACCGTCCTGGGTGACCGTGTAGCTCACCGTACAGTCGCCTTCCAGCCCGCGATCCAGTGCCCGCCGGGGATAGGTCGGGGGTTGCTTGCTGATCGGCTGGTACTGGGCAATGGCGGCGGCTTCGGCAGCGCGCCGTGCCGCCTCGGCGTCGGCCAGCGCCCGGGCTTCGGCCTCGGCGGCCAGGCTCTGCTGTTCCAGGGCATGCCGCTCGGCCAGTTCGCGTTGCTGCTGCTCCTGGCGGGCCTGCTCCTGCTGCCGCTGTCTTTCCTGTTCCTGCTGGCGCTGCTGTTCGGCCAGGCGTTGCTGTTCCAGACGCTCGCGTTCGTGCTGCTCTTCCAGTCGCTTGCGGGCGATCTCGGCCTGATCCACCTGCGGCTCCACCGGCGCTGGTGGTTCGGCTTCCACCACCGGTTCGGGCGGCGGTTCGGGTGCAGGCGCCAGGGGTTCTGGTACTGGGCTGGGCAGGCTGACCAGCTGCATGACCATCACCGACGGCGGTGCGCTGGCTGGCGGCTCGGGTGACCAACTGCTGTAGAGCATCCAGAAGGCCCCGCCGTGCAGCAGCAGGGTGGCTGCGGCGGGCAGCAGCCAGCTTTCGCTGCGGTGGTGCCGGCGTGGTGTGATCAACTCGTTCATGCGTCAGGGCGCCTCGGTAATCAGGCTCAGCCGGGTGATGCCGCCCTGTTGCAGGGCGGCCATGCCTTCGATCACCGCGCCGTAATCGGCATGGCGGTCGGCCCGGATGAATACCTGGGTCTCGGGTCGGGCGGCGACCAGGGCACCGATGCGCTGGCGCATATCCTCCAGCGAGTCGGCGCTGTCGGTGTACTCCTCGGTGTTCACCGTGTCGCCTTCATTCCAGTGGTAGTAACCGCCATCATCTATCGACAGGGTGACAATATTGAGCGGGTCGTCATTGGCCAGCGTCTCGCTGGCGACCTTGGGCAGCTCGATCTGCACGCCCTGGGTGAGCATCGGTGCGGTGACCATGAAGATCACCAGCAGCACCAGCATCACGTCGATATAGGGCACCACGTTCATTTCCGAGTTGAGCGAGGCCTTGCGGCGATGCGGGCGCATGACTCAGTGCCCCGCCCGGTTGTGCAGGCGCCGGTGGAGGATGGTCGAGAACTCCTCGGCGAAGCTGTAATAGCGGTTGATCAGCCCTGCACTGCGCGCGGCGAAGCGGTTGTAGGCGATCACTGCAGGAATCGCCGCGAACAGGCCGATGGCGGTGGCGATCAGCGCCTCGGCAATCCCCGGCGCGACCGCTGCCAGGGTCGCCTGCTCAGTCTGCGACAGGCCGATAAAGGAGTTCATGATGCCCCACACGGTACCGAACAGGCCGATATAGGGGCTCACCGAGCCGACCGTGGCGAGGAACGGCAGATTTTTTTCCAGGCGTTCCTCTTCCTCGGCAATGGCCACGCGCATGGCCATCTGTACGCCTTCCATTACCGCGTCCGGTTCACTGTTCTGCTGCTGCAGGTGAGCGAACTCCTGATAGCCGGCGTGGAAGATGCCTTCGATGCCGGAGCCGTCGGCCTGTTGCTGTTGGTAGAGCTGCGCGAGGTCGGTGTCCTTCGAGCGGAAGCGCTGCTGGAAGTCGGTCAGCGAACGCCTGGCCGCACCCATCAGGCTGCTGCGCTGGATGATCAGGAACCAGGAGATCAGCGACGCGAGTACCAGGGTCAACATCACCAGTTGCACCAGCAGGCTGGCTTCGGCAATCAGCGACCAGGGGGACAGGTTGTGAGTGGTTTCCATGGGTTGGCTTCCTCAATCCAGTTGCAGGGCATCGGCAATGGCTTGCCAGGGCACGTATTTGTAGTTCTGGTTGCCTTCGGGCATGCGCTTGCGGCCGTCCTGCACCATCAGCATACCGGCGCTCCAGGGGCCGCCGAGGTTGGCCGAGCTGACTTCCAGCCCGTCGGTTTCCGATACCCCGTCGATGCCCAGCTCGGCATTCAGGCCGATGCGGAAGCTGCCGCGCAGGGTGAAGGGTGGTTCGGCGTCGGTGACCACATAGCTGTCGTTGCCCTGGCTGGAAATCACCAGGTAGGGGCGATCCGGGTGCTGGTAGAGAGCCAGGCCTTCGATATCCGCCTCGACCGGACCGCCGACGCTTATCACCCGGGTCATCTCGGTGCTGGCATCCTCGCCGGCATCCAGTGCCCAGACCGCTTCGCCCTCTTCGCCGATGAACAGCCGCTGGCGCTGGTCATCCACCACGCAGCCCTCGGGCTGGCTGGCGACGGAGAACTCGCGTACCAGTTCGCCGTTTATTTCGCCGCTGTGGCCGTCCAGCCGGTACTGCAGGAAGCGGCCATCCTTGTCGTTGGCGATGGCGTAGAGGCGTCCGTCTGCCGCCCGGGCCATGCACAGTCCGTAGATGTCTGCCAGCGGCGTGGCGATCTGGCCCAGCTCACGCAGCTCGCCCCCGGTCGGGTCGATGGCAAACAGGTGCAGGCTGTTATGGTCGCGGTTGCTGGCCACGGCCAGGTCAAGCTGCTGCTCGCCGAGCTGGAAGCCGCTGCGTACATCGACGTTGTTCAGGCGACCGACACGCAGGTACTGCAACTGTCGGCCCTGCAGGTCGTATACCGCCAGACCGTTGCGCTTGTCTGTGCCCAGCACTCGGGAACGGGCAGGGTCGCTGGGGTGCAGCCAGATGGCCGGATCGTCGGCGGCGTCACCGACACTGGGTACCGGTTCGGTCTGCACCAGTGGCTGGACTACTGGCAGCGGCTCGCTGTTGCGCAGCGCCGGATAGGGCCAATCGAGTCGACTCTGGTACAGCTGGCCGTCGTCCCCATCGAGGATCAGCAGCTCGGCATGGCCGTCGCTGAGCCGTGCGGTCAGCCGCTCCGGCTCGACGCTGCCGTTCAGCTCCACCGGCTCCAGCGCCTGCCAGCCATCCTCGGTCAGCCGGTAGCTGTGCAGTCGGCGTGCCTCGGCATCCAGCGCCAGCAGGCCGCCGGGTACCACAGCCAGACCGGCGACCAACTCCTGCAGGCCGCCGAAGGGAGCCAGCATGTCCACCGGCTGGCGACCCAGTTCCGCCTCGGGGTGGGCGCCGTAGGCCCAGATGCCGACGCTTTCCTCGTTGACGTAGAGCAGGTGCTGCAGCTCATCTACCGCACAATGCTCGGCTTCCGGCGGCAGGCCGAGGCTGCGTATATGGGCTGGCTGATTCAGCAGTTGACTAGCGCTGCCGACCAGCCACTGATCACCCTTGCCTTCCTCACCGATGACAAACAGATGCAGGTTGTGGGCGTCATCGCGGTACAGGCACAGGTTCTCGACACGGTATGCGCTGCTCGGCAGTACCAGTTTGTGGTGTGCGGTCAGGCTGCCGGCATCGGCTTGCAGCAGGGTCGGCTGTTGGCGTGCGGTCTCGGTGGTGGCGATCAGCAGTTGCCCATCCTGGACCCTTGCATCCAGGGTGCTGAAGTTGCCTGAGTGCTGTGCCAGCTGCTCGCCGTGCTGATCCAGCAGCCACAGGCCGTCGGCGTCGGCGGCCAGCCGCTGGCCATTATCCAGCAGCAGCCAGGATTCGGCGCGCTGGGCGTGGGCGGGGGGCCAGCTGTGCAGGGTGCCAGCGCTGGCCGGCTGTGGCTCGCTGGCCGGGGTCGGGGAGGCGACAGCAGTGGTTGCGCTGTCGTCTGCGCTGGAGCAGGCGCTGAGCAGACCGGACAGGGCCAGCGTGGCCAGTGTGGTCAAATGAAAACGGGGTGGCATGGGATAATCCTTGCTGCAGGGAAGCGGAGGCGCGGCAGGCACTGGCCCGCCGCACCGGTCACTCAGAAGTGGGTCAGGGTCAGGCCGATCTTGTAGCTGGGTCCGTATTCCTCGTACTGGGCGTTGTAGCGGCGTTTGCCGGTGTAGACGTAATAGGATTCGTCGGTCAGGTTCTGCGCCTCGAAGAACAGTTGCAGGTTGTCGCGCAGGAAGTAGCTGGCGCTGAAGTCGACGAATAGCTGGTCATCCACCTTGTAGTCGTAACGGGCGTCCAGCACGTCACCCACTTCGTCCAGGTAGTCGGACTTGTAGTTGGCCGACAGGCGCAGGCTGAGCTGGTCGTTCTCCCAGCCCAGGGTCAGGTTGCCGGTGATGTCGGACTGGCCGGGCAGGCGGATGCTGCGGCTGCGCATGGCGCCCAGATCCGGGTCGAACTGTTCGATATCGGCGTCGGATCGGGTGAAGGTGGTGTTGGCGTTGACCAGCAGCCCGTTCCATGGGGCGGGCAGCCAGCCGAACTTCTGCGAGTAGGCCAGCTCCAGACCGTAGACCTTGGCGCTGTCACCGTTGACTGAGGTGATGGCTTCGCTGAAGCCTGTGTATTCACCTGTGCCGGCGATGTCGGCGGTATAGATGAAGTTGTCGATATCCTTGTAGAACACGAAGGCAGATACCGCACCGGCACGACCCATGTAGTGCTCGATGCCGAGATCGAAGTTGGTTGACTCCAGCGGCTTGAGATCGGGGTTGCCGAACTCCGCCTCGTCGTCATCCAGTACGAAGCCGGGGAACAGCTGGCCGAAGGTCGGACGCACTACGCTGTTGGTCCAGGCGGCGCGGACTTGGGTCTTGTCGTTGAGCTGATAGATGGCGTGCAGGCCCGGCAGCCAGTGGTCATATTTCTTGCTGGTGTTGTTGGCGACGAACTCGCCCTGGTCCAGTCCGGTGCCTCGGGCCTTCATGCGTGTGCCTTCGTAACGCAGGCCGGCGATGATGCGCAGGTCGTCGATATCCAGGGTATTCATCACATAGGCGGCATTGATGTCCTCCTCGATGGTGAAGTCGTTGATGCGCGACTCTTCCTCATCGTAGAAGTCGGCCCGATCCAGGCCGCTGACCAGGTCTTTCACTGCGCGGTCGGAAATTCGCGGCCCGAAGCGGCCCAGGCCGTAGTCGGCGGTGCTGCGGCTGAAGCGCGATAGATTCAGTTGAGCGTCGCTGAAACCCAGTTCGTCGAAGTCTTCGTAGACCCAGACATCCAGGTCGTTGTTCTTTTCCCGGCGGCTGAGCTTGCCGCCAAAGGCCAGCTGCGAGGGCAGGCCGCTCAGCTGAAAGTCACGGGTCAGGTCGAGCTTGATGTTCTTCTCGGTATCGGTGGTGCGCTGCTTTTCCCATTCCACCTCGGTCAGGGTGAAGTTGTTCGGGTCGTAATAGTCTTGCCCGGCGCGCAGACGCGGCTTGCGTGTGCTGTCGTAGCCGATATTGCTGAAGTCATCATTGCCTTCGAAGGCGGCATTACCGATGCCGCCAGGGCTGTCCTCGCCGGCCTTGCTGTAGCCGGCCTGGGCGCTGAGTCCCCAGTCGCCGAGCTGGCGCTTGCCGCCAAACACGAAGCTCTTGACCTCCTGGGTCTCCTCGCGGGCCTTGAGCTCGCGACTGACCTCGGCATCGCCCAGCTCACCGGGCAGCTGTGGGTCGGCAAACTCGGTTACCAGACCCTGGCGTACCTCATCGTCCTTGTAGCGGCTGTACAGGCTGCGGAACCAGACCTCGCTGTGCTCGTCCGGGCGGTAGTCCAGGTTCAGGCCCAGGCCGGTACGCTCGCGGGTGATGTCGTAGCGGCGCTGCTCGACTTCTTCCAGCCGGTTGCCGTCATCGAAGTCCCAGGCACCGCCGGTTTCTACGTTGTCCGAGCCGAACTTCCGCTCCTGCCAGCTCAGCGCCGCAGCGATACCGAAGTTGTCCACACCATCGCCGATACTGAAACGGTTACTGAAGGCGCCGGACAGTTTGGGGCTGTTGTTGCCAGTGTTCTCATCATGGCTGCCCTCGGCGCTGAGACTGTAGAACAGGCCGTCATGATCGAAGGCCGACAGGCTTTCCACCTCGATGGTGCCACCGAGGGAATTGGCGTCCATGTCCGGGGTCAGGGTCTTGACTACCGACAGCGACTGCACCAGTTCGCTGGGCAGCACGTCCATGGCCACCGCGCGGCGGTCGCTCTCCGGGGCTGGTACCAGGGTACCGTTGATGGTCACGCTGTTCAGATCCGAGCCCAGCCCACGTACCCGCACGAAGCGGCCTTCACCTTGGTCGCGCTCGACCGACAGGCCGGGAATGCGCTGCAGCGCCTCGGCGGCGTTATCGTCCGGGAGCTGACCGATGGCGTCGGCATGCACCACGCTCTTGATGGTGCTGGCGCGGCGCTGGTCGTCCAGTGCCTGTTCCAGCTGGGCAGCCTGGCCGATCACATCGACGACCTCCGGCTGCTGTTGCTGTGCCGCCAGCGGCGCGCTTATAGCGATGGCCAGCGCCAGAGCGCTGAGGCGGAATCCGCTGTGACGGATGGTGATGTGTGCTGCGAACATGGATTGATCCTCCCCTGGAAAAAGCGGCCTGTGCGGGCTTTCTGGGGAGGCAAGTTAGGTGGGGCAGATGTCAGTTATGTGACCAGGTTGTCATCAATAGTGGTGAAAAGTCAGGATATATGGGGTAACTGGTCGGTTTTGAGCTGATTTGACCCTTTCCCCTGGCCTTTCCTTGGTCATCTTCCGTTGTGAAGGCGCGGAATGAGTGGGGAACAGCAGTGCTGGCGGAGAAAAGGTGGCGTGCCTGAGCCCAGCGCGCTGAGCTGATATGACCCCGGGCGATGCAACAGCATTGTCATATGCAGCTGCTTAGCTGGCGAGCATGAACGGAGAACCATCATGACATCCATGCTCGCCACCCATCGCATAAAGCTGACCGTCCTGCTGATCGCCGCCAATCTCGGGCTGATCCTGCATCTGTTGTCGGGTGAGATCAAACCGGTCTCGGCCTGGGACTGGCTGGATGTGGCCGGGGAGGGCGGCTCGGCGGTATTGATACTGGTGTGGATCGGGCTGCTGCTCAAGAGCCGACCGGCGGGCTATGTGACCGATCTGTTGTTCACGGGGCTGGGCTGTCTGTTTTTCAGCCTGTTCATGGATACCGTAGACGAATTCATCGCCTTGCCTGTCGCGATCAACTGGGACGGCTGGCTGGAATCCGGACCTATGCCGGTTGGCTTTATCCTGCTGACCCTGGGTATTTTTCACTGGCACCGCGAACAACTGGCGATCAATGAGCAGATGCGCAACCGGGAGCGGCTGTTCCGTGAACACCGTCAGTTCGACAAACTGACCCCGCTGGGGGATGCCAACTATCTGCGGGCGCAATTGCAGTTGGCGCTGGGTGAGGCGAGCAATGCGCGGCAGCCATTGTCGGTCATCATGCTGGATCTGGATGCCTTCTCCAGGATAAACAGGGAATATGGCCACGCTGAAGGGGATCGTTTGCTGCAGGTGCTGACTCAATTGCTGCTGCTCAACCTACGCCAGCATGACCTGCTGTGTCGCTTGGCCGGGGATCGATTCGTGGTGACCCTACCGCATACCGGAGAGCGTCAGGCGCAACTGCTGGCCGGGGAGATGGGTCAGGCGGTGCGCAGCCTGGCCTACAAGAGCAGCCGCCAGGGCGAGCGTATCGAGTTGTCTGCTACGGTGGTGGCGTTGATGGCCCGCGACGAGGATACCAGCAGCCTGCTGCAGCGATTGAATATCGCCATGGCTCGGGCCAAGCAGAATCTGACGGTGCAGTATGGATAGGGGCGAGCGGGCAGCGGGGTGGCTGGAGTGCGATACGCGCTTTATTCCGGCGCACTATCAGCCCGCCAGCCTGATCGACCTGGCTCTTGGCCGGGGCGTCAATGTGCACCGGTTGCTGCAGGGGACCGGGCTATTCCATGAGGACATCCTTGCCGGCAATCGGCTGATCAGCCCGCTGCAGTTTCTGCGCCTGATCAGCAATGTGCAGCAGCAGATGCAAGCCGATGACACCAGCTTTCTGCTGGGTCAGCAGTGGCTGCCCGGTCACTACGGTGCGGCCAGCCACGCCCTGCGCCATGCCACCAATCTGCTGGAGGCATTGGAGCGGCTGGTGCGTTTGCAGCCGCTGCTGTGGCCCCTGCTGCGCCTGCGCTTGCGGGTGGACGAGCGGTATGTCTGGCTGGACTGGGGTGACTGCTTCGGTGCTGGCGGGCAGGACGTGTTTCTGGTCGAGGCCAGTATGGCGGCGCTGACGGGTGTCAGTCAGTGGTTGTCCGGCCAGCGACTGCCCTGGTTATTCCACCTGGCGCATACGCAGCCGCGCTACATCGAGCAGTACTGGGTGCATCTGGGCGAACAGCTGCGTTTCGACAGCCCGCTGAACCAGATGTGCCTGCCACGCAAGTACCTGCACCAGCCCTGGGCGGGGGCCTCGGCGACTGCCGGTCAAGTTGCCGAACAGGAAGGTCTGGCCATGCTTGCAGCGCTGCCGGCAGTGCAGAGTCTGCTGGACGGCCTGCATGACCATCTGCTGGCGCAGATTCGCCAGCCCCTGCGGCTGGAGGGAGTGGCGGAGTCCTTCGGCATGAGCCCGGCAACGCTCAAGCGCAAACTGCAGAAGCACGGTACGCATTTTCAGGAACAGCTGGATCAGGCCCGCTCCAGCGTGGCACTGGAGCTCTACCAGAGCCGCGGCTATACCAGCGACGAGGTGGCCGACTACCTCAACTTCAACGACCGCGCCAACTTCCGCCGTTCGCTACGGCGCTGGACCGGCCTGCTGCCCAGCGAACTGCGGGAGTGGCTGGGCGGGCAGCGCTGATCCGGGGTCAGCAGCAGAGGGTTTGCATTAAATAAAAACGTATAGACAATGTATATTGTTTTTTGGCTTGAGATTTATTTTTTTGCGCGAGTGCACCCATGTCAGATAAGCCCAGGAAAGTGAAACTCAACAAGAAGGACAGCCAGTTGCTGATCCGTATCAGCACTGCGGAACGCGAGCAGTTCGTCCAGCTGTGTGAACAGCTGGACACCACCGCAGCCCGCGAAATCAGGCAGTTCATTCGTAAATTCATCAAGAAGCATGAATCTACCGAGCCGCCCCAATAGCTAGACAGGAGACATGTCATGTCCAATAAAGTCAAGGCCGTCGCCGAGAAGAACGCCAAATCCATCAAGCAGAAGATCAAGGCGCGTGAGGCCAAGGTCGAGAAGCATGAGAAGAAGATTAAGGCTCTGAAAAAAGCCGCGAAAAAAGCTGCATAACGGCATGCACGGGGCCGCCGATTCGGGCGGCCTCGCCTGATATACACCCCTTTCCCCTGCCCGTCACCTGTTGGTCTACGCAGATCAATCGATTTTACTACCTACCGGTCGGTAGGTATCTCTGCTAAGCTCTCGCTCCTCGCTTGCACTGACCGGGAGTACCAGCATGACCACCATTCCAACCGCCGAGCGGATTGCCGCTGCGGCCGTCACGCATTTTTCCAGCTATGGCTACGATGCTTCCTCGCTGGCCCGGATTGCCGAGGCCGTGGGCATACGCAAGGCTTCCCTGTACTCACACTTCAGTTGCAAGGACGACCTGTTCATGCGGGTTTTTGCCGAGGCGCTGCAGGCCGAGTGCGGGTTGGCCCGGGATTGCTTCGCTGCCGAGCCGCTGGCGGCGCTGCCGGGGTCGAGCTACTGCGCCAGTCTGATCGAGCGTTTCGAAAAGTCCGAGCAACTGCGCTTTCTGCTGCGTACCGGGTATATGCCGCCGCCTGCGCTGGAGCCGCAGATCAGCGCGGGGCATGAGGCCTATCTGGCGCAGCTGCAGGGCGATTTTGCCGAACGCCTCGGCGCCTGGGGCCGGGGGCGGCTGATGCCGGCTGATATCGAGCTGTATGGGGAGGTCTACCTGGGCCTGGTGGACAGTGTGCAGGTCAAGCTGGTGTATACCGACGCGCGCCAGGCGCAGTCGCGCCTGCAGGCATTGCAGCAGGTGCTGCAGGATGGCCTGTTACAGCGGTCTGGACATGGGAGTGCCGTACATGAATGAGTCCACTGCAGCACCCACGACGGCGGCACTGGGCATGACCTTGATCGTGCTGCTGGCACTGCTGACCGCCCTGGATGCCATGGCCATCGACATGTATCTGCCGGGCATGCCGCAGATCGCCGCTGATCTGGGCGTTTCCGCCGGGCGCATCCAGCAGACGCTGTCGGTATTTCTGGTGGGGTTGGCCATTGGGCAGGCACTGTATGGCCCATTGCTGGATCGTTTTGGCCGGCGCCTGCCGTTGTTGCTGGGGGTGGCCATCTTTGCCCTTGGCTCGGTTGGCGCTGCCCTGGCGCCGACGGTCGAATGGCTGCTGACGGCACGCTTCGTCCAGGCGCTGGGCGCGGCGGCTGGGCTGGTGGCGCCCCGGGCGATTGTCGCCGATCTGTGCGATGTCACGGAATCATCGCGGATCTTTTCCCTGTTGATGCAGATCATGATGATCGCCCCCATTCTGGCGCCGATCGTGGGCGGCTATCTGCTCGGCTGGGGCAGCTGGCGGCTGATCTTCTGGGTGCTGGCCGGGCTGGGTGTCGCCGGTTGGTTGTGGGGGCTGCGGTCGTTGCCCGACTCATTGCCAGTGGCGCAGCGGGTGCCTCTGCAGGTCGATGGCATCCTGCGGGCCTACGGTCGGCAGATGCGTGATCCGGTGTTCTTGCTGTACACCCTGGCCGGGGGCTTCATTCTCGGCTCGCTGTTCGTCTACATCAGTGCCTCGGCGTTCGTGTTCACTGAACACTTCAAGCTGGATGCCATGCAGTTCAGCTACCTGTTTGCCGCCAACTCCGTCGCCCTGGTGCTGGGTGGAAGCATCAGTAACCTGTTGCTCAAGCGCGGTGGGCAAACGCGCCACATCATGTTGCTGGGAATAGTGGCGCATGGCCTGTCCGGCCTGCTGTTATTTGCCGTGGTGCAGCTGGGCTGGGCTTCGTTGGTGGTCTACTGCAGCCTGCTCGCCGTAGCGGTCGGCAGCCTGGGACTGATCTTCGGCAACCTGACGGCGCTGACCATGAGCAGTGCTGGCCGGCAGCTGGGAGTGGCGTCGGCATTGATGGGCAGTCTGCATTACCTGTTATCTGCGGTGGTCGGCTACCTGGTCAGCCTGGCTGCGCCCGGACCCGCCACCTTGCCCCTGGCGATAGCCTTGTGCGGTGTGCTGACGCTGGGTGCGTGTCTGTGGGCGCAGCGTGTGGCTCTGCGATGAAGCCAGGGAATCATTCAGGCACAACTTTGTTGGTATGCAAAGACCGCTAGAGGTGCCGGCTGGTTTACCCTGACGCCTCGTGACAGAACAGGGGATACCGCTGATGAATATATTCATACCCATAGGGCCGTTTGCCATTCCGTTGAACGCACTGCTGGTGCTGATTGCGGCCTGTCTGGCGCTGTGGATCGCCGGGCGAGGCGCCAGGCGTGCCGGAGTGAAGGCTGAAGTGCAGGTCTGGCTGGTGCTGGTGGTGGGTCTGGTGGCTGCCCGGCTGGGCTTTGTTGTCAGTTATGCCGATGCCTATCTGGCCGAGCCAATGAGCCTGCTGGATATCCGGGATGGTGGCTGGAGCCCATGGTGGGGTCTGGCGGCAGTCTGGGGTTGTACGCTACTGATCACATACCGGCGCCCGGCGATAGCCAGGCCCCTCGTCAAGGGCATGTCTGCCCTCAGCCTGGGGGTATTGCTGGTCGCAGCGTTGGCGGCGTTACCGACCAGCGCGAATCGCCCGCTTCCGGCCTTGCCGGTGACCGCGCTCAATGGTGAGGCAGTGTCCCTGCCCGGTTTTGCGGGCAAGCCTGTGGTGATCAATCTCTGGGCCAGTTGGTGCCCGCCCTGCCGCCGGGAAATGCCGATGCTGCAGCAGGCTCAGGAGCGGCATCCGGAGGTGCACTTCGTGTTTCTCAACCAGGGTGAGGATGCCGATACGGTACGCAACTTCCTGCAGCGTGACCGATTGGAGCTGGACAATGTGTTGCTGGACAGGGGTATGGAAATGGGCCACCTGCTTGCTCACCGGGGGCTGCCGGTGACCCTGTTCTTCAATGCCGAAGGACTTATGCAGGACGTGCGTCTTGGTGAGTTGTCCCGTGGCAGTCTGACCCAGCGGCTGGATGCGTTAACGGCGGATGATTGACCAGGCGCCCATCATTCACTCAGGCGCTGTTTCCAGTGCGTCAGGCTCAGCCACTGCGGCCAGGCCTGGCCGGCTTCCATCTGCCGTAGATAATGCGCACCACCGAGCTGCCGGGACTGCTGTTGAATCCAGTGGCTGCGTTGCAGCACATGGGCCGGTGGGTTGGCGGCGCTCCAGCGGCGTGGGCTGGGCAGCACCGCTGCCAATTGGGCGGCCTGCTGGTCGGACAGCATGCTCGGTGCCACCCCAAAGTGGTGCTCGGCTGCGGCGGCTATGCCGAACACGCCATCGTCCCACTCGACGATATTCAGGTATACCTCGAGAATACGCTGCTTGGGCCAGAGGGTTTCGATGGCCAGGGTGAACCAGGCTTCCAGCCCCTTGCGTGGCCAGCTGCGGCCGGACCAGAGCAGCAGGTTCTTGGCTACCTGCTGGCTCAGGGTGCTGGCGCCACGCAGACTGCCACCGCGCTGGTTGTGCTGCAGGGCGGCGCGGATGGCCTTGAGATCGAAGCCGTGGTGCTCGGCGAAACGCTGGTCCTCGGCGGCGATCACCGCCAGCTTGATGTTGTCGGGTATCTCGCGGTAGGGCGTCCAGCGCTGTTGTAGCGTGAACTGCGGGTTGCCGCGTGCCTCCAGCCAGCGCTCGAGCATCAACATCGAGCCGGGCACCGGCACCCAGCGTAGCAGGATTACCGGCAGCAGGCTGAACAGCAGCAGGATCAGCAGCCATTTGAGGGATTTGCGCAGGAGTGTCTTCACGAAGGTCCTGTATGGCGATGGCTCGGGTTAGAATCGGTCACAGTATAAACATCCGGGGGACGAATTTGATGGCAAGAGTCTTTCTGCCGCTGGCAGCGCTCAGCGGCCTCACCGGCGTGGCCCTCGGCGCCTTCGCCGCCCACGGCCTGCGCGCCCGCCTGCCGGAGGGCATGCTGGCGGTATTCCAGACCGGGGTGCAGTACCAGCTGTGGCACACTGCAGCCCTGATCGGCGTGGGGCTGTTGCTGCTGCGCCAGCCGGAAAATGTGCTGTTCAAGGCGTCCGGCGGGTTGTTCGTGCTGGGTACCCTGCTGTTTTCCGGCAGTCTGTACCTGATGACCCTGGCCGGGTTGCGGCTGGGTGTGGTCACGCCGATGGGCGGGGTGTGTTTCATGCTGGGGTGGTTGTGTTTCGGGGTGGGGGCGTTGCGGGTGCGGTGAGTTTGTTCCCCCCTCTCCCCAGCCCTCTCCCGCGAGGAGAGAGGGAGCAAGCTTGTGCAAACCGGCAACATAGGTAACAGATCAGACCAGCAACATGGGTTACAAACTAACAATTTAGGTAACAGCCAACTCGGACTGCCCCCTCTCCCCTCGCGGGAGAGGGCTGGGGAGAGGGGGCACCCGAGCATTAGTCAAAAAACCCTTCTTTACGCTATCATTACCGGCCGATTCACCCCTTATCGAGTTGTTCCATGCAGATCAAATTGAATGGCGAAGCCCATCCTCTCGATTCCTCCATCAGCCTGGCCGATCTGGTCGAGCGGCTGGGATTGACCGGCAAGCGACTGGCCATCGAGCTGAATCTGGAGATAGTGCCGCGTAGTCAGTATGCCGACACACGTCTGAATGACGGCGACCGGGTCGAGATCGTTCACGCCATTGGTGGCGGCTAACGTACACTGCCGGCCACGCAGCCCAGCGGAGTAGACCATGACAGATATGCAGCAAGACGCCTTCGAGATAGCTGGCGTAACTTATCGTTCCCGTCTTCTGGTGGGGACCGGCAAGTACAAGGACATGGAAGAGACCCGGCAGGCGATCGAGGCCTCCGGCGCCGAGATCGTCACCGTGGCCATCCGGCGTACCAATATCGGCCAGAACCCGGGTGAGCCGAATCTGCTCGACGTCGTCCCGCCGGACCGCTACACCATACTGCCGAATACCGCCGGCTGCTTCACCGCCGAAGATGCGGTGCGCACCTGCCGCCTGTCCCGCGAGCTGCTGGACGGGCGCAATCTGGTCAAGCTGGAAGTGCTGGCTGACCAGAAGACGCTGTTCCCCAACGTGGTGGAAACCATCAAGGCCGCCGAAGTGCTGGTCAAGGATGGCTTCGATGTCATGGTGTATACCAGCGACGACCCGATCATCGCCCGCCAGCTGGCCGAGATCGGCTGTGTCGCGGTGATGCCGCTGGCCGGCCTGATCGGTTCCGGTCTGGGCATCTGCAACCCCTACAACCTGCGTATCATCCTGGAAGAAGCCACTGTGCCGATCCTGGTGGATGCCGGCGTCGGTACCGCCTCGGATGCGGCGATCGCCATGGAGCTGGGTTGTGCCGGGGTGTTGATGAATACCGCCATTGCCGGTGCGCAGAAGCCGGTGCTGATGGCCGAGGCCATGAAGCACGCGGTACTGGCAGGCCGTGGCGCCTATCTGGCCGGGCGCATGCCGCGCCGGCTGTATGCGGCGGCCTCGTCGCCCTGGGAAGGAACCTTCGTTGGCAATGAGTGACGTGAACGACAACCCGCAAGAACAGGATCAGTCTGAGAGCCAGCCACGGCGCACCATCCGCAGTTTCGTGATGCGTGCCGGGCGCATGACCGAAGGCCAGCAACGCGGCGTGGAAAAGGGCTGGCCGCTGTTCGGCCTGGACCTGGCCGATGGCCCGTTGGAGCTGGATGCGCTGTTCGGGCGACAGGCAGCGCGCACGCTGGAGATCGGTTTCGGTATGGGCCATTCGCTGCTGGAGATGGCCCAGGCGGCGCCGGAGCAGGATTTCATCGGCATCGAGGTGCATCGCCCCGGCGTCGGTGCCTTGCTCAACGGACTGTTGAATGCCGGCTTGAGCAACGTGCGGGTGTACGACTGCGATGCCATCGAGGTACTGAACCAGGCGATCCCTGACGCCAGCCTCGACCGCCTGCTGCTGTTCTTCCCCGACCCCTGGCACAAGAAGAAGCACAACAAGCGGCGTATCGTGCAGCCGGCCTTTGCCGAGCTGGTGCGGCGCAAGCTGAAGATCGGCGGTGTGCTGCACATGGCCACCGACTGGGAGCATTACGCCGAGCACATGCTGGAAGTGATGAGTGCTGCGCCGGGTTACCGCAACCAGGCTGCCGATGGCACCTACATCCCGCGCCCGGATGAGCGCCCGATCACCAAGTTCGAGAAGCGCGGCGAGCGCCTCGGGCATGGGGTATGGGATCTGAAGTTCGAGCGCATCGACTAGGTTCTCGTACCCTACTGCTCCTCTCAGATCCGCCGCACCTCAAGGCACTCCCCTCGCGGCACGCCAACATTCTCTCGGCATCCGTCATCCCCCTCGTCATCCTTCGCGCAGGCGAAGGATCCACCGGCCACTCCGAGTCAGCCGGCACCCTGGATCCTTCGCCTGCGCGAAGGATGACGAGGTGGGACTTATCTGTCCTGCCTATGACCCCGCATAGCAATTACCAAGAGTAATGGCCGGGGCAGGCTCCACTTCCTACACTGACTCCCATCCAGAACCCCATCTGCTACGGAGCCCGCCATGCAATTCGAAACCCTCGATTATCAGGTAGAGGATGGCATCCTCACCCTGACCCTCAACCGTCCCGAGCGGATGAACGCCTTCAATGGTCCGATGCGTCGCGAGCTGATCGCCGCTTTCGATGCCGCCGATGCCGATGATGCGGTCCGGGTAATCGTCGTCACCGGTGCCGGTCGGGCCTTCTGCGCCGGCGCTGACCTGGAGAAGGGCGGCGATACCTTCAACCGCCACACCCGCGGCGATCAGCCGGAAGGTGCCGATCTGCGCGATGGCGGCGGCACGGTATCGCTGCGTATCTACGAATGCACCAAGCCGGTGATCGGCGCCTTCAACGGCGCGGCGGTGGGTGTCGGGGTGACCATGACACTGCCGATGGATATCCGCCTGGCCTCGACCAATGCCAAGTTCGGCTTCGTCTTCGCCCGCCGCGGGATCACCATGGAGGCCTGCTCCAGCTGGTTCCTGCCGCGTTTGGTGGGTCCCATGCAGGCGCTGGAATGGGCTTATACCGGCCGCGTATTCGGTGCCGAGGAGGCGCTCAAGGGTGGCCTGATCCGCAGTATCCACGAGCCGGACGAGCTGTTGCCGGCGGCCTATGCCCTGGCCCGCGAGATCGCCGACAACACCGCGCCGATGTCGGCGCTGCTCAACCGCCAGATGGTCTGGCGCATGCTCGGTGCCGACCATCCGATGGAAGCGCACAAGATCGACTCGCGGGCGATTGCCTTCATGGGCGAGTCGGAGGATGCCAAGGAGGGTGTGCGCTCCTTCCTGGAGAAACGCGCGCCGGAGTTCAAGTTGCGTCCGAGCCAGGACCGCCCGGACTTCTATCCCTGGTGGGACGAGCGGCCGTTCAAGTGATCAACGGCTGACCAGCAGGCGCTCCAGCGCCGCGCGTGGCCCCGCTGGTATCGGGCAGGCGCGGTTGCTGGCGCGCTCGACGAACACATGCACGAAGCGCCCGGCGGCGCAGGCCTCGGCCACGTCGGATTTGAACAGTGCCAGCTCATAATGCACCGAGCTGCTGCCCAGTCTGGCCACCCGTACACCGATCTCGATCCGCTCGGGAAAGGCCACCGGCTGGAAGTAATCACAGCCGGAACTGACGACAAAGGCCACCTGTTGCCCCTGGTGGATGTCCAGCCCACCCTCGTTGATCAGCCAAGTGTTCACCGCACTGTCGAAGAAGGCGTAGTAGGTGACGTTGTTGATGTGGCCGTAGATATCGTTGTCGTGCCAGCGGGTGGTGATGGGGTGCAGGTAGGGGTAGTCGCTGCGTTGGGGTTTGGTGGTCATCAGTTACTCGTACTCGTTGCTTATATTGTATTGATGGCGGAAAACCCGGACGTCCTGCGGACGCTATCGCGGCGAGGCGCCGCTCCTACAATAGATAGGCAGCAAGCGGCACAACCAGTCAGACCCGCCTCGGTCGGCACTGCGGTGAGGCTTGCCATAACCGCTACCACCGGAGCCCTTGGCCGATTTCCCGTAGGAGCGGCGCCTCGCCGCGATGCTGGCCGACAGGCCAGCCAGAGTTTCAATACGCCTGCCGGTAGATCGCCAGTGCATCGGCTTCGGTGACTTCGCGTGGGTTGTTGACCAGCAGCCGTTGTTGCAGCATCGCCTCGCTGGCCAGCAGCTCCAGACTGTCTTCCGGTACGCCGGCGTCGCGCAGGCGGCTGGGCAGGTTGCAGCGTGGGCTCAATTGCGCTAGCGCGGTGATCAACTGGTCGGTCAGGCTGGCGGCGTCGCCAGGCTTGCAGTCCGCTACCAGCAGCGGTGCCAGTTCAGCATACAGGGCCTCGGCGGCGGGGGCGTTGAAGGCGACCACGCTGGGCAGCACCAGGGCGTTGGACAGGCCATGGGGAATATGGAAATGCCCGCCCAGCGGATAGGCCAGCGCATGCACCGCCGCCACCGGGGCGTTGGCGAAGGCCTGGCCGGCGAGCAGCGAGCCGAGCAGCATGGCCTGGCGCGCCTCGCGGTTGCTGCCGTTGTGTACCGCTTCGTCGAGATTGCCAGCCAGCAGGCGCAGGGCTTCACGGGCGAGCAGGTCGGACAGCGGGTTCTTCTTCAGCTTGCTGGTATAGGCCTCGATGGCGTGCACCATGGCGTCGATACCGGTGGCGGCGGTCACCGCCGGTGGCAGGCCCAGGGTCAGTTCGGCGTCCAGCACTGCCAGATCGGGCAGCAGCAAAGGTGATACCACGCCGGTCTTGGTGGTGGCGCCGGTGGTGATGATGGCGATCTGGGTGACTTCCGAGCCGGTCCCGGCGGTGGTCGGCACCTGGATCAGCGGCAGGCGCTGGCCCCGGGCGTTGTCCACGCCATAGACCTCGTTCAGGCTCTGGGTCGCATGCGGATGGGCCAGCAGCGCGACCAGCTTGGCCACATCCATCGAGCTGCCGCCACCGAAGCCGATGATCAACTGCGCGTTCATCGCCTGCGCCTGGTGCACGGCGGCGAACACCACCTGCTCCGGCGGATCGGCGACCACCTGGTCGAACACCTCCACACTCATGCCGGTGTCGGCGAAGCCCGGCAGGATGTCCCCCAGCAGCCCCAGGCGGGTGATGCCGGGGTCGGTGACGATCAACACCCGCTGCGCATCCCGCTCCCGGCACAGTTGCGCCAGACGGCTGGCGGCGCCGGTTTCACAGAGGATGCGAGCGGTGGTGGCGAAGCTGAACGGGGACATGGGCACCTCGTGGTCGCGGAAGGGGGTGGATGATCAGTCACTGTAGGGGGCTGAGCGTCGAGCGGCAAGTGCAAGAGGGGAGGCCGGATGTTGTGAATGACTGGACATGAGTGATGTGGACCGTCGGATGGTCGTATGTAGAACGGCGATGGCCGCAATGCTATTCACTTAACGCGGTCATCCTTTAACTCCGTCATCCTTCGCTTCTTCTCCGTCATCCTTCGCGAAGGCGAAGGATGACGAGTTTAAGGAAGGATGACGTGGAAGAAGCGAAAGGCTGACGATGCACAGGGCGATGTTCGCCCGATCAGGCAACGGTGTCAGAGAAACATCTCCAGCAGATCATTGAGAAACAGCCGGCCCCGCTCGGTGGGCCGCAGTTGCTGTTGCCAGGGCTCCAGCAGGCCGCGCTGGACGGCCTGGTCGAGCCGTGCCGCCGCGCTGTCGATGGGTTGGCCGGTGCGTTGCTGGTACCAGGCGCTGGGCACGCCATCGACCAGGCGCAGGGTATTCATCAGGAAGTCGAAGGGCAGTTCGTCTGCCGTGAGTATCTTGTTGCCGGCGCGGAACGCCTTGTCCGGATTCAGGTAGTCGCGGGGCTGTCGGGTCTTCCAGTAGCGTTCGACGCGACCGTCGGCGTGGCTCAGCTTGCCATGCGCGCCGGCGCCGATGCCGAGGAAGTCGCCATACTGCCAGTAGTTGAGGTTGTGCCGGGCGCGGCGGCCCTCTCGGGCATAGGCGGAAATCTCGTACTGCGCATAGCCGGCCCCGGCCAGCCGTGCCTGTCCGGCCTCCTGGATGTCCCACAGCACCTCGTCTTCCGGCAGTTGCGGCGGGCGGCTGTAGAACACCGTGTTCGGCTCCAGCGTCAGCTGGTACCAGGACAGATGCTCCGGCCCCAGGGCAAGGGCCTGGTCGATATCGGCCAGTGCCTGCGCCAGCGACTGCCCGGGCAGGCCGTGCATCAGGTCCAGGTTGAGATTGTCGAAGCCGGCGCGGCGCGCCATGTCCACCGCGGCCAGTGCCTCGCGGTCGTCGTGGATGCGCCCCAGGGCCTTGAGGTGCTGGGGGTTGAAGCTCTGGATGCCGATCGACAGGCGATTGATGCCGGCGGCCCGGTAGTCCTTGAACTTGGCCTGCTCGAAGGTGCCGGGGTTGGCTTCCAGGGTGATCTCGATATCCTCGGCGAACCGCAGCCGCTGCTGCATGGCCTGCAGCAGGCGCTCCAGGCTGGCGGCGGAAAACAGGCTGGGTGTGCCGCCACCGAAGAAGATCGATACCAGCGGGCGGCCCTGGACGTATTGCAGATCTCCGTCCAGATCGGCGATCAGGGCATCGATGTACTCGGTTTCCGGCAGGCCGCTGTCGTAGGTATGCGAGTTGAAGTCACAGTACGGGCATTTGCGCACACACCAGGGGATATGCACATAGGCCGCCAGCGGCGGCAGCGGCGTCACGCCAGCCCCAGGCGCGCACGCAGCAGCTCCATGGCCCGGGCCCGGTGGCTGAGCCGGTTCTTCTGCGGCGCGGGCAGTTCGGCGCTGGACAGGCCCAGCTCGGGTACCAGGAACAGCGGATCATAGCCGAAGCCGTGCTCGCCACGGGCGGCATGCAGGATGCGGCCCTCCCAGGCGCCTTCGCAGATGATCGGCACCGGGTCATCGGCATGGCGTACCAGGGCCAGGGCGCAGATGAAGCGGGCGCCGCGCTGGTCGTCCGGCACCTCGCGCAGGGCCTCCAGCAGCTTGGCGTTGTTCGCTGCATCGCCCTGGCCGTCGGCATAGCGTGCCGAGTAGATGCCCGGTGCGCCGCCGAGGGCATCCACCGCCAGCCCGGAGTCGTCGGCCAGCGCCGGCAGGCCCGAGGCGCGTGCGGCGTGGCGGGCCTTGAGGATGGCGTTCTCGATGAAGCTCAGCCCGGTCTCCTCGGCTTCCTGATCGATGAAGCGGCTCTGCGGCAGCACCTCAATATACTCGCCGAGCATGGCCTGCAGCTCCTTGAGCTTGCCGGGGTTGTTGCTGGCCAGTACCAGCTGGCTGAAAGGCAGTGCGCTGTCACTCATCGGGGTGGAACTCCTGCTGGAAGCGTACGGTATGCACCGGCGCGCCTTCCTCGGCCTGGACCCGTACCTCGAACTGCAGCAGGCCGCGCTGGCCCGCCGAATAGTTGGCTACGAAGTAGATGGCGTCCTGCTCCTGCAGGCGGATGAACTTCAGCGGTGTGGTCTGCTGGATCAGATTCTTCACCGTGCCCTCGACGCGGGCGTCGACCACTTCCAGACCATGCTCGGTCTGGCGTTGTACGGCGATATTCACCACGCCCTGGCGTGGGCCACGCTGCAGCCCGGCCGCGGCGGCGATCTCTGGCTGCAGATAGGAGCTGTTGAAGGTGTTGTGATGCACCAGCAGGTCGCCAAAGCGCTGGGGGCTCTGAGCGGGGCCTTGCTGGGCGGTGGCGAGGGTGGCGGCGAGCATCAGCAGACCGGCAAACAGTATGCGTTTCATGAACAGTTCTCCTGGTCAGCGCGTGACACGATAAATGGCGACTTCGCCGAGCAGGTTGGGCCACATCGCACTCAGCCTGCTGCTGCGGTGAGTCTGGTCCACCACCAGACGATCAAGGATGCGCACCGAGCGCTCATGGCAGAGCTTCTCGAAATCCTTGAAGGTGCAGAAGTGGATGTTCGGGGTGTTGTACCAAGTGTAGGGCATGAACTCGGAAACCGGCATGCGACCCTTGGTCCCCAGGTACAGCCGGCAACGCCAGTGGCCGAAGTTGGGGAAGGTGAGGATCGCCTCGCGACCGATGCGCAGCATGTCTTCGAGGATGCGGTCGGGATAGTGCACCGCCTGCAGTGCCTGGGTCATGACCACGGTGTCGAAACTGCGATCCTCGAAGTTGTCCAGGCCGTGGTCGAGGTTCTTGTCGATCACGTTCACGCCCCGGGCGATGCAGGCGTTGATATTGTCCGGGTCGATCTCCAGGCCATAGCCACGCACCTGGCGGTTGTGCTGCAGATAGTGCAGCAGCTCGCCCTCGCCACAGCCGAGGTCGAGTACCCGGCTGCCGGGCTGGATCCACTTCTGGATGATCTGCAGGTCAGCGCGCAGGCTCATGCGTCCACCTCGATACGGTTCATGTAACTGCGCAGCGCCTGGACATAGCGCGGGATCGGCAGCAGGAAGGCGTCATGGCCCTGATCGGCCTCGACCTCCACGTAGCTGACATCCTTGCGCGCGGCCATCAGCGCGTTGGCCAGCTCGCGCGAACGGGCCGGGGCGAAGCGCCAGTCGGTGCTGAAGGAGATCACCAGGCAGCCGGCGCTGACCGGCTCCAGCGCCCTGGCCAGGTCATCGCCATGGGTGCGCGCCGGGTCATAGTAATCCAGTGCCTTGGTCATCAGCAGGTAGGTGTTGGCATCGAAGCGCTCGGAGAATTCCTGGCCCTGGTAGCGCAGGTAGCTCTCGACCTGGAACTCGACGCTGCCGATGTCGTAGTTGAGGCGCTCGCTGCGCAGCTCGCGGCCGAATTTCTGGCCCATGGCGTCGTCGGACAGATAGGTGATATGCCCGACCATGCGCGCCAGGCCCAGCCCGCGCTTGGGAATCACGCCGAAGGCAGCGTAGTCGCCCTCGTGGAAGTCCGGGTCGCTGACGATCGCCTGGCGTGCCACCTCGTTGAAGGCGATGTTCTGCGCCGACAGCTTGGAGGCGGTGGCAATCGCCACGCAGTGGCGCAGGCGCTCGGGGTAGGCGATGGCCCACTGCAGCGCCTGCATGCCGCCGAGACTGCCGCCGACCACCGCGGCCCAGCAATCGATACCCAGGTGGTCGGCCAGGCAGGCCTGGCTGTTGACCCAGTCCTCGACCACGATCATCGGGAAGCGCCCGCCGTAGCTCTTGCCGGTTTCGGGGTCGATGCTCGACGGCCCGGTCGAGCCATGGCAACCGCCGAGGTTGTTCAGGCTGACGACGAAGAAGCGCTCGGTGTCGATCGGCTTGCCGGGGCCGATGCAGGCGTCCCACCAGCCGGGCTTGCGGTCGTCCTCGCTGTGATAGCCGGCGGCATGGTGATGGCCGGACAACGCATGGCATACCAGCACCGCATTGCTGCGGCTGGCGTTCAACTGCCCATAGGTCTCGTAGACCAGCTCATACTGCGGCAGGCTCCGCCCACAGGCCAGTTGCAGTGGCTCGGTGAAAACATGGCGTTGTGGCGATACCAGGCCGACGGAATCAGCAGGGAATCTGGACATGGGGTTTTCTGTTCCTGTGTGGGTTGGCCGCTGCGTGCCGGCCAACGATCGAGGCGTCAGTCTAAAGAGCGCAACGGCGCGGTGCAATATCGCGGACTGTTCCACACATACCAGCTGCCTGGTGGTATGTCCGCCGGGCTGCCGGGCCGGGGGTGTAGCGCGCCTGCGCTACGCCATGCAGTCGCCGGCTTTGGCATCCTGCGTCGCCCTGACTCCTGCGTCCATGCAGTCGTCGCGCAGGCGCGCGACAACCCGGCAGTGGGTTCGCCGGGCTGCCGCCTTATAGCGCCAACGTCAGCCCGCGCGGCATGCCGGTGGCGATCGCCAGGTTGGTGATCAGCAGCATGTCCAGCAGGTTCAGTGCGATGAAGGCGAAGATCGGCGACAGGTCCAGGCCACCCAGCGACGGCAGGAAGCGGCGGATCGGCGCCAGCACCGGCTCGCATAGCTGGAACACCAGGATCACAGCGGGATTGTGGCTCTGCGGCGCGACCCAGGACAGGATCACGCTGATGATCAGGGCGAAGAAGAAGATCTTCAGGAACAGCGCGGTGATACCGACCAGTGACCAGGCCAGCAGTTGCAGCACGGCGGGCAGGGCATAGCCCATCAGCTTGATGATGATCGCCATCACCACCAGTTGCACGACCAGCGCCAGCACCAGCGAGGCCACGTCGATGCCGGCAAAGCCTGGAACCACCCGGCGCAGCGGCTGCAGCAGCGGCTGGGTGGCGCGCACGATGAACTGCGAGATCGGGTTGTAGAAATCGGCGCGTACCAGTTGCAGGATGAAGCGCAGCAGCACGATCAGCAGGTACAGACTGCCCAGTGTCTGCACCACGTAGACCGCAGCCATATTCACTCCGTTCATGACATCTCCTCAGGCGAGTTCTTTGGACAGTTCGGCGGAACGGGCGGCGGCCGCCTGCATCGCCCGGGCTACCATGCCGGGCAGATCGTCCCGGGTAAAGCTGTTGATGGCCTGCTCGGTGGTGCCGTTGGGCGAGGTCACCCGGCGGCGCAGCTCGGCGCTGTCGACGTCGCTGTGGACCGCCATGTCCGCCGCACCGAGGGCGGTGAACAGGGTCAGGCGCTCGGCGATTTCCCGTGGCAGCCCCAGCTGCTCGCCGGCGTCGATCATGGCTTCCATCAGGTAGAAGAAATACGCCGGGCCGCTGCCGGACACCGCGGTGACCGCGTCGATCTGCGCTTCGCGCTCCAGCCACAGGCTGATGCCGACCGCATTCAGGATGGTCTCGGTGAGCTTCTTCTGCTGGTCGCTGACCCGCTCGACGGCATACAGGCCACTGACGCCCTGGCCGCGCAGCGCCGGGGTGTTGGGCATGCAACGTACCAGCGGAGTGTCGGCGCCGAGCCACTCGGCCAGGCTGGAGCAGGTAACGCCGGCGGCAATCGAGATCACCAGTTGCCCGGCCCGGCGCTCATTCGGCAGCGCGCGGCACACCGCCTGTAGCACCTGGGGCTTGACCGCCAGCACCAGCACATCGCAGTCGCGGGCCAGTTGCGCGTTGTCGGTGCTGGTGTGGATGCCGAACTGGCGGCCGAGCCGCTCCAGCTGTTCGTCGCTGCGGTCGCTGGCCATCAGCTGGTTCGGTTTGAAGCTGCCCTGCAGCATGCCGCCGATCAGGCTGGTGGCCATGTTGCCGGCGCCGATGAATCCGATGCGCGGAGCTGTCATGTGAGTCATCCTTCGAGAGGTGAAGTGGAATAGTCGCGGGCGCCGAACAGCGCGCTGCCGATGCGCACTATGCTGGCGCCCTCGGCGATCGCCTCGTCCAGGTCATCGCTCATGCCCATGGACAGGGTGTCGAGTGGCGGCGGCAGCGCCGCCATGGCCTGGCGCAGCGCCCGCAGCGGCTGGCGGCGTGCCTCGCTGTTGCTGGCCGGCGCCGGAATCGCCATCAGCCCGCGCAGGCGCAGGCCGGGCAGGCTCGCCACTTCGCGGGCCAGGACCTCCAGCTCGGCCAGCGGCACGCCGGCCTTGCTGGGTTCATTGCTGATATTGACCTGCAGGCAGATGTTCAGCGGCGCCAGCTCGGCCGGGCGCTGCTCGGACAGGCGCCGGGCGATCTTCAGCCGGTCGACGCTGTGCACCCAGTCGAAGTGCTCGGCGATGGCGCGGGTCTTGTTCGACTGAATCGGCCCGATGAAGTGCCAGGTCAGCGGCAGATCGCCCAGCTCGGCGATCTTTTCCAGCGCCTCCTGCAGGTAGTTCTCGCCGATATCCCGCACCCCGGCGGCATGTGCCTGGCGGATCGCGCTGGCGGGCCGGGTCTTGCTCACCGCCATCAGGGTAATGCCCTGCGGATCGCGTCCGGCAGCGTGCGCAGCGCACAGAATGCGCTCACGAACGTTTGCAATATTCTCTGCTATCGTGGACATTACGGACGTTATCTACCTTGCCAATGGAACCGACCTGCGGTGCATTCTACATGCTCGCAGGTTGCAATGGGGAACCCTATGGATATAACCGAGTTGTTAGCCTTCAGCGCCAAGCAGGGCGCGTCGGACTTGCACCTGTCGGCCGGACTGCCGCCCATGATTCGAGTGGATGGCGACGTGCGCCGGATCAACGTGCCGGCGATGGAGCACAAGCAGGTGCACGCGCTGATCTACGACATCATGAACGACAAGCAGCGCAAGGATTTCGAAGAGTTCCTCGAGACCGACTTCTCCTTCGAGGTGCCCGGCGTGGCCCGCTTCCGGGTCAACGCCTTCAACCAGAATCGCGGTGCCGGTGCGGTGTTCCGGACCATTCCTTCCAAGGTGCTGACCATGGAAGAGCTGGGCATGGGCGATGTGTTCAAGAAAATTTCCGATGTGCCGCGCGGGCTGGTGCTGGTCACCGGGCCGACCGGCTCGGGCAAGTCGACCACCCTGGCGGCGATGCTCGACTACCTGAACTGCACCAAGTACCAGCACATCCTGACCATCGAGGACCCGATCGAATTCGTCCATGAATCGAAGAAGTGCCTGGTCAACCAACGCGAGGTGCACCGTGACACCCTGGGCTTCTCCGAGGCGCTGCGCTCGGCGCTGCGTGAAGACCCGGATATCATCCTGGTCGGTGAGATGCGTGACCTGGAGACCATTCGCCTGGCGCTGACCGCCGCGGAAACTGGTCACCTGGTGTTCGGCACCCTGCACACCACCTCGGCGGCCAAGACCATCGACCGGGTGGTGGACGTGTTCCCCGGCGAGGAGAAGGCCATGGTCCGCTCCATGCTCTCCGAATCGCTGCAGGCGGTGATTTCGCAGACATTGCTGAAGAAGATCGGCGGTGGCCGGGTCGCGGCCCACGAGATCATGATCGGCACCCCGGCGATCCGCAACCTGATCCGCGAGGACAAGGTCGCGCAGATGTACTCGGCGATCCAGACCGGCGGCAATATCGGCATGCAGACGCTGGATATGTGCCTGAAGAACCTGGTATCGCGCGGGATGGTGACCCGCGAAGCGGCACGTGAAAAGGCCAAGGCTGGCGAAAGCCTCTGACAGACACTGTGGGGCACCGGAACGCGCCCTGAGACGAGGAAACTATGGAGTTCGAGAAGCTGCTGCGCCTGATGGTCGAGAAGGGCGCGTCCGACCTGTTCATTACCGCCGGGGTGGCGCCGAGCATGAAGGTGCACGGCAAGATACTGCCGGTGACCAAGACCCCGCTGTCCCCGGAGCAGACCCGGGAAACCGTGCTCGGCGTGATGTCCGAGGCCCAGCGTCGGGAGTTCGCCGAGAAGAAGGAGTGCAACTTCGCCATCAGCGCCCGCGGCATCGGTCGTTTCCGCGTCAGCGCCTTCTACCAGCGCAACCTGGTGGGCATGGTGCTGCGCCGGATCGAGGTGAATATCCCGACCATGGAAGAACTGCGGCTGCCGGACATCCTCAAGCAGCTGGCCATGACCAAGCGCGGCCTGGTGATCTTCGTCGGCGCCACCGGCACCGGCAAGTCGACCTCGCTGGCATCGATGATCGGCTATCGCAACAAGAACTCCAGCGGTCACATCATCTCCATCGAGGACCCGATCGAGTTTATCCACCAACACCAGAACTGCATCGTTACCCAGCGCGAGGTGGGTATCGATACCGACTCCTTCGAGGTGGCGCTGAAGAATACCCTGCGTCAGGCCCCCGACGTGATCCTGATCGGCGAGGTACGTACCCGCGAGACCATGGAGCATGCGCTGGCCTTCGCCGAGACCGGCCATCTGTGCCTGGCCACGCTGCATGCCAACAACGCCAACCAGGCGCTGGACCGGATCATCCACTTCTTCCCGGCGGACATGCACCAGCAGGTATGGATGGACCTGTCACTCAACCTCAAGGCGCTGGTCGCCCAGCAACTGATCCCGACCCCAGATGGCAAGGGCCGCCGCGCCGCCATCGAGGTGATGCTGAATACGCCGCTGGCCGCAGACATGATCCGCAAGGGCGAGGTGCATGAACTCAAGCCGCTGATGGCCCGCTCCAACGAGCTGGGCATGCAGACCTTCGACCAGGCGCTGTACCGGCTGTACAGCCAGGGCGAGATCACCTACGAGGATGCCTTGTTGCATGCCGACTCGGCCAACGACCTGCGCCTGCTGATCAAGCTGGGCTCGGAGACCGATGGCAAGTACCTGATGCGCGAGGAGCACTCGCTGTCCATCCAGGGCGACGAGGAAGAGCACTACCGGCGTTGACCGGCCGACCGGCGCCTGCGGTCAGGAAGGTATCGGTCGGGCGGCGGTGTAGGCCATGCACTGGTTGCGCCCGGCACGCTTGGCCTGCAGCAGTGCGTTGTCGGCATGATTGATGGTTTCCGAATAGCTGCTGACGTCGGCGTGACCGGCGATGCCGATGCTCGCGGTGACCCGGATGGGTTCATCCTTGTGGCGTATGGTCAGCTGCTCGATGGCATGCCGCAGGCGCTCACCGAGCAGCGCCGCGGCCTGTGCGTCGGTCTCCGGCAACAGCAGCAGGAACTCCTCGCCGCCCCAGCGCCCGCAGGTATCCTGCTCGCGCACTTCGGCATCCAGCACCCGGGCCACTTCGATGATCACGCTGTCGCCGGTTTCATGGCCGAAGCGGTCATTGATGCTCTTGAAATGGTCGATATCTATCATCGCCAGGCTGAACGGGCGGTTGTAGCGCCGGTGCAGCTCACTGGCTTCGCGCAGCCGCTCGGTCAGCAGGCGGCGGTTGGGCAGGCCGGTGAGCACGTCGTGGCTGGCCGCTTCCTGCAGGGCGATATTCAGATCGCGCATCATGTGCTGATAGCGGTCGGAAATGCGTACTATCTTCTCCAGCTGGCGCAACTGCTTGTCGACGCGGCTGACCAGTGATACCTCGCGCTCCTTGGCCAGGCTCTGGTAGGCATCGGAAATCCGCGTGATGCGCTCCAGCCGATAGACCAGGTCCTGGTGCGCCTGCCACAGCTCTGCCAGCGGCTGGTGCAGCGGATTATCCGTCGCGCTGTCCTGCAGCAGGCTGATCAGGCGCTGTTCCAGGTCATGGCCGGCGGCGGTCACGGTGTGCTCCGTTCCATGACCAGGATATCGAAGGGAAAGCTGCAGTCCTCCTTGAACTCCTCGGCCAGCTCGGCGACCCGCTCATTGCGGGCATCGTAGAACCAGCTGACGCTGATCGGATGCTGGCGGTCATGGGCGGCCTGCAGCAGATCGAAGATCTCCATCATCGCCTTGATGCTGCTGGTGTTCAGGTACAGCAGGTGCAGTTCCAGGTTCAGTGCACGGCGCGGCTGTCCGGCCAGGAAGCCCTCGATCCATTCGAAGACCTGGTTGAACAGCTCATAGGAGTTTTCCGGGTAGGAGTCGCCGCGCAGTACCAGCCTGCCCTGGGCATGCTCGCTGTGGATTTCCGGGGACGACTGGGTGGCCGGGATGTGCAGATCGATCATGATGGGGTCACTCGGTTCAGATGACAGCGCGCAGGCTGAAGAAGGCGCGTCCCGCCTCGGCGGGGCGCAGCGAAGCCTGCAGTGGTTCCGACGACTTGCGCGCGATGTCGATCAGGCCGAGGCCGGCGCCGCTGGCCGATGCCTGCCCGCGTGGCCGGCGCAACTGCTCCTTGTACAGGCTCTTGAGTTCGCTCTTGTCCAGCCCGGTCAGGGCGTCGATGCTGCTGACCAACCGCTCGCCGTCGGCCAGCTCGACCAGATTTCCCGCCGAGACCACGTAGCGCCCGTCGCTGTCACGGGATACCACCACGGTAGCGCTGGCATCCTGCTCGCTCCAGTCACGCTGGGTCATGTAGTGGCGAATGTTCTGGGTCATCTCGATATACACCGCGAACACATCCATGGACGCCGAGGGATGGGCATGATCCGCCGCCAGGTAGTTGCGCAGGGCGTTGCCGATTTCCTCCAGCAGGCTGCGGGAGATCGGGCCATTGAAACACAGCATGATCTGCTGCTGGCTGAACTGTTCGCGCATGGCGTAAAGATCGAGCATGGGCTTGGCGGCTCCTGATGGCGGCGGCTTCAGTCGAAGCGGAAAAGTAGCATGGTAATATCATCGCGTTGCAGGTAATCGCCCTGGTAACGGGCCAGGGTGTTGCTGAAGATATGCTTCTGTTCGGCCAGTGGCAACTGCGCATGTTGCCGCAACATCTCGGCGAAGCGACTGTTGCCGAAACCGAAACCGTGATCACCCCCCGCCTGATCGAGAAAACCGTCGGTGCACAAGTAGAAAGTCTGGCTGGCGTGTAGCGGCATCTGGGCGTTGCGATATTCGCCGACCCGCTTGTCGGCCAGTGCCCGCCGACCGCCGGCGATGCATTCGACCAGCTCACCATCGCTGCAGTACAGGCTGATCTTGGCGCCGGAGAAGTACAACTGGCGCGCCCGCATATCGACGCACACCAGACCGGCATCCATGCTGGTGGCCAGCGAGCGGAATTGCGGGGCGTCGCTGAGCATGCCGCGCAGGATCTCATCGGTGCGTTGCAGCATGGCCGCCGGATCGGTGGCCGGGCAGTCGCTGATCGCCTGGTCCAGCGCGGCATGTGCCAGCATGGTCATCAGCGCGCCGGGTACGCCATGCCCGGCGCAGTCGACCACACCCAGCAGGTATTGCTGCTCGGCCAGCTCGCGGAAGATATAGAAGTCGCCGCCGACCACGTCGCGCGGGCGCCAGAGGACTGCGTGGTCGTCACCAAAGATGTCCAGCAGTGACCGGTCCGGCAGGATCGAGCGCTGGATCAGGCTGGCGTAGTCGATGGAGTCGCGGATCTTCTGGTGGGCGTTGGCCATCTCGCGGTTGGCCTGCTCCAGCTTGTAGGTACGTTCCTGGACGCGGCTTTCCAGGTCCCGGGTGTGGCTGCGCACCTTGTCCACCATCACTGCGAAGGCATCGCTCAGCTCACCGATCTCGTCGTCCCGGGTGCTCGGCAGGCGTACGTCGTAGTTACCCGCCGCCAGCGCCTGTGCGCTCTGCCGCAGCTGTTTGAGTGGGCGCAGCAGCAGTCGCTCGATGCCCACGGCGAAGACCAGGGTCAAGGCCAGCAGCATCAGCACCAGGACCAGCAACAACGGCCACAGCCACTGGCCACCGATGATGTTGGCGGTGCTCAGGTCGATGGCATTGGCGATATGCCAGTTCAGCTCGGGCACATAGGTCAGGGTCAGCAACTGCTCGCGACCCTGCAGCGGCAGGTTCAGCAGCTGCAGGCTGCCAGGGTTGGCTTCGGCCTGCGCCAGTGCCTGCTGCAGGGCAGTCACCGCAGCCGCGTCGCCGACCAGGGTAGGCAGCATGGTGGCCGGCTGCGCCTGCTGGTCGGCGCCGGAGTTGAGGGCGATCAGCGAACGGTCCTGATGCGCCTGGATGGCGCCGTTGCGATCGAGGATCATCGGTGTGACCCCGGGCTGCTCGCTGGCGATGAACTCACCGATGAAGCTCGACAGGTCCAGCCCCGAGCCGGCCAGTGCCAGGGGTGAGCCATCGCTATCGCGCACCAGGATGTTCAACCACAGCCGGGTGGTGTTGAGCTGCGGGTTGTGATCGACGTTCAGGTTGTAGTTGTCGGTGGTGGCCAGCGAGCCGGTGAACCAGGCGTTGGCCGGATCACGGGTATCGATCCGGTAGCGCGGCTGGGTGCTGAACGCCTGCTCATCGCTGTTGAAGTAGTAGTTGAGCGAATCCAGCGGCGCGATGAAGTAGGCGTGGTCGCGGAAGTCGCGGCGATAGCCCTCGGCCTCGCGGAAGAACAGCTCGCGCTTGTCCGGATTCTGCTCGTCGAGCAGCCACTGGCGGGTAACCTCCGAGCGTGCGAAGCGCAGCGCCAGGGCCAGCTCGCGGGAGATCGGCGCATAGATCTTCTCGCGATTGAGCTGGGTGATATTGCCGGCGAAGGCCTCGGCGAAGTGGCCGTGCACCTTCTGCACTACCTGCCAGCCGATCAGCCCGGCCGGCAACAGCGCCAGCAGGCAGGCCAGCAGGAGCGCCAGGAGAGACTTGCCGCGCAGACCGAACGCTGCCATGGATGCTTACCCTCAGGCCTGGAATACCAGTTGACCATCGCACAGGGTGTGGCTGACGCAGCCCGGGGCCGCCTGGCCGAGGAATGGACAGTTGTCGCCCTTGGACAGCCAATGCTTGCCGATCTCGGTGGTGCCGGCCGGGTCGAACAGTACCAGGTCGGCGCGATCGCCGACGGCGATGCGTCCCGCCGGCAGACCCAGTGCGGCGGCCGGGCCGGAGGTCAGGCGGGCCAGCACCGCCGGCAATTCCAGCAGGCCATCGGCGACCAGGGTCATGGCCAGCGGCAGCATGATCTCGACGCTGCTGATACCGGGCGCCGAGGCGGCGAAGGGTACCCGCTTGGCTTCCGGTTCGTGCGGCTGGTGGTGCGAGGCGATGGCCTGGATCACCCCGGCCTGCACCGCCTGGCGCAGGGCGCGGCGGTCACTGCTGCTGCGCAGTGGCGGCATCACGTGCAGCAGGCTGGAATAGCCGTCCAGGTCCTCGTCGCACAGCAGCAACTGGTACATGGCCACGTCGGCGGTCACGGGCAGGCCGCGGGCCTGGGCATCGGCCAGCATGTCGATGGCGCGGGCGCTGCTCAGGCCGCTGAAGTGGGCGCGTACCCCGGTCTGCTCGATCAGCAGCAGGTCGCGGGCCAGGGTCACGGTTTCCGCGGTCTCGGGAATGCCGGGCAGGCCGAGGCGGGCGGCGGTCGGGCCTTCGTGGGCGACGCCGCCTTCGGCCAGCGCCGGGTCCTGCGGGGTGAAGATCAGTGGCAGGTCGAAACCGGCGGCGTATTCCAGCGCGCGGCGCAGGATGCGATTGTCCCTGATCGGCGCCAGGCCCTGGGTGAAGGCCACGCAGCCGGCATCGCGCAGGGCCACCAGCTCGCTGAGCTGTTCCCCTTCCAGGCCCTTGGTCAGGGCGCCGATGGGGAACACCCGGGTCTGGCCGGCACGCTCGCAGCGGTCGAGAATGAGTTCGGCGACCGCCGGGGTATCCAGCACCGGACGGCTGTCCGGTGGGCAGCACAGGCTGGTGACGCCACCGACCGCGGCGGCGCGGGTTTCACTGGCGATGTTGCCCTTGCGACCGAAACCCGGCTCACGCAGGCTGACGTTCAGGTCCACCAGCCCGGGGCTGGCGATCAGACCGCGGGCATCGATGGTCTGGGCGGCGACGAAGCCCTCCGGGGCCTGGCCCAGGGCGTGGATCTGCCCGGCATCGATGTGCAGGTCGGTGATCTGGTCGAACTGACTGGCAGGGTCGATAACCCGGGCGCCGGCAATGGTTATCCGCATGCTTACTGTGCTCCCTGTCTGGACTGGCGCTGGGTGGTCTGGCCGGCCATGGCCATGGACATCACGGCCATGCGCACGGCGATGCCGTAGGTCACCTGCTTGAGGATCACCGACTGTGGCCCGTCGGCTACCGCCGATTCGATCTCCACGCCGCGGTTGATCGGCCCAGGGTGCATGACCAGGGCATTGGGCCGGGCCAGCGCCAGGCTGTCGCTGGTCAGGCCGTACTGGCGGTAGAACTCGCCTTCGCTGGGCAGCAGGCCGCTCTGCATGCGTTCCTTCTGCAGGCGCAGCATGATCACCACGTCGACATCGCGCAGCCCGACTCGCAGGTCGTTGAATACACGCACGCCGTATTGTTCGATGCCGGCCGGCAGCAGGGTGCGCGGGGCGATCACGCGGATGTCCGGACAGCCGAGGATGCGCAGCGCCTCCATGTTCGAGCGGGCTACCCGCGAGTGCATGATATCGCCGACGATGGCCACCGACAGCTGCTCGAACGGCGCCTGGTGCCGGCGGATGGTCAGCATGTCGAGCATTGCCTGGGTCGGGTGGGCGTGGTTGCCGTCACCGGCGTTGATGATGGCGACCTCGGGGCAGACGTTACCGGCGATGAAATGCGCGGCGCCGGAGTTGCCGTGGCGTACCACGAACATGTCGGCGGCCATGGCTTCCAGGTTGCGCAGGGTGTCGTACAGGGTTTCACCCTTGCTGGTCGAGGAGGTCTGGATATCCAGGTTGAGCACGTCGGCAGACAGCCGCTTGGCTGCCAGTTCGAAGGTGCTGCGGGTGCGCGTGGAGTTCTCGAAGAACACGTTGCACACGGTCTTGCCGCGCAGCAGCGGCACCTTCTTCACCGCCCGTTCACCGACCTCCAGGAAGGAGTCGGCAGTATCCAGGATCTCGGTCAGCAGTTCGCGGGGTAGCCCGTCGATGCCGAGGAAGTGGCATAGCTGGCCCTGTTGATTGAGTTGCAGTTGGCTGGATTTCAGGCTCATTGGGCTCTCATGGCTTGGCTACGGGATTCAGGGTCAGTTGCAGCGGCTCGGGACCGGTCAATTTTACCCGTTGGCCGGGCGGCAGGGCC
The DNA here is from genome assembly GCF_014219065.1 of Halopseudomonas xiamenensis. GTDB lineage: Bacteria > Pseudomonadota > Gammaproteobacteria > Pseudomonadales > Pseudomonadaceae > Halopseudomonas > Halopseudomonas xiamenensis. The sequence goes on from NZ_JACLGO010000020.1 coordinate 54,737, forward strand.
AGGCTGGCGCCGAGGATGTCGGCGCGGATCGGCAGCTCCCGGGACTCGATATCCACCAGCGTGACCAGGGTCACCGAGGCCGGTCGGCCATAGTCGAACAGCTCGTTGAGCGCGGCGCGAATGGTGCGGCCGGTCATCAGCACGTCATCGACCAGCACCAGGTGGCGGTCCTCCACGCTGAACGGCAACTCCGACGGCCGCACCCCCGGCTGCAGGCCGATCTGGGCGAAGTCGTCACGGTAGAAGGCGATGTCCAGGCTGCCCAGCGGTGCGTCGGGCAGGAAGCGGTCACGCAGGCGCTCGGCGACCCAGGCGCCACCGGTATGGATGCCGACCACCGCCGGATCGGTGCGCTGGTTGCGATCCAGCCAGGCGGTCAGTTCTTCGCCCATGCGCTGCAATAAGGGGTCGACTTCGGGCAGTGCGTCCATCATGTCTCCTTGATCTGGCTGGCCAGCCAGGTTTCCAGCAGCAGGGCGGCGGCCAGGCTGTCGACCGGGTTGTCCCGGTAACTGGCCGGCGTGCCGCGTCCGCTGTCGCGTAGGGTTTGCTTGGCTTCGAAGGTGGACAGGCGCTCGTCCACACAGTGCACCGGCAGCTGGAAGCGACCGTGCAGGCGGCGGGCGAATTTCTCCGCGCGCGCGCTCATGTCGCTGGGGCTGCCGTCCATGTTCAGCGGCAGGCCGACCACCAGGGCGTCGGGTTGCCATTCGCGCAGCAGCGCGGCGATCTGCTCCCAGTCGGGGATGCCGTCGCGGGCGCGCAGTTCCTTGAGGGGGCGGGCGTTGCCGGTCAGCGTCTGGCCGACCGCCACGCCGATCTGGCGGGTACCGTAATCGAAACCGAGCACGCGCTGGGCAGCGGCACCCATCAGGCGTGGCCCGCCTGGCTGGTGAGCAGGTTGAGATCGATACCCAGGCTGCGCGCGGCAGCCTCCAGCCGTTGCTCCGCATCCACTTCGAACAGGATCTGGTAGTCGGCCGGGCAGCTGAGCCAGACGTTGTCGACCAGCTCGCGTTCCAGCTGGCCGGCTTCCCAGCCGGCATAGCCGAGGGCGACGAAGGACTCGCTGGGGCCCTGGCCACGGCTCATGTCCACCAGGATATCCCGCGAGGTGGTCAGTTGCAGCGGGCCCAGGTCCAGGCTCGACTCCCATTGCCCGGGACCACGGTGCAGCACGAAGCCGCGCTCGCTCTGTACCGGGCCGCCATTGAATACGGTGCGCCCGCCCACTTCCAGCGGCACGCTCAGCTCGGGCGAGGTCTGCTCCAGTACGTCGCCCAGGTTGAGGCCGCTGGGCCGGTTGATCACCAGGCCCATGGCGCCTTCCTCGTTGTGCTCGCACAGGTAGATCACGCTATGCGCGAAACGCGGATCCTCCATGTGCGGCATGGCGATCAGGAAGTGGTGTTTCAGGTACGTCGGTAATGTCTGGGTCATGGCGCATAGTATTGGGTGGACGGGCGCCGAGGGCAAGAGCGAGCGGAGCGGGAAGCGTCAACAGGCCCCAGAGGCTTCCGGTATGTAGCTGGGCCTCCCCTCTCCCCCGGCCCCTCTCCCGCAAGGGGCGAGGGGTGACTCGCGCATGGAATACTGTGCTTAGCCTGCACCTATCAGCTATGAGTAGGCTCGCAGTCGCTGGCTTGCGATATCGAAGGCCATATTCCATTTGCAGCGGCAGGTAGTTATCACGAACAGTCTCAGTCGGGATGCCCTCCTGTTTTCTATGAAATCTCAGGGGTGAGTAGCACTCTTTGCATTGGCAGATATTTCAGGCTAACCGCGGCGCCTCATGCGCGAGTCACCCCTCGCCCCTTGCGGGAGAGGGGCCGGGGGGAGAGGGGGAGGTTGGCCGGCTGGCCATACACAGCAACACGGTTCGTGATGAAGCCTCAACAGACCTCGGGCTTCAGAAACTGGAGATACGGTCACCCGGCTCGAAGCGCCAGGTACGGATGATCTCCAGTACGTCGATATCCATCAGCTCGCCGGTAAAGGGTGCATAGGGCGCCGCCAGGCGGACGATGCGCAGCGCGGCATTGTCCAGCACCCGGTGGCCGGAGGACTCGAGGATCTGCACGTCGCGCAGGGAGCCGTCGCGGTTGATCGCCACCAATAGTCGCAGGTTGCCGTAGATGCCCTGGCTGCGGGCTTCGGCCGGATAGTTCTGGTTGCCGATGCGCTCGACCTTGCGCCGCCAGGCGTCCTTGTAATAGGCACCCTTGTCCTGCATGGTCGAGGCGGCATTGATGCGGTGCACCCGCGGGCGCTTGGCATATTGCTGGCGCTCCTCGGCCAGCTGCGCCTCCAGGCTGGCGATCTCCTCGGACAGGCGCGACATGTCGAAGCGCTGGCTGGCCCGCGGCGCGTCCAGCGGGTCGGGCTCGGCGGGTTTGGTCGCGACCTTGTCCGGGGCTGGCGCAGTGGTGGTGATGACCTTTTCCGGGGCGCTGGGCTCGGGTGGCGGTGCGGCCTGTTCGACCGGCGCCACCGGCTTGATCTCGCTGTCCTGGAACACACTCTGCTCGGGTGTGCTGGGCGCGGCCTTGTCATCCAGGGTGCCGCTGCCCTGCTGGTTGAACTGCGCCAGGTAGTCGGGGTTGTCCGGCTTTTCCTCGGCTGGCTGGCTGGCCAGGGTGATTTCCAGGCTCCGCGACAGCTCGCTGGGGCTGGGCAGCTCGAAGGTGATGCCGAGAATCACCAGGGCGTGCAGCACGGCCGCCAGAAACAGGGTGAACCCGAGGCGGTCCCTGGGCTCGATGGCCGGGGTGGCCGGACGAGCGGGTGATGGCGGCGTCGCTGCTGTATTCATGCTATCCATAGACGAGGCAAACTGGCGTGCAGTCTGCCCCTGTCCGGAAAAAAAGTCTACGCACTAGGGTCTGTTGACGTTTCATCATAATCCGCGTTGCAGCGTAAAAACTCGCCAGGCTAGGCGTGGGACGCAGGCAATGGTCATTCCCTTGCCAAGTCCCACAACGACGCATGGCGAGTTTTTACGCGCAACCCGAAGGGCCGGGCCTGTTTTTGCGCGATGCTGCGTTACTCGTCGTTCATTTGGAATGACCAAATTTCTCTCCTCGCGCCTTGCCTCGCGCAAAAACAGGCGCCGGCGTGGTTTATGATGAAATGTCAACAGACCCTAGGTCGCGCTTTGAGCTGTTGCTCGATGGCATCCATCAATTGCCCGCCGATATCGGTATCGTAGGCGGCATCGATCTCGCGGATGCAGGTCGGGCTGGTCACGTTGATCTCGGTAAGGTAGTCACCGATCACATCCAGGCCGACGAACAGCAGGCCGCGACGGCGCAGCTCGGGGCCGACTTCGGCGGCGATCCAGCGATCGCGCTCGCTCAGCGGCCGGGCTTCGCCACGCCCGCCGGCGGCCAGGTTGCCACGGGTTTCACCTGCCTGCGGAATGCGTGCCAGGCAATAGGGTACCGGCTCGCCATTGATCATCAGGATACGCTTGTCGCCTTCCTTGATCGCCGGCAGGTAGCGCTGGGCCATGATCTGCTGCTGGCCATGTTCGGTCAGCGTCTCGATGATGACACTGATGTTGGGATCGTCCTGGCGAACGCGGAAGATCATCGACCCGCCCATGCCGTCCAGCGGTTTGAGAATCACATCACTGTGCTGCCGGATGAAAGCGCGCAGAATATCGGCGCGGCGCGATACGGTGTTCGGCGGGCAGCACTGCGGGAAGCGTGTGGCGAACAGTTTCTCGTTGCAGTCGCGCAGGCTGGCCGGGCGGTTGACCACCAGCACCCCGGCGCGTTCGGCCGCTTCGAGGATATGCGTGGCATACAGGAATTCGTTGTCGAACGGCGGGTCCTTGCGCATCAGGATCACATCGAGACCTGCCAGCGGCGCCTGCTGCTCGCTACCGAGCCGATACCAGCACTGCGGATCGGCGAACACCTCCAGCGGGCGGATGCCGGCCATGGCCTGGCCGTCCTGCAGGTAGAGGTCCTGGGGCTCCATGTAGTTGAGCTCCCAACCGCGCTGCTGGGCCGCCAGGAGCATGGCCAGGGAACTGTCTTTCTTGTAATGGATCGCGCTGATCGGATCCATGACGATACCAATGCGAATGCTCATGGGAAATTGGGTCGCTGTCATGTTGGGGAAGTGATGGCAGTGTACCCTCTGCCCCGGTTGCGATGAAAGGATGACCGAAGTCGCAGGATGTCTCATCGCCGGGAAGGCTTTATGGATTGCCTGATAAATCTATGTTAAAAGTAGCCGGAAATGGAATTGGTCGGTCCCGGGCAGCGCCTGACCGCCCTGCAACTGACCGCCGTACATAACAAGGGCTGTGTTTATGGAAGAAAATTTCGAGAGCCTGAAGGTCATGGTGATTGATGACAGCAAGACCATTCGGCGTACGGCGGAAACGCTGCTGAAAAAGGTCGGATGCAACGTCATCACCGCCGTCGACGGCTTTGATGCCCTGGCCAAGATTGCTGACAACCACCCCGATATCATCTTCGTCGACATCATGATGCCGCGCCTCGACGGCTATCAGACCTGTGCCCTGATCAAGAACAACACGGCGTTCCGCTCCACGCCGGTGATCATGCTGTCCAGCAAGGACGGGCTGTTCGACAAGGCCAAGGGGCGCATCGTCGGCTCCGATCAATACCTGACCAAGCCATTCAGCAAGGAAGAGTTGCTGGGCGCCATCCGTGCCCATGTTCCGCAGTCGGAAAAGCACCTGGCCGGATCAGTGGGGAACTGAGGCTCCGCCGGCACAATTTGAATATCCAGGGGGAAAAATGGCTCGCATATTAGTAGTGGATGATTCGCCGACCGAGTTGTACAAGCTCAGCGGCATGCTGGAAAAGCACGGTTTCGAGGTGCTCAAGGCGGAAAACGGTGCCGACGGCGTGGCGCTGGCCCGCCAGGAGAAACCCGACGTGGTGCTGATGGATATCGTCATGCCGGGGCTCAACGGCTTTCAGGCCACCCGGCAGCTGACCAAGGACCCGGAAACCGGCAGTATCCCGGTGATCATCGTCACCACCAAGGATCAGGAAACCGACAAGGTCTGGGGCAAGCGCCAGGGCGCCAGGGACTACCTGACCAAGCCGGTCGAGGAAGCCACGCTGATCCAGACCGTGAAGTCGGTGCTCGGCCACTGACCGATGGCGCCGCTGGCGGCGGCGCACAATGACAACAGGGACGGCATGTCAGAGACAATACATCCTTTCGACCTTCTCCAGCAGCTGGCGGAACGTTGCCGCCAGCTGGCCAGCGGTCTGCCGGCGCAGACCATGGTGGCCGAAACCTGGAGTGGTGTCGGTTTCCGCCTGGCTGGGCAGACCATGGTGGCAGCCATGGGCGAGGTCAGCGAAATTCTCCATGAGCCGCGTTATACCGCGCTGCCCCGGGTCAAGTCCTGGGTCAGAGGCGTAGCCAACGTACGTGGCCGGCTTTTGCCGATCATCGACCTGAGCCAGTTCTTCGGCGCCACGGCCAGCGCGCCGCGCAAGCAGCGCCGAGTGCTGGTGCTCGACCGCGACGACCTGTTCGTCGGTCTGCTGGTCGATGAGCTGTTCGGCATGCAGCATTTTCCAGTAAGCAGCTTTACCACCTCGGTGCCTGCCCTTGCGGAACGATTCAGGCCATTTGTGGTGGGTGCCTATGTCGGGGATCAGGCATCACTGATATTCAATTTCCGGGCCCTGGCGCGCGACCAGGCGTTCCTTGACGTGGCGATCTGATCGGGGAGGGGCGGCCCGGCAGTCAGCCTGGCACGCACCAATTCAGGACTTCAAGAAGCATGCGGTAGGCCAGGTAGGGGCCAGAAAATGAAAAAGCTTGATACCAACATACTGTCCACTTTACGCAGCAACCGTAACATCAGTGGCCTGTTCGCCGCGCTGATCCTGTCGTTGATTCTGCTGTTCATCAACTTCGTCTATGTGAACGTGCAGAGTTCCTACGATACCGAATACATAGGTCACTCCGGCGAGCTGCGGGTACTGTCGCAGCAGATTTCCAAGTCGGCGACCGAAGCGGCCACCGGAACCCAGCAAGCCTTCGGCCTGCTGCTGGAGGCGCGCAACGACTTCGAGGAGCGCTGGGGCTACCTCACCGATGGGCGCGAGGAAACCGGTCTGCCGCCGACCCCGGACACGCTGCAGGAGCCACTGGCACGGGCCCAGGCCGACTGGGACAAGGTGCGTGCCAACGCCGACGCCATCCTCAGCAGCCAGAACACGGTACTCTCGCTGCACGAGGTCGCCGCGACCCTGTCCGATACCGTGCCGCAGCTGCAGATCGAATACGAGGACGTGGTTGACGTGCTGATCGACAGCGGCGCGCCGGCAGACCAGGTCTCCATCGCCCAACGCCAGTCGCTGCTGGCCGAGCGTATCCTCGGTTCGGTGAACCGGGTACTGACCGGGGATGATGACGCGGTACTGGCCGCCGACAGCTTCGGCCGTGACGCCAGCCTGTTCGGTCGGGTACTGGAAGGCATGCTGCAGGGCAACGAGGTGATCGGCGTCAGCCAGGTGACCGATCCCGACGCGGTAGGCCGGCTGGAGGAAATCGCCGATCTGTTCGGCTTCGTTGCCGAGTCGGTGGACCAGATCCTGCTGACCTCGCCGGAGCTGTACCAGGTGCGCCTGGCGGCGAACAACATCTTCACCGACTCTCAGGCGTTGCTGGACAACGTCTCGGACCTGTCCGACGCCTTCGAGAAACGCAGTGATGCGCGCTGGATCAACACCCTGCTCGGTTACCTGCTGGGTATCATCGCGCTGGGCAGCATCCTGCTGATCGGCGTGCAGATGACCCGTGAAACCCGTCAGCGCCTGGCCGAGACCGCTGCCACCAACGAGCGCAACCAGGCAGCGATCCTGCGTCTGCTCGATGAGATCGCCGACCTCGCCGACGGTGACCTGACCGCGGAAGCCACGGTAACCGAGGACTTCACCGGGGCAATCGCCGACTCCATCAACTACTCCATCGACCAGCTGCGCGCGCTGGTGGAAACCATCAACCATACCGCCCTGCAGGTAGCCGCCGCGGCCCAGGAAACCCAGGGCACGGCCATGCACCTGGCCGAAGCCTCCGAGCACCAGGCCCAGGAAATCGCCGGCGCCTCGGCGGCGGTGAACGAGATGGCGGTGTCCATCGACCAGGTATCGGCCAACGCCGCCGAGTCCGCCGCGGTAGCGGAACGCTCGGTAGCCATCGCCAACAAGGGCAACGAGGTGGTACAGAGCACCATCGCCGGCATGGACGTCATCCGCGAGCAGATCCAGGACACCTCCAAGCGAATCAAGCGCCTGGGTGAGTCCTCCCAGGAGATCGGTGACATCGTCAGTCTGATCAACGACATTGCCGACCAGACCAACATCCTTGCGTTGAACGCCGCCATCCAGGCCTCCATGGCCGGTGACGCCGGCCGCGGCTTCGCGGTGGTCGCCGACGAGGTACAGCGCCTGGCGGAACGTTCCTCGGCGGCGACCAAGCAGATCGAGGCGCTGGTGAAGACCATTCAGACCGATACCAACGAGGCGGTGATCTCCATGGAGCAGACCACCTCGGAAGTGGTCAGCGGTGCGCGCCTGACCCAGGACGCCGGTGTCGCCCTGGAGGAAATCGAAAAGGTATCCACCAGCCTGGCGGCGCTGATCCAGAACATTTCCAACGCGGCGCGGCAGCAGGCGTCCTCGGCGGGCCATATCTCCAACACCATGAACGTGATCCAGGAGATCACCTCGCAGACCTCGGCGGGTACCACCACCACGGCGCGCAGCATCGGTGAGCTGGCCACCCTGGCCGAGAGCATGCGTCAGTCGGTGGATGGCTTCACCCTGCCTGGACAGCAGGGCTGAGTAAAGCGCAGGGAGCGGCTGGATGGCCGCTCCGATAAGAGCACCGCGAGGGTCGCATAGTGCAGAGAACGCCACACTGGTCATTACAGCAGTTGCCAGACATGGACGGAGCGCAGTTCCGTCAGTGGCAGGCATTGCTGGAGCAGCGTACCGGTGTCTGCGTCAGCCAGCAGCGCCAGGCCTACCTGCAGACCAGCCTGGGCGCGCGCATGCGCGAACTGGGTATTGGCGACTACCAGGCGTACTACGAACACATCACCGCCGGCATCGACGGAGCCCTGGAATGGTCGGCGCTGATCGAGTGGCTGACGGTACGCGAGACCAGTTTCATGCGCCACCGCGCCTCCTATGATTGCGTGGCGCAGTTTCTTGCCGGGCGCCTGTCCGGCAGCCGCGGGCCGCTGCAGTTGTGGAGTGTCGGTTGCGCCAGCGGCGAGGAGGCCTATTCCCTGGCGATCATCATGGAGCAGGCGCTGGCGCAAGCCGGCCAGGACCGGCGGGACTACGGTATCTGGGCCAGCGATATCAGCCAGCGCGCGCTGGATCAGGCGCGTCTCGGGCACTACGCCGCAGGTCGCCTGGGCGGCCTGACCGGGGCTGAAGTCGAACAATGGCTGCAACCGCTGCAGGGTGGGCAATACCGGGTAGCCCCGGCGCTGCGTGACCGGGTGTGCTTCACCCGGCTGAACATCCTGGAACTGGCCCAGGCTCCGATCCGGGACCTGGATATCATCTTCTGCCAGAACCTGCTCATCTACTTCCGGCGCTGGCGCCGTCGCAACCTGCTCAACCAATTGGCGCTGCGATTGGCACCGGGCGGTATGCTGGTCATCGGACCGGGTGAAATAATGGACTGGAACAATCCCCTGCTTGAGCCGGTAGCCGATGACCGGGTACAGGCCTACAGGCGCCGGGGCAGCATGGAATGTCTGGAGTGACTATGGGTGATCGGCATGATTATGTCGCCCTCGACTGGGTTAAAGGCGAAATTTCCGAGACGCTGAACCAAGCGCGTCAGGCACTGAAAGCCTTCGTCGACAACCCCGGGGATACGACGCGCCTGCGTTTTTGCCTGACCTATATCCATCAGGTCCATGGCACCTTGCAGATGGTGGAATTCTACGGCGCGGCGCTGCTGGCCGAGGAAATGGAGAAGCTCGCCCAGGCGCTGATGCATGGCAGTTGCAGTCGCGAGTCCGAGGCGCTGGAAGTCCTGATGCAGGCGATCCTGCAGATGCCCGCCTACCTCGACCGGGTGCAGCGTGGGCGGCGCGACCTGCCGTTGCTGCTGCTGCCATTGTTGAACGACATGCGCACGGCACGGGGTGAAAAGCTGCTGTCGGAAAACGCGCTGTTCAATCCCGAGTTGAAGGCCGGCCAGGAGGCTGCGGCCGAGCGCCAGGTCGACTTCTCCAGTGAACAGGTGGTGCTGCAACTGCGCAAGTTGCGCCAGGCCATGCAGATCGCCCATGCGGCGATCATTCGCGAACAGGACGTGCAGCGCAGCAGCCAGCAGCTGGGACGGGTGTTCGTCCGCCTTGAACAGCTGTTCCAGGGTACCCGCTTTGCCGAATTGTGGGCGATCTTCGCCGGCGTTGCCGAGGGCCTGGAGTACGGCAGTATCGACAATGGTGCGGCCATCCGCCAGTTGTTGCGCCAGGCCGACCGCGAATTGCGCCAGCTGCTGGACGAGCCGGCGTTGGTCAGCCAGCGTGCACCGGCTCCCGAGCTGCTGCGCAACCTGCTGTTCTATGTGGCCAAGAGCGGTGGCAACAGCCCACGCCTCGACGCCTTGCAGCAGCACTACCAGTTGCAGGCGCTGTGGGTCGACGCCGAGCCACAGGCCCAGCCCAGCGACAGCCCGCTGGTCGGACCGGACCGCGGCACCATGCAGTCGGTGGCGCTGGCGCTGAACGAGGAGCTGCTGCAGGTCAAGGAGCGCCTTGACCTGTTCGTGCGCAGCAACGAGCGGCGCACAGAGGAACTGGACGCGCTGTTGCCGAACATGAAGCGGATTGCCGATACCCTGGCGGTACTGGGCCTGGGCCAGCCGCGGCGGGTGTTGCAGGAGCAGATCGAGCGGGTCGAGCAACTGGCCTCGGCCAGCACCGCGCCCAGCGATGCGCAACTGATGGAAGTCGCCGGCGGCATGCTGTATGTCGAGGCCAGCATGCATGGCATCTTCGCCATGGAGCGCGCGACCACCGAATCCACCGCGGAGGGTAGCCCGGTACGCCAGTTGGCCAGCGCCCAGGAGATGCTGCAGATTCAGCAGCAGGTGGTATTCGAGGCACGCAATGCACTGGAGCAGACCCGTGAAGCGATCAACGCCTTTATTGCCGGGCAGTGGGACTACAGCCAGCTGGAGCCGGTCGACGAACTGCTCAACAGCGTGCGTGGAGGCTTGGCCATGCTGCCGCTGGAGCGCGCGGCCGCTGCGGTGGCCGCCTGCCGTCTGTACCTGAGCCGGCAATTGCTGCGTGAGCGCCAGGTACCGGATTGGGAGGCGCTGGATGCCCTGGCGGATGTGATCACCAGCATCGATTACTACCTGGAGCGGGTAGCCGAGGACAATGCCGATCGGGGCGACAGCATTCTCGCCGTAGCCGAGCAGCGCCTGGCGCTGCTCGGTTATGCGCCAGCCGACCTGGAAGCGTTGCAGAGCGAGGAGCCAGAGCAGGAAAGGGCTGCGCCAGCGCCAGCGCCGGCCACCCCTGTATCGACAGCCGATGAGGGGGACGATGACGAGGTCGATCCCGAACTGTTGGAAATCTTCATCGAGGAGGTCGGCGAAGTGCTGGAGACCCTCGATGAATACACGCCCCGTTGGCAGGCCGATCTCGAGGACGGCGCATCACGCGCGGAAGTCCGGCGTGGCTTCCATACCCTCAAGGGCAGTGGCCGCATGGTCAAGGCCGGCGTGCTGGCCGAGCTGGCCTGGGCGGTGGAGAACATGCTCAACCGGGTGATCGATGGCAATGTGGCGGCCAGTCCGCCGGTATTTGCCGTGGTCAACGCGGTGCGCGCGTTGATGCCGGCGCTGCTGGAGGGCTTCGCTGCCGGCCGTCAGCAGGTGCTGCCGGAGGTCGAACGGCTGGCGAGCCAGGCCGAGGCCCTGGCCCGTGGCGAGCTGCCCGAGACGCTGCCCAGCGTCACTGTCGAGGAGCAGCCTGCCGAGCCGCAGCAGGCGGTCGACAGTATCGAGCAGCCGGACATGGCCGAGCTTGAGCTGGCAGACAGTGTCGACAACGTCGGTGACAGTATCGATCTGGACGATATCCCGTTGCCGGAGATGGAGCCGTTTGCCGGGTTGGAACTGCCGGAGGATGAGGCCGCGCAAGTGCAGCTCGAGGACCTGTCGGCGAGCGAGCCGGAGCTGCCGATGGATATCCCGCCAGCCTCCGAACTGCCAACCCTGCCAGAGCTGGAGGAGTTGCCCGCAGCGGATCTGGTCGAAGACACTGACAGTGAGCCGGATGCGATCGACGCGCCGCTGGCAGACTATCCGCCACCTGCCATGGAGCCAGCGGAACAGCCGGAGCAAGCCGCCGCGGAGCAGCAACTCGAGGCCGAGCCGGAAGCGCCGCCGACGATTACCGCCAGTGCACAGACCGAGCTGGACCCGCTGCTGCTGAAAATCTTCCGGGCTGAAACCCAGACTCATATAGAGCAGATCAGTGCCTTCCTCGACAAGTGCGAGCAGGGCCTGCCATGCCCACTGAGCGATGCCCTGCAGCGTGCGCTGCACACGCTCAAGGGCAGCGCGCACATGGCCGGTATCCAGCCGATCGCACGTCTGGCGACACCACTGGAGAAACTGACCAAGGACTTCAAGGCCAACCTGATCCCGGCCGACCATGCCTTGGTCGAACTGCTCGGCGATGCGCTGGGCATGCTGCGGGGCTGGCAGGAGCAGGACGACGCCAATCGTCCGATCGACGGCACCGAGGCCTTCCTGCAGCGGCTTGAAACGATTCACCGCGATGCCCTGGAGAAGCGCGACAGCAGCCGTTCGCAGCTCGAGGGAGCCAGCGATACCGACCTGCTGTCGATCTTCCTCACCGAGGGCATAGACCTGCTGCTGGATGCGGCGGATGAATTGCTGCAGGAGCCGGCAACCGTCGAGCATGCCGCCGTGGCCCGCGCGTTGCGTGCCCTGGCGGAGGTGGCGGTGGAAGTCGAACTGGGGCCGATCGATGAGCTGTGCCAGGGGCTGGAAGATGTCCATGAGGCGCTGCTGGGCAAGCGCCTGCCGTTCAGCGACGAGGTGGCCGCGTGTCTGGCCCAGGGTCATGAGCGGCTGATCGGCATGATGGACCAGGTCGCCGCACACCAGCATATCCAGCCGGCAACTGCCGAGTTGCAGGCGCTGCAGGCACTGTTCACCCGGCCTATCGAGCAGCCGGAACCCAGCCCGACGCCCTTGGCTGCCCCTATCGCAGATGTTGCGCAGGGTATATGGAACCCCGGCGATGCCGGTACCGATGCCGAACTGGTGGATATCTTCCTCGAGGAAGCTCAGGAAATACTCGATACCTCGGCAGCCAGCCTGCAGCAGTGGCTGGCCGATACCGACGACGATGCCCCGCTGCATGCCCTGCTGCGCGACCTGCACACCCTCAAGGGCGGCGCGCGCATGGCCGAGATTCGTCCGGTGGGCGATCTGGCCCACGAACTGGAATTCCTCTACGAAGGGCTGGCGGCGCACCGCTTCGATATCCTGCAGGGCTTGCCCGAACTCTTGCAGGCCTGCCAGGACGGCCTGGCGGAGATGGTCGAGGGGATCATCGGCGGACGTTCGATCAGCGACGGCATGGCGCTGATCCGGGCGATCCGCGATTTCCGCGCCGAGCCGGACCGGCCACCGCGGTTGCCCAGCGAGGCGCCCGTCGAGCCGCCCGCCGCCGCGCCGGTCGAGACACCACTGCTGACCCTGGCAGCGCCGGTATCAGGCATGCTGGGCATGTTCCTGGAAGAGGCCGGCGAGCTGCTGCAACCCTGCGCCGAACTGCTGGCCCGCCGCGAGGCCGAGCCGCAGGCGGCGCAGGAGCTGCTGCACCGTATCCAGACCCTCAAGGGCAGTGCCCGTCTGGCTGACCAGCAGGCCCTGGCGGAACAGGCGCGGCGCCTGGAAACGGCGTTGCAGCAGACCAGTCCCAGCGCATCCAACGGCCTGGACGCGCTGCTGGACGAACTGCAGACCGGTGTCGAGCAACTGGCCGCCGGACAGGACTTCCCGGCGGTGGAATGGACCCTGCCGGTAACCCCGGGCCCACTGGTCGAGGCGCCCGCCGCAGCAGCTGGCGCCGATACGCAGCAGACCCTGGCCGAGGTGCGGGCCATCCTGCAGCAGGCGATGGCCGGGGATCGGCCGGTGGAGGCCACGAACAGTCGCGCGTCGGTGCAGGAAACCATCAAGGTACCGGCGCCGCTGCTCGAGGAACTGGTCAACCTGGCTGGCGAGACGTCAATCTTCCGTGGCCGCGTCGAGCAGCAGGTCAGCGATATCAGCCAGACGCTGACCGATATGGAAAGCACCATCGAGCGGGTGCGTGACCAGCTACGGCGCCTGGACATGGAGACCCAGGCGCAGATCCTGTCACGCCACCAAGAGGAGATCGAACAGGCCTACGAGGATTTCGATCCGCTGGAAATGGACCGTTACTCGCAGTTGCAGCAACTGTCCCGTTCGCTGTTCGAGTCGGCCTCGGACATGTTCGACCTGAAGGAGACGCTGGCGGCCAAGAGTCGGGATGCCGAGACCCTGCTGCTGCAGCAGGCGCGGGTCAACACCGAGCTGCAGGAGGGTCTCATGCGTACCCGCATGGTGCCCTTCGAGCGGTTGCTGCCGCGTCTGCGCCGGGTGGTACGGCAGGTATCCGCAGAGCTGGGCAAGCAGGTCACCCTGGCGGTGGGCAATGCCGAAGGGGAAATGGACCGCAGCGTGCTCGAGCGCATGATGGGTCCACTCGAACACATGCTGCGCAATGCCGTCGACCACGGTATCGAAGTGCCGGCACTGCGGGCCGAACAGGGCAAGCCGGAGAGCGGCCGGATCAGCCTGGAGCTGCACCGTGAAGGCAGCGAGATCATTATCCGCCTGGCCGATGACGGTAGCGGCGTCGACCTGGACGCGGTGCGCAGCAAGGCCATCGAGCGCGGCCTGATGGACGCCGATGCCCAATTGAGCGACCAGGAAGTGCTGCAGTTCATCCTTGAGGCCGGTTTCAGTACCGCGCAGCGGGTCACGCAGATTTCCGGCCGCGGCGTCGGCATGGACGTGGTCAATGCCGAGATCAAGCAACTGGGGGGCAGCATGACGCTGTCCACCGAGCCGGGGGCCGGTACCACCTTCATTATCCGCCTGCCTTTCACCGTATCGGTCAACCGGGCGCTGATGGTGTATTCCGGCGACGACTTGTACGCCATCCCGTTGAATACCATCGAAGGTATCGTGCGGGTCTCCGGATACGAGCTGGAGGCCTACTACGCGCCGGATGCGCCGCCCTTCGAGTATGCTGGCAAGCAGTACGACCTGCGCTACATCGGTGACCTGCTGGTCACCGGTCAGCAGCCCCGGCTCAGTGGTCACAGCCTGCCGCTGCCGGTGATCCTGGTGCGCGGTGCCGAGCACAGTGTGGCGGTGCAGGTCGACTCGCTGGCTGGCTCCCGGGAGATCGTGGTGAAGAGCCTCGGTCGGCAGTTCGCCGTGGTGCCCGGTATTTCCGGGGCGACCATCCTCGGGGATGGTCGGGTGGTGGTGATTCTCGATCTGCTGGCGGTGATCCGCGCCCAGCAGGCGCTGCATTCGCAGCAGCAGCTGGCGGCCGAGCGGGCGGCACCGCAGAGCCGGCGCTCGACCCTGGTGATGGTGGTGGATGATTCAATTACCGTGCGCAAGGTCACCAGCCGCCTGCTGGAGCGCCATGGCATGGAAGTGATCACCGCCAAGGACGGAGTCGAGGCCATCGCCCGGCTGCAGGACCTGCAGCCGGACATCATGCTGCTGGATATCGAGATGCCGCGCATGGATGGCTTCGAGGTAGCCACCCTGGTACGCCACGACGAGCGGCTGAAGGATCTGCCGATCATCATGATCACCTCGCGTACCGGTGAGAAACACCGCGAGCGGGCCCGCAGCCTGGGGGTCAACGAGTACCTGGGCAAACCCTACCAGGAAGCCCAACTGCTGGAACTGATCGGCAGTCTGGTCAACCGCCGTGACTGAGACACCGGCGCCTGCTCCGGCTCCGGCGGTGGCGCTGCTGGTGGCCAGCAACAGCGGGCGCAGCAGCCTGGCGCAGGCGGTGCAGGCATTCGGTTACCGGGTGGTGTTTAACGCCCTGCCGGCGCAGGTACAGCCGGCCCAGCTGGGCGCGGTGATGACCGACCTGTGGCTGCTGGACATGGCCGAGGAGTCGCCGCTGGTGGACTGGCTGCTGGAACACAGCCCGGTGCCGCTGCTGTTCGGTGCCGGTGAAATACCGCCGCCGCAGCATGAGGATCATGTTCGCTGGCAGCGTCGGTTGTTCGGCAAACTGTGCGCACTGCTCGGCGAGCCGGCGGTGTTGCCGAGCCTGCCGTCTGCGCCGGTGCAACCGCCGCAGACGCACTGTTGTGTGTGGCTGCTCGGTGCCTCGCTGGGTGGGCCGGCGGCGGTCAAGCGCTTTCTCGATGCGCTGCCGGCGCAGTTGCCGATCGCCTTCGTCTATGCGCAGCATATCGATGCCGGTTTCGAGCAGCAGCTGCCACGCATTCTCGGCCGCGAGAACGCCTGGCATATCCGCAACTGCGTCGAGGGCAGCCAGTTGCAGCCCGGTGAGGTGCTGGTGGCGCCGATCAGCCAGACGCTGAGCTTCGGCCCGCAGGGACAGCTGCAGATGCACGACCGGCCCTGGCCGGGCGCCTACCAGCCGGCGATCGAAAGCCTGCTGGATGAGCTGGCGGTGGCTTTTGCGCCGAGCTGCGGGGCGATCATTTTCAGCGGCATGGGCGAGGATGGCGTGGAGGCCTGCGGGCGGATGCGTCGCCAGGGCATGGAAATATGGACCCAGAGCGCCGCCAGTGCAGCCTGCGCGACCATGCCCCAGGCGGTGCGGCAGGCGGGCTACAGCAGCCGCGAAGGATCACCCGAGGAGCTGGCCGTCGCCATGCGCCAATGGCTTGAACAGGAACGTCCGCTGGCCGGTTGAAACATCAACAGGCCCTAGATCAAGAGGATTCATGGTATGTCAGATGCACTGGAAAGCCTCAACGGCCTGATTATCCCGCTGGCCGGGCAGCCGTTGCTGCTGCCCAACGTGGCGGTGGCCGAGCTGGCCGGGTACCGCCTGAGCCAGGCGGCCAGCGCTGGACCTGCCTGGTTTCTCGGCTGGACCCAGTGGCGAGACCAGAAGGTACCGCTGATCGATCCGGAGGTGCTGCTGGGGCAGCCGCAGGCGAGCGAACCGCAGGTGCCGCGCACGCTTATCCTCAACGCCGTGGGGGAGCGCCAGGGGGTGAGTTTCATCGGCATGCGGATAGCCGGCATTCCACGCTCGAAGAAGGTGCTGCGTGGTGAAATCGAGGCTGCCGGTGCGCCCAGTCAGTTCATCAGTCAGCCAGTACGCCTGGCCGGCGAGCAGCAGGAGCTGCTGATTCCCGACCTGCAGGCCATCGAGCAGGCGCTGGCGCAGGCTGGTGTATTGCAGGGCTGAAGCCGCAGGCGTAGCGCAGGCGCGCTACACCCCGGTTGCTCGGCAGAGATTACAGGTAGTGCAGGTGCGCTACATCTCGGGTTGTCGAGCGCCTCGGGTCGCGCTCGACTCGACGACGGGTTTGCACGGTGGGGCAAGTATCGCCGGCGTAGCGTAGGTCCACTACACGCCGGCCTGCACCGGTACCCGGTGGCAGCTCACAGCGTCGGCACCGGAAAACGCAGTCGCGCCTCGGTACCACCACCGCTGCGGTTGAGCAGTTGCACGCTGATGCCATGGCTGTCGGCGATGCGCTTGACGATGGCCAGGCCCAGGCCGGTGCCCTTGGTCGAGCGCGCCCGGTCGCCGCGAATGAACGGCGTGAACAGGTCTTCCCCTTCGCTCTGGTCGATACCCGGCCCGCGGTCGAGCACGCTGACCACCACGCAGGGCTGGATGGCGCTGCGCTCCAGGTGACTGGAGATTTCCACGCCGGTGCCGCCATGGTTCAGTGCATTCTCGATCAGGTTGGTCAGCAGGCGCTTGATCGACAGACGGCGCAGCGCCAGTTCCGGCACCGGCTCCAGGCACAGGCGCACCAGCTGTTCGCTGGCGTTGACCGGCGTGACCACCTCGCGAATCAGTTCATTCAGGTCGCAGGGCTCGCACGGCTCGGCGCTGCCATCGCGGATATAGGCCATGAACTGATCGAGAATGGCGTCCATGTCCTCGATATCGCGGATCATGCCCTCGGTCAGTTCCGGCTCGGCGTCGGACATCAGCTCGGTGGACAGGCGCATGCGCGTCAGCGGCGTGCGCAGGTCATGGGAAACGCCGGCCAGCAGCAGGGCACGGTCGCTGCTGGCCTGCTCGACATCCTGCGCCATCTGGTTGAAGGCGCGATAGACCTCGGCGATCTCCGCAGGCCCGCTGGTATCCAGCAAACGTACGCTGTGGCCCTGGCCAATACGCCGGGCGGCCTGGGCCAGGGTCTGCAGGGGATGGTTGAGCTGGCGCACGAATATCCAGGCGGCGGCGGTCGACAGCATGACGATCAGCGTCAGCCAACTGACCACCAGCCAGACCCGCTGGCCACGCAACGGGTGGGCATACAGCGGCACCTTGAGCCACTGCTCGCCGTAGCTGGGCTGGTGCACCCAGATCGCCGGCTGCTCCTGGGTCTGCACGCGGATTTCGGTGCGGTCGCCCAGTTCATTGCGCAGCTGGTTGGTGAACACCCCGGAGTAGGGCCAGTGGATTTCCCCGCTCGGCACCTGGCTGTGGTGCACCAGTTCCAGGCCGGTGATGTTCTCCAGATCAGCGCGTGCCTCCGGGCCGCTGGCCCAGTAGGCGTGCACCAGCATGGCGGTGCCGTGGCTGTACTGGCGATCGACCAGCAGGTCCTCGTTGCTCACCAGGTACACCAGGGTGAGGATCTTGGAGAACATCAGGGTCAACAGGACCAGCAGCAGGGTGCGGGCAAAGAAGCTGCGGGGCAGCAACGGATGCCAGCCGGGGCCGCCCTTCACTGTTGTTGGCCATCCGGCACGAACACATAGCCCACGCCCCATACGGTCTGGATGTAGCGTGGCTTGGACGGATCGGGTTCGAGCAGGCGCCGCAACCGGGAAATCTGCACGTCGATGGAGCGTTCCAGCGCATCCCACTCGCGGCCACGGGCCAGTTGCATGAGCTTGTCCCGGGTCAGCGGAATGCGCGGATGATGCACCAGCGCCTTGAGCACGGAGAATTCACCCGAGGTCAGCATGTGCACCTCCTCGCCACGGCGCAGTTCGCGGGTCGACAGGCTGAGCACGAAGTCGCCGAAGGTCACTTCGTTGTTCTCGGTGGTGGGTGCGCCGGGAATCTGCGGCGCCTGGCGGCGCAGCACGGCCTTGATGCGGGCGACCAGCTCGCGCGGGTTGAACGGCTTGGGCAGGTAGTCGTCGGCACCCAACTCCAGGCCCTGGATGCGGCTGGTCTCGTCGCCCTTGGCGGTGAGCATGATGATCGGCGTGGTGGTGCCGCGCTCGCGCAGCCGCTCGCAGGCCTTGAGGCCGTCTTCGCCGGGCAGCATCAGGTCCAGCACGATCAGCGAATACAGTTCGCGATCGAGCAGGCGGTCCATCTGCACGGTATCTTCCACGGTGCGGACACGGTACCCCTGCTCGCTGAGAAAGCGCTCCAGCAGGCGCCGTAGCCGGGCATCGTCATCCACGATCAGAATCTTTTCGCCTTCAGTATTGGTCATTCGCAGCACCGTCTTTATCGAAGGATGTAATTGTCGCTGATGCCAGTGGTACAGGGAGTCGGCCATTGTTACAAGAGGTTTCGCTGGCGTTTGGTGTGGCCGGCGCACGGGAGTGCAATCCGGAGCGACGACTCGGTTATACTGCCGCGCTTGAGATAACTGATGTGGATACAGACCATGGACAGTATTGCCTCGCGTATCGCCGCCGAACTGGCGGTGCGCCCCGAACAGGTTGTCGCCACCGTCGCCCTGCTCGACGAAGGCGCCAGCGTGCCTTTCATCTCCCGCTATCGCAAGGAAGTGACCGGCAGTCTGGACGATACGCAGCTGCGCCAGCTGGAAGAGCGCCTGCGTTACCTGCGTGAACTCGAAGACCGGCGCAAGAGCATCCTGGCGAGCATCGACGAGCAGGGCAAGCTGACCCCCGAGCTGGAGCGCGATATCCGTCAGGCCGAGACCAAGACGGTGCTGGAGGACCTGTACCTGCCCTACAAGCCCAAGCGCCGCACCAAGGGTCAGATTGCCCTGGAAGCCGGCCTCGGGCCGCTGGCCGAGCAGCTCTACGCCGACCCGAACCTGGACCCCGAGCAACTGGCGGCCGGTTTCGTCGATGCGGACAAGGGCGTGGCCGACGTCAAGGCGGCGCTGGACGGTGCCAAGTACATTCTCATGGAGCGCTTCAGCGAGGATGCCCGCCTGCTCGAGCGCCTGCGCCAGGCCCTGCGCCAGGACGGCCGGGTGGTATCGCGGCTGGTCGCCGGCAAGGAGCAGGAGGGCGCCAAGTTCCGTGACTATTTCGAATACGACGAGCCGCTGCGCAACGTACCGTCGCACCGCGCCCTGGCGATCCTGCGCGGGCGTAACGAGGGTGTGCTGAGCATTGCCCTGGAACTGGGCGAGCCGGATGCGCCGGCCAGCGCCAGCCATCCCTGCGAGGGGCTGATCGCCGAGACCGCCGGCATCAGCAATCAGGGCCGGCCGGCGGACAAGTGGCTGGGCGAGGTGGTGCGCTGGACCTGGCGCGTCAAGCTGCTCGGGCACATGGAGACCGAACTGCTCGGCGAACTGCGCGAAGCAGCCGAGGACGAGGCCATCCGGGTGTTCGCCAGCAACCTCAAGGACCTGCTGCTGGCGGCGCCCGCCGGCCCGCGGGTGACCCTGGCCATGGACCCCGGCCTGCGCACCGGCGTCAAGCTGGCGGTGGTCGATGCCACCGGCAAGCTGGTGGACACCGCGACCATCTTTCCGCATGCGCCACGCAACCAGTGGGACCAGTCGCTGGCAGTGCTGGCGGCGCTGTGCAAGAAGCACCAGGTCAACCTGATCGCCATCGGCAACGGCACCGCCTCGCGGGAGAGCGACAAGCTGGCCGGTGACCTGCTCAAGCTGTGCCCGGAACTGAAGATGCAGAAGATCACCGTCTCCGAAGCCGGCGCCTCGGTGTACTCGGCTTCCGAGCTGGCGGCCAAGGAATTCCCCGATCTGGATGTGACCTATCGCGGCGCGGTGTCCATTGGCCGCCGCTTGCAGGATCCGTTGGCCGAGCTGGTGAAGATCGAGCCCAAGGCCATCGGTGTCGGCCAGTACCAGCATGATGTATCCCAGGTGAAGCTGGCGCGTAGCCTGGATGCGGTGGTCGAGGACTGCGTGAACGCCGTGGGAGTGGATCTGAATACCGCCTCGGCGGCGCTGCTGACCCGGGTCTCCGGCTTGAACCCGAGCATCGCCCAGAACATCGTCGACTACCGTGACCAGCACGGCGCCTTCGGCAGCCGCCGCGAGTTGCTCAAGGTCAGCCGGTTGGGCGAGAAGACCTTCGAGCAGGCGGCCGGCTTTCTGCGGGTAATGAACGGCAGCAATCCACTGGACGCCTCGGCGGTGCACCCCGAAGCCTACCCACTGGTCAACCGCATCGCCGAGCAGACCGGGCGCGATATCCGCAGCCTGATCGGTGACTCGGCGTTCCTGCGCAAGCTCGACCCGGCCCGCTACACCGACGAGCACTTCGGTATCCCTACCATTACCGACATCCTCGCCGAGCTGGACAAGCCCGGCCGTGACCCGCGCCCGGAATTCAAGGCCGCGGTCTTCCAGGAGGGCGTGGAGAAGATCAGCGACCTGCAGCCGGGCATGGTGCTGGAGGGCGTGGTCAGCAACGTCGCCAACTTCGGCGCCTTCGTCGATATCGGCGTGCACCAGGACGGCCTGGTGCATATCTCCATGCTCAGCGAGAACTTCGTCAAGGACCCGCGCGATGTGGTCAAGGCTGGCGATATCGTCAAGGTCAAGGTGCTGGAGGTGGATATCCCGCGCCAGCGCATCAGCCTGACCATGCGCATGAGCGACCAGCCCGGCGCCGCTGGTACCGGTCGTGGTGGCGCCCCGGTCGGTGAGCGCAACCGCCCGCGCCAGCCGCGTGCCGAGAAAAACCAGGCTGGCTCCGGAACACAGGCTGGTGGTACGTTTGCCAACCTGTTCGCCAACGCCAAGAATCTCAGGAAGTGACGCAGCATGAGTGAACATCCGAAACTGCAGGACATCAAGGACAGTCGCATGAGCGCCTTCACCCAACTGCTGGGGCTGGAGCTGGTCAGTCTTGACCGGGAGGGCTGCTGCATGCGCCTGGAAATCGGCCCTGCGCATTTCAATGCCGGCGGTCGGGTGCATGGCGGTGTGACCTTCTCGCTGCTGGACTCGACCATGGGCGCAGCGGTCTATGCGCTGCTGGACGCGCATGAATCAACCGCTACCATTGAGTGCAAGATCAACTACACGCTGGCGATCACTGGCGGGGTTCTGGAGTGCCGGGCCAAGGTGGTGCATGCCGGCACGCGGACCATGGTGGTCGATGGCGAGGTGTGGCAGGACGGCGCGCTGGCGGCCAAGTGTCTCGGCACTTTCGCCCGTATTTGAGCCGGCGATGGCCGGGCTGATCGTTTCCATTGTCTGAGGAGTGACGCGCTTGTCACCACTGTTGAAGCAACGCCTCGACCTGCTGGCGCAACCGTCACTGCGTGACGGCCTGCGTGACTGCATGCACGGTATCGAGAAGGAAAGCCTGCGTATCGACGCGCGTGGCGCACTGTCACAGCAACCGCATCCGCTGGCCTGGGGCTCGGCGTTGACCCACCCGACCATCACCACCGACTATTCCGAGGCGCTGGTCGAGCTGATCACCCCGGTGAGCCGCGATATCGGCGAGCTGTTCGGCCAGCTGGACGACATTCATCGCTTCGCCTACGGCGAGCTGGGCGAGGAGCTGCTGTGGACCGAGTCCATGCCCTGCCTGTTGCCGGCCCGCGACGAGGACATCCCGATCGCCTGGTACGGCAGCTCCAATGTCGGCATGCTCAAGCATGTGTACCGGCGCGGCCTGGCGGTACGCTACGGCAAGCCCATGCAGTGCATTGCCGGCATTCACTACAACTTCTCCCTGGCCCCGGCGCTGTGGCAGGCGTTGCAGCAGCAGGATGGCGATGCGCGCAGCGCCCAGGACTACCAGTCCGAGCGCTACGTGGCACTGATCCGCAACTTCCGTCGTTATGCCTGGCTGCTGATGTACCTGTTCGGCGCCTCGCCGGCGCTGTGCGCCAGTTTCCTGCAGGGGCGCGACCACCAGCTCCAGCCGCTGGGTGACAAGAGCCTGTATCTGCCGTACGCCACCAGCCTGCGGATGAGCGACCTGGGCTACAACAACGATGCCCAGGCTGGCCTTAACGTCTGCTACAACAGCCTGGAAAGCTACATCGTCAGTATGCAGAAGGCCATCAGCCTGCCGTACCCGCGCTATGCCGCGCTCGGTACCCACGACGCCGATGGTCAGTGGCAGCAGCTCAATACCAACCTGCTGCAGATCGAGAACGAGTTCTACAGTTCGATCCGGCCCAAGCGGGTGACCCGCAGCGGCGAGAAGCCGGTGCATGCGCTGGCCGAACGTGGCGTGGAGTACGTCGAGGTACGCTGCCTGGATATCGACCCCTTCGCACCGATGGGTATCGAACCGAGTACGGCGCATTTCCTCGACAGCTTCCTGCTGTTCTGCGCCCTGGCCGACAGCCCAGCGATGTCCGAGGCGGAATGCCAGCTGAGCGACGAGAACTTCGCTTTGACGGTCAAGCGTGGCCGCGAGCCGGGCTTGCAGCTGAACCGCAAGGGCCAACCCTGCAGTCTGACCGAGTGGGGCGAACATCTGCTGGACAATATCGCCGCCTGTGCCAGCCTGCTGGACAGCGCGCAGGGCACTAGCGCCTACAGCGACAGCCTGCAATTGCAGCGTGCCAAACTGCAGGACCCGGCCCTGACACCCTCGGCGCGGGTACTGGCGGAAATTGGCGGGCAGGGCGACAGCTTCTTCCGCTTCGCCCTGGCGCAGTCCGAGCAGCACCGCGAGCACTTCCTGTCGCGCCCACTGGGCGCACCGCAGCAGCAGGCCTTTGCCGCGGCCGCTCGTCAGTCGCTGGCCGATCAGGCGGCGCTGGAGGAGGCCGACAGTATCGACTTCGACAGCTACGTGGCGCGTTACCTGAGTCAGTGATGGCTGTCGGCGCGGCTTCTCTGACGCCGGCAGCTGGTTGTCTTATGCAGACCGATCAATCACCGGTATGGTGATTGACCCGGTTGCGGTGGGCGCAGCTAGACTGTGGAAAATCCAATCGAGGAGCCATCATGAAAGCCGTACTGTGCAAAGCCTACGGTCCCGCCAGCAGCCTGTCGCTGGAAGAGACCGCCGACCCGGTAGCCAAGGACAACGAGGTTGTCATCGATATCCACGCTGCCGGAGTCAACTTCCCGGATACGCTGATCATCGAAGGCAAGTACCAGGTCAAACCCGCATTCCCGTTCTCCCCGGGTGGCGAGGCCGCCGGTGTGGTGTCCAGCGTCGGTGCCAAGGTCAAGCATCTCAAGCCCGGCGACCGGGTCATGGGCCTGACCGGCTACGGCAGCTTTGCCGAGCAGGTGGCGGCTGATGCCTTCCGCGTACTGCCCATGCCCGATGACATGGATTACGTGACCGCCGCCGGTTTCAGCATGACCTACGGCACCTCGATGCATGCGCTGGCTCAGCGCGGCAATCTGCAGCCGGGTGAAACCCTGCTGGTGCTCGGCGCCTCCGGTGGCGTCGGCCTGGCCGCGGTGGAAATCGGCAAGGCCATGGGCGCGCGGGTGATCGCCGCCGCCTCCACTGACGAGAAGCTGGAAGTTGCGCGCAAGGCCGGTGCCGATGAGGTGATCAACTACAGCGAGGGTGACTTCAAGGAGAAGGTCAAGGCGCTGACCAATGGCCAGGGTGCCGACGTGATCTACGATCCGGTCGGCGGCGACCTGTTCGACCAGTGCATGCGCTGCATCAACTGGAAGGGCCGCCTGCTGGTGGTCGGCTTCGCCAGTGGCCGCATCCCGGAACTGCCGGTCAACCTGGCGCTGCTCAAGGGTGCCTCCGTAGTCGGCGTGTTCTGGGGCGCCTTCGCCACCCGCGAGCCGCAGGCCAACCTCGACAACTTCCGCCAGCTGTTCAGCTGGTTCAGCGAAGGCAAACTCAAGCCGCTGGTGTCCCAGACCTTCGAGCTGGACCAGTACGAAACGGCGCTGACCGCGCTGTCCACTCGCCAGGCGGTGGGCAAGGTGGTGATCAAGACCCGTTGAGGGCTTCAAGCTGTTCCGATTGCGCGGGCTGGCCTGGCGGCCAGCATCGCGCCGGGGCGGCGCTCCCACAGTACCGCGCGCTTGGAGCGACCCGGTAGGCCTTCCCATTGTAGGAGCGGCGCCTCGCCGCGATAGCGCTCGTAGACCCGCTCAGAGACTGCCGGCAAACCCCTGCTGGCGCCACGCCTCATAGACCAGCACCGCCGCACTGTTGGACAGGTTCAGGCTGCGATTGCCTGGGTGCATGGGAATGCGCAGCACCTGCTCGGCGGGTAACCCTTCACGCACTTCTGCCGGTAGGCCGCGGCTTTCCGGGCCGAACAGAAACATGTCTCCCGGCTGGTAACGCACCTCGCTATAGCATTGCCGGCCCTTGGTGCTGAGCGCGAACACCCGGTTGGGGCGGACGCTGGACAGGCAACTGTCCAGGTCGGGATGGGTCTGCACTGCCGCATATTCATGATAATCCAGCCCGGCGCGGCGCAGCCGCTTGTCGTCCAGCTCGAACCCCAACGGCTCGATCAGATGCAACTGGCAGCCGGCATTGGCGCACAGGCGGATGATATTGCCGGTATTGGGGGGAATTTCGGGTTCGAGCAGGGCGATATGAAACATGACGGGCTATCCGCAGGCAGGAAAACCCGGGGAGTGTAACCGGGAGGGCCGCTTGAAAATAGTCGGGAAAGGGCCGTGACGGGCAGACAATAAAAGTTCCAGGAGCAATTTCTAACGTCGTGTAGGGACGGCCCGCAGGGATGGCAGGCTATAAAAAAAGGCGACTCCAGCCTGCCTGAACCGAAGTCACCCCAAGTACACCCACTGTAGATTAAGCAGTAACCATGCCATTTTTATTGCAACGGCATGATCATTCGGTTTCATCCTCGTCCGAGGCCTCGACATTCAGCCCTAGTTCCTTGATCTTGCGGGTCAGGGTATTACGTCCCCAGCCCAGTAGCTGCGCGGCATCCCGGCGGCGGCCGGCGCTGTGCTTGAGGGCGGTTTCTATCATCACCCGCTCGAAGGCGGGTACCGCCTGGTCCAGCAGTTGGGTGACGCCGCGGGTCAGTTGCTGGTCGGCCCAATTGCGCAGATGTTGCTCCCAATCACCATCACTTGCACCGTGCTGGTGCTGGCTGAGCAGTTCCGGCGGCAGGTCCTCGGTCAGTACCTCGCGGCTGGAGGCCATCACGGTGATCCAGCGGCAGGTGTTCTCCAACTGGCGTACGTTGCCGGGCCAGGGCAGGGCGCTGAGGTATTGCTGGGTCTGCGGTTTGAGTACCTTCGGCTCCACTGCCAGCTCCCGCGCGGCGCGGGCCAGGAAGTGCTGTGCCAGGGCCGGGATATCCTCACGGCGTTCGGCCAGCTTGGGGATGTGGATGCGGATCACGTTGAGCCGGTGGAACAGGTCCTCGCGGAACTTGCCGGCCTGTACCAGCGCTTCCAGGTCCTGGTGGGTGGCGGCGATGATGCGCACGTCGACCTTGATCGGCGCGTGGCCGCCGACCCGGTAGAATTCGCCGTCGGCCAGTACCCGCAGCAGCCGGGTCTGGGTCTCGGCGGGCATGTCGCCGATCTCGTCGAGGAACAGGGTGCCGCCGTCGGCCTGCTCGAAGCGCCCGCGGCGTTGTACGGCGGCGCCGGTGAAGGCGCCCTTTTCATGGCCGAACAGTTCCGACTCCATCAGTTCGCGGGGGATCGCCGCCATGTTCAGCGCGATGAACGGACTGCGCGCCCGCGGGCTGTGCCGGTGCAGGGCCTGGGCCACCAGCTCCTTGCCGGTCCCCGACTCGCCGTTGATCAGCACGGTGATATTGGAATGCGACAGCCGGCCGATGGCGCGAAACACCTCCTGCATCGCTGGCGCCTCGCCGATGATCTCCGGCGTGTGCGCCAGTCCGTTGCCGGGCTCGTCGGCATCCTGCTCGTGGGTATGGGCCAGGGCGCGGCGTACCAGGGCCACGGCCTCATCGACATCGAAGGGTTTGGGCAGGTACTCGAAGGCGCCGCCCTGGTAGGCGGCGACCGCGCTGTCCAGGTCCGAGTGCGCGGTCATGATGATTACCGGCAGCTTGGGCTGCAGCTCGCGGATGCTCGACAGCAGCTCCAGTCCACTGGTGCCGGGCATGCGGATATCGCTGATCAGGACATCGGGACGCTGGTGGCGATGCAGGCGTGCCAGGGCACTGTCGGCGCTGTCGAAGCAAACCGGCTGCATGCCGTCCTGCTGCAGGGCCTTTTCCAGTACCCAGCGGATGGAACGGTCGTCATCCACGATCCAGACGTTGGCGGTTTGGCTCATTCTTCCTCCCCGGAGGTGGTTGGCAGCGGTAGAAACAGGGTGAAGGTGGTGCAGCCCGGCACGCTGTCGCATTCGATCAGGCCATGGTGCCGGGTGATGATGTTCTGGGTGATCGACAGGCCCAGGCCGGTGCCCTCGGCGCGCCCGCTGACCATCGGATAGAAGATGCTATCGACGATCCCCGGGGCGATGCCCGGGCCGTTGTCGGTGATCTCCAGGCGGCAGACCAGGCGGTGGCGGCGAGGGCCGATGGTGAACTGGCGCAGGGTGCGGGTGCGCAGGGTGATCTGCCCATCCCGGCCATCGCGCTCGGACAGAATCGCCTGCATCGCATTGCGCATGATGTTGAGTACAGCCTGGATCAGTTGTTCGCGATCGCCCATCAGGTCCGGAATACTGGGATCGTAGTCGCGCTGGATCTGCAACTGGCCCTGGGCCTCGGCCTGCACCAGGCTGCAGACGTGCTCGGTGATCTCATGGATGTTGATGCGCGACAGCGTGGGCGGCTGGTAGGGGCCGAGCATGCGGTCGACCAGATTGCTCAGACGGTCGACCTCCTGGATGATCACATCGGTGTAATCGTGCAGGGCTTCCTCGGGCAGCTCGCGTGCCAGCAACTGCGCCGCGCCGCGGATGCCGCCCAGCGGGTTCTTGATCTCATGGGCCAGCCCGCGCACCAGCACCCGGGTGACTTCCTGCTTGGACAGCTGCGCCTCCTCCTTGGTGATGCGCAGCAGGCGGTCGCGGGGCAGGATCTCCAGCAATATCCAGCTGCGCTCCAGGGCGCTGACCGGGGTCACCGAATAGTCGGCCATCAGGCACTGGCCATTGCTCAGCTGCAGCTGGGCCTCGCGCTTGGTGAAGGGGTGGCCGGAGCTGACGGTGTTGCGCAGCGATTGCAGCGAGGCCACCGAGTCACTGAACAGACTGGTGACATGCTGGCCGTTGACCCGCTGGCCACTGACCTCCAACAGCATCTCGGCCGCGGGGTTCACGTAGTGGACTCGCAGGGCGCTGTCCAGCAGCAATACAGCAGTGGTCAGGTTATCCAATATTTGGCGCAGGAAGTGCTCAGGCAGCATAGGCATTTATCCACGGCATGGGCGTGACGGTGATAAAGGAGCAACTGCAAGAAGCGCACCAGATTCCTGGATATTGCCGGCGGGCTGGTGCATTCGCTGCAGGGATACCGTCTGGCCCCGACTGACAGCGGACCCGTGCGGTGTTGCTCCCTTCGCTGATGGGCGGGCTGGGCCGATCAGCGAATGACTATGGCACGAAAAGAGTGCGTGCGCACCAAAATGGTGCGCAGTGTGGGGTGCAGTCAGCCTCCACTGCCTGGGCGAGGCACATTCGGTGCGCGCGGTGCGGCAGGGGCCTGCGGAGCCTGGTTGGCGCCACCCCGGCCCGGCTGATTGAGCGAGGTACGCTGCAGGTGCACGGTGATCGGCGGGCTGCGCTGCAGCTCCTCGCCCCGGGCATTGACCACCACCACGGCGATCTCATGGCTGCCCCGGTCGATGTTGTGCACGGTCAGTTGCTGCACGGCTGCCCCATTGCCGGGCACGCCGGTGGGGTTCACTGCACCGTCGATGGATACCTTCAGCAGATGACTGCCACTGAGTGGCGGATCGGTGGCGATGGTCAGGGTCAGGTCGCCCTCGTTGCTGCGGATGGCGCTGTCATGGGCCGGGTTGGTAATGCTCAGCTGGCGATAGAAGCTTTCCCGGGCCGGTCGCTCGGTGTTGTCGGGCGCGCTGCGCGTGGTGGTCGCCGGGACTGGCGCCACTACATTGGTGGTGCCCAGCTCGACGGTCTCCGCCCCGGGCCTGGGGTGGTCGGAATAGACACGATTTCCCTGCGCATCGGTCCAGGTATAGATCTGCGCCCCAGCGGGGCTGGCCAGCAACAGCAACGCGCACAGCGCGGGCAGTGGTAACCGGAACATGACATTCACTCCTTCGAAGATTGCCTAAGCGTTGCACTCAATCGGTGTTGTGGCAAGTGACAAGGCGTGCGGAGTGCGACAGGGTTCGCTTGGCGAGGCCGCCGGGTGTTGGGGGCAGGGCATGGCGTAGCGCAGGTGAGACTGTGAAAGTATCTCAGTTGTTCGGTAGGCTGGAGGTTGTTTTCCCTCTCACCGGTATGAAGCATGAGCCAA
>NZ_JACLGO010000021.1 GCF_014219065.1 Halopseudomonas xiamenensis
CTGAACCGCCGTATACGGAACCGTACGTACGGTGGTGTGAGAGGACGGCGGCTGTGAAGCCGCCTCCTACTCGATTTTGGTTCATGATGTGACCGCCAGCGTCCCTTTTGCTCATACGCATGTTTATAATGCCCGCATTGCTGTCTGTACCGGGCAGTCCCTGACAGAAGAACATCAATGAAGACACTATCGCCGGCCAATATCGTGGCCCTCGGTTTCATGACCTTCGCCCTGTTTCTGGGCGCGGGCAACATCATTTTCCCGCCCAGTGCCGGCCTGCTGGCGGGCGATAATCGCTGGCCCACGGCGCTGGGCTTTCTGCTGACCGCGGTGGGCCTGCCGTTGCTTACCCTGGTCGCTCTGGCGCGGGTGGGTGGTGGTATCCAGGAGCTGACCGCGCCGCTGGGCAAGCTGCCTGGGCTGATCCTGGCCATCCTGGTCTATCTTTCCATCGGGCCGCTGTTCGCCACCCCGAGAACCGCCGTGGTCTCCTATGAAGTGGGAGTGGTCGGCCTGGTGGGTGACAGCTGGCAGACATTGCTGATCTATTCATTGGTGTACTTTGCCGTGGTGCTGTACCTGGCCCTGAGGCCCGGACGCCTGGTGGATAACGTCGGCAAGTTGATCACCCCGATACTGTTGCTGGCCTTGGTGATTCTCGGTATGGCCGCCCTGTTGTTCCCGGCGGGAGAGGTTGGCGAGGCAGCGCGGGGCTATCGGGAGAATCCGCTGATTGAGGGGGTTCTGCAAGGCTACCTGACCATGGATGCGTTGGGTGCGCTGGTGTTCGGTGTGGTGATCACCCGCGCCATTCGTGATCGCCAGGTGCAGGAAACCCATGTGGTGACCCGCTACACGATCACCGCATCGGTGATCGCCGCCCTCGGGCTGGCCCTGGTCTATCTGGCGTTGTTTCAACTGGGGGCTACCAGCAGCTCGCTGGTAGAGCCGGGCGCTAACGGTGGACAGATTCTGGCCGCCTTCGTCCAGTATCGTTTTGGCACGGCGGGCAGCCTGCTGCTGGCAGTGGTGATCACCCTGGCATGTCTGACCACCGCGGTGGGGCTGATATCGGCCTGCGGCGCGTTTTTCAGTCGTGAATTCCCGGTCAGCTACCAACAGGTGGTCTGGGTATTCACCATCTTCTGCATGGCGGTGGCCAATCAGGGGCTGGACAGCCTGATCCAGGTTTCCATTCCGGTGCTGGTGGGCCTGTATCCACTGGCTATAGTATTGGTATGTCTTGGCCTGTTCCTGCCGGGTTGGCAGCGGCCGCAGAATATCATGCGACCGGTGATGCTGGTCGCCTTGCTGTTCGGCATCATCGACGGTCTCAAGGCCGCCGGCTTCATCGAGCGCGACACCGCCTGGATGAGTGGCTTGCCGCTCGCTTCGTTGGGGCTGGGCTGGCTGGTGCCGGCCATCGTCACCCTGGTCATTGCCGTTGTCGTCGATCAACTGCGTTACGGCAAGCTGCGCAGCGCATGAGTGCCTTGAAAGGAGCGCAATGAACGATCTTCTGCATGCCGAATCGCTCTGGCTGAACCTCACCGCCTTTGGCTGGTTCATGTTCTGCTGGATCGGCTACACCCGCTACGCCTGGCACAAGGGCAGGGATACGCCCTGCCTGGCGAGTGTTCTGCACCTGTATCGCAAGGACTGGATGAGCCGGCTGCTGCTGCGTGAACAGCGTATCGCCGATGCCAGCCTGATCAGCAACCTGGAGCGCAATACCTCATTTTTCGCCTCCAGCACCCTGCTGATCGTCGCTGGTTTGATCACCGTGATGGGGGCGACGGACCGGGCCCAGAGCCTGCTGCAGGACCTGCCTTTCGTGGCGTCGGTCAGTCGTGAGGTTTCGGAAGTGAAACTGCTGGCGATGCTGGGCATCTTCGTCTATGCGTTCTTCACCTTTTCCTGGGCGATGCGCCAATACAATTTCGCTTCAGTGTTGTTCGGTTCGGCTCCGCTGGTGGGGGAGAAGCATGTCAGCGAGATCGAGCGCAAGGCCTTCGCCAGCCGAGCGGCCAAGGTGCTGTCCAAGGCAGCCCATTCCTTCAACCTGGGACTGCGTTCCTACTACTTCGCGCTGGCGATGCTCTGCTGGTTCATCAATCCCTGGGTGTTCATGGGGATGACCGCGGGCGTGGTATATGTGCTGTACCGCCGAGAATTCAAATCCACCGTGCTGGAAGTGTTGATGGCGACACCGGCGCAGTTTCCCGAATCGCCGCCAGCCCCGGAGCAGTAGCTGCAGAGACAATACCGGCCGCAGAAGCGGCCGGTATTGTCGTGGGGATACAGCAAGGTGCGGGAGGTTATTCGCCGTTCATGCGCTGGCTCAGATCGTCCCGTGCCTCAGCGGCGGCATCCTTGGCCTGCTGGCCTTTCTCCTGCAGATAATCAGTGGAATCATCGTAGGCTTCACTGATCCTGTCGCCGGCTGCGTCCAGGTTCTCCTGGATGCGTTCACCGGTGGTCGGTTCGTCATTGAACGTCTGGTCAGCCTTCTGCTCGATGGCATCACCGGTACTTTCCATGGCATCACCGACATTGTCCATCGCATCGGACATGGACTCGCGAGCTGACTCCATCTTGTCTTCCGGCTGGTCCTGGCAGGCTGCCAGCAAACCGATACTGGCCATGAGAATGGCTGTTGCGCAAAGCTTTTTCATCTGATTCTCCAAGTGATGATTCACTGCTTGGTTAGTCCGGCGTAAGCGGCAAGAGTTCCCGCTTCGCTACACCAAGCGTAGTAGATTCATGCGGGTCTGTTAAAATCTGCGGTTTTGCATTCCGGTGGGCCTGATATGAGTATTGAACAACGCGCACGCAATTTCCTTTCCGTGCTGCGCCATTGCCAGGTGCTTGGCATGACGGTGGAACAGGCCGATGAGAGTGGCCTGGTCATCAAGCTGCCCTACAGCGAGTTCATCGTCGGCAACCCGGTGACCGGTGTGGTGCACGGCGGTGCCATCACCACCCTGATGGACAGCTGCTGCGGCATTTCCACGGTCTGCTATCTGGACGAGTTCGAAATCTGTCCGACGCTGGACCTGCGTATCGACTACATGCATCCGGCCGAGCCGGGGGTGCCGATCTTCGGTTTTGCCGAATGCTACCGGGTCACACCCACCATCATCTTCACCCGCGGTGTGGCCTACCAGAACAGCCGTGAGGAGCCGTTGGCGCATGTGGTCGGCACCTTCATGCGCATGGGCAAGGGTTCACTGGACCTGAACCGGCCGCCGCGCACAGCAGGAGGTGCGGCATGAACCCGCAGATCGAGCAATTGGTACGCGATGCCCACCAGACCGGCGACTACCGGCCGCTGATCGAACAGATTCCCTATGCGCGAATGATCGGCATGCGCGTCCTGCGCCTGGGTGAGGAGATGGTCTTTCATCTGCCGATCAGCAAGGACAACATCGGCAATCCGGTATTGCCGGCGCTGCACGGCGGTGTGCTGGCCGGGTTCATGGAACTGGCGGCCATGCTGCACCTGATGGTCAGCATGAACAGTCCGAGCTTTCCCAAGATCATCGACTTTTCCGTGGATTACCTGCGTGCGGGGCTGTCGCGCGATACCTATGCTACCTGTCAGGTATGGCGTCAGGGGCGGCGAGTGGGTAATGTGGCGATTACCGCGTGGCAAACCCGTTCGGATGAGCCGGTGGCCACGGCGCGGGCGCACTTCAAGCTGGATTGAGCCGGCTCGGCTAACCACAGGAGAGGTCAGGACATGGAAGCCTTGTTGATACTGGTCGGGGCAGTGCTGTTGGCCCTGGGTTGGCTGTGGTTGGTGATCGCCGCGGTGCGCCTGTCGGTCGGCAGGATGCTGCTGGCACTGGTTTGCGCGCCGCTGACCCTGGTGCTGCGCGGTCTGGGCTATCCGCTATGGCCACGCCTGCTGTTGCTGTGTGGTCTGCTGGGGCTGGCCACCGGTGCCGTGCTGTTGCACATCAATCATCCCGAACGCCTGCAGCTGCTGTTGTCCGGTCGTTGGGCGGCGGAGCCGGAGACCGGCAGCGACCTGCGCGGCACCATCATGGGGCAGCCGTTCGCGCCGAACCGGATTGTCTGGCGTGGCGAGGATCTGGTATTCGAAGAAGGGCCTCCCGACCGGGTCCGGCGCTCATTGACCATCCGCTTCGGCAATGCCCGTGAACTGCTGCGCACTCCGCTTATCGAACGCCTGCCCGGTGATCAGGGCCCCTGGCCGGAGCTGATCCTGCGTTGGCATACCGGCGCGCTTT
This sequence comes from Halopseudomonas xiamenensis, assembly GCF_014219065.1. GTDB lineage: Bacteria > Pseudomonadota > Gammaproteobacteria > Pseudomonadales > Pseudomonadaceae > Halopseudomonas > Halopseudomonas xiamenensis. Next base: position 4,257 of record NZ_JACLGO010000021.1, read on the forward strand.
CCGAACCCGGACTGCGCCGGGTGGCGCGGGACTACAGCCTGAGCCTGGACTTCGCCAAGCCGGTTGCCGGCAGGGTCGAGGGGCGTATTCATCTGCACTTGCCCACCATTCACAGCACCTGGCTGACCGGCCAGTTGCTGTTGTCTTCCACACCGGACTGGTTGCTGGAGCGCGAACGAGCCGAGCGCAGCGTGCGCTATTCCCGGCGCGATGAGCCGGCTGCCACCGAGCCAGCGCCGGCCTCGCCGGCAGCTGCGCAATGGCAGGAATTGAGCCTGCTGGCGTTGCTGGACGAGCCCGAGCTGTTCAATGACACACTGGTGCGTCTGACTACCTGGTCGGGGCGGGTGCACCAGGGCCGTTTCAAGCAACTGAGTAGCGAAAAGCGCCTGATCCTGTCCCAGGAGCGTGGCTCGGACCAGGTCGAGCTGCATTTCCATCCACTGGATATCCGCCAGATCGAGCAACGCGGCTTGCAATGAAGCGTCAACAGGCCCTGTCGACTTGAAATCCGCCAAAAGTATCCCCATCAACAGCTCATCTGCCCGGCTGTAGCCGGGTGAACATCCTTTGTGAAACATGGAGATACTGCCAACATGACCGTGGAAGCCCAGAAGGAAACGCTCGGATTTCAGACCGAGGTGAAGCAGCTGCTGCACCTGATGATCCATTCGATGTACTCGAACAAGGAGATCTTTCTCCGCGAGCTGATTTCCAACGCGTCGGACGCCTCGGACAAGCTGCGTTTCGAGGCCATCGCCAGGCCTGAACTGCTGGAAAGCGAGCCCAACCTGCGTATCCGCATCAGCGCTGACGAGCAGGCCAACACCCTGACCATCGAGGATAACGGCATCGGCATGTCCCGTGACGAGGTCATCAGCCACCTGGGTACCATCGCCAAGTCCGGCACCGCCAGCTTCATGCAGCAACTGACCGGCGACCAGAAGAAGGATGCCCAGCTGATCGGCCAGTTCGGGGTCGGCTTCTACAGTGCCTTCATCGTTGCCGACCGGGTCGAGGTGTTCACCCGCCGCGCCGGTCTCGGCGCCAATGAAGGTGTGCGCTGGGAGTCCGCCGGCGAGGGCGACTTCACCATCGAGAATATCGACAAGCCCGAGCGCGGCACCCGCATCGTTCTGCACCTCAAGGCGGACGAGAAGGAGTTCGCTGACGGCTGGCGCCTGCGCAATGTCATCAAGAAGTACTCCGATCACATTTCCCTGCCGATCGAACTGCCCAAGCAGCACTTCGGCGAGGAACAGGACAAGCCCACCGAGATCGAGTGGGAAAGCGTCAACCGCGCCAGCGCGCTGTGGACCCGTCCGCGTACGGAGGTCAAGGAAGAGGAATACCAGGAGTTCTACAAGCACGTCTCCCATGACTTCGAAGACCCGCTGAGCTGGAGCCATAACAAGGTCGAGGGCAAGCTGGAGTACACCAGCCTGCTGTACGTGCCGGGCCGCGCACCCTTCGACCTGTACCAGCGTGAAGCGCCGCGCGGGCTGAAGCTCTACGTGCAGCGGGTGTTCATCATGGATGACGCCGAGCAGTTCCTGCCGCTGTACCTGCGCTTCATCAAGGGTGTGGTCGACTCCAACGACCTGTCGCTGAACGTCTCCCGGGAGATCCTGCAGAAGGACCCGGCCATCGACAGCATGAAGTCGGCGCTGACCAAGCGCGTGCTGGACATGCTGGAGAAGCTGGCGAAGAACGACGCCGAGAAGTACGCCACCTTCTGGAAGGCCTTCGGCAGTGTGATGAAGGAAGGCCCGGCGGAAGACTTTGCCAACCGCGAGAAGATCGCCGGCCTGCTGCGTTTCGCCTCCACCGCGCAGCCCGACGATAGCGAAGTGGTCAGCCTGGATGCCTACATCGAGCGCATGCAAGAAGGCCAGGACAAGATCTACTATCTCACCGGTGAGCGCTACAACCAGGTCAAGAACAGCCCGCACCTGGAGATCTTCCGCAAGAAGGGCATCGAGGTGCTGCTGTTGACCGACCGTATCGACGAGTGGCTGATGAGCCACCTGAGCGAGTACAAGGACAAGCAGTTCGTCGACGTGGCCCGTGGTGACCTGGACCTGGGCAAGCTGGAAGGCGAGGAAGACAAGCAGGCGCAGGAAGAGGTGGCCAAGGCCAAGGCGGACCTGATCGAGCGGGTCAAGAAGGTGCTGGCCGACAGCGTGGATGAGGTCAAGGTCTCGCACCGCCTCACCGATTCGCCGGCGGTGCTGGTGATCAACGAGGATGGCATGGGCCTGCAGATGCGCAAGATCCTCGAAGCCACCGGGCAGAAGGCGCCGGACAGCAAGCCGATCCTGGAGATCAACCCGGCGCACCCGCTGCTGGAAAAACTCGACCAGGAGCAGGACGAGGACCGCTTCGCCGACCTGACCCACATCCTCTTCGACCAGGCCGCACTGGCCGCTGGCGAAGCCCTGCAAGACCCGGGCAGCTATGTGCGTCGGCTCAACGCGCTGCTGGTTGAACTGAGCAAGTAATACCACTGTATCGACAACGCCCGGTGTGGACTGCATACCGGGCGTTGTCGTTTCTGCATGCCCTGCAAAACACCATCATTGCGAGCCCGTAGGGCGCGGCAATCTATGGGCGTTGATATGCTCCGCGTAGGGCCGTGGTGACCAGCCGCCATTGCAGAACGCGCACCCCGCCATCCATGGCGCTCGTCTACGGCCGTCCCTGGCCGCAGACGGTTCTGCAATGGCGGCTGGTCACCACGGCCTGAGACTTCGGAGTATGTGATGGCGCACTCCCTGGGGGTGTAGCGCGCCTGCGCTACGCTGGACCGGACTGCCAGCCATTTTCCAAGTTGCATCTTCTTGTCTATGCTGTGCCGATCACTTTCGGCTCAGGAATCTTCCATGAAACGCATTCTCGGTACTTTGCTCATGGCCGGCAGCGCAGGGCTGGTGCAGGCGCAGATGGTCACCCAGACCGTGGACTATCAGATTGACGGCGAGACCTACCAGGGCATGCTGGTGTACGACGACGCGGTCACCGATACGCGCCCCGGGCTGTTGATGGTGCCGAACTGGATGGGGGTTACCGAGAATGCGGCGAAGAAGGCGTTTCGCGCTGGCGGTTCGGACTATATCGTGTTCATTGCCGATATGTACGGCAAGGATATCCGCCCGGCCAACGCCGAGGAGGCGGGCAAGGCCGCTGGTTTGGTACGCTCCGACCGGGCGGTGATGCGCAAGCGGGTCAACGCGGCGCTGGAGGCATTCAAGTCCCAGGCAGGCGAAGTCGCGCTGGATACCAGTCGCCTCGGTGCCATCGGTTTCTGTTTCGGCGGCACCACGGTGCTGGAGCTGGCCCGTTCGGGTACGCGGATCGGCGGTGTGGTGTCCTTCCATGGCAACCTGGATACGCCGGAGCCGGCTGATGGCCGGGCGATCGAGATGCCACTGCTGGTGCTGCATGGCGCCGATGACCCCTATGTGCCGCCGGAGCAGGTTGCTGCCTTCGAGAACGAGATGCGCGAAGCGAAGGTCGCCGACTGGCAACTGATCAGTTATGGCGGCGCCGTGCATTCGTTCACCGACCCCACGGCGAACATGCCGGGCCAGGCGCAATACGACGAGCGCACGGCAGGGCGGGCATTTGCGCAAATGCGAATGTTTTTCAATGAGGCTCTGGAAGCTGGTACTATTTCGACACAACCACAGCCAAACAATCCCTAGCTGATTGATTCTCCGTTTGTCACACTTCGGCATAATCCGATTGCGATAATCAGCGGTCGGGGTTGAACCGAAGGAATCATTGGATGATGAAGTTGATCAGCAGCGCGCAGCGTTGGCTATTGTGCTGCGCTGCCGGCGGTATTCTTGCCCTGCCGGTATTGGCGGAGGAGGGGACGTTCCAGGTCACTGCTGAGCCGGTTCGGGAAATTCGCGTGGCCAGCCGGATCGAGGCGTTGGGTACGCTGTATGCCAATGAAACAGCAGTGCTGGCGGCCAATCTCACCGAAACCATTTCCCGGATCGATTTCACCGACGGCCAGCGGGTCAAGGCCGGCGATATCCTGGTGGCGCTGACCAATCGCGAGCAACTGGCCCAACTCGATGAGGCACGCACCAGTGTGGCGGATGCCGAGCGCCAGCTGGAGCGTGCCAGGCAGTTGATCGCCGCCAACCATGTGTCGCGCCAGGAACTGGATGACCGCACCCGTGAATACAATATTGCCCAGGCGCGGCTGCGGGCGGTGGAGGCGCGTCTGGCCGACCGGCTGATTCGCGCGCCGTTCGACAGCGTGGTCGGGCTGCGCCAGGTCAGTGTCGGCACCCTGCTGACCCCGGGCATGCCGGTGGCGACCCTGCACGATGACAGCGTGATGAAGCTGGATTTCAGCGTGCCGGAGCTACGCCTGGCGGACCTGCAACCGGGGCAGCGGGTGATCGCCAGCAGCCGTGCCTTCGTCGATGAACTGTTCGAAGGCGAGATCGCGGTACTGGATAACGAAGTCGACCCGGTTACCCGGTCGATCCGCGTGCGTGCGCTGATCCCCAATGCCGATGGCCTGCTGCGTCCGGGCATGCTGATGCGGGTGCTGGTCGAGGGTGAGCAGCGCCAGGCGCTGGTGATCCCCGAGGGGGCGTTGCTGCCGTTGGGCAAGCAGCAGTTCGTCATGGTGGTGACCGAGCGTGATGGTGAGACTGTCGCCGGACGCCTGGAAGTGCAGATCGGCGAGCGCAGTGCCGGGATGGTCGAGGTGCTGGAGGGGCTGAGCAAGGATCAGCAGGTCATCACCCACGGCAATTTCCGGGTCAGTCCCGGCCAGCCGATCGAGCTCAAGGTGGCCGAGGAAGTCCTGCCGTGATTCTCTCCGATACCGCTGTCCTGCGTCCGGTATTCGCCACTGTCGTCTCATTGCTGCTGATCATCTTCGGCCTGGTGGCGTACCAGACCCTGCCGCTGCGCGAATATCCCGACATCGACCCGCCCATCGTCACCATCGATACCACCTATCGCGGCGCCTCGGCCAGCATCATCGACTCCCAGGTGACGCAGATCATTGAGGAGAACATTGCCGGTATCGAGGGTGTGGAGTACATCGAGTCGAGAAGCGAGGATGGCCGCTCGCAGATCACCGTGCGCTTTTCCATCGACCGCGATGTCAGCGAGGCGGCCAACGATGTGCGCGACCGGGTATCGAGAATCCTCCCGGACCTGCCGGTGGAGGCCGATCCGCCGGAGATCGAGAAGCAGGACGCCAACCAGGACGTGGTGGTGTGGTGGAATCTCAACAGCGACCGCATGTCGGTGCCGGAGCTGACCGACTATGCCGAGCGCTATCTGGTCGACCGTTTTTCCAATCTCAAGGGCGTGGCACGGGTGCGGGTCGGTGGCGCGCAACCCTGGGCCATGCGCGTGTGGCTGGATGCCGAGTTGCTCGCCGCGCACAACCTGACCGTGGATGACGTGGAGCAGGCGCTGCGCCAGGAGAACGTCGAGCTGCCGGCCGGCAGTATCGAGTCGGTCGACCGCCAGTTCACCGTGCGCGTGCAGCGCGCCTTCAGTACCGCCGAGGATTTCGCCCAGTTGGTGGTCGCCCGCGGCGCGGACAATCACCTGGTGCGCCTGCGCGATGTAGCCCTGGTCGAGCGTGGTACCGAGGAGCAGCGCAGCCTGTTCCGTGGCAACGGCGTGCCCATGGTCGGTATCGGTCTGGAGCGCCAGTCCACCGCCAACACCCTGGAAATCTCCCGTTCCGCAGCGCAACTGGCACAGCAGCTGAATACGACCCTGCCCGAAGGCATGCGCCTGAGCCCGAGTTTCGACAGTTCGATCTTCATCGAGGGCGCGATCAAGGAGGTCTACCGAACCCTGGCCATCGCCCTGGTGCTGGTGGTGCTGGCGATCTTCCTGTTTCTCGGCAGCCCGCGGGCGGTGCTGGTGCCGGCGGTGACCCTGCCAGTGTCGATGACCGCCACCTTCATCGCGCTGATGGTGTTCGGCTTCACGGTGAACCTGCTGACCCTGCTGGCGCTGGTGCTGGCCATCTCGCTGGTGGTGGATGACGCCATCATCGTGCTGGAGAACATCCGCCGGCGCATCGACGAGGAGGGCGAGACGCCTCTGGTGGCCGCGTTTCGCGGCTCACGGCAGGTCGGCTTTGCGGTGGTATCGACCACCCTGGTACTGATCGCGGTGTTCGTGCCCATCGCCTTTCTCAGTGGCGATGTCGGCAAGCTGTTCGCTGAGTTCGCCCTGACCATGGCGGCGGCGGTGGTGTTCTCCAGCTTCGTGGCGCTGACCCTGTCGCCGGCGCTGGCCTCGAAGATCCTGCGCCGCAGCGACGACAACCACCGCCTGGTGCGCACCGTCGACTGGACGCTGCAACGCAGCCGGAATCTCTACGGCAGGGTACTGCAGCTGGCGCTGCGGTTGCGCTGGCTGACCGTGCTGCTGTTCGCCGGGCTGTCGGTACTGAGCGTATGGCTGATCACCCTGCTGCCCAACGAATATACCCCGATCGAGGATCGTGGGGTGTTCATGATCATGGTCAACGGCCCGGAAGGCGCCACCTACGACTACATGGTCGAGTACATGGACGAGATCGAGTCGCGGGTGATGGACCTGGTCGAGAGTGGCGAGGTGTCGCGCATCATGGTACGCGCGCCGCGCTCGTTCGGTGCCATCACCACCTTCAACACCGGCATGCTCAACGTCGTGCTCAACGACTGGGCGGACCGCCGGCCGGCCACCGAGATCATCGAGGAGCTGCGCGAGCGCTTCACCGACCTGTCCGGGGTGCGCATCATCCCGATCATGCGCCAGGGTTTCGGTGCCGGGCGCGACCAGCCGTTCCAGCTGGTGATAGGGGGCGCTGGCACCTACCAGGAGCTGGCCGAGTGGCGGGACATCCTGCTGGACAAGCTGGCCCAGGACAATCCGGGCCTGATCAATATCGACACCGACTACAAGGAAACCCAGCCGCAGCTGGAGGTGCATATCGACTACGACCGGGCAGCGGCGCTCGGGGTCAACATCAACACTATCGGCCGCACCCTGGAGACCATGCTCGGTTCGCGCCGGGTCACCACCTATCTGGATGACGGTGAGGAGTACGATGTGATCCTCGAGGCCGAGAAGCTGGACAAGCGCACGCCCGCGAGCATGAACAACATCTACGTGCGCTCGGCCACCAGCGGTGCACTGATCCCGTTGTCGAACCTGATCACCGTCGAGGAATACGCCGGCTCCACCAACCTCAACCGCTACAACCGCAACCGCGCCATCACCATCGACGCTTCCATGTTGCCGGGGCTGGCGCTGGGCGATGCGTTGGACCATGTCGAGCAACTGGCGCGGGACAACCTGCCGGAAACCCTGGTGATCGGCTACAAGGGCCAGTCGTTGGACCTGCGCAATGCCGGCGGCTCGATGAAGTTCGTCTTCATGCTCGGCGCGCTGGTGATCTTTCTGGTGCTGGCGGCGCTGTTCGAGAGCTTCGTGCACCCGCTGGTGATCATGCTCGGCGTACCCATGGCCATCGGCGGCGGGCTTATCGGCCTGTGGCTGACCGGCAACAGCTTGAATCTGTACAGCCAGATCGCGTTGCTGATGCTGATCGGCCTGGCGGCGAAGAACGGGATTCTGATCGTCGAGTTCGCCAACCAGCTGCGTGATGCCGGGCGCAGTTTCGATGAGGCGCTGGTGCAGGCCAGCCTCCTGCGCCTGCGGCCGATCCTGATGACTGGGGTGACCACCATCGCCGGCGCCATACCACTGATCCTGGCCTCCGGCGCGGGCGCCGAGACCCGCTCGGTGATCGGTATCGTGGTGGTCTGGGGCGTGACGGTATCCATGTTCGTGACGCTGATCCTGATTCCCGTGCTGTACAGTCTGCTGGCGCGCAGAACCGGTTCTCCCCAGGCGGTCAGGCGGCAGCTGGAGCAGGAGTCGCAGTCCGGGCTGGGCGGCTGAAACAACTGGAAACAGGCCATTCACCAGATTGATGGCGAAGGTGTGGTGTTGGTCGTGGGCGGGTGCGGGCTGCGTATTCTCTGGCGTCGAGGGCCGATTGGCACCTCCTGTCGTGGCCTGCAGGCGCTTCCGGCAGCGGTTGGGGCAGCGCTTTCCAGGGCAGGCTCATGCAGACCTTCCCGTTGCCTTGCATAATGGCTTGAGCCCAGGCCTTCGAGGTTGGCGGGCCGAATAATAAATCCAATAAAAAGCCACGGAGTCTGACATGTCCAAACCCGAATTGCCTGGATGGCGCTGGGGACCATTCACTTTCCGCCTGCCTTTCTACCATACCCGCCTGTATTGGCCCGAGGCCTTGCAGGGGCTGTTCGTTGCCGCTGCCACTGGCCTGTCGCTGGTACCGCTGATGACCATGTTCTTCGGTCTGAGTTTCGAGGAAGCGGTGGCGCTGTCGATGCTGCATTCGATCCTGATCGGTTCAGCCTTGATCTTCTTCGGCGAGCCCTATGCGCCAGGCTGGATCACGCCGGCCTTGCCGCTGGTGCTGGCTTTCGTACTGGGCAGTTACGAGGACCCTGTTCTGCGCTTTCAGGCGATGACGGCGATATCGCTGAACTTCGCCCTGTTGCTGTTCATTCTCGGTGTCTCCGGGTTGGGCAAGAAGTTCGTGCTCTGGCTTCCCGATACACTCAAGGCCGGTATCATTCTTGGTGCTGCCATTGCTGCGCTCAAGCGTGTGTTCATCGATGATGCCGAGCGCTTTCTGCTGCAACAGCCGATCATCACCACGCTGGCCTGTGCGGTGTGTCTGATATTCGCCTTTTCGCTGCCGATGGCCCGGCTGAAGGAGAAATATCACCTGGTAGCCCTTATCGGGGCGATGGGGCTGCTGCCGGGTTTTCTGCTGGCGGCACTGGTCGGCCCGCTGGTGGGGGAGGTCAGCTATGAGATCGAGTGGGGCATCCTGATCCCGCCGGTGGGCGACCTGTGGTTGAAGGTATCGCCCTTTGCTATCGGCTGGCCGAGTGCCGAGATGTTCATCAAGAGTATTCCGCTGGCGCTGATCACCTATGTGATCCTGTTTGGTGACATCGTTACCGGCAACGAGGTGATCCGTGAAGGTATTGCTACCCGCAAGGATGAGCATATCGATATCAGCCCCAATCGGACGCACCTGTCGCTGGCCATCCGCAATGGCCTGATGGGTCTGTTCGCCCCTTTCTTTCCGACCCAGGGTGCGCTGTGGACCGGGGTTCACGTGATCATCGTGCAGCGCTGGAAGCAGGGTCGACGGGCGATGGACAGTCTGCACAGTGGGCTGGTGTCCTATTATCTGATGGGCATTCCGATCCTGTTCGTGTTGCTGCCGCTGCTGACCGGCCTGCGTCCGCTGCTGGGTGTGGCGCTGTCGCTGACCCTGGTACTGACCGGTTTTGCCTGTGCCTACATCGCCATGGCGATTCCCAGGAACAACACCTCGCGTGGTGCAGTGGTGCTGATCGGCGTGGGGTTGGCGCTCTTCGAGCCCTGGGTGGGCCTGCTGTTCGGCATTGTCACCACACTGCTGTTGGTGGGCTGGGACCGCAACCCCGACCCGATTCCCCACGAGGACTGAGCACCTCTATCCGCTCGTCCTACCTTCTGCAGGAGCCGTGGCCTGACGGCTCCTGCAGGGGGAGTCCATGAGCTGCTGTGCTATGCTCGCTGGCTTCGTTGCTGCGCGCTCCCTGTCCGACAAGTCCTACACCGGTGGTCCGGTCAACTGGCGGATCATCCGCAGCCTGCTTCCCTACCTGAGCGAATTCCGTGGCCGGGTGCTGCTGGCGATGAGCTGCCTGATCCTGGCCAAGCTGGCCGGGGTGGCGGTGCCCTGGATGCTCAAGCTGATCGTCGAGCATTATGAAACCGTTACCGATGCGCTGATCCTGGTGCCGGTGGCGCTGCTGGCTGGCTACGGTTTGCTGCGTTTCGCCACTGTGTTCTTTTCCGAGTTGCGCGATGCGGTGTTCGCCCGGGTCGCCGAGCGCGCCATGCGGCGTATTTCGCTCAAGGTATTCGAGCATCTGCACCGGCTGGATCTGGGCTTTCACCTGTCGCGGCGCACCGGCGGTCTGGCGCGGGATATCGAGCGCGGCACCAATGGCATCAGCTTTCTGCTGCGTTTCATGGTGTTCAACATCCTGCCGACGCTGCTGGAGATCGGCCTGATCGCGGCGATCCTGCTGGTCAATTTCAGTCCGGTCTATGCCCTGACCGTGCTGGGTTCGGTAGTGGTGTACGGGCTGTTCACCATCGTCTTCACTGAATGGCGCAACCGCTTCGTGCGCGAAAGCAACCAGCTGGACAATCGCTCCAATACCCGGGCGGTGGACAGCCTGCTGAACTACGAGACGGTGAAGTATTTCGGCAACGAGCAGTTCGAGGCGCGCCAGTACGATGTGCACCTGGCCAGCTGGGAAGCGGCGCGGATGAAGACCCGGTTGTCGCTGGCGGCGCTGAATTCCGGGCAGGCGCTGATCATCGCCGGTGCGGTTACCCTGTTGATGGTCATGGCGGCGCGTCAGGTTTCCGCCGGCGCCATGACCCTGGGCGAGCTGGTGATGATCAATGCCTACATGATCCAATTGTTCATCCCGCTGAATTTCCTCGGCTTCATCTACCGGGAAATCCGCGAGGCGCTGATCAATATCGAGCGCCTGTTCGGCCTGTTGCAGGCACCGGTACGGGTGGTGGACGCTGCCGATGCGCGGGAACTGCAGGTGAGCGGCGGGCAGGTGCGTTTCGACCGCGTCGGTTTCGCCTACCAGGCCGAGCGGCCGTTGCTGCAGGAAGTGAGTTTCACCATTCCGGCGGGGCAGACGCTGGCTATCGTTGGTCCCAGTGGTGCGGGCAAGTCCACCCTGGCACGTCTGTTGTTCCGCTTCTATGACGTGGATGCCGGCAGCATCAGTATCGATGGCCAGGATATCCGCAACGTCAGCCAACAGAGCCTGCGCCAGCATATCGGCGTGGTGCCGCAGGATACCGTGCTGTTCAACGATACCATCGGCTACAACATCGCCTACGGCAAACCGCGGGCCAGCGAGGCTGAGGTGTGGGAGGCGCTGCGCCTGGCGCAGCTGGAGGACTTCGTCAGGCGCCTGCCCGATGGACTGGATACCCAGGTGGGTGAGCGCGGGCTGAAACTTTCCGGGGGCGAGAAACAGCGCATCGCCATTGCCCGGGTGCTGCTGAAGAATCCGCCGTTACTGATCCTCGACGAGGCCACTGCGTCACTGGATACTCACTCCGAACGGCGCATCCTGGATGCACTCAACCTGGTGGCGCAGCGCCGTACCACCCTGGCCATTGCCCACCGGCTGTCCACCATCACCCACGCCGAGCAGATCCTGGTGCTGGACCAGGGGCGGGTGGTGGAGCAGGGCAATCACCAGCAACTGCTGGCTGCCGGGGGTGCCTATGCGCGGTTGTGGGCAGAGCAGTTGCGGCATGGGGAAGGCGGGGCGTAGCGCCCCGAGGCGGGGCCTTCACGATATCGGGTTGTCGAGCGCCTCGGGCCGCGATTGGACCGGGTCACGTTGACCGGGTCACGTTGACCGGGTCGCGATCGACTCGACGACGTCGTGGCTCGGAGGCCGCAGGCGTAGCGCAGGCGCGCTACACCCCGGGTAGATCAGCGCGGCGTCATCTGCTCCTTGGAAAAATCATCCACTTCGATCACCGCCCGCCGGGCCAGTCGGGCGTCGCGGACCTTCTGTGCTTCGTCCGGGCTGATCACCCCGCTTTCGGCGGCGACCGCCAGGCTGTCAGCGTCGCTGTCATGCTGCAGCTCGCCGGAGCGCAGGGCCTTGCTCAGGCGCAGTTCGATGGGGTCGGCGAGGATCACCTTGTCCAGGGTGCTGTTAAGCAGGCCGGTGACATCCTCCGGATCGTTGCTGCGATAGCAGCCTTCCAGCAGTCGATCACGCGAGGCGCCAGGTGTCATCAGCCGCCGCGCCACTTCCTTGCCGGTGGTGTCGGCCGGTGGCTTGAGCCGGCGACCCAGCGGGAAGATCAGCACCCGCAGGGCAATGCCCATGCAGCGATCCGGGAAGTTGAGCAGGATCTCGTGCATGGCCTGCTCGATCTTCACCAGCAGGTCTTCCACGCCCCAGCGCAGCAGCGGCAGGTCTTCCTCTGGCTCGCCCTGGTCGTGATAGTGCTTGAGCGTGGCGCTGGCCAGGTAGATGAAGCTGAGCACGTCACCGAGCCGGGCGGACAGACGCTCGCGGCGTTTCAGCTCGCCACCGAGCATCAGCATGCTGGTGTCGGTCAGGGTGGCGAAGGCGGCGGACAGGCGCGACAGCTGCCGGTAGTAACCACGGGTATCGGCGTTGCCCGGGGTCCTGACCAGGGCGCCACAGGTCAGCCCGAGCAACAGGCTGCCGGCGGCATTGCCCAGGGCGTGGCCGATATGCTCGTACAGCAGGGCGTCGAAGCGGGCGATGGCCCGGTCCTGATCCGGGTCCTGGGTGGCGAGCATTTCCTGCAGCACATAGGGATGGCTGCGGATCGCTCCCTGGCCGAAGATCATCATGCTGCGGGTGAGGATATTGGCGCCTTCCACGGTGATGGAAATCGGTATCGACTGATAGCCGCGGCCCAGGTAGTTCTTCGGCCCCATGCAGATGCCCTTGCCGCCATGCACATCCATGGCGTCGTTCAGGCATTGACGCATGCGTTCGGTGATGTGGTACTTGACCACGCCGGACAGCACCGCCGGTTTCTCGCCCAGGTCCACTGCACCGGCGGTCATGCTGCGTGCCGCATCCATCACGTAGGTATTGCCACCGATACGCGCCAGGGCTTCCTGCACGCCCTCGAACTCACCGATCGGCAGGTTGAACTGGCGGCGAATCCGCGCATAGGCGCCGGTGGTCATGCTGGCCATCTTGGCGGCGCCGGTGCCGCCGGCGGGCAGGGAGATGGAGCGTCCGACCGCCAAGCAGTTCATCAGCATCTTCCAGCCGTGGCCGATCATTTCCTGTCCGCCGATCAGGTAGTCCATCGGAATGAACACGTCCTTGCCGGCGTTGGGTCCGTTCATGAAGGCCGCGTTGAGCGGGAAGTGGCGACGGCCGATCTCGACGCCCTGGGTATCGGTGGGGATCAGCGCCAGGCTGATGCCCAGTTCTTCCTGGTCACCCAGCAGGCCGTCGGGGTCGTAGACCTTGAAGGCCAGCCCCAGCAGGGTGGCGACCGGGCCGAGGGTGATGTAGCGCTTCTCCCAGGTGACGCTCAGGCCCAGCACTTCCTGGCCTTGCCACTGGCCCCGGCAGATGATGCCGCGGTCGGGCATGGCGCCGGCATCGGAGCCGGCCTCGGGGGAGGTCAGGGCGAAGCAGGGCACCTCTTCGCCGGCGGCCAGGCGGGGCAGGTAATACTGCTTCTGGGCGTCGGTGCCGTAGTGCATCAGCAGTTCGGCGGGGCCCAGGGAGTTGGGCACCATGACCGTGGAGCCAAGGTCGCCGCTGCGGCTGGCCAGCTTCATGGCGACCTGCGAATGGGCATAGGCGGAAAAGCCCTTGCCGCCATATTCCTTCGGGATGATCAGCCCGAAGAAGCCGTTGCTCTTGATGAATTGCCATACCGGCTCGGGCAGGTCCTGCAGCTCGGTGGTGACCTGCCACTCGTTGGTCATGCGGCACAGTTCTTCCACCGGACCATCGAGAAATGCCTGCTCTTCGGCGCTCAGGGTCGGCTTGGGATAGCTATGCAGGGTATCCCAGTCGGGGCGGCCGCTGAATATCTCGCCATCCCACCAGACGGTGCCGGCATCCAGGGCTTCCTGTTCGGTGTCGGAAATCGGCGGCAGCACCTTGCGGAACCAGTGGAACAGCGGGGTGGTGATGCTCCTGCGGCGCCAGTCGGTCATGTTCAGCGGAATGGCAATGCCGAGAAACAGCGCCCAGAGGATCAGGTCCAGCAGCCAGTGCACCGGGCCGAGCAGGGTCATCGCCAGCAGGTAGGCGCCGACCACCAGTGAGCCGTTGAGCAGGCCGCTGCGTACCCAGGCCAGCACGGCAATACACAGAATCAGGCCCAGCAGCCAAAGCAGGGTGAGCATGAAGCACTCCTTCGGGGTTGAGATCCAGTCTTCAGCATAGCCGGTTTGGCCGCGGGATGCGGCCTGGGCTGTAACGGGATATCACCGCAGGGAGTGGCAGGGACAACGCCGCTTTGGCGTTGTCCCGATGCGGCGGGGGCTCAGGGCTCGATACGAGCGCTGTCGTACTTGATGGTCTTGCCGGCCAGGTAATAGTGGAAGCAGGCCCAGATATTCGCCAGTGCGGCAATGATCAGGGCGTAGCGCAGGCTCTCCATGCCATGCATGCTGCTCATCAGGTCGCTGGCCAGACCGATCAGCTGCGGGCCGAAGCCGAGGCCGAACAGGTTGAGGATCAGCAGCATGATCGCCGAGGCCAGTGCCCGGCTGCGCAGCGGCGTCAGGCTCTGGATCATGGCGAAGCTGGGGCCGAGATAGAAGGCGCCGAGAAACACCGCCGGTATGTAGGCAGCCAGTGCCAGGGTGGTGTTGTCGATGGTGTAGAAGGCGATGACGAAGGGGACCGCGCAGATCTTCGCCAGGCCGACGATCCAGGCGTTCCAGCTCTGGTTGCGTGCTGCCAGCTTGTCCGCCAGCATGCCGCCAACCCAGGCGCCGAGGCCACCGACGATGCCCATCAGCGGACCCAGCAGCAGGCCTACCTGGCCGGCGGTGAGGCCGTGGCTGCGCATCAGGAACGCCGGGTTCCAGACGATGGTGCCATAGCCGACCAGGGCGGTAAGGGTCACCCCGATGACCACATGACGGGTGGTGCGCACACGCCAGAGTACCGCCATGCCGGCCTTGACGCTGACCTTGCCACGCGGTGGCGGTGGCACGCCATCGGCAAAGCCGCGCGGCGGCTCGATCATGGTGAAGCGCACCAGCAGGGCGATCAGCAGGCCTGGCAGGCCGACGATGAAGAAGGCAGCACGCCAGCCCCAGGCGTCGGCAACGAAACCGCCGACGATAAAGCCGATCATGATGCCGAAGTACACGCCCAGCGAGTACAGGGCCATGGCGCTGGAGCGTTTCTCCTTCGGATACAGGTCCGAGAGCATGGAATGCGAGGGCGGGCTGGAGCCGGCCTCGCCGATACCGACGCCGATACGCGCGGCGGCCAGTTGCCAGAAGTTCTGCGCCAGACCACAGACGGCGGTCATCAGACTCCAGATGGCGATGGCCCAGGCGATGATGTTGCGGCGGTTGGAACGGTCGGCCCAGATGGCGATCGGGATACCGAGGGTGGCGTAGAACAGGGCGAAGGCGATACCGGACAAAAAGCCGAGCTGAGTATCGGACAGCAGTAGATCGGCCTTGAGCGGCTGGATCAGGATACCGACGATATTGCGATCAACGTGGCTGGAGGTATAGGCCAACACCAGAATGAACAGTGCGTAACGCCGGTACGCCGGCGTGATGCGACTGGTAAAGTCGTCCTGGGCAGGTGCCGGTGTTTCTGGCGTCTGGGACATGGAGTGTCTCCGTCATCTGTGGTTATTTTTGTCACGCAGCAGCATACGACTGGGCACCTGCGACCACAATCGACCGGCGGGTCACATTTGTAGAACTTTTGTAATTGGCTTGAATCCGCGATTTTCATCCCCATATCGTCTGGCTGGTCGCTGGATTAAGGGTGTGTGCATGACGACGGCAATTAGCATTCGTGGGCTTGAGAAAACCTATCCCAATGGCATGCGTGCCTTGAAAGGGGTGGATCTGGAGGTGGCACAGGGTGACTTCTTCGCCCTGCTCGGGCCCAACGGGGCGGGCAAGTCCACGACCATCGGCATCCTGTCGTCACTGGTCAGCAAGAGCGCCGGCAAGGTCAGCATCTTCGGCCATGACCTGGACACCGAGCTGATGGCCGCCAAGCGCTGTATCGGCGTGGTGCCCCAGGAATTCAACTTCAGCCAGTTCGAGAAGTGCCAGGATATCCTGATCAACCAGGCCGGCTACTACGGTATTCCGGCTGGCGAAGCGCGTGAGCGCGCCGAGCATTTCCTGCGTCGGTTGAATCTGTGGGACAAGCGCAATGTAGCCTCGCGCATGCTGTCCGGCGGCATGAAGCGGCGCCTGATGATCGCCCGGGCGCTGATCCACGAACCGCGCCTGCTGATCCTCGACGAGCCGACCGCCGGGGTGGATATCGAGATCCGCCGTTCGATGTGGCAATTCCTCGAAGAGATCAATGCCCAGGGAGTGACCATCATCCTGACCACTCACTACCTGGAAGAGGCCGAGCAGCTGTGCCGCAACATCGCCATCATTGATGGTGGGCAGATCATCCACAACACCAGCATGCGCGAATTGCTCAAGGAGTTGCAGGTCGAGACCTTCCTGCTCGATTGCCGCGATGTGCAGGCCCAGGCGCCGGTACTCGCCGGTTACCCCTGTGCCCTGGTGGACGATCACACCCTGGAAGTGCAGGTGGACCGGGAGCAGGGCATGAACGGACTGTTCACCGAGCTGGCCGCGCAGGGCATCCAGGTGTCTAGCCTGCGCAACAAGAGCAACCGGCTGGAGGAACTGTTCCTGCGTCTGGTCGATGGCAATGCGCAAAAGGGAGTGGCATGAACATGAATTACTGGCGCAACAGCTGGGTCGCCTTCACCACCATCCTGTTCAAGGAAATCCGTCGTTTCTCCCGCATCTGGCCGCAGACGCTGCTGCCGCCGGGCATCACCATGGCGCTGTACTTCGTCATCTTCGGCAACCTGATCGGTAGTCGCATCGGTGACATGGGCGGGTTCGACTATATCGACTACATAGTGCCGGGGTTGATCATGATGGCGGTGATCACCAACAGCTATTCCAACGTGGTGTCGAGCTTCTTCAGCACCAAGTTCCAGCGCTCGATCGAGGAGCTGATGGTCGCACCGGTGTCGCCGCACGTGATCCTGCTCGGTTACACCCTGGGTGGGGTGGCGCGCGGGCTGGCGGTGGGGCTGATAGTGACGCTGATGTCGCTGTTCTTCACCCGTCTGCAGGTGCAGCACATCGGGTTGACCATTGCCGTGGTGTTTCTCACCTCGCTGGTGTTCTCGCTCGGTGGTTTCATCAACGCGGTGTACGCCAGGAACTTCGATGATATCTCCATCGTGCCGACCTTCGTGCTCACGCCGCTGACCTACCTCGGCGGGGTGTTCTATTCGATCAACCTGTTGCCGGAGTTCTGGCAGGGGGTATCGTTGATCAACCCGATCCTGCACATGGTCAACGCCTTCCGTTTCGGCATCCTCGGCGTGTCGGATATCAACATTGGCGTGGCGCTGTTGCTGATGGCGGTATTCGTGGTGGGGCTCTACCTGTTCAGCTATCGCCTGCTGGTGCGTGGTACGGGTCTGCGCCAGTAGTCGTTGGTTATTGGCCTGGTCGGCGCCGGACAGGTATGCTTGCGGGTCCCAACCCAGGAGACCCGCAGATGCACCCGGCAGACCAGTCGCCCCTCGGAAAAAACAGTAGCTACAGCGATATCTATACCCCATCGCTGTTGTATCCGATCCCGCGCCAACCGATCTGGCAGGAGCTGGGACTGGACCCCGAGCGGTTGCCGTTCCATGGCGTGGATGTATGGAACAGCTACGAGGTGTCCTGGCTGACCCCCTCCGGCAAGCCGGAAGTGACCGCCGTGGAGTTCATCTTCCCGGTCACTGCCAACGCGCGCATCGTCGAGTCGAAGTCCTTCAAGTTGTACCTCAACTCCTTCAACCAGACCGTCTTCAGTGACCGTTCGGAAGTGTTACGCACCCTGGAGTCCGATCTGAGCGTGACCGCCCAGGCGCCGGTGATGGTGCGTCTGCTGGATATGTCGCGGCTGCAGCAGGCCGGCATCGCGCGTCTGCCCGGCGAGTGCCTGGATGACCTCGATGTGCGCATCGACACCTACGACTACTCGCCGCAGCTGTTGCAACTGGCGCCGGAGGGTGGGCAGGTGCGGGAAACCCTGCACAGCAACCTGCTCAAGTCCAACTGCCCGGTGACCGGTCAGCCGGACTGGGGCAGTGTACTGATCAGCTATGCCGGGCCGGCGATCGACAGGGCCAGCCTGCTGCGCTATCTGGTGTCCTTCCGCCAGCATGCGGACTTCCATGAGCAATGCGTGGAGCGCATCTTCCTGGAACTGCACAAGCTGCTGGGTGACAAGTGCGAGCTGACGGTCTACGCACGCTACCTGCGGCGCGGTGGCCTGGACATCAACCCCTGGCGCTCGACCCAGGCCGGCATGCCGGACAACCTGCGCCTGGCACGCCAGTAGCGAGGCGGTCCTGCCGGGGTGGTGCTCAAATGCCCATGTTCGACAGCGTCTGCACCACGTTCTGCAGCGTCGCCGCCAGGGTCGGATGCCGCTCGGAAAACTCCTCGATCATCAGGTTCACGCCATCCACCAGGCTGGGGTCATTGGCCAGATCCTCGTCGGCCTCGCGTACCAACAGGCGGGCTTCGAGCGTGTTGGCCAGCGCCTCCAGCGAGCTGCGCTCCTCGGCGGAGAGATGGATATCCGGGTCGTTCAGGGTCTGGTGCAGGGATTCAAGCTGGGCTTGCAGTTGTTCTTCCGGCATGTGTCACTCCTTCAGTAAAGCGCGTTGCCTACACTATAGACGCCCAAGCCCGCCGCCGTCTCCCCCGTGCGGTCAAGCCGCTACCGGTTGTCTGCAGCCCCCTGTTTCCCTGACAATCATCACGAAATTGCTCAAGGGGCGGGAAGTTTTGCATTACACTGGCGGCCTCGATACGCGGCAACCGGTATCTCGATCCGCCGCCCTGGTTCCCAAGATGGAGAGTTCGCGCTGATGAAACTATTGAATGCCACCACCTGCAGTCTGCTGGCCGGGGCGCTGGTACTGTCGGTAACCGCTCCGGCGGCGGCAATCGATGATGATTACGACTACCAGGACGGCTACCACAACCCCGATCCCTGGGAGCCGATGAACCGGGTGGTGTTCCGTTTCAATGACACCCTGGATACCTACGCCCTCAAGCCGGTAGCCAAGGGGTACGATCGGGTCATGCCGCAGTTTCTCAACGACGGCGTGACCAACGTGTTCAACAACCTCGGTGAGCCGAAGAACCTGATCAACAACACCCTGCAGGGCAAGTTCCATGATGCCGGCATCGATCTGGCGCGCTTTCTGATGAACACCACCGTGGGTGTGGTGGGGGTATTCGATGTGGCCACCCGTATGGGCCTGCAGCGCAACGACGAGGACTTCGGCCAGACCCTGGGCGCCTGGGGCGTGCAGAGCGGCCCCTACCTGATGCTGCCGCTGTTCGGCCCGAGCACGGTGCGCGATGGCAGCGCCTTCGCCCTGGAGGGCTACGCCGGCTACAACTACGGCTCGCAGATGGACCATGTGCGCAGCCGCAACACCGCCGCGGCTGTCGATGTGGTCGATACCCGCGCCGGACTGTTGTCCCAGGAGCGCCTGATTCGCGGTGACAAGTACCGTTTCATCCGTAACGCCTGGTTACAGAATCGTGAGTTCAAGGTCAAGGATGGGTTGGTGGAGGATGACTTCTAGGCTGTGTGGTGAGCAGCCCCTTGGCGCACCGACCGTTGGAAGGTTGCCTGTGTCGGCGGATGGGAGTAATGTCTGCCCCTTGGTAAATGTCAGGCTCGATTCTGACTTCTAATAAACCCCTGTGGCCGCCAAGCTCAGCCTGGCTTTTCGGCAATGACGTAGGGAATCTATGCAGCGTCCTGGCACCACTTTGCTGGTTATTGATGATGACGACCAGGTTCGTCACAGCATCGCGATTCACCTTGAACAGTGTGGTTTCGAGGTTCTGCAGGCCAGTCGTGCTCAAGATGGGCTATCGCTGGTAGTGAGCCAGCGTCCTGAACTGGTGTTGTGCGACCTGCAGATATCGGACATGAGCGGCTTCGAGCTGCTGGAGCAGATCGGTGAGCGGGCGGCGGATACACCGGTGATCGTGATCTCGGCCGACGGGGTCATGAGCGAGGTGGTGCAGGCCCTGCGCGTAGGTGCCAGCGACTACCTGATCCGCCCCCAGGATGACCTGGAAGTGCTGGAGCACGCGGTGCGCCGTTCCCTGGATCGGGCCCGCCTGCGCAACGAGAACCAGCGCATCCGCGAGCGCCTGGAGCTGGCCAACCAGGAGCTGGAAAATCATCTGCGCGAACTTCGCGATGACCAGGCGGCTGGCCGTCAGGTACAGCTCAACATGCTGCCGCCAACGCCCTGGGACAGTGGTGAGTTCTTTTTCGAGCACCGCATCATTCCCTCGCTGTATCTTTCCGGCGACTTCGTCGACTACTTCCGCATCTCCGATACCCAGTTGGGCTTCTACCTGGCCGATGTCTCGGGGCATGGCGCCTCGTCAGCCTTCGTCACCGTGCTGCTGAAGTTCATGACCACGCGCCTGTTGTATGAACAGCGCAAGCAGAAGGAAGAGGGGCCGATCAGCTTCCAGCCTTCCGATGTGCTTGGCCATATCAACCGCAGCCTGATCAGTTGCAAGCTCGGCAAGCATGTGACCATGCTTGGCGGGGTGATCGACGAGGCGCAGCAGACGCTGACCTACAGCATTGGCGGGCATCTGCCACTGCCGGTACTGGTGGTCGATGGCCAGGCGCAGTACCTGCAGGGCAAGGGGCGGCCGGTAGGGTTGTTCGAGGACGCCGAGTACGAGAACCACCAACTGCCGCTGCCGCCGGCGTTTTCACTGACGCTGTGCTCCGATGGTGTGCTTGATTGCATCCAAGGGACTACCCTGAAGGAAAAGGAGGACCGGCTGCCGGGATTGGTGGGGCAGGCCGGTGCGGACATGCAGACCTTCATGCAACTGCTCGGACTCGAGCAGGCCAAGGTGATGCCGGATGATATCTCAGTGTTGCTGTTGAGCAGGAAACCGGAATGATGACAACAGGCAGGATTCAGTTCGCTGAATCCGAAGGTACTTTCGTCCTCAAGTTCATCGGCGATGTGCGCCTGACGCTGTGCGCCGCGCTGGATGCCTATATCGAGAAGATTTTCAGCGCCCTGAGCTTCGAATCCATCGTCATTGACCTGACCGAGACCGACAACATCGACAGCACCTCCCTGGGGCTGCTGGCCAAGCTGTCGATCCTGTCCAAGGAGCGGGTCGGCCTGTTGCCGACCCTGGTGTCGACCCATGAGGACATGAACCGTCTGCTGCAGAGCATGGGCTTCGACCAGATCTTCAATATCGTCACCGAATCCACACCCACCGATGCCGAGCTGCAGGAATTACCCGGCCAGTTACTGTCCGAGGACCAGGTGAAGGACCGGGTGCTGGAAGCCCACCGCATCCTGATGAACCTCAACGAGCATAACCGCACCGCCTTCACCGACCTTGTCAGCAGCCTCGAATCAGACTGCTGAGCCGGCGCGCTCCTCCAGCAACCTTTCCAGCTTGCGCTGATCGACGGCAAACGCCCGGATGCCTTCGGCCAGCTTCTCGGTGGCCATGGCGTCCTCGTTGTGCGCCCAGCGAAAGCCCGCCTCATCCAGGACTTCGCGCTCATCCTCGCAGGCACTGACAAGCACCGCCGAGGGCTCCAGCGGGCCGGGCTCGTCGGCCAGTTGCTGCAGCAGCGCCGGGCTGATGGTCAGCCGGTCACAGCCGCACAGTGACTCGATCTGGCCGATATTGCGGAAGCTGGCGCCCATCACCACGGTGGCATACAGGTGCTGCTTGTAATAGCGGAAGATACGCGCCACCGACTGCACGCCCGGGTCTTCCATGCCCTGGAAGTCCCGTCCTTCGCGTTGCTTGTACCAATCGTAGATGCGTCCGACGAAGGGCGAGATCAGGAACACACCGGCATCGGCGCAGGCCTGTGCCTGGGCAAAGGAGAACAGCAGCGTCAGGTTGCACTGGATGCCTTCGCGCTCCAGTTCGGCAGCGGCCTGGATGCCCTCCCAGGTAGCGGCGATCTTGATCAGTACCCGGTCACGGGTGACGCCGGCCTGTTCATACAATTCGATCAGCTTGCGCGCCTTGTCCACGGTCGCCTGGCGATCGAAGGACAACCGCGCATCCACCTCGGTGGACACCCGGCCGGGTACCAGATTGACGATTTCACTGCCTACGGCCACGGCGAAATGATCACAGGCATCGGCAATCTGCTGATAACTGCCGCTGGCCTGCTGTAGTGCGCGGTCGAGCAGGTGGGCATAGTCCGGCTGTTGTGCGGCCTTGAGCAGCAACGAAGGGTTGGTGGTGGCATCCACCGGCTGCAAGGTGCGAATGGCGTCGATGTCACCGGTATCGGCGACGATCAAGGTGTGCTGACGGAGACTGTCCAGTTTGCTTGTCATGATGGTCTGCAGTGGAGGAAGAAGGAGCCTTCGACCTTACCTCAAGCCTGTTACAGCGGGCAATGCTGGCGCCATGTGGATTGCCGGCTAACGCAGATCTTCAGCCATCAACCGCGCACACGTCCAACCATGTCCTCGACCACCTCATCATAAAGCGCCAGCGGCTGTTCGGTACGATGAATCTCGGTGCTCAAACGCCGGCGGAAATGCCTTGCCCCCGGCAGCCCCTGGAACAACCCGAGGATATGCCGGGTCACATGGTGCATGCTGCCGCCCTGATCGGTATGTGCGGCGATATAGGGGCGCAACGCCTGCAGCACCTCGATGCGGCTGCGTACCGGGGCATCGTCGCCGTAGAAAGCCTGATCCACGCCAGCCAGCAGGTAAGGGTTGTGATAGGCCTCGCGGCCGACCATCACGCCGTCCAGCGTCTGCATATGCTGCTGCATCTGGTCCAGATCGGTCAGGCCACCATTGAGGATGATCTCCAGTTGCGGGAAGTCCTTCTTCAACTGGTGCACGACTTCATAGCGCAGCGGCGGAATCTCGCGATTCTCCTTGGGCGACAGCCCCTCCAGGATGGCGATCCGCGCATGCACGATAAAGGTCTGGCAACCGGCATCGTGCACCTGGCCGACGAAATCCAGCAACTGCTCATAGCTGTCGCGACCATTGATGCCGATACGGTGCTTGACCGTGACCGGGATGGTGCAGGCATCCAGCATCGCCTTGACCCCATCGACCACCAGTCCGGGGTGGCCCATCAGGCAGGCGCCGATCAGGTTGTTCTGCACCCGGTCGCTGGGGCAGCCGACGTTCAGGTTGACCTCGGCATAACCCGCCTGTTCGGCCAGGCGCGCGCACTGTGCCAGCTCCCCGGCATTGCTGCCGCCCAGTTGCAACGCCAGCGGCTGCTCCTCGGGGCTGTAGCCGAGAAAACGCTCGCGGTCGCCGTGCAGCACTGCGCCGGTGGTGACCATCTCGGTGTAGAGCAGGGCGTGGCGGCTGATCAGGCGGGCGAAAAACCGGTAGTGGCGGTCACTCCAGTCCATCATCGGCGCCACGCAAAAGCGCCGGGACGGGCCGGGACGTGTCAGATTGAGAGCGACAGGGGACAGTGGGGTGCTCATTGGCTTGCGCTGGTCTCGCGGGCGTGAGTTGGCCTCTGGCCCGGTGCTGCGCAGGTCGAGCAGGCCGTGCCGTGATGGCGGGACGGCGCAGTCTAGCAGAAAAAAAGCCGCCTTTGATCGGTGATGCGATCAGCGCAGGTCCAGACGCTCGTCCCCAAAAATGGGTATGTCGAAAAAACACCGCGATGCTATAAAGCCACGCAATTGATATCGGATGGCCTCATCAGGAGCGCCGTGCGAGCGGATGGTAAGGGATAGCTCGAGTCGCGGCGGCTCACTGCTCTTCACCTATTGGAGCCAGCACCTGGCTGGCGGTCTCAGTTCCATGTAGAGGTGACCCCATGAAGGAAGTTCGAGGTTTGGCAATCTGTTCGGCGCTGGCGCTGTTGTCCGCCTGTGCCAGCACCGGGGTGAACAACTCGGCAGGGCGGGCCACGGTGTATGAGGATGTACGCACCAGCAGTCCGATAGTGCAGGGTGTCGGCATCGAGTCGCAGGATATCGTGGCAGTGACCGACCGGATGATGCGCGACATGCTGTCCAACCAGTTGCTGGCCGGCCGCACCTCGGCGCCGCGGGTGATCATTGACTCCCAGTACTTCACCAATGAAAGCTCCTCGCGCATCAACAAGAACATGATCACCGACCGCCTGCGCATCGAGCTGCAGCGCGCCGCGCAGGGCCGGATGCTGTTCATCGGCCGCGAGTATTCGGGCATGGTCGAGGCCGAGCGCGCGCTCAAGCGCGATGGCGTGACCGATGCCGGGACCATTCGCAGCACCCGGGGGACCGCCGGGGCGGATTACCGGCTGGTCGGCCGTATCACCTCCGCCGACGCGGTGGACAGCAGTACTGCGCTGACCTCGCGCTACCAGCAGATTTCCTTCGAGATGATCGACCTGGAATACGGCACCGTGGTCTGGAGCGGCCTGTACGAGTTCAAGAAGACCGCGCAGGACGACATCATCTACCGCTAGGCGGCCAGCGATTCGGAGATTGCCATGCGTCATTATCTGACGGCATTGCTGCTGGCGATGCTGCCCGCCGCCGTGTCCGCGACTGCGCTGCCGGCCCCGCTGACCAAAGCGGTGCAGCGCATTGCCAGTGATGAGCCCAACAACCGGGTGCTCAATCAGCTGCAGGCGGCGACCCTGGCCCTGGATATGGGTTACCGCGAGCAGGCCGGCGAGCTGTTCGATGCGGCGCTCAACGCTATCGGCAGCGTATATGCCAACAGCGAGCAGGCCGCACGGGCGCGCAGCCTGTGGTACGACGAAGGGGCCAAGGATTTCAAGGGCGAGCCCTATGAGCGGGCCATGGCGTTCTACTATCGCGGTCTGCTGGATATGTATGCCGGCGACTATGAGAATGCCCGGGCCAGCTACAAGAGTGGCCTGCTGCAGGACGCCTTTGCCGAGGAAGAGCAGCACCGTGCCGACTTCGCGCTGCTGATGTTTCTCGAAGCCTGGTCCTCGCATGTGCTCGGTGCCCAGGGGCTGGCCGGCGAGCGGTTCGAGGAACTGCTGAGCTTTCGTCCGGGCTTCAAACTGCCCGACGCCAGCCACCGGCTGTTGGTGATGGTGGAAACCGGCAAGGCGCCGCGCAAGCTGCAGGATGGTATCGGCGGCAACATCCTGGTGTATCGCCCCGGCAAGCGCTTTCGCGAGGAGGCGGTACGGGTGCGGGTAGATGGCAGGACGCTGGACCTGAACCCCATTGAAAGCATCTTCTGGCAGGCCTCCAGCCGCGGCGGTCGTCCGATCGACAGCATCCTGGAAGGCCAGGTCCAGTTCAAGCAGACCACGCAGAACGTCTCGGCCGATGTCTCCGGCGTCGCCGCCCACGCCACCATGCTGGCACCGGCGCTCGGTGCTGCCGGCGGCGTGTTCGCCGGGGTCGCAGCGGTGGCAGGCGTTGCCACCCTGGCGACCTCGCAGGTCAAGGCGCGGGCCGATCACCGCTTCTGGAACAACCTGCCGGACAAGGTGCATGTGCTGACCCTGCCGATGCCGGCGGCGCGCCAGGTGCAGATCGAGTTTCTGGACGCCAGCGGCGTCGTGATTGCGGAGTTGACGCAGACTGCCAGCATCGAGGTGGATGGGGCGGGCAGGGGCGTTTTGTGGGCGCGAGCCCGACCAGCCACGGATGTGGACAGGCCCTGAGGATGAAGATGATGAAAGTGCTACCCCTGACCCTGCTGATCGCGGCGGCGCTGACCGCGGGCGGTTGCAGCGGTATCGACAAGAATGAAGGGCCGCGGCCGGCGGTGCGCATCGTTGACGAGCGCGCGCCCAACCAGCGGCTGAACCTGGATACTGTGGTGATCCTCGACAAGTCCTTGCAGGATCGCAAGTCCGGCAAGCTGGCGGTGGAGAACTCCGGTGCGCGGCGCACCGCCTCGGGCACGGTCGAGGCCTATGCGGTGATTCGCAACCGCACCGACTATCCATTGCAGATAGAAGGGCGCACCCAGTTCTTCGATGCCATGGGTATTCCCCTGGGTGCCCCGTCGCAGTGGCAACGCCTGTACCTGGACCCGCAATCGATCAATGGCTACCGCGAGTTGTCCACCGGCACGGCAGAGGTCGCCCACTACTACATCGAGATCCGGGAGGGGCGCTGACATGCGGACTATACACGCATCTGCGGTTCTACCTCTGGCCCTGCTGCTGGCGCTCAATGCGCAGGCGGCCCCGGATAACACCGCCTTCGACCAGCCCTTGCTCGGCAGCCGGCTGGAGCAGCAGACCCCAGCCGGCAGTGTGCCGCCGCTGAACCAGGCCCCGTTAGCGCCGGCATTGGCCGAGGAGCAGCACTATATCGCCGAGCCTGCCGGCGCCTTCGACCAGGCAGCCGCGGCAGCGGTGACGGCCCGCTTCCGCAGTGCCTACCAGCAGGGTGGCGCGCCGCGCATGGCGATCTATTTCAATCGCGAGCTGAGCGACGAGGTACGCGAATGGGTGCCGGGCAGTCATCACAAGCTGACCACCACGCACAACCAGTCGGCGAGCTTCAACAGCCTGCACAGCGGGCCGGTGAGCGCCCAGGCCAGCGCCAATGCCAGCATCGAAAGCCAGTCGCGCCATTACACCGGGGACACCGGCAAGCGTCCCGATATGCGCGAGTCCTGGCACTGGCAGTTCGAGGATGCCATTACCACCGTACTGCTCGATGGCGGGGCGAATGTTGTCGATCGTGCGGTGATCTTCCGTCAGATGGCGCGCCAGGCACCGCAGACCGCGGGCATGGACGGCAGCATGTCGAGCACCCTGAACGAAATCTCGGCGCTGGACAAGTACGCCGATGTGCTGGTCGAGATGAAGGTCACCCGCTCGGCCACCGAGTTCGGCTATGACTTCCGCGCGGTGGCCAAGAACGTGCGCAGCGGACAGGTGATCGGCACCGCCTTCGTCAATGGCGACCAGGTGCAGCAACACAGCGCGGCGGTGGCCAGTGCCAGCGGCTATGCGCTGCGTCCGAACACCTACCTGACGTTGGAGCAGGTTTCGCGGGAGCTGACCCTCAAGCTGATGCAGTCGTTGAGTAGCCAGTGGGGCGTGTAAGGCCCCTTTGCACGCGGTAATTCCAAGGAGAAACACATGAAAAGAACAATGATCCTGCCGGCCTGCGCCCTGTTGCTGAGCGGGTGCGCCACGGATATGACCTCGGGCTATCTGGGTTACAAGCCTCCGCCGCGCGTACTGATACCACAGGAGGTGGTGGACATGATGCCACCGCCGGCCATCACCGAGGTCGGTATCGGCAAGACCGTGGAGGGGCAGGCCGGGCATTTCTATGCTTTCAAGGGTAAGCCGGGCCAGACCGTAACGGTAGTTGCCCGCTCCTCGGGGCCGGATACCAGCCTTTACCTGTACGGCGATGCCAATGATTTCCGGCGTAACGCGGAACCCTTGAGTTTTGTCGGCGCGCTGGGCAGCGGAATCGGCGCCATGCGTGACCCTGACGGCCTGCATTCGCACCTGATCTTCACCCTGCCGGAAGACGCCGATGGCTCCTATGTTGCGGTGGTCATGCCGCAGGACCAGGCCGGCTATACCGTCACGGTACTGGATGGCGTGGTACCGCAGCGTGAACTGATGGCATTGCCGCAGCCGATCTTCGGCCCGGAAGGCAAGTACATGAGTCCCTTCACCGAGGACAACACCGTCACGCCCTGGGTGGAAAAGGGCCTGCAGGCCTCCGTGGCGGGCAACGTGGGCATGGCTCTGGGCAGCCTGGCAGCCCTGTCCAATTCGGATAACCTGATGTTTTCCGTGCTGGGCGGGATTGCCGGTGAGAAGGTCGGCAAGGAAGTGGTACTGCAGGCCATGGGCGGTTGGGATTTCATCCGCGAGAACAGCGACATGTCGTTCAATACGGTGGAAGACCTGGCACGCTACATGACCTATGAAAACGCCAGTCATCCGCAGTATGCGGAAGTCCTAAACGCCTCCTATGGCATCTATCCCGAGCTGCGCCAGGCCATGGCCCAGGTGCAGATGGAAACCAGCACGCTGGCCAGACTCTATCCCCACAGCTTCATCATGTCGGCCCAGCGCTGAGCCTTTGTACCGCTTGACCAGCCATTGCCCAAGGCAGGCATGGCTGGTTCGAGCAACTCCCGCCAAGCTTTGCCCCAAGCGGTGATACACTATCGCCCATTCGGATCGTTAGTCTTTTCCCGTTTCCAGAAGGAAAACCCGTGTTCACTGAATTATCCCTGCACGAGCGACTGCTCAAGGCGCTGGCGGCGCTGTCTTTCGAAAAGCCGACCCCAGTCCAGGCGGCGGCGATTCCCCCGGCCATTGCCGGTGAGGACCTGTACATCATCGCCCAGACCGGCAGCGGCAAGACCGCCGCCTATGTGCTGCCCATCCTGCAACGGCTGCTGGAGGACGATGGCAAGCCGGTGGCGCCGCGAGCGCTGATCCTCTCGCCGACCCGCGAACTGGCGCAGCAGATCCACAAGGATATTCAGGACCTGGCCCGCTTCACCTTCCTCAAGTCCGAGCTGGTCATCGGCGGCGAGGACTTCAAGGTCCAGGCCGCCAAACTGCGCAAGAACCCGGACATCGTCATCGCCACGCCGGGCCGCACATTGGAGCAGCTGGGTGCAGGCGGGCTGGACCTGTCGCAGGTGCAGACGCTGGTGATCGATGAAGCCGACCGCATGCTGGACATGGGCTTCAGCGAAGATGTCCTGAGCATCGCCCAGGCCTGCCCGGCTGAGCGGCAGACCATGCTGTTCTCCGCGACCACGGGTAACACCGGCCTCAAGCGCATCATCGAGCAGGTGCTGTGCGAGCCACGCTGGCTGGAGCTGGACAGCGTGCGTGACGACACCCCGGCGATCCGCCAGCAGGTGATCGCGGTGGACGATAATGCGCACCGCGAGGCACTGACCAAATGGCTGTTGCTCAATGAATGCCAGGGCAAGGCCATCGTCTTCACCAACACCCGCGTCATGGCCGATCGGCTGAATGGCGTATTGCGCGCGGTGGAAGGTCTGCGCGTGTACGTACTGCACGGCGAGAAGGACCAGAAGGAACGCAAACTGGCCATCGAACGTTTCAAGCAGGGCGGCAACGGCGTGCTGGTGGCAACCGATGTGGCGGCCCGCGGCCTGGATATCAGCGAGCTGGACCTGGTGATCAACTTCGACATGCCGCGCAGTGGTGATGACTACCTGCACCGTGTAGGTCGTACCGGGCGGGCAGGAGCCGAAGGCGTCGCCATCTCGCTGGTGGCACCGCACGAATGGAACCTGATGTCGAGCATTGAGCGTTACCTACGCCGGCAATTCGAACGCCGACTGATCAAGGAACTGGCCGGCAGCTTCAAGGGACCGAAAAAGGTCAAGGCCTCCGGCAAGCCGGTGGGGGCGAAGAAGAAAAAAGACGACAAGAAGAAAGTCAAACGACCCAAGACCGCCAAACCAGCAGCCAAGCGCAAGCCCGCCGTGCCCAAGGGGCAGGTGGTGCTGGATGGTGGTGATGGATTGGCGCCGCCGAAGCGGCGGGGGTGAGGTTGGTACTGGGAGTGTCGTCTGCCGGCCGTGCCCCCCTCTCCCCCGGCCCCTCTCCCGCCAGGGGCGAGGGGTGACTCGCGACTGGAGTATTTGTGTTTAGCCTGCACGTTTCCGTGATGGGTCAACTCGCTATTACTGGCTTACGGTATGGAAAGCCGCCGCGTTGCACTACTGATAGTTACCGTAAATAGTATCGGTCGAAACTCGACCTCAGCCTTTATGAAAGCCAGGTGATAGAACTCTTTGCATTTGCAGATTGTTGCAGGATAAGCACGAGAATGCAGGCGCGAGTCACCCCTCGCCCCTGGTGGGAGAGGGGCCGGGGGAGAGGGGGAAAGCCGGTAACTCCAAAGCCACCAGCAACCCCCCAGCCCAACACCCCAAACCCCACCTCACTCCACCTTCTGCCGCGAATGCAACGCCGCCACCTGCTGCGCCGCTATGGCATGCCCACAGGTAGCCGCCTTGGCCAACCACATCAACCCCATGGTCTCATCCTTGGGCACACCAACACCCTTGATATGCAACGTAGCCAGATTATGCATGGCATCAGGATGCTCCTGCTCCACCGCCAACTGCAGCCAATGCAACGCAATATCGGGTCTGTCAGCATCAAGAAACAGCTGAGCCAGATCATTCTGAGCATCAGCGTCGCCGGTATCGGCTTGGATAAGCAGCTCGTAATCCTCCGGATCGACCGGAACACAGAGCAGGGGGATGAGGTCTTCGAGGGTGAGCATGGCTCGACCCCGCACATCGTTGTCCTGACGAGAAATCCGACCAGCGGTCAGCCTACGCCACAGAGTTCGCTTGCTAACCCTGGTGATGATGATCGCAGAATTTATGCTGATTGCTGATGAGCCAGACAAAACCACTGCCCCACGACCACGATAGCCAGTACCCGACCGTACCCGGTCCTTTTTTCGCTATTCTATCCAAAAAACTGGAGGACTGAATCATGGTCAAAGTTGTTGATCTTCCTACCTTTGACGCGGCTGACTACCTCGACAATGCAGAAGCCATCGCTGCGTATCTCAATGCCATTCTCGAAGAGAACGATGATGCGCTACTGGCCAGCGCCTTGGGTGATATCGCCAAAGCTCGCGGGATGACGCAGATTGCCAAGGATGCCGGTATAGGCCGTGAGTCCCTGTACAAAGCCTTGCGCAGCGGTGCGAGCCCGCGCTTTGATACTATCAATCGCGTACTTGGTGCTCTGGGTGTCAAACTGGTGGCCGTGCCGAAGGATACTCCGCTTGTTTAATACCGGTCCGCGACAGCCAAGACCCGCGCCGACAACCTGATCGGCTTCTACCGCCTGGCCATTCGCAAGCAGCTGGAGTGGGGGCGGATCGGCCAGTTGGTGATCTTTCTCGAATGGATGGTCGCCCTGCCGGAATCGGTCAGTGATTACTACGATGAGCAGATGGAAACTCTGCAAGAGGAAACGACCATGACCTACATCAGCTCGTTCGAGCGCAAAGCGATGGAGAAGGGTGTTGCCCAAGGCAGCCTGAGCATCCTGCTCAAACTACTGAACCACCGCTTTGGTGAACTGGATCAGGCTGCGCTTGAGAAGCTGCATGACGCCAGCCCAGAGCAGCTGGAGCGCTGGGCGGAGAATATTTTGGATGCGCAGACGCTGGAAGAGGTGCTTACCCTGCATTGAGCAGGGATTGTCTCGGGTGGCGAAGCTGCCGAAAACCCGTCATCCTTCGCGCAGGCGAAGGATCCATCGGCCACTCCGAGTCAACCGACACCGTGGATCCTCAGCCTGCGCTGAGGATGACGGAGTAGAGATCTATCCCGCAATGTTCCAGACCAACTCTGGCGTGGGCGGAAAATTCCTTAAGTGAACGGCATTACCAGCTTGCCGGGGGATTGCTGTTTCCGACCCAGGAAAAGGTCTGGTGCATTTTCCCGGATTGCTCCAGATGAGCATAAGCCGCACGGCTGAGCCGGTGGCAGGGTTGTCGAGCCCCTGCTCGACGACAGGGGACGAGTAGCTGACACTGTTGCTGGCGTAGCGCCCGACCGCGGACCGGGAAACTCACCCCGCTAATCCTATCTTCTCCATGAGAGGCCGTCAGACCACCTCGGCCAGCAAGCTTTCGTAGGGAATACGCAGTCCATGGTGTAGCCGCCTGATCATGGTCAGGCTCAGTTTGCGTTTGCGATTGAGCACTTCAGATACCCGCCCGCTTGAGCCGATGAAAGGTTCAAGATCCTTCTGTGTCAGCCCTTGCTGTTCCATCCGGAACTTGATGGCCTCAACTGGATCGGAGGGCGGCATGGGGTAATGCTCGTCTTCATATTTTTCAATCAGCAATGCCAGCACTTCCAGCTCATCGCCCTCTGGAGTGCCCATGGCAGCTCCCCACAGCTGATCCATCCGGGCAAACGCGGCGGCAAGGTCCTCTTCTGTACGAATCAGTTTGATATTCATCATACGGTCTCCGCATTGACCTCGTCGTACTGCTCATGCGTGCCGACGAAGCGTATATATCCGAGCTGCCTGCCGTAATCAATTGCGACAATGACTCGATACTTGTTGCCAGCGATGTTGAATACCACTCTCCCACCTTTGAGAATGCTGGCTGTTCTCAGCTCTGCTTTCAGCTCCTGCGGTGTGTGGTAGCAAGCTTTCTCCATGTGGCGAAACCACTCTGTCAATGGTACCGCCGCATCTGCGTAAGCTGGGTTGCTTTCCCAAAATAGCCTCAAGCGACTTTTTGCGATCACTCGCATGAAACCTCCCTTTTTGGGAGATGTTAGCAGTCGTCACGCGTCAAAACAACCGGATGGAAGGTCGAGAAGAGTGCTCCGTCTCACAGTTTCCATATTTCCGGGCCTGATAATCCCTTGCATGGGCGGAGAATGTTCTGGATGCCCGGACGCTGGAAGATGTGTTTACCCTGCATTGAGCAGGCTTTGTCGCGGGCGGGGAGGCTGCCGGCGTAGCGCCCGCCCGCGGACCGGGGCGCTACACCCCGTTGGGCTCCAAGCGGTACGGTCAGGCGTCAGCGAACCACCAGCACCGACACCTTCGATTGCTGCAACACACGCATGGCATTGGTGCCGACCAGGTAGTCCTCGATGCGCTTGCGTTTATGGGTGGACATGACGATCAGGTCGGCATTGATCTTTTCCGCGATACGCAGGATGCCCGCATAAGCCTTGCCATCGGCTACGATCAATTGCACCTTCATGTCGGCTGGCACCTGCTTGGCAGCGAACTCGCGTAGTGCTGCCTTGAGGTTTTTCTTTGCCGTGGCGGCGAATTCCCTGGGGAGAAATCCCTCTACCATCGGCATACCGATGGCGGGGATGATGCTGAGCAGATGCAGCGATGCGCCATAGGTCTGGCACAGCTGAATGGCACAGGGCAGGGATTTGGCCCATGACGCCTTGTGGTTCAGGTCAATCGGTAGCAGGATCGTCTTGTACATGTGTGCACTCCTTGTCAGCGGGAGGTCAATGGCGCTACCTGCCGGCGGCGCCACTGCAGGCCGGCCACCAGAGCGAATACCATCAGCGCGGGTATCCACATCCATTCCTTGCGGCGGCGGTCGACCGGGGCCAGCACTTCGATGATCTCCTGGTCGAAGTCGAAGCCCAGCTCCGACGCCAGGCTACCGTAGGTCACCATGTCGACCAGGGTTCGCTCATCTTCCTGCATCAGGGTCAGGCCAAGTCGGTCCAGTCTCTGCTCGCCAGTCGCGCCGTCGGGTACGGGTACCAGGAGATGGAAGGTCCTGGGGTTGCCGACGTCGTCCAGGCCGCTTATCTGCATGCGCAGGTTGCTGTCAGGCTCCATCCGGTCGAGTGCCTCGGTGATCTGCGCCGGTGGGACGGATTGGTAGGGATCATGCAATAGGTCCATCCAGAAGCCGGGGCGGAACAGGGTGAAGGCCACCAGCAGCAGGAGCAGGCTCTCGTACCAGCGGCTGCGGGTGAGCATCCAGCCCTGGGTCGCGGCGGCGAAGATCAGCATGGCCACCGTCGCGACGATGAAGATTACCACGCCATACACGAAGCTCACATCGATCAGCAACAGGTCGGTATTGAAGATGAACAGGAAGGGCAGCGCTGCGGTGCGCAGGCTGTAATAGAAAGCCTGGAATCCGGTACGGATCGGATCGCCGCCGGAGATCGCCGCAGCAGCAAACGACGCCAGCCCTACCGGTGGTGTGACGTCGGCCATGATGCCGAAGTAGAAGACGAACATGTGTACGGCGATGAGCGGGACGATCAGGCCGTTCTGCTGGCCCAGGGTGACGATGACCGGGGCGAGCAGTGCCGATACCACGATATAGTTCGCCGTTGTTGGCAGCCCCATGCCGAGGATCAGGCTGAGCACTGCCGTGAGTACCAGCATCAGCAGCAGGTTGCCCATCGACAGTGCTTCCACCAGGTCAGCCAGTACCAGCCCCACGCCGGTTTGCGAGACGGCACCGACGATGATGCCGGCGGTCGCGGTGGCGATGCCTATGCCGATCATGTTGCGTGCCCCGGCAACCAGCCCCTGCCACAGGTCATCGGCGCCGCGCCTTAGCGGGCCGGCAATATTGCGCTGCTTGCGGAACAGGGCGGTGAGCGGGTGCTGCGTCAACATGATGAAGATCATGAATGCCGTGGCCCAGAAGGCCGACAGGCCGGGGGACAGCCGTTCGACCATCAGGCACCAGACCAGCACGACCACCGGCAGGATGTAATGCAGGCCGGTCATCAGGGTGGGCCTGGTTTGCGGCAGGATCACTACCGGTGACGTGGGGTCGTCGAGTTCGAGGTCCGGATAGCGGGAGCCGATCCGCAGCAGGGCGATGTAGGCGATACCCAGGCCCAGGGCGATGATCCAGCCGGCATGCTCGCCGAGCAGGGGTTTGAGCCAGCCCAGCCCGTAATACACGGCAACGGACAGGCCCATGATCAGCAGCAGGCCGGTCAGGAAGCCGAACAGCTTGCGCAGCAACGGACGGTCCGGGTTGCTGCTCTGCAGGCCCTGCATGCCGGCTTTCAGCGCCGCCAGGTGGACGATGTAGAACAGTGCGATATAGGAGATGACCGCCGGCAGAAAGGCGTGCTTGATGATCTCGGTGTAGGGGATGCCAACATACTCGACCATCAGGAAGGCTGCTGCGCCCATCACCGGCGGCATGATCTGACCATTGACCGATGCGGATACCTCGACTGCGCCGGCCTGTTCGGCGGTATAGCCGACACGCTTCATCATCGGGATGGTGAAGGTGCCGGTGGTGACGGTATTGGCGATGGAGGAACCGGAGATCAGGCCGGTCATGCCGGAGGCCGCCACGGCGGCCTTGGCAGGCCCGCCGCGGTAGTGACCAAGCAGGGAAAAGGCCAGCTTGATGAAGTAGTTGCCTGCTCCCGCCTTGTCCAGTAGGGAGCCGAACAATACGAACAGGAACACGAAACTGGTCGATACGCCCAGGGCGATGCCGAACACCCCCTGGGTGGTCAGCCATTGGTGGTTGGCCAGCGAGACGAAGCTGACGCCACGGTGGGAGAGCATGTCCGGCATCCAGGGGCCGGCCAGAGAATAGATGATGAAGACCAGCGCAACGATCATCAGTGGCGGGCCCAGTGCTCGGCGGGTCGCCTCGAGCAACAGTGCAAGGCCAGCCAGGGCAACGACTACATCCACAGTGGTGGGATTGCCGGGGCGCCCCGCGAGGTCAGTGTAGAAGATATAGATGTAAGCGGCGCAGAAGGCGCCCGCCAAAGCCATCAGCCAATCCACCAGGGGTACGTGGTCACGGGGTGAGCGGCGGAAGGCGGGGAAGGCCATGAAACCGAGAAATACCGCCAGCGCCAGGTGGATGGAGCGTGCTTCGGTACTGTTGAAAACGCCGAAGCCGAGCATATAGGGCAAAGGTGAGGCGATCCACAACTGGAACAGCGACCACAGGGCGGCTACGCCAAGCAGCAGTTTTCCGGTCAGGCCGTGGGGTTTGCGTGCACCAGTGTCGCTGGTGGCGACAAGATCTTCCAGTTCCGTCACCAGGTCGTCACGCTTGGCTGCTTCGCTCATGACTGGTCCTTATGCAGTGCGAGGGGAAACTCCAGGCGGTTCGGCCGACCGCCTGGAGCGAGGGCGCGCGTTACATCCAGCCACGCTCCTGGTAATAGCGCACCGCACCGTCATGCAGGGGGATCGACAACCCCTCCTTGATCATTTCCTTTTCATCCAGGTTGGCAAAGGCGGGATGCAGCCGCTTGAACCGGTCGAAGTTGTCGAATACCGCCTTGACGGTCTGGTACACGGTTTCCTCGGGGACGTTGGCCGATGTGACCATGGTGGCCCGCACGCCGAAGGTCTCGATGTCCTGGTCATTGCCCCGGTACATGCCGCCAGGGATGGTGGCTTTCGCATAATAGGGGTGCTCGGCAATGATGCCATCGATCTCCTGGCCATTGACCGCCACGATGACCGAGTCGACGGTCGTGGTGGCCTCCTGGATCGAACCGTTGGGGTGTCCGGCGACGTAGACCATGGCGTCGATGTTGTTGTCCCCGAGTGCCGCGGCCTGTTCCGCTGCGGACAGCTGGGATGCCAGGGCAAAGTCCTTGATGGTCCAGCCCAGCGCGTCCATCACCACATCCATGGTGTCGCGCTGGCCGGAGCCGGGGTTGCCGATATTGAAGCGTTTACCCTTGAGGTCCTTGACGTGTTCGATCTTCGCATCGCGCCGGGCGACGATGGTCAGCGGCTCGCCGTGTAGCGCGAACATGGCGCGCATCTCCTTGAAGGCGCCGGCGCTGGCGAAGTTCTCGGTGCCCTCGTAGGCCTTGTACTGGATGTCCGACTGCACCACTCCCATATCCATTTCACCGCCGCGAATGGCGTTGACGTTGGCCACCGAGCCGCCGCTGGAGGGCGCGTTGCAGCGGATGCCGTGATCCTTGGTATTGCGATTGACCAGGCGGCACATCGACTGCCCCACCACGTAGTAGACGCCGGTTTGCCCGCCTGTGCCTATGGTGATGAAGTTCTGTTGAGCGACTGCCGGTGTGGCCGCAGTGGCTGCGTAGCACAGGGCTGCGGAGAAGAGATATGAGAGTGCTTTGATGCGCATGCAGGTACTCCTTGTTCTTTTTCGTACCGGCGCGCGGCAAGCTCCGCCGGTCGTTACATCGGCCTGCTGTGCCGCAGGCCTGTCGGAGTAAGTGTAGCCGAGCATGACGAAAGTTCCCGCTCGGCTCCGGAACGGGGTCAGACCGGCGGCCAGCCGCCCATGTCGCGCCAGCGGTTGACGATGCTGCAGAACAGCTCGGCGGTCTTCTCGGTGTCGTAGCGCGCGGAGTGGGCTTCGCGACCATCGAATTCGATATCGGCGGCGGCGCAGGCCTTGGCCAGCACTGTCTGTCCGTAGGCGAGGCCGCCCAGGGTGGCGGTATCGAAACAGGAGAACGGGTGGAAGGGGTTGCGCTTGATCTCGGTGCGCTCGACCGCCGCGTTCAGGAAGCCCAGGTCGAAGAAGGCATTGTGCCCGACCAGCACGGCGCGTTTGCAGCCGGCGGACTTCACCGCCTTGCGCACATGCTTGAAGATTTCGGTCAGCGCATGGTTCTCGCTGACCGCCATGCGCAGCGGGTGATCCAGCTTGATGCCGGTGAACTCCAGCGCCGCCGGCTCGATATTCGCCCCTTCGAAGGGCTCGATGCGGAAGAAATGCGTCTGGTCGGGATACACCTGCCCATCGTCGTCCATCAGGATCGGCGTGGCGGCAATCTCCAGCAGGGCATCGGTCGCCGAGTTGAAGCCGCCGGTCTCCACATCCACCACCACCGGCAGGAAGCCACGGAAGCGGTAGGCCATCGGCGGCTTGGGGCCGCCGGACTGGGGCAGCTCATCCATCGCGTCGTTATCGTAGTCGAACTCGCTCACACAGCGTCCTTAATTCAAGAGGGATCAGATGACCCGCCATTGGAGGGTTTCACCCGCACGCAGCGGCACCACCTGCTGCTCACCGAAGGGCAGGGTGGCGGGCAGGGCCCAGGGTTCGCGTACCAGGGTGATGGTATCGGTATTGCGCGGCAAGCCGTAGAAGTCCGGACCGTACAGGCTGGCAAAGCCTTCCAGCTTGTCCAGCGCGCCCAGCTCCTCGAAGGCCTCGGCATAGAGTTCGATCGCCGCATGGGCGGTATAGCAGCCGGCACAGCCACAGGCGGCTTCCTTGGCGTGTTGCGCATGGGGCGCCGAATCGGTACCGAGGAAGAATTTGCTGGAGCCGGACACTACCGCATCGCCCAGCGCCTGCTGGTGGCGCTGGCGCTTGAGAATCGGCAGGCAGAAGAAGTGCGGACGAATACCGCCCACCAGCATGTGGTTGCGGTTGTACAGCAGGTGGTGGGCGGTGATGGTCGCACCAATGCGATCCGAGGCGCTGCGCACGAAATCCACCGCATCGGCGGTGGTGATGTGCTCGAACACCACCTTCAAGGTTGGGAAACGCTCGGTCAGGGCCACCAACTGCTGGTCGATGAAGGCCTTTTCCCGGTCGAAGATATCCACGTCGGCATGGGTCACCTCGCCATGCACCAGCAGCGGCATGCCGACTTCCGCCATCGCCTCCAGCGCCGGGTAGATCTTGTCCAGCGCGGTCACCCCTGAATCCGAATTGGTGGTGGCGCCTGCCGGGTAGAGTTTGGCGGCAACCGCCTGGCCCTGGGCGTGGGCCTGGCGGATCACCTCGGGCGAGGTCTGGTCGGTCAGGTACAGCACCATCAACGGCTGGAAACCGCTGCCCTGGGGCCGCGCCGCCAGAATCCGCGACTTGTACCCATCGGCCTGCTGCCCATCGCGCACCGGCGGCACCAGGTTCGGCATGATGATGGCGCGGGCGAAGTGGCGAGCGGCATCCGGCACGGTATGCTGCAGCGCCGCACCGTCACGTAGATGGATATGCCAGTCATCGGGCCGGATCAGGGTAAGGCGGTCGGTCATGGGGAGAATTCCAGGCTGTTGCAATGCCGCAATGCTACCGGAAATGGCGGGGCTTTACACGTACAAGGGGCGTCGTCTTCGGCACTGCGTCAGCATCGAGCTGGCGCAGTGCCGGTATGAGCGGGGCGGTTGGCCTGCTGGCGTTATTTCCAGTAATTGTTGGCAGCGGCGATGGTCTGGAAGTGCACCGCAACCACTCCTGAGGCCTGGATCAGCGCTTCGCCATCCTGCGCATACTCCTTGCGTTCACGGAACAGCACTTCCGTATCGGGCTGGGTGCTCTTGACTCCCATGCGCGATAGCTTGACCGCCAGTTCAAACCCCTGTTGCGGTGTTTCAGTGATGATGCTGGGCAGCCAGGTATCCGGCTTGGCCGCGCTGTCTGCCTGTACTGCCAGGGAGGCGCCCAGTAACAGCCCGCCACACAGAGACAGCAGTCGCTTTGTCGATATTGTCATTATAATCTCCTTGGTTCTCATCAGGATTTCCACTCTCTTGGCTGAGACCGGCTTTCCGGCTCGTTGCCGATGGTGCCTGCATCACGGCCTGGCTTGTTCATATATAAATTTGCGTACATTAAATGCAATAGTACTTTCGAGTGCCTGCGGCCGGTCATCGGGGTAAGTGTGAGACTGACTTCTGGCCGGTATCGTCGAGCCAGCGGTCGAGGATGCTGACCTGGCGATCCTGCTGACGCAGGCGCGACAGCGCAGTCTTGCCCTGGCCGGCCCGCCGGCGGAACAGCTTTTCGAGCCGGTCCCGCAAGGAGACTTCTCCCGGGCACTGGCCGATACCCTGACACTATGGAACTCACCTCCGGACTGGGCGGGTGACGAGCGCAATGTGCTGCTTGCCCTTGCGCGCATCTGGTACAGCGCTGCCCATGGCGGTAAAAAAATAGTGCCGAAGGACGTGGCGGCCAGTTGGCTGGTGGAGCGCCTGCCGTCCGAGTTGCAACCGCTGTTGCTTGAGGCTCGACAGGCTTATCTCGGGCTCGGACAGGAGCGTCTGGCCGCGAGTGGGGATCAGTTGGTCTGGTTTGTTTCTCTGGCGAAAGGCGAAATCACCAGGTTGATTGATCCTGGTGCTGAGAACGTCTGATGGATTGGCGTATTGTGGCGTTGATTTCCCTGTTTTACCGCTAGTCTTCAGCATAAAATCCCGTTGAAAAACCAAGTGTGGTGGATCTGCCTGTGTGCCGCTGCGCTGCGCAACTTGCGACCAAACCCTTGCTAGACTCTCTGCCATGACGGCCCATTTTTCGGGGCTCCTGATCACTGTGGGGAGAGATGCATGTCGCGTAATATCATCGTTCTGGGCGCCGGTATGGTCGGCGTTTCCATTGCCTGGCACCTGGTGCGTCGTGGCCACACCGTGACCCTGGTGGATCGCCGTGAACCGGGGCGCGAAACCTCGTTCGGCAATGCGGGCATCATCCAGCGCGAGGCGGTGCGCCCCTATGCCTTTCCCCGGGATGTCGGCACCCTGCTGAGGGTATTGCCTAACCGTGAGGTGGACATCCGCTACCGCCCGACCGGCATGCTGAGTGCGGCCGGCCCCTTGCTGCAATACTGGCTCAACTCGGGCGGGGAGCGCTATGCGCGCATTACCCGGGAGTGGGCCTCGCTGATCATGCGTTGCCAGAATGCGCACGGACCGATGATCGAGGCGGCCGGTGCCGAAGGCCTGGTGCGCAAGGGTGGTTGGCTTGAGCTGTACCGCACGCAGAAGGCGATGGATGAGCGGCTTGCCGAGGCCCGTGAGGACCGGCAGCGCTTCGGTGTGGAGTTCGAGGTACTCGATGCCGCGGCGTTGCAGGCCAGTGAACCGTATCTGCAGAAGAACCTGGTGGGAGCCATTCACTGGACCCAGCCGTGGATGGTGTCGGACCCGGGAGCGCTGGTGCAGGCTTATGCGCGGAACTTCGTGGAGCAGGGCGGTCGCCTGGTGCAGGCCAGCGTCGAGGGCGTAACCCGGGAAGGCAGCGGCTGGCGCGTGGCGACCAGCGAGGGAGACTTCGAGGCCGAGCAGGTGGTGGTGGCCATGGGGCCCTGGTCGGGAGACCTGCTGTCGAGCCTGGGCATCAAGGTGCCGCTGTTCGTCAAGCGCGGTTACCACATGCACTACTCGGCGGAACAGGGCGCCACGCTCAACCACTGGGTGATGGATGCCGAGAAGGGCTTTCTGCTCGAACCGATGCGCGCCGGGATTCGCCTGACTACCGGAGCGGAGCTGGCCAACCTGGACGCGCCTCCCCAGTACAGGCAGCTGGCGGCAGCCGAACGGGCGGCGCGCAAGCTGTTCCCCTTGGGCAAACGACGCGATGCCGAGCCCTGGAAGGGCGCGCGCCCCTGCATGCCCGACATGAAGCCGGTGATAGGTCCGGCACCGGGCAAGCCGGGTTTGTGGCTGGCTTTCGGGCATGGCCACCAGGGCTTTACCCTCGGGCCGGCAACCGGTGAGCTGCTGGCGCAGATGATGGATGGGGAGACACCGGCGATCGATATGCAGCCGTTCGCTGTGGACCGCTTTAAGCATTAGGGGGGCAGGTGCTCGTTGTGCATCAACCTTAAAGTTTCCCGTCGCGCCGCCGATTCCTTCTCCTGTAGCCCTTGATGCGGGAGAACCTTCCTTGCCACGCTTGCCTTTCGCCCTGTTGCTGGGTATCGCCTTGCCGGCCCAGGCCATGACCTTCCAGACGCGCATGGAGAATGTGCAGTGGGCGGTGACCGGGGATCAGTTCGAGTGCCGGCTCAGCCAGCGGGTGGAGGGCTATGGCGAGGCGATGTTCGTGCGTCGGGCAGGTGAGCGACCGGTGTTCGAGCTGTCGGCCTGGAGCAA
Source organism: Halopseudomonas xiamenensis (assembly GCF_014219065.1). GTDB lineage: Bacteria > Pseudomonadota > Gammaproteobacteria > Pseudomonadales > Pseudomonadaceae > Halopseudomonas > Halopseudomonas xiamenensis. The sequence continues at coordinate 45,565 of NZ_JACLGO010000021.1, forward strand.
CCTGATGCGCCCCGGCGCGGCGCAGTTGTTCAACGAAGCGCCGCCGTGGCGGCCTGGCGCGCGGGCGCAGCTGCTCGGGCAGGGCACCGTGGTCGATGGACCAACGGTGCTGCGGTTGCCCTACCAGCAGGCCGGGCAGATGCTCGCGGGGCTGGCGCAGGGGTTGCACCCGACCATCCAGCGCGCCAGTGTCAGCGATGCCGGCAGCTCGGTCCGGGTGGTGGTGTCCAGTGTCGGCTACCGGCAGGCCTGGGAGGATTTCCAGGCCTGCGCCAGTGAACTGTTGCCGATGAATATCGACCAGGTCTCGCGTACCGCCGTCGGTTTTCCCAATGGTGGCTCGGAACTGGATGAGCGGGCGCGGAACATGCTCGACGTCGCGCTGGCCTATATCGAGGCCGACCCGGCCATCAGCCGCATCCAGCTGGACGGGCATTCGGACAATGTCGGCGATCGCCTGAGCAACCGTGAACTGTCGCGTCAGCGGGTGCTATCGGTGCAGGCTTACCTGGTCGAGCGGGGCGTGGACGAGCAGCTGTTCACTACGCGTTTCCACGGTGACCGCTATCCGCTGGTGGCCAATAACACCGCTGACGGGCGGGCCAAGAACCGCCGGGTCACGCTACGCCTGGAAAAGGACTGAATGCTTTCCGGCAGCCCCGAGTTTCTCCGTACGCCCCTGTAATTACTCGCCTGCCGGCGGTAGAATGGCAGCCTTTGGCTGGTGCCTTTCGCTGCGCCGGTAATCTTCATCAAGGGAGCGCGTAATGACTGATGTGAAAAAAGTCGTCCTGGCCTATTCCGGCGGCCTGGATACCTCGGTAATCCTCAAGTGGTTGGAAGATACCTACGGTTGCGAGGTGGTCACCTTCACTGCGGACCTGGGCCAGGGCGAGGAAGTCGAGCCGGCACGCGCCAAGGCACAGGCCATGGGCGTGAAGGAAATCTACATCGACGACCTGCGCGAAGAATTCGTCCGTGATTTCGTGTTCCCGATGTTCCGCGCCAATACCGTCTACGAAGGCGAGTACCTGCTCGGCACCTCGATTGCCCGCCCGCTGATCGCCAAGCGCCTGATCGAGATCGCCAACGAGACCGGCGCCGACGCCATCTCCCATGGCGCCACCGGCAAGGGCAACGACCAGGTGCGCTTCGAGCTGGGTGCCTATGCACTCAAGCCGGGCGTCAAGGTGATCGCTCCCTGGCGTGAGTGGGACCTGCTGTCGCGCGAGAAGCTGATGGACTATGCCGAGAAGCACGGCATTCCGATCGAGCGCCACGGCAAGAAGAAGTCGCCGTACTCCATGGATGCCAACCTGCTGCACATCTCCTACGAAGGTGGCGTGCTGGAGGATACCTGGACCGAGCACGAAGAGGACATGTGGCGCTGGACCAAGTCGCCGGAAGCGGCGCCGGACGTGCCCACCTATATCGAGCTGAGCTACCGCAAGGGCGATATCGTCGCTATCGACGGCAAGGACATGACCCCGGCCGAGGTGCTGGCTTATCTGAACAAGATCGGCGGTGAAAACGGCATCGGTCGTACCGATATCGTGGAAAACCGCTTCGTCGGCATGAAGTCACGCGGTTGCTACGAAACCCCCGGCGGCACCATCATGCTCAAGGGCCACCGCGCCATCGAGTCGATCACCCTGGACCGTGAGGTTGCCCACCTCAAGGACAGCCTGATGCCCAAGTACGCCGAGCTGATCTACAACGGCTTCTGGTGGAGCCCGGAGCGCGTGATGCTGCAGGAGATGATCGATGCGTCCCAGCTGAACGTGAATGGTGTGGTGCGCCTGAAGCTGTACAAGGGCAACGTGATCGTGGTCGGTCGCAAGTCCGACGACTCGCTGTTCGATGCCAATATCGCCACCTTCGAAGACGATGCCGGTGCCTATGACCAGGCCGATGCGGCGGGCTTCATCAAGCTCAACGCGCTGCGCCTGCGCATTGCCGCCAACAAGGGCCGCAAGCTGCTTTAATACAGTGACAGGCCGTAAGCTGCAGGCTGCCGAAAAATCAGTCTTGCAGCTTGAGACTAAAAGCCCCGGCCCATGTCGCTGGGGCTTCGTTTTTCAACACCGTGAGGAATGAGATATGCGTCTTCTACATACCATGCTCCGTGTGGGCGATCTGGAGAAATCCATCGCTTTCTATACCGAAGTGCTGGGCATGACCCTGTTGCGCCGCAAGGACTATCCGGATGGGCGCTTTACCCTGGCCTTCGTCGGTTATGGCAACGAGGCGGAAAACTCGGTGCTGGAACTGACCCATAACTGGGATACGCCCAGCTACGACCTGGGCAACGGCTATGGCCATATCGCCATCGAGGTCAACGACGTCTACAAGGCCTGCGAACAGATCAAGGCCAGCGGCGGCAAGGTAGTGCGTGAAGCCGGGCCGATGATGCACGGCTCCAGCATCCTGGCCTTCGTCGAGGACCCGGATGGCTACAAGATCGAGTTGCTGTCGCCCAGCCGGGGGGATTGATATCGGGGGCGTAGCGCGCCTGCGCTACGCCTGCGGTCTTGCTGCCGCTGCTGGATTGTCGGCGAGCAGGGGCTCGCCAACCCCAGGCAGCCCCGTCATTACGGCCCGAGGCTTGGGCGGTTTGGCACTGCCCCGGGGTGTAGCGCGCCTGCGCTACGCCTGCGGCTTTGCCGCCACTGCCGGATTGTCGGCGAGCGGGGGCTCGCCAACCCCAGGGGGCGGCCATACACTCAGGCCGGATTGATCCCGCGAATCCTGGTCGCCATATCCGCCGCATACAGGTCGGTCATGCCGGCGATGAAATCGATCACCCGCATATAGCTCGAATAAAGATCCCAATCCTCGCGCGGGGCGTTGTTGCCCAGCAGGTCGAGGATGCGCCGGTGCTTGAAGCTCAGCGCCTGCCCGCTCTGCTGCTCGTTGACCGCACCGCAGAAGGCTTCCAGCAGGGTTTCCAGGGTGCTGTAGGCGCCGATTTCATGCAGGGTCTTGCGCTTGTCCTGGAAGATGCGCTCGCGGGCGATGCTCTTGGCTTCCAGTACGCAGCGCTGCGCAGCCGTGGGCATGTGGCTGACCAGATCGCCCGGCAGGGTGCCGGCCAGCAGCGCCGGTTGCTGGGCGATGAACGCCTCGGCGGCGGCATTGACCAGGTGCTCGATGGCCTTGCCGCGCAGGATCGCAAGCTTGCGCCGGGTGGAGTCCCGCGGGCCCAGCTGACGGTAGGTTTCCGGCAGGTCGTCACCGACCAGATCCAGCAGCAGGCGTTCGACCTCGCTGTAGTTGAGCAGCTCCATTTCCAGGCCATCTTCCAGGTCGATCAGTGCATAGCAGATATCGTCCGCCGCCTCGACCAGATAGACCAGCGGGCTGCGCGCCCAGCACTGGTCGCTGTGCTTGGGCAGGCCGAGCTTGTCGGTGATCTGCAGCAGCAGCGGGTATTCTGCCTGGTAACAGCCGAACTTGTGTTTCTTGTAGCCGATGCTGTCGGCGTGCTGCGCGGTCCAGGGGTACTTGAGATAGGCGCCGAGGGTGGCATAGGTCAGGCGCATGCCGCCATCGAACTGGTGGTACTCCAGCTCGGTAAGTACGCGAAAGCCCTGGGCATTGCCCTCGAAGTTGAGGAAATCCTGGCGCTGGGCCTCGTTCATGTCCCGCAGCCAGCCCTGGGCATCGACCTTGTGGAACCAGTGGCGGATGGCATCTTCGCCGGAATGACCATAGGGAGGGTTGCCGATGTCATGGGCCAGGCAGGCAGCCTGTACTATCACCCCCAGGTCGGCCGGTTCGCACCAGGCCGGCAACACACCACGCAGCATCTCGCCGACGCGCATGCCCAGCGAGCGCCCGACGCAGCCAACCTCCAGGCTGTGGGTCAGGCGGGTATGGATATGGTCGTTGCTGGATACCGGATGTACCTGGGTCTTCTTGCCCAGCCGGCGGAAGGCGCCGGAGAAAATCACCCGGTCGTGATCCTTGTGAAAGGGTGTGCGTCCCAGCTCCTCGGTGCTGGCGACGGGTTTGCCGAGTCGTTCGCGGCAGAGCAGTGTTTCCCAATCCATGATGTCCTCCGATCAGATCATCCGAGTATGTGGCAATGCCGCCGGGCTGCCAAGGGTGCTCCGGGGTCTGTTCCGGGGTAGAATGGCCGCTGTCCCGCCCCACCTCGGAATCCGCATGAGCGCTGCATTGACCCTGACCCTGTTCGGTACCACCGCCTGCCACCTGTGCGAGGAGTGCCTGATGCTGACCCAGCCGCTGCAAGGCAATGGCATTCAGCTGCGCCAGGTGGATATTGTCGAGGAGCCCGATCTGCTGGAGCGCTACCAGCTGCGTATCCCGGTGCTGCGCCGGGATGATACCGGTGCGGAGCTGGACTGGCCGTTCAGCCTTGGCCAGTTGCTCGACTGGCTGGGCGATGCGGTAGGCGAGGGCAACTGACCATGGCACAGATCGTCAGTGCGTTCTGGAAGCGCAAGACCCTGGAGCAGATGGACCGTCAGGAATGGGAGTCGCTGTGCGACGGCTGCGGCCTGTGCTGCCTGCAGAAGCTCGAGGACGAAGACGATGCCAGCGCCATCTACTACACGCGGGTGGCCTGCAAGCTGCTGGACCTGAATACCTGCCGGTGCAGCGACTATGCCAATCGACGCAGGCATGTGCCGGACTGCGTACAACTGACCCCGGCGATGGCCGAGGAGTTCGCCTGGCTGCCACCGACCTGCGCCTATCGCCTGGTGGCCGAGGGCGAAGACCTGCCGCCGTGGCATCACCTGGTCTGTGGTGATCCGCAGGCGGTGCACAAGGTGGGCATTTCCCAGGCCGGGCGCATGCTGGCCGAGGACAGTGTGGCGAACGAGGACTGGGAAGAGCACATCATTTTTCGGGTGTGATGGTGGTGGCTGGGCGAAGCGCTGCTTCGCTCCCCCTCTCCCCAGCCCCGCTCCGCGCCCCGGCCCTTCGCAGAGCTCAGGGCGTTCAGGCGGGCGAAGCATGCTTCGCTAATTCCGCCTTCACCCCGCGAGGGGAGAGGGAGCCTGTCCGTGCTGTCTGAATGTTTTGAGTGCGCTTGATATAACCATTGCGGCAGGATAATCACATTCTCTCAGCCAGCACAAACGAGCCCCCTCTCCCCTCGCGGGAGAGGGCTGGGGAGAGGGGGAAAGCCCCCCTCACTGCCGAATCTGCAACTCCCGCAACTTGATATACAGATAGCGAATCTGGTCATACTCGAACGGGCTGTCCAGCGAGCCATAGCGGAAGCCGTTGATATAGCGCAGGTTGATGGCATACAGGCCGTAGGCCCAGGGGTTGTCGTTCATGTAGTGGCGGTTGTCGAGGAACGCCGCGGTGTCCTCTATCGACCAGTCCACCGCCTTGCCCGTGGTGTCGCGCAGGGTCGAGGGGCCGAGTAGCGGCAATACCAGGTAGGGCCCGGTGGGTACGCCGTAGTAGCCCAGGGTCTGGCCGAAATCCTCCGGCTCCTGGGGCAGGCCCATGGCCTTGGCCACATCGAACAGCCCGAGTACCCCGAGGGTGCTGTTGAACAGCAGTCGCGCCGTGGTGCGCGCGCCTTTCTGGAACTTGCCCTGGGCCAGGCTGTTGGCCAGGTTGGGTACGTCCGCCAGGTTGGCGAAGACATTGGATACGCCAGTGCGTACGAAGCGCGGGGTGACCATCTGGTAGGTATTGACCACCGGCAGGTAGACATAGTCGTCGAACTGGCCGTTGAAGCGGTAGACCCGCCGGTTGAAGCCCTCGATCGGATCATGCACCTTGAGTGCTTCGAGACTGGAACGCTCGAACTGATAGTTGCTGCCCTCGGTATCGATGGTCAGCTCCAGCAGTGGGTCATGGTATGCGGGTATGCCGTCGGCACCCTGGGCCGCCAGGCTGGTCAGCAGCACACAGCCGGCCAGCAGCCGGGTTATGGGCAGTTTAGTCATGGCTGTCGCCCTCCATGAATTGCAGCATGGTCGCTACCACGTCACGGTGCTGCAGGTTGCCGCCATGGCCGCCATGGGGATAGATCAGTGCGCGCTCACCGAAGGTCTCGGCGATGAAGCGATAGTTGTCCGCGCTGAGAATGAAGTCGTCGGCATTGGTCAGCGCGGCGATATGCGGGTTGTCGCGCAGGAACGAGGTGATGCTGTACAGGCTGGTGTCCCAGGCCATGTCATCGATGGTCTTGCCCTGGTTGGCATCGGTCCAGACCGGCCACAGCTGGGTCTCCAGATAGCAACTGAAATCGCAGAACAGCGCGCGGCGCAGGTAGGGGGTCAGTGAGGTGCTGACCTTGAGCGTTTCGTCGGCCGGCGCATAGCGACCGCCCTCGGTGATCAGGTCGGCCATGAAGTTCAGGTCGGCGGCGGCGAAGCGGAACACCGCGCCGATCAGCATGGCCAGTTCGGCATCGGTCAGGGCGCTGTCGGAACTCTGGATGCCATGGAACAGGCCGCTTTCGATATCGGTACCGCCGCTTTCGGCGAAATAGCGCGCCAACTTCTCGAATATATGCTCATAGAAGCTCTCGCCGCTGCTGACTCCGTCGAGCTGGGTGCGAGCCAGGGCGTCCAGGCGCTGGATGGAGGCATACAGGTCCACCGGTGGGTTGAGCAGCAGGGTGCGGGTGAAGTCGAACTGCTGCAGGCTCTGGTCCAGATGGGCAACGAAGGCAGCATTCAGCGCGCCGAGGCTGAAGCCGGCCAGGCGATATTCGGTGATCTGCAGCTTCTTGCGCTTGCGCGCATGCTCGGCGGCCAGGGACATGGCACTGTGCAGGTCGCGGGCATCGCTCAGCCCCAGGCCCGGCAGGCCACTGCGTGAGGCCGCGGCGATGAAGTCATGGTTGGTCGGCGAGGACAGTACGATGACGTGCATGCCGGCCTGCCAGAACACCCGCTTGAGGTAGTCGAGCCGCGGACTGCTGTAGCCCGATCCGGTGCCGGCGATGAGAAATACCAGCGGTGCCGGCTCGTTGTGCCAGGCTAGGCGATAGTGCAAATCGCGGTAGCGTGACAGTGCCGGCGGCAGATGGCGCTCGGGCAGTACGGTGACCGAGAGGTCGGTCTGCCGCACATCGGTTTCCGCAGGTACCGGGGCAACCAGCTGCGGCGGCGTGCCGACGATGGTCGCCAGGAACGGATTGGTTATCGGGTAAGGGGTCTCATCCGCCTGGGCAACATGGCTTGCCAATGCCGCCAGACTGATGCAGAGATATCGGAGGTATCGGTTCATGAGCTTTCCCGGTTGGCTTCATGAACTATACCCGAAATACTATGGATAGTTCCTTACAGGCGCGGTTCAGGCGCGGAACACCGGCGGCAGGTTGAGACCGGCCTGCAGACTGCGCCGTTGCTCCAGGCGTTTCCAGACCTTTTCATGAAAGTGGAAGGCTACGGTGTTGAGCGCTGGTTCGACCAGCGCGACGGCGCCGCCGAGCAACAGGCTGCCGGTCATGGCGTACACCACGCCGAAGGCGATGGTGAAATGCATGGCGGCAAAAGTGAAGGTCTTGGTCATGGCGCACCTCGTTAGCAATAATGGGAGTCATTCCCGTTTGAATGCTATCTTAAGTGCGCCGCTTGCAGGGTCGAAACAGTCTTTGCCAATCGTGCTGATTGGCGTGTTCAATCAGAGGTCGAAGTCGTAGTCGGACAGTTCTTTCTGCAGCCGACGTTCTTCCAGGTAGTCGTCGATCTGCCGGCGCCTGGTCAGGTTGGATTTGCTGTTCAGCGCCTCGGTCTCGGCGCTGTCGTCATCGTCCACAACGAAGTCGTCTTCATCCAGTTCGATATCGGTTTTTGCTTTGGCCATAACTCCACTCCGCTATTGAAGGTTGCCATTTGCGCACCTTATAGCGGGAGTCGAGGGGAAGCGGAAATAGAATTTTTTTATGGATGGATGGCATTTTGCTGATGATGTCAATCCGATGTCTTGTGCCGGTATTCACACAGGTCTTCGATCCGGCAGCTGCCGCACTGTGGGGTTCTCGCCTTGCACACATAGCGGCCATGCAGAATCAGCCAGTGGTGGGCATCGACCAGGAACTCCCTGGGCACGTGGCGCATCAGTTTCTTCTCCACTTCCAGCACATTCTTGCCCGGGGCGATGCCGGTGCGGTTGCTGACCCTGAAGATATGCGTATCCACCGCCATCACCGCATGGCCGAAGGCGGTGTTGAGCACCACGTTGGCGGTCTTGCGGCCGACGCCCGGCAGCGCTTCGAGTGCGGCGCGGTCATCCGGCACCTGGCTGCCGTGCTGTTCGACCAGGATGCGGCAGGTCTCGATGACGTTCTTCGCCTTGCTGTTGTACAGGCCGATGGTCTTGATGTACTCCGACAGCCCCTCCACGCCCAGGGCGTGGATCGCCTCGGGGGTGTTGGCTACTGGAAACAGCCTGGCGGTCGCCTTGTTGACGCCGACATCCGTGGCCTGGGCCGAGAGGATGACGGCGATCAGCAGCTCGAAGGGCGAGTCGAAGTTCAGTTCGGTGGTCGGGTGCGGATTGTCCTCACGCAGCCGACGGAAGATTTCATAACGCTTTTCTTTGTTCATCGTCAGTTGATGGTTCCGGTAACGCGGACCCGCTTGCTGCCGGCGGCGACGGGTACATCGTCGCGCGCCGCCATGCGGGCCTTGATATGATTGTCGATCAGGTTCTTCAGGGCGATCAGCAGGCCCATGAACAGGAAGGCGCCGGGCGGCAGTATGACCAGCAGCACCTCCTTGTAGTTGGCGAACACCACCAGGGTCCAGTCGGCGGCGATCGGGCCGAATAGCAGATGCATGTTGGCGAACAGTGTGCCCTGGCCGACCAGCTCGCGCAGCATGCCGAGTACCAGCAGTACCAGCGCGAAGCCCAGGCCCATCATGAAGCCGTCCACCGCCGCCGGTAGCACCGGATTCTTCGCCGCGTAGGCATCGGCGCGGCCGAGGATAATGCAGTTGGTGACGATCAGCGGAATGAAGATGCCGAGGATCAGGAACAGTTCGTAGGTATAGGCCTGCATCAGCAGTTCGATGCAGGTGGTGACCGCGGCGATGATCATGACGAAGGCCGGCAGGCGTACCGCCTCGGTCACCGCATGACGGATCAGCGAGACCGAGACGTTGGAGCAGACCAGTACCAGGATGGTCGCCACGCCCAGCCCCAGGGCATTGACCGCGCTGCTGCTGACGCCGAGCAGCGGACACAGGCCGAGCAACTGCACCAGACCAGGGTTGTTGTGCCACAGGCCGTCAGCGGCGAGTTCGGAGAAGCGTTTGTCAGTCATGGGTCGACTCCTGTTCGCTCAGTTGCAGCAGCTCGCCGCGCTGCTCCTCGAAGTAGCGCAGCGCCTGGTAGATCGCCTGGACCACGGCGCGCGGGGTGATGGTGGCGCCGGTGAACTGGTCGAACTCGCCGCCATCCTTGCGCACCGCCCAGCCTTCGGGCGCGGGCATACTCAGGCTCTTGCCGTCGAAGCTGAAGATCCAGTTGCCCTTGGCGACCTCGAACTTGTCCCCCAGACCGGGTGTTTCCCGATGGTTGACCACGCGCACCCCGGCCAGTTCGCCATTGGCGCGGATGCCGACCAGCAGGTCGATGCGGCCGCTGTAGCCGTCCTGGGTCACCACCGGCAGGATCACCGCGATGACCTCGCCGCTGCGCCGGGCACGCCAGGCGGTGGCGGGTGCCGGCAGCTGCAGGTAACGGCGGTCATCGATGCTGAAGGTATCCTGCAGCAGGTCATTGTCATGCTGGTCGTCGGGCAGAATCTCATTCAGCGCGCGCATCTGCATGCGCTGCTGTTCGGCGGCGATGCGTTCGCTGGTAGCCTGCTGGATGAAGGCGATCAGGCCCACGGTGAAAATGGCGAACAGGCCGAGGATCAGGCTGTTGCGCAAGATGGAGCGGCCAGGCGTCGCTGCGGTCATGGCTGATCCACCTTGCCCAGGCCGCGCTTGGGTTTGCTGTGGCCGTAGGTGCGCGGTGTGGTGTAGTAATCGATGGTCGGCGCGCACAGGTTCATCAGCAGTACGGCGAAGGCTACCGCATCGGGGTAGTTGCCCCACACCCGGATGACGTAGACCAGGATGCCGACCCCGGCGCCGAACACCAGTCGTCCACGTGCGCTGGTGGCGCCGCTGACCGGGTCGGTGACGATGAAGAAGGCGCCCAGCATGGTCGCCCCGCCGAGCAGGTGGAACAGCGGCGAGCCATTGGAGGCCGAGCCCGAGCCGTTCCAGAACAGCAGGCTCATCACCGCCAGGGCGGCGAGCATGCCGACCGGGGCGTGCCAAGTGTAGACCCGCCGGTACAGCAGGAACAGGCCGCCGGCCAGCCAGGCGAGGCTGATCCACTCCCAGGCGCGCCCGGCCATGCTGCCGAAGGCCGGCTGCGCTGCGCGCAATTCGTCGAGGGTCAGGGCGCTGTTGTTCTTCAGCAGGTCCAGTGCGGTGGCGCTGGTCCAGCCATCGGTGGGCAGGCTGGCGGGGGCGAATACCCGTTGCAGGCCATCGATCAGGCCCAGGGTCGGCGTCAGCGCCGGCTGCAACTGCTCGATACCGCGCCATACCGGCCAGCTGGTCATTTCCACCGGGAAGGACACCAGCACCATGGCATAGCCGAGCATCGCCGGGTTGAACGGGTTCTGGCCCAGGCCGCCATACAGGTGCTTGCCGAAGACCATGGCGAAGCCGCTGGCGACCAGCACCAGCCACCAGGGCGCATAGGGCGGCAGCGCCAGTGCCAGCAGCCAGGCGGTGACCAGGGCGCTGCCATCGTTCAGGTAGAAGGCCACCGGGCGTTGGCGCAGGCGCAGGATGGCGGACTCGATGGCGATGGCGAAGCTGCCGGCAAGCAGGATATTGATCAGCGTGCCCCAGCCGAAGAACCAGGTCAGCAGCAGGACGCCGGGCAGGGTGGCCAGCAGCACCTGCAGCATGATATTGCGGGTACGGTTGCTGCCCAGCGCGTGGGGCGAGCTGATCGGGGGGCTGACGGCCATCAGCGGGCCTCCTGGGTGGTCGCCTGCTCGAATGCCTGCTGCGCCTCGGCGAAGGCCTGCTCCAGCTCCGGCAGTTGTTTCTGCATGTCGGTATTGTCGGGGTTGGTCGCCAGTTGCTTCTGCACCCGCTGCAAGGCCATGCGGGCGGTGGCGGCGGCGACCTTCAGTTGCTTCTGTTCCGCGCTCAGAGTGCTGACCTTGCGCGACTGGATGCGGGCCAGGTCCGGGGCTGCTGTCGGGGGCTCGGCAAGCTGCGCTCTGGCGGCCTGGGCTTCGCGAGCGGCCTTAGCCCGGGCGGCTTTCTCGGCTCGCGCCTGGCGCTCCTGTTCGCGCTGTTCAGCTTCGCGCTGCAGCCGCTCCTGGCGGTGCTCGAAGCGTTGCCGGGAGTGCTCGGCGCGACTGTGCTGCTGCTCGATGGCGCGCATCTCTGCCTTGCCGGCGCGGAAGTACTGTACCAGCGGGATGCTGCTGGGGCAGACGTAGGCACAGGCGCCGCATTCGATACAATCGAACAGGTCGTGGCGCTGCAGCTGCGCGTAGTCCTTGCCCATGGCGAACCAGTGCAGCTGTTGCGGCAGGAGTTCGACGGGGCAGGCCTCGGCGCACAGGCCGCAGCGAATGCAGGGCAGCGCCGGCGGGGGCGGCGGCAGTTCCTCGCGGGTAGCGGCCAGCAGGCAGTTGCTGGTCTTGATGATCGGCGCGGCGCTGTCCACGGTAAAACCCATCATTGGCCCGCCCAGCACCAGCCGATGCAGGCGCTCGGGCTGCAGGCCGGCGAAGGCCAGCAGCTCATGGATAGGGGTGCCGATCGGTGCAATCACGTTGGTTGGGCGTTGCAGAGCTGCGCCGGTCAGCGTGACGATGCGGTTGATCATCGGGCGGCCAAGCAGAATGGCTTCGTGGATCGCCAGGCAGGTGCCGATGTTCTGACAGAGCACGCTGATGTCTGCCGGCAGTCCGCCACTGGGTACTTCCTTGCCGGTGAGGATCTGGATCAGCTGTTTCTCGCCGCCGGAGGGGTACTTGGTCGGGATGGCGATGATCTGGATCGTGGTGTCCTGTGCCGCGGCGCGCATGGCGGCGATAGCTTCGGGCTTGTTGTCCTCGATGCCGACCAGTACCTGGTCGGGTTTGAGAATATGCATCAGTACTTCGATGCCGCTGACGATCCGGGCCGGGTAATGGCGTATGGTCATGTCGTCAGAGGTGATGTAGGGCTCGCACTCGGCAGCATTGATGATCAGGGTGCTGATCCGGTGATCCGGGCGCGACAGCAGTTTGGTCGCGGTCGGAAAGCCGGCTCCACCCAGGCCGCTGATACCGGCAGCCTGGATCAGGTCGAGCACATCCACCGGGTCGAGGCTGCGATAATCGGCCACCGGTTGCAGCTCGATCCGACGATCTTCGCCGTCGCTGTCGAGGATGATGGCCGGCTCCGTCAGGCCCGAGGCATGGGGGTAGGGGGCGTCCTCAATGGCAACTATGGTGCCCGAGGTCGGGGCATGCAGCGGACAGCTGTACTGGCCATGGCTGGAGGCCAGCAACTGGCCCTTGAGCACCCGCTCGCCAACCTGGACGATCGGCTCGGCGCGGCGGCCGATATGTTGCAGCAGCGGCAGGATCAGGCGCTTGGGCAGGGGGATGCGCTCCAGCCCGCGAGCGGTCGATTGGGCCTTGTTCTGCGGCGGATGGATACCGCCGGGCATATCCCAGATACGCGGTTGGGTGCTCATCAGGCGACACCCCGCTGCGAGCCGAAGCTGCCGGCCAGTGGCTGAGGTGCATTCCAGCGCCAGTTCTGGGTGGTCACCGGCAGCGGCAGCATATCGATGCAATCCACCGGGCAGGGTTCCACGCACAGGTCGCAGCCGGTGCATTCATCGACGATGACCGTGTGCATCTGCCTGGCCGCGCCGAGAATCGCATCCACCGGACAGGCCTGGATGCACTTGGTGCAGCCGATGCACTCCGCCTCGCGGATATAGGCCACTGTGGGCGGTTTTTCCTCGCCGTGCTCGCCATCCAGCGGCAGCGGCTCCACATCCAGCAGATTGGCCAGCGCCTGGATGGTCGCCTCGCCGCCGGGCGGGCACTTGTTGATCGGCTCGCCGTTGGCGATGGCCTCGGCATAGGGCTTGCAGCCGGGGTGCCCGCACTGCCCGCACTGGGTCTGCGGCAGAAGCGCGTTGATCTGCTCGACGATAGGATCGCCCTCGACCCGAAAACGCACCGCGGCGTACCCCAGCACGGCGCCGAAGACCAGCGCCAGGAGCAGCAGTACCAGTACCGCGGTAAGGATGATCGCCATGCTCAGATCCTGATCAGTCCGGTGAAGCCCATGAAGGCCAGGGACATCAACCCGGCGGTGATCATGCCGATCGCTGCGCCGCGGAAGGGCATGGGCACATCGGCAATGGCGATGCGCTCACGCAGCCCGGCGAACAGGATCAGCACCATCGAGAAACCCAGTGCCGCACCGAAGCCGTAGGTGGCAGCGGTGAGGAAGGTCTGCTCGGCGCGGTTGGTGATCAGCAGCGCCACCCCGAGCACCGCGCAGTTGGTGGTGATCAAGGGCAGGAAGATACCCAGCACGCGGTACAGCAGCGGGCTGGTCTTGTGCACCACCATCTCGGTGAACTGCACCACCACGGCGATCACCAGGATGAAGGAAATGGTACGCAGGAACTCCAGCTCGAAGGGCAGCAGGATGTACTGGTAGGTCAGGTAGCTGAGGATCGACGCCAGGGTCAGCACGAAGGTGGTGGCCATCGACATGCCGAGCGCGGTCTCCAGCTTGCCGGACACGCCCATGAACGGGCACAGGCCGAGAAACTGCACCAGGACGAAGTTGTTGACCAGGATGGTGCTGAGCAGGATCAGGATGAATTCAGTCATCATCGGGTCTGGTTCTCGTTGTCATCGCTTTTCCCCCTCTCCCCAGCCCTCTCCCGCGAGGGGAGAGGGGGCAGCCTGTGCATGGACTCAATCATGAAGTATGGCTCATGCTCGGCGGGAGCAGCCTGCGTGCGCAGTCAGCCATGCTGTATTCGGAATACCCATTTGGTGCAGGAAGATAAAGTAGCTCCAGAGTGTACAAACCCGCTCCCTCTCCCCTCGCGGGAGAGGGCTGGGGAGAGGGGGAAAGAGCCCGTCAACGCACCCGCTGCCCCGGCCTGGCACCCGCATCCGGGCTCAACAGATAAATCTCCTCACCCCCGGGACCAGCAGCCAGCACCATCCCCTCGGAGACCCCGAACTTCATCTTGCGCGCCGCCAGGTTGGCCACATACAAGGTCAGCCGGCCTTCCAGCTGCGCCGGGTCGGGGTAGGCGCTCTTGATGCCGGAGAACACATTGCGGGTCGCATCGCCGATATTCAGGGTCAGGCGCAGCAGCTTGTCCGCGCCTTCGACGAATTCGGCCTTCTCGATCAGCGCCACCCGCAGGTCCACTGCGGCGAAGGTGTTGAAGTCGATTTCCTCAGCCAGCGGGTCCTTGACCAGCTCACCGTTGCCGGCGGGCGCGCTGCTGTCGGTGGCGGCCAGGTCCTCTTTGGAGGCTTCCACCATGGCCTCGACGCGGGCCGGTTCGATGCGGGTCAGCAGTGGCTGGAAGGCATTCAGCTGGTGTTCCCCGAGCAGCTCGCCGAGGTCGCTCCATTGCTGTGGCGGCAGGTTGAGGAAGGCTTCGGCGTCGGCGGCCAGCTTCGGCAGCACCGGCTTGAGCAGGATCACCAACTGGCGGAACAGGTTGATGCCCAGCGAGCAGATCGCCTGCACCTCGTCCTGCTTACCTTCCTGCTTGTTCAGGGCCCAGGGTGCCTTGTCGGCGATCCAGGCGTTGGCCTTGTCGGCCAGCGCCATGATCTCGCGCATGGCGCGGGAGAAGTCGCGCTTCTCGTAGGCGTCGGCGATCGACGGGAAGGCCGAGGCGAAGGCGTCGGTCAGCTCCGGTGCCGGGTTGGCGGCGGTCATCCGGCCGGCGTTGCCCTTGTGGATGAAGCCGGCGCAGCGGCTGGCGATGTTCACCACCTTGCCGACCAGGTCGGAATTGACCTTCTGCACGAAGTCTTCCAGGTTCAGGTCCAGGTCGTCCACGCCGCGTCCGAGCTTGCTGGCGTAGTAGTAGCGCAGGTACTCCGGGGACAGGTGATCCAGGTAGGTGCGCGCCTTGATGAAGGTGCCGCGGGACTTGGACATCTTCTGGCCATTGACCGTCAGGTAGCCATGCACGTTGACGCCAGTCGGCTTGCGGTAGCCGGCGCCCTCCAGCATGGCGGGCCAGAACAGGGTATGGAAGTTGATGATGTCCTTGCCGATGAAGTGGTACAGCTCGGCCTCGGAATCCTTGTTCCAGAAGGCGTCGAAGTCCAGCTCGGGGCGGCGCGCGCAGAGGTTCTTGAAACTGGCCATGTAGCCCACCGGGGCATCCAGCCAGACGTAGAAGTACTTGCCCGGCTCACCGGGAATCTCGAAGCCGAAGTAGGGCGCATCACGGCTGATGTCCCACTCCTGCAGGCCGGCGTCCAGCCATTCGGCGATCTTGTTGGCGACCGCGTCCTGCAGAGTACCGCTGCGCGTCCACTGCTTGAGCATGTCCTGGAAGTCGGGCAGGGTGAAGAAGAAGTGCTTGGAGTCCTTGAGTACCGGCGTGGCACCGGAGATCGCCGAGCGCGGGTCCTTCAGCTCGGTCGGCTCGTAGGTGGCGCCGCACTTTTCGCAGTTGTCGCCGTACTGATCCTCGGCCGCACACTTGGGGCAGGTACCCTTGATGAAGCGGTCGGCGAGGAACATGCCCTTTTCCGGGTCGAAATACTGGGTCACCGAGCGCGTGCTGATGTGCCCGTTGGCCTTGAGCTTTTCATAGATCAGCTCGGACAGCTCGCGGTTCTCCTGCGAATGGGTCGAGTAGTAGTTGTCGAAATCCACCAGGAAGTCGGCGAAGTCGGCGGTGTGCTCGGCCTTGACCGCGTCGATCAGCTGCTCCGGGGTGATGCCTTCCTTCTCCGCACGCAGCATGATGGCCGAGCCGTGGGCGTCGTCCGCGCAGACATAGATGCACTGGTGATCGCGCAGCTTCTGGAAGCGCACCCACATGTCGGTCTGAATATATTCCAGCATATGCCCCAGATGGATCGAACCGTTGGCGTAGGGCAGGGCGCTGGTAACGAGGATCTGGCGTTGCTTGAGGTTGCTGGACATGGACACTCGGCTTCTGTTGGGTGAACGGATCAAAGCCGGTAATTGTACCTGTTTGGGCGGTGCAGGTCACTCGATTGACCTGCACCGGGTCAGGCGCTGATGGCGATTGGGGCTGCCATCAGCGCTGCTTGAAACGGGAAATCAGGCTTTCTTGAATAGCCCCAGCGCCCGCAGTATGTAGATGAGCAATACGGCACCGGCAATGGCGATGATGAAGCGGATGATCATGCCACCGGCGGCAATACCCAGCAGGCCGGCAATCCAGAAGCCCAGCAGGGAACCGACGATGCCGACGATGATATTGGCGATCAGCCCCATCTGCTCGTTGGTCTTCATGATGATACTGGCCAGCCAGCCAACAATACCGCCAATGATCAGGGTAACGATCCAGCTCATGGGTAACACCTCTTCCTGCTGTTGTGAGTACGATCCAGTAAAGCAGATAAGTCCCCGGCCTGCCTGTCGGAGCTGCAGCTTCAACTAGACTCAGGACAGGTAGTTACGGAGGGCGGCATGAAATATATCTTCGAAGTACATATCAGGGAGGGGCATCGCGCCGAGGACTATGCCGATGCCTGGGTGCGTGCCAGCGAGATCATCCAGCGTGCCCCGGGGGCACGGGGCACCGAACTGCATCGCAAGATCGGCGATCCACGCATGCTGATCGCCATCGCCAGCTGGGACAGCAAGGCGCAGCGCGATGCCATGGAGGGCCAGCATGATCCCACGGTGGCGGCGATCATCAGGAGCGCCGCGCCGTTCTGCGAGATTCGCCCCATTGGCGAGTTCGAGGACCCAGAGTGGGTGGTCCGACCGGAATGATGTCCGTTAGCATGTTGGGCAGACCATTGAAAAGGAGCGAAGCATGAAACGCCTGCCGCGGGGGTTATCGCCGGCATTGCTGATGACCGGGATGCTGGCCGCCAGCCAGGTCCTGGCACAACCGACCGGGCTGTGGAACACCGAAGACCACCAGGGGCAGGTGGAAATCAGTGCCTGCGCGGACAAGCTGTGCGGTGACCTGGTCTGGCTGGCCGAGCCGCTGGACGTGGATGGGTTGCCCAAGCTGGATCGACACAATCCGGATGAGACCCTGCGCAGCCGCCCGGTGCAGGGGTTGCGCATTCTCTGGGATATGCAGCCGGCCGGGGATGGCAAGACCTGGAAGGACGGCCGGGTATATGACCCGGAGAGTGGCAAGACCTACCAGGGCAAGATCACCCTGGAGGAGCCGGACGTGCTGAAGTTGCGCGGCTTCGTCGGCGCCCCGCTGTTCGGTCGTACCTCGACCTGGACCCGTGCGCAGGAGACCGAGCCGCTGCAGCCGTAGCCATCCTCAAAGCCGCTTGCGCAACCGCAGCATCTTGACCGCCAGCAGCAGGTAGGCCAGTGCCCAGCACGCCGCGGACAGGCTCAGCAGCAGCGGTTGGGCAAAAGGCGTGGGGCCGCTGAGAAAGCGTGTGATGCTGGCGGTGGCGATCAGCAGGGTGATGCCGGCTACCCAGGCGGTGGGCGGGGGCGTCTTGCTGGTGCGCTGGAAGT
This sequence comes from Halopseudomonas xiamenensis, assembly GCF_014219065.1. Classification (GTDB taxonomy): domain Bacteria; phylum Pseudomonadota; class Gammaproteobacteria; order Pseudomonadales; family Pseudomonadaceae; genus Halopseudomonas; species Halopseudomonas xiamenensis. The sequence goes on from NZ_JACLGO010000021.1 coordinate 63,291, forward strand.
ACAGCCGCAGCATCACGCTGGTCGACAGGGTGCCCAGCCCACCCACGGTGATCAGGTGCAGCGCCGGGGTGGCGGTGGTCAGGTTGATGAAGGCCAGGCCGGTGGCGAGGCTGCCCAGCGCCAGCCAGGCATACCCGACGCCGAAGGCCAGCAGATCAGGCCGTGTAGTGCAGCGCCATAGCTGCCAGCGCAGACCGCGCACTGCCAGCACCAGCCCACCGGCCACCAGGCACAGACCGGCCCCGCGATAACTGAACGCATGGCCGGGCCAGGGCAGCAGCAGGGCGATGATCGCCAGCCCCAGCAGGATGATCAGCGCCGCCTCCATGCGCGGCTGCAGCCGGGCCTTGAGCTCCACCCCACGTTGTTCCAGGGTAATGGCCGCCGCCGGTGCGATCAGCCGGCCGCCGATAAAACTCATCAGCAATAACAGGCAGAGCACGCCGGCATGCATCAGCCGGCTGGTATCCAGGGTAATGCCGCGCGCCAGTTCCGGCCAATGGCGCCATGCCAACAACAGTACCAGCCACAACAGCGGCAGCAGGCACAGGGTCAGGATCAGCGGAGCGGTGACCCTGTTGCGCCACTGCTTCGCCGCGCTGAAGCGCGGCACCACCTGCCGGGCCAGTGCCAGCGCGAACACTGCCGGCAACAGCAGCGCCAACCAGCTGCTGGGCAGCAACACATGCGCCAGCCGCGCTGCAAGCCACAGACCGAGCAGCAGGTAGAGCACTTTCCATGGCTGCGGGCCCAGGGTATAGCCGGCAATCAGCGCCAGGGCAAAACCGAATATCAGCTCGTGACCATGGCCGGAACCGACCAGACCGGGCGGCCAGCCGCTGCCGGACAGCGTGGCCCAGACCGATAGCGGCACGGCGATGCTGGCGAGCAGGGCTGCGATGGGGAAGAACAGGGCAAAGGCCGGGTATTTGGTGGGTGCTGGCATTGGTCTGCGGGTGTTGAAAGGTATAGCCGGATGCTAGCTCATGCTGGGCTGACCTGAAACAGGGGGAATTGCTCTCTACCTCGTCATCCTTCACGAAGGCGAAGGATCCACCGGCCACTCCGGGGCTGCCGGCACCCCTGGATCCTTCGCCTTCGCGAAGGATGACGGGAGTAAGGCGACGGATGGCGGGAGTGCGGCGCAGGATGACGGGAGTGAAGCGAAGGGTGACGGAAGGGGACCATGGGCCGGTTTAGTTCAGTACATTGTCGACGATGGCATAGATGAGCCCGGTGGTGACAGCGACCAGGATCAGGTCGCTGCCGGCGCGGCGCCATTCATAGCCGGCATAGTGCGGCAGGTGCCGGACATGGGCCGGGGCAAGAGGATGGGCCCAGCCATGCGGCATCGGGCGGCCGACTACCAGGTGCACATGGGGCGGCAGTGCCGGTCCGCGGCCGATCTGATGGTAACGGCTCTGGTGGATCTGCCGACGCAACTGGTCACGGTGTGGCGGTTTGCGCTGCTGGTACTGATGTCGTTGCTGGTATATCTGGCGATGGCCGGGCGGATGCGCATGGTCCCGGGGACGATAGCCGGAGCCGGGGTGCTGCTGACCATGGCGCCTGGAGTCGTGCCGCTGCATATGCTGGCGACGCAGGTCGCGCTCGTGCTGCTGCTGTTTGAAGGCCTTGCGCTGATCATGTGACTGACCCGCTGCAAAGGAGGCCGGAGCGGCATGGGCGGCCACGGCAAAGAGTGCCGTGGTGGCAAGCAGGGCGATGGTGAGGCGAACAAGAACTTTCATGGCGATACCCTCGAAGCGATGACCGTTAGAGTGATCCTGGCGCCTGAAATTCCCTGGCAGCGCAGCCCCAGCATAGGACAGCTCTCCCGCGCTTTGGGCTTTGTAAAGACAGCTTTACCCGGATTTACTCAAGCATTGTCGAGGCCAGCGCCTTGCTTACGAAAGTTGTTCAATCAGAGGCATAGAGTCAATTTATTTCATGTATCAGGGCGGAGTCGGGATGATGGCGTCCATCGAAGCAATCAACCATGGAATTCGTCCTATGAGCATCATCAAGCGTATCTTTACCCGACCTCGCAATAACCCACCGACCAAAAGCGTCGAAGAACACCCCAACTTCTGGATGTATCAATAACAGCGGCTGGAGCCACCGTCCTTGCGCGGTGGCAGATCGAGGGTGTTCAGGCTGGTTCCTGTTCCCCTTCTTCCTGCAGGGTGGCCAGTACATCGGGGCTGCCGCGAAACGCCTTGGCAAACAGCTCGCGGTGTTTCGCCATGTAGATTCCCGCCTCTTCGGCCTGCACTTCGGTGAGCGAAGGCACTGCCTTGAGCAGTACTTCTCCGAGCCGCTCGGCCAGCTCCAGCATCTTGTCGTGACGATCGGCTTCGGCTTTATCCATGAACAGGCGCTCCGGGTCTCTGCTGCTTCGGTACACTATTTCAACGGCCATTTCTTACCCCTGGCTTGAAGATGGTTTCCTGGTCCATGCGATCAGTCTGCCGCATGCTGGTGGCATTATACTGTATGCGTATACAGTTTTGGCTTTTTATTCGCCTGCCCGCGTTTCGGCTTTGTTACCATCACGATCACAATGAGTCTTTCCCTTTATTTCCAGAGCGAACACCCATGAGTATCGAAAGCTGGCTGGCCTTTTTCGTGGCCTGTTGGATCATCAGTTTGACACCGGGGGCCGGGGCGGTGGCGTCCATGGCCAGCGGCCTGAACTACGGCTTTGCCAGGGGCTACTGGAATGCCTTGGGTCTGCAGCTGGCGCTGCTGCTGCAGATCGTCATCGTCGCTGCAGGGGTGGGCGCGCTGCTGGCCACGTCGGCGCTGGGCTTCGCTCTGATCAAGTGGTTCGGTGTGGGCTACCTGCTGTACCTGGCGATCAGGCAGTGGCGGGCACCGACCCAGGAGATGAGCCTGCAACCCCGGCCGATCGGCCGCCCGCTGAGCCTGGTGCTACGGGGCTTCGTGATCAATATCAGCAACCCCAAGGCGATCGTGTTCATCCTTGCAGTGCTGCCGCAGTTCATTGATCCGGGCCGGCCATTGCTGATCCAGTATATGGTCATGGCGCTGACCATGGTGATAGTCGACCTGATCGTGATGGCCGGCTATACCGGGATGGCCGCCAAGGCCATGCGGCTGCTGGACTCGCCACGCCAGCAGCGCCTGCTCAATCGCAGCTTCGCCGTGATGTACGGGATTGCCGCCGGCCTGCTGGCGACGGTGCGCCGGGTTTGAAACGCAGTTGCCTGGCCGTGGTTACCAGTCTTCCTGCTCGATGAAGCCGCTGGTGATGATCCAGCCGATACCGAAACGATCGGTGAGCATGCCGAAACCCTGGGCCCAGAAACTCGGACCAAAGGGCATTCGAGTAACCCCGCCATCGGACAGCCGGTTGTAGACCTGCTCGGCCTTCAGCAGGTCGTCATAATGCATCTGCACGAATACGCCCTGGGGCGCCTGGTAGGCGCCGGGCGGTGCATCGGAGCCCATCAGTACCCGGTCGGCGATGGTGACTTCACCGTGCAGCACCTTGTCCAGCCAGCTGTCCGGCACACCGGTGCCTTCTGGTGCGTCCCGATGGCTATGGATGGTGCCGAGGGTGCCGCCGAGTTCAAGGGCATAGAATTGCAGGGCCTCGCGACAGTTGCCGGCGAAAGTGAGGTAGATGGCCAGGCTGGTCGGTGCCTTGGGAGCGGATGCTTGCGTCATGGTTCTCGCCCTCGCTGCTTGCAGAGTGATGGTTCCATTGTTGATTTATGACGCTGGGCGGAGTTCAGGTGGGCGGATGGGCGGTAGTACCGGCCCGCCGTAGCGGGCCGGTTGGCAGGATGATCAGGGTGTGGCTGGCTGGAACACCAGCACGCCGGCATCACCACTCAGTGTCAGGCGCGAGCCATTGTCATCGAACTGCACTTGCAGCGGCTGTTGCAGGTAGGTCTTGATGGTGTTTTCCCGGGCCATCAGGGCTGGCTCGCAGGCCATCATGGTCTGCACCAGTTGGCCGACCTTCAGGGTGTTGTTTTCCAGCTCGTAGTCGCCGCCCATGCCATTGCAGGCATTGCTGACGCCCATGCGCTCGGGCTGGAAATTCAACTCGATGGGTGGCCGGTCGCCGCCGGTCAGGTCCGTGGCCGCGAGGCCCTCGGCATCGGTCGCCTCGACCAGGGACCATGGCTGGGCGGTGAGGGTCTCGATCGATACCGCGTTCGTGTTGGTGTCGTTGCCGTTGCAGCCGCCGATCAGCAGGGCCAGTGCCAGCGAAGCGGGAAGCAGGCGGCGAAATGTGGCTGTATTCATGTCATCTCCGGGAGAAAGTTCGGTTCCTATCCTGCACTACTGCGGCTCGCTGGTCGAGCCGTCTGCGGCACACCGGCGACCTGGATCTCCGGCAGGCTGCCGCCATTGAACTCCACCCGGCGGATCGGGAAGGCCAGGTGTACGTCCATGTCACGCAGGCTCTGCAGCAGTTGCAGGTTGATCTCCTGCTGGACGTCCATGTACTGGTTGTAGTCGGCGGTTTGCATTATATGCACCACTTCGAAGGTCAGCTGGCTTTCGTTGAAGGCGAAGAAGTGCGCGCGATCGAACTGGGTCTTGTCGGCGTTATCGATGATGTTCTTCACCTGGGCGCTGACCTCGCGCACCTTGTCGGTCGGCGTATGCGGGCTGATGCCGAAGGTGAAGACGATGCGCCGGGTATCCATGCGCTTGTAGTTGTGCAGGGTCTGCGCCAGCAGTTCGGCGTTGGCGCAGACGATCTGCTCGCCGCTCAGGGCGCGGATACGGGTGGTCTTCAGGCCGATATGCTCGATGGTGCCGGCAACCTCGCCGAACACCACGAAATCGCCGATCTCGAACGGCTTGTCGATGCCGATCGACATGGAGGCGAACATGTCGCTGAGCAGCGTCTGTACCGCCAGGGCGATGGCGATACCGCCGACGCCGAGGCTGGCGATCATGGCGGTGATGTCCACCCCGAGGTTGGCGAGGATCGACAGCAGCATCACCGTCCAGATCACCAGCCGTACCATGATACCGATCAGCGTGGTGGTCACCGGGTTGCGCGCCTTGCCGTCGCGGTTCAGGCTGGTGGTCCACAGCTGCACCGCGTGGTCGGCCCACAGCGCGAGTTGGAAGGCCAGGGCGATGAACCAGCCATGGGACATGGCCTGCTCCCAGCGTGGCGACAGTTCGACGCTCTTCAGGCCCAGCATCAGGGCGAAGGCGAGCAGCAGCAGATGGCTGGTCGAGCGCAGCAGCTCGGAGGCGAAATAGAATACCCTTGAATGGGATTTTCGGTCGCGCTGCAGAAAGTGGCGGCTCAGGACACGCAGTGCAATGGACAGGATGAGGTAGGTGCCAAGCGTCACGGCCACCAGAATGCCCAGTTGCAGCCAGAGCGAGCGATCGGTGAGGACGTCCCAATACAGCATGGTAATCTCCAGTCGGTTGTTCGGCAGGGCCTGGGAAGCCCCTAATTATTTCTGTTGCTGCGCGGCCGGATTAGTTCCAGCAGATTCGGCATGTCGCGGTGTATGCTGTGTGCCGCTGACTGGCTGCCGCTTCCTGTGGTAGCGCTGGCGAGACCCTTTTCAACTTGTGCTGTGGGGCGATGAATGAATGTGTTCCTGTATGCTGCGACTGTGCTGATCTGGGGTACCACCTGGATCGCCATCAGCCTGCAGACCGGTCCGGTGCCGGTGTTGGTCTCGGTGTTCTACCGCTTCGCCATCGCCGCCGGGTTGATGTTGCTGGTGCTGGGGTTCAGCGGTCGTCTGCAACGGCTCAGCCGTTCGGAACATGGCTTCTGCCTGCTGCAGGGCATGTGCGTATTCGGTTTCAACTTCGTCTGTTTCTACACCGCCAATGCCTATATCAACAGCGGGTTGGAATCGGTGCTGTTCTCGCTGGCCATCGTGTTCAACGCGATCAATGGCGTGATCTTCTTCGGCCGGCGCATCACTCCGCGGCTGATGCTGGCCAACCTGCTGGGCCTGGCCGGTATCGTCAGCCTGTTCTGGCACGACCTGACCGACGAGCAGGTATCCAGCGGCACGCTCATCGGTATCGGCCTGAGCCTGCTGGGCACCTACGGTTTTTCACTGGGCAACATGATCAGCGTGCGCTTCCAGCAGCGCCGGCTGAACCTGTTGACCACCAACGCCTGGGCCATGGGCTATGGTGCGCTGGTGATGCTGGTGTTGGCGCTGCTGACCGGCGCCTCTTTCGCCATCGAACAGACGCCAGCCTATATTGGCTCGTTGCTGTACCTGGCGGTGATTGGTTCGATCGTCGGCTTCGCCACCTACTTCTCGCTGGTCGGCCGCATCGGCGCCGGGCCGGCGGCCTACACCACGGTGATGTTCCCGTTGATCGCCCTGGGCATGTCCACGCTGTTCGAGGGTTACCAGTGGAGCGGCGCGGCGGTGTTCGGGCTGGTGCTTATCCTGCTGGGTAATGTGGTGATGTTCTACCAACCGCGGGCCAGGGCAGGCGCGACTGTACCCTGATAGAATCGCCGGTCATTTTCAACAGAGCAGGGCAGCCATGCTGGAATACTTCATTATCGCCTTCGCCGTGATCAGCGGCCTGTACTTCCACTGGTGGCTGATGGTGCGCATCCGGCGCTGGAGTAACCGCGACCTGGCGCTGTCCATGGCCGGCGAGGACCAGGCCAAGCGCGATTACATGCTCGCGCAACTGACCGAGGCGCAGCGCCTGAAGGTCGGTCGTCGGGAGCTGGAGGCATGGCTGCAGCGGGCGGCGGACGCTTATCCGGGAAACAGCGCCTGAGTCGTGCTCGGGGCCGCTCGCTGCTCCAGGCGATGGCCCTGCACCCGCCACCAGCGCGGCAGCAGTTGCTGCACCGCCGGCTGACCGAAGCGGTCATCCAGCAACCAGATCACGCCCTGGTCCCCGGGGCTGCGGATCACCCGGCCGGCGGCCTGTACCACCTTCTGCAGGCCGGGATACAGGCAGGCATAGTCATGGCCGCTGCCGAACATAGTCTGCATCCGTTGCCTGATCTGCTCGGTGACCGGATTGACCTGGGGCAGGCCCAGGGTGGCGATGAAGGCGCCTACCAGGCGCTTGCCCGGCAGATCGATCCCTTCGCCGAAAGCGCCGCCCAGCACCGCGAAACCGACGCAGCGGGTGTCCTCGGTAAAGCCATCGAGGAAGGCTTCGCGCTCGGCTTCGTCCATCTGGCGTGACTGCTCGCGCACCGGTATGTCGGGCCACAGCGTGCGGAACAGGTCGAGGACCTGCTGCAGATAGGCATAGCTGCTGAAGAACGCCAGGTAGTTGCCGGGGCGCTCGGCGAACTGCCCGGCGATCAGTTCGCAGATCGGCTGCAGGCTGCCAGCGCGGTGCTGGTAGCGGGTCGATAGATTGCGGGTAAAGCGTACCTGCAACTGCTCGGCGCGAAACGGCGAATCGACATCCAGCCAGTGGGTGTCCTCCGGCAGCCCCAGCAGGTCCACATGGTAGTGCCAGGGACTCAGGGTCGCAGAGAACAGCGTGGTGCTGTGGGCGACGGCAAAGCGCGCGGCAAGAAAGGGCGCCGGCAGGATATTGCGCAGGCACAGGGTCGACAGTCGGCGCCGGCCGGCACGCCGCAGGCTGACATCGAACAGCGAGTGGGGGCCATAGTGCTCGGCCAGGCGGCAGAACGACAGGGCGTCGAGATAGAAACGCAGCAGCGCCGGGTCGTTGCCCTCCGGTTGATCGGTCAGGTGGTCGGTGATGGCGCCGACCAGTTTCTGCAGGCCGAGCAGCAGCAGGTCGGGCAGGGTGGGATGGACCTGATAGTCCGCCTGCTGCTCCCGGTGCAGGTGATTCCAGTGGCGATTGACCCGGTCCAGCGCGCTCTTCAGCCCGCTGGGGGCGAGCTGGCGCAGCGCCTGGAAGCGACCCTGGTCCAGCTCGGCGGTATACATGCCGCGCCCGCGCTCGATCAAATTGTGCGCCTCGTCGACCAGCAGGGTCACGCGCCAGTCGTTGACCAGGGTCAGGCTGTAGAGCAGGGCACTCATATCGAAGTAGTAGTTGTAGTCGGCGACCACCACGTCCGCCCAGCGACACAGCTCCTGGCTCAGGTAGTAGGGGCAGACCTGGTGCTGCAGGGCGACTTCACGCACCGCCTGCCTGGTCAGCCAGCGGCGCGCCACCGCGGTCTGGCGTGCTGCCGGCAGGCGGTCGTAGAAGCCGCGGGCCAGCGGACAGGAGTCGCCATGGCAGGCCCGCTCCGGGAACTCGCAGGCCTTGTCGCGGGCGACATGCTCCAGCACCCGCAGCGGCATGTCCGGCTGTTGTGTACGCAGGGTGGCCAGGGCATCGAGCGCCAGTTGCCGCCCGGGTGTCTTGGCGGTGAGAAAGAACAGCCGGTCCAGTTGCTGCCCGGGAAAGGCCTTGAGCTGGGGGAACAGCGTGCCCAGGGTCTTGCCGATGCCGGTGGTGGCCTGGGCCATCAGGCAGTGGCCATCGCGGGCCGCACGGTACACCGCGGTGGCGAGCTGGCGCTGGCCGGTACGAAACTCAGGCCAGGGAAAGCGCAGTTGCTGCAGGGCGCTGTCCCGGGCTGCGCGGTGCGCGCTTTCCTGCTGCGCCCAGTCGAGAAACCGCTGGCACTGCAGCTCGAAGAAGTCGCGCAGCTGCTGCGCACTGAAACGCTCGCGGTAGGCGGTTTCCTTCTGGCTGATGACGTTGTAGTAGACCAGTGCCAGGTCGATGGCGTCGAGACCACGCTCGGCGCACAGCAGCCAGCCGTAGACCTTGGCCTGGGCCCAGTGCAGCAGGCGCTGGTTCTGCGCGATGCGGCCGACATCGCCGCGGTGGGTCTTGATCTCTTCCAACAGGTTGCGTGCCGGGTCGTAGCCGTCGGCGCGCCCGCTGACCAGCAGCCCCCGGTATTCGCCGGCCAGCGGCAATTCGCTCAGGTAGCCGGCAGCGCGCCGCGCCACCACCGTCTGGTGCCCGGCGATGCCTTCCTGGGAGCTGGGCGCCGGGGTGAAGCGCAGGTCCAGGTCGCCTTCGCGGGCGGTGAATTCACACAGGGCGCGTACCGCTATGCGATAGCTCATGGCGCCCAGCTCACGTAGCAGACCTCCACCGGCATGCCGTGCCGGGCGCAGAAGGCGAGCCAGCGCCGCTGGTTGTCCTGCAGGCGGTCGCCCGGGCCCTTGACCTCGATCATGCGGTAGCGCCGCTCGGCCGGCCAGAACTGGATCAGGTCCGGCATGCCCGCGCGGTTGCCGCGCAGGTCGAGCAGCAGGCGCTGGAACCACAGCCGCAGGTGCGCGGCGGGCAGGCAGTGCAATGCCTGGTCGAGCAGTTCCTCGCTGAGGACTGCCCAGTTGACGAAGGGCGTCTGGATACCCTGTTTGGCCTGCCAGGTCCGGCGGATATGTTGCTGGTAGTCGCCGCTGTCGAGCCGGGCCAGGCAGGCGGCGAACAGCGCATGCCGGCGGCTGTGGAAGTCCGGGCTGTGCAGGTCCGCCGGTGCACTGTGGAAGGGATGGAAGAAGGCGCCGGGCACGGGGGCGAAGATCGCCTCCCAGCACAGCAGGCCGAACAGGCCGGTGACCAGCGTGTTCTCCACGTAATGTACCGGGGCTTGCGCGCTGGCCAGATGTTCGCCCACCGCATGTTCCACCCCCAGCGGGTGTGGGCCTGGCAGGCTCAGGTCGATACGCCGGTTGTCGGGTTCGGCTGTCACCGACTGCGGGAGGTAGCCCAGCCGGCGCGCCAGGCGCCGTTGGGCGCGCAGAGCCAGCTGCAGCTCGGCATCATCTTCCGGGGCCTGCAACGCCGCCTCGACCAGGCTGTGGGCTTGCGCATGCTGCTGGAGTTTTTCCAGGATGCGGATCTGCCGCTGGCGCGCACCCTTCCAGCCGCTGCGCTGGTACAGCTGCAGCGCTGCCTCGGGCGCGGCTTCGCGCTCCAGTTGCCGCGCCAGCTGGAACAGCAGGCGGGCATGGCGGCTGTGCAGCCAGGGATTGTCGCAGCGGGGCTCGCCGAGCAATTGCAGAATGTCGGCGACCGGTTGGCCCTGTTCCAGCAGGCTGCGGCAGTTGTGCAGATGCTGGTACAGCTGCAGGTCGGCGCGGCAACTGAAGCCCCGCGACTCCCTGGTCAGGGGCACGGATTCATAGCGCAGTATGCCCAGCTGGGCCAGCACGAACTCCTCCCAGCCCTGGCTGAGGTTGCCGAAGAACATCAGCCGCAGCCGCTCGCATAGCTCGCCGACCAGCACGCTCAACAGCTGTTCGCTGCTGTCCGGGCACCATTGTCGGAAGGGGCGCGGCCCGGTGTTCAGGGCACAGAGCCGTTCCAGCAGCTCGGGTTTGCGCAGCGTGCGCAGCCCGGTCGCCGGGGGCAGCAGAGCGATGAGTTCGTCCTTGCGCAGCAACTGCCCTAACTGCTCGGCGTCCAGCGGCTGGGCAGCGCACAGCCAGCCGTGTGCGAGCAGGGGCTGCGCCGCCTGGTCGATATCGCCGATCTCCGGGTAGCGCAGCTGGGCGGCGCGAAAGTGCGGCCCCTTGCGCATGATCAGCCGCACCAGCAGCGCCCTGGACGGTCGTGGCAATTGCCCGAATTGTTCGATAAAGGCTCGTTCCCCGGTATCCAACAGGTCGGCATAGCGCTCGCGCAACCAGTCCAGTGCCTGCTGGAAGTTGTCCAGGTAGTAGAAGGGCTGCGGCTGGGCAGCGGGCTCGTTGGTGGGGGTTGGCTGGTTGGGCATACAGTATTCTGCCCGCTGCGCCGCCGGCAGTTCAAGCCGGCGGCGACGAACGTCACCATGCCCGTATCGACACGCTCACTTGCGCAGCAGGCGCAGCCCGTTGAGGATCACCAGCAGGCTCACGCCCATGTCGGCGAACACCGCCATCCACATGGTCGCAAGGCCGGCCAGGGTGACCACCAGGAACAGCGCCTTGATGCCCAGCGCCAGCACGATGTTCTGCATCAGTATCGCCGAGGTCTGCCGCGACAGGCGGATGAAGGCGGGGATCTTGCGCAGGTCATCGTCCATGATCGCCACGTCGGCGGTCTCGATGGCGGTGTCGGTGCCGATCGCGCCCATGGCGAAGCCGATATCGGCCTTGGCCAGGGCCGGGGCGTCGTTGATGCCGTCGCCGACCATGCCCACGCAGTGACGGGCATCGAGCAGCGCCTCGATACTGGCCAGCTTGTCGCTCGGCAGCAGATCGCCTTTGGCCTCGTCGATTCCGACCTGGGCGGCGATTGCCGCGGCGGTGTGCGGATTGTCGCCGCTGAGCATCAGCGTCTTCACGCCGAGCGCATGCAGCTCGGCGATCGCCTGCCGACTGGTGTCCCTGAGCGTATCGGCGACCGCGAACAGCGCCAGCGCCCGGCTCTGGTCGCTGAGGATGACCACGCTCTTGCCCTGGCGCTCCAGCCGGTCGAGCTGCGCTTCGATGGCCGGCGAGCACAGGCCGAGTTCCTCCAGCAGGCGGTGATTACCCAAGTGGTAGCGGGTGCCGTCGATGCAGCCACGGCTGCCGCGACCGGGCAGGGCGCTGAACTGTTCCACCTCGTGCAGCGGCACCGCATCGCCTGCCGCCTGCCGGGCGATGGCCTGGGATACCGGGTGGTCCGAGCGCTGCGCCAGACTGGCAGCGATGGCGCGCCAGGCCTCGGCCGGGCCGTCGGCCAGCAGCTGGAAATCGGTCTGCGCCGGCTTGCCGTGGGTCAGGGTGCCGGTCTTGTCCAGCGCCAGGTGGGTGAGGCCGCGGCCGCTCTCCAGGTAGGCGCCGCCCTTGACCAGGATGCCCTTGCGTGCCGCCGCGGCCAGACCGCTGACGATGCTCACCGGGGTGGAGATGACCAGTGCGCAGGGGCAGGCCACCACCAGCAGTACCAGCGCCCGGTAGACCCACTCCAGCCAGTCGGCGGCCATCAGCAGCGGGGGCAATACCGCCACCGCCAGGGCGAAGGCGAACACCACCGGGGTATAGATGCGCGCGAAGCGATCGACGAAGCGCTGGGTCGGTGCGCGCGAGCCCTGGGCCTGTTCGACGGCATGGATGATGCGCGCCAGGGTGGTATCGCTGGCCGGTGCGGTGACCTCGAACTCCAGCTCGCCGGTCTGGTTGATAGTGCCGGCGAACAGGGCATCGCCTGGGGCTTTTTCCAGCGGCAGGCTCTCGCCGGTGATCGGCGCCTGGTCCACTGCGGAATGGCCCTGCAGCACTGTGCCGTCCAGGCCGATGCGCTCGCCGGGGCGCACCCGCACCCGGCTGCCGATGCCGACCTCGGCTACCCTGCGCGGATGCCAGTGGCCGTCCTCATCTTGCACGGTGGCGGTGTCCGGAGTGAGGTCGAGCAGGCCGCGAATGGCATTGCGCGCCCGGTCCAGCGAGCGTGCCTCGATGCGCTCGGCAACAGCGAACAGGAACATCACCATGGCCGCCTCCGGCCACTGGCCGATCAGCACGGCGCCGGTGACCGCGATGCTCATCAGCGCGTTGATATTGAGGTTGCGATGCTTCAGCGCGATCCAGCCCTTGGTGTAGGTGCCCAGCCCACACAGGGCGATGGCGGCGATGGCCAGCAGCGCGACCAGCCAGTCCGGACCCCATTGGCTGAAGTGCAGCGCCTCCGCCAGCAGCGCGCCGCTGCCGGCCAGCCCCAGCCGCCACCAATGGGTGGGCGGTGTCTGGGTCTCGGCACTGTCGGCCTGTCCGGGGCGTACCTGTTGTGCAGTGAAACCCAGCGCACGGATGGCCCGCAGGGCGTTGTCGAGCGCCGTCGGGGCGTGGTCGATGGTCAGCGTACGGTCCAGCAGATTGAACTGCAGGCCGAAGATGCCTGGCAGGCCGGACAGCTGGTCGCTGATCAGCCGCTCCTCGGTCGGGCAGTCCATCTCGCTGATGCGGAAAGTGCTCGACAGGCCATTGCCCGCCGTCGGCTGAGCGGCAACGGCGACTGCCGCCGGTGCGGTCCTGGTGCTTGACGGGTGGTTACCACAGCAGTTGGTCATGGTTGTTCTCCTTTGCTATGGTGCAGTGAACACCCTATAGCGACTATAGAGTCAACAGCCGGTGAGGGGATAACAGATGAAGATAGGCGAACTGGCGAAAATGACCCACTGCCAGGTGGTCACCATCCGCTATTACGAGCGTGCGGGCCTGCTGCCGCCGCCTGAGCGCAGCGAGGGTAATTATCGCCTGTACACAGCGGTGCATGCCGAGCGACTGGCATTCATCCGCAACTGCCGGGCACTGGACATGACCCTGGACGAGGTGCGCCAGTTGCTCGACTACCGCGATCATCCGACCCAGGACTGCACCGGGGTGAACGAACTGGTGGATGAGCATATCGCCCATGTGACGGCGAGGATCGAGATCCTGCAGGCGCTGCACCGGCAACTGACGGAGTTGCGCCAGCGCTGTACCGAGGAGCACGGCAGCGCCGACTGCCAGATTCTCCAGCAACTGACCACCAGTGACAGCTTCCCCGCCGGGCACGCGGCATCCCATGTCGGACCCAGCCACCGGGAGCTGTCCGGCGGCGAATGAGGGTTCAGCGTGCTTCGAGCAGGGCCAGTGCCTCGCTGGCGCCCATGGCCCGCGCCAGGTCCAGCGCGGTGTGCCCCTCGGCATCGGTCCGCCGCGGGTCGGCACCGGCCTGCAGCAGGCGTTCGAGCATGTCCAGACGATTGAACATGGCCGCGTACATCAGCGGCGTCTTGCCGCCCACCGGGCAACCGTTGACGTCGGCGCCGTGGCGCAGCAGCAGCTCGACCATGTCCAGGTCGCCCTTGAACACCACCCCGGCCAGCGGCGTCTGGCAGCGCTGGTTGGCCAGCTCCGGATCGCCACCGCGTTCCAGCAGCGCCTGCGCCGCCGGCAGATGGCCATTGTAGCTGGCCAGCATCAGCAGGCTGTCGCCGTTGCTGTTGCACAGGTTGGCCGGCAGGCCGGCATCGAGCATGGTGCTCAGTTGCTCGGCATCACCATGGCGGGCCAGGTCGAACATGCGCTCGGCGAAGGCCAGGGTCTCATCGTCCAGGTCGGGGCGGTCAGTCATGCTGTGGTTTTCCTTGAGCAAAGACAAAGCCTGATTGTGCACCGGCTGTGAGCATCGGTCACCCCTCGGCGGGCTGAAACCCCAGGGTCTGCTTTAATGAACAGAGTGACCAGCCATCAGAGGAGATACCTATGGAATTGCCGAACCATGATCTTGGCGCGTTGTTCGAACAGCTCGGCCTGTCTTCCCGGCCTGAGGATATCGATGCGTTTTTCGCCAGCCACGCCCTGGCGCAGGACGTGAAACTGATCGATGCTCCGTTCTGGACCCCGGCCCAGGCCACCTTTCTCAAGGAAGAAATGCGCGAGGATGCCGAGTGGGCACCCCTGGTCGACCAGCTCAATGCGCGCCTGCATGAGCAATAGCAGACGCTGGACTACAGCAGCTCCTCCCACTCCTGTGGGAGTCGCCGGCCCCCATGGATTGCCACGCCCTTTGGTTGCAATGACGAAGAGATGGCCGTTCCTGTGGGAGCCGCGCCTCGTGGCGATGGAGGCTGGCAGGCCGCATCGCGGCGGGGCGCCGCTTGTATGGTTTTCCTGCAGGTCCAAAATGGGACCTGTCAGGGTGGAGGGGCTAGCGTCGCTTCCGACCTTTCGG
>NZ_JACLGO010000022.1 GCF_014219065.1 Halopseudomonas xiamenensis
GGTTGTCGAAGCCTTCCGAGGCTGTGCGCTCGATCAGGACGATACACTTGCAGATCTCATCGGGGCCCGCAGTCAAGCACTGCATACAGAGGCCGGATATACGACAGACAACCTGCTCTTGTCATTGAATGTTGAAAGCCTTGCAATGAGGGAGGAGACCATATACGACAACCCAAGCTCCGCCGCAATGGGGCTACATTTCCCCACCCTGATAACCACAGCCCCTGAGCCGCTGCCCATCACGCACCAGCACGGCGCTCAGGTGGTAATAGTCGCCGGTGCTGCGGTCGATGCAACCGGAGGGGTACAGCCACAGTTCCAGCCCCTGGTCCTGCACGCCGCGGAACCCCAGCACGCCGTCGGGCATCTGCTCGGAGATCATCGACAGCTGCCGACCGCTTTCCGCATCCTCGCTGGTCAGCCGCATGCCCTGGGCGGTGATGTCCACCCGCCAGGCCGGATCGAAGCTGAAGCCGACCCACTGGCTCGCCGCCGCGCTGCTATCCATGCAACCCCGGCCAGTGGACTGCACCCGATGGGTCTTGCGCACTATCCAGCGGCCATCCTCCTCGGCCACCTCCAGCTCGGCGAACATCGACTGCTGCCCCGGCTGGCCGACGTCATCGAACAGCCGACGCAGCTCAGGGGTCGGTTGCAGCAGGCGATCGTGTTCCTGCCCACAGGCGCGCAATGTCCAGTGCCTGTCTCCGCGCTCGAGCATTCCCGCGACGCGCTGCGGCCCCGATTCATCACCCTTGGGCCACAGCGACCAGGAGGCGCACCCGCTCAGGCTGAGCGCCATTCCCAAGGCCGCCAAGAGCGGAAATCGGCCATTGCTAACTGCCATAGTGTGAACCTCTTTGAAGAATCGTCTATAAACCGATGAATTGCTTGTGTTTGATGGTCACATTCTGCTTTTGCAGTGGTAATCTGTGACCACTTTTCCAATTGGCCCGGGTTTACCCACTGTCTGGATAGAACATGAATATCATAAAAACCGTGACGCTGGCTTCGCTGGTTCTCCTTAGCGCCTGTTCCTCGAAGCAGGAGGTAGTACAGGCTCCCCCGGCACCGTCCTGGGCCGACTCCCGCATCGACAACCTCACCGCACTGGCTACCCAGCAAGGTTACGAGGTCGAACGTGAAGGCGAGCAGATCCGCCTGCTGATCCCGGTCGATGGCAACTTCCACCCCAAGCGTACCCTGTTGCTGCCCTCCGGCCTGGTGCCACTGAGCAAGGTAGCACAAGCGCTGAAGATCGATGGCGCCAGCCGCCTCACCGTGGTCGGCCACAGTGACAGCGATGGCAGTCACGAACTGAACGAGAAGCTGAGCCTGGAACGGGCCCAGGCCGTGGCTAACGTGCTGCGCCTGGGTGGCATCGAGCGCCAGCGCATGCACCTGCGCGCCATGGCCGACAACCAGCCACGTGCCGATAACAGCACCTATACCGGCCGCAAGCTGAACCGCCGGGTCGAGATCATCCTCACTCCGTACCAGGCTACCAGCGTCGCCCTGGCCGAGTGATGGTGTGATCCGCCAACAGGTGTAGCACTCCGGTCTGGGATCGGGTGCTATGCCTGCTTCATTGTTGCTGAGGCGTGTCGTCGAGTCGAGCCGCTCGACAAGCCGGGTATCCCGCTATCGCCCCGGGGCGGGGCTTGTATGGTTTTCCTACAGGTCCAAAATGGACCTGTCAGGGTGGAGGGCGCGGCAATCCACAGGTGCCGGCGACACCGTGCCCGTGGATTGCTTCACCGCGTTGCGGTTCGCAATGACGGAGTAGAGAGGGGCCGCAGTTGCATGGGACCATAGAAGCTCCCACCGGATGTCAGCTCCCACCATGAACTCTGTCAGTGCTTCCAGGGCTCGCCCCGGGTCCGCCCTTCCCTCCTGACCTGCAACTGCATCGCCGCCTTGGCCAGCATGCTGGCACTGGTCGGTGCGGTCATGAACAGGAAAATGCTGATCAGCAGCTCATGCAGCCCCAGCTCGCCAGTGCTGCTGAAATACAGCATGGAGCCCAGTACCAGCGCACCGACACCCAGCGTGGTGGCCTTGGTTGGCCCGTGCAGACGCATATAGAAATCCGGCAACTTGAACAGGCCGAAGGAGCCGATCAGGGCGAACAGACTGCCGGTCAGCAACAACCCCGCCACCAGCCACTCGATCAGGTCAGGCATGTACGCTCCTATTCGATGATATTGCCGCGCAGCAGGTATTTGGCCACTGCCACGGTGCCGACGAAGCCCATCACCGCGATCAGCAGCGCCACCTCAAAATACAGGTTCGAGCGCAGCAGTAGGCCGAACAGGATCAGCAGCGCGATGGCATTGATATACAGGGTGTCCAGCGCCAGCACCCGGTCGGGCATGTCCGGCCCCCTGAGCAGGCGCAACAGGCACAGCAGCATGGCCAGCGACAGCATGCCCAGGCAGATGATGATCACGGTCTGGAGCATTCGAATGCCTCCATCAGGGGTTTTTCGTAGCGCTGCTTGATGGTGTCGATCAGCTCCTGTGCATCCGGCACATCCAGGCCGTGGATCAGCAGGCAGGCGTGATCGTCACTGATATCCGCCGATACCGTACCCGGCGTCAGGGAAATGGTATTGGCCAGCACGCTGATGGCGAACTCGTTGCGCAGCTCCAGCGGATAGACCACGAAGGCCGGGCGCAGCCGGGCATTTGGCCCGAGTACCAAGCGCGCCACCTGGACGTTGGCGACGACGATATCCCCCAGCACCCGCAACGCAAAACGCGCCAGCACCAGCGGTCGGTACAACGTCGGCGGCCGGGGCCAGAAGCGCCGGGTCAGTTGCGGAATGAGCAGCGCCAGCACCAGCCCCAACAGCAGCGAACCGACCGACAGCTGGTTGACCAGCAGTTGCCAGATGCCCAGCAGTACCAGGCTCAGCCAGGGGTGCGGCAACCAGCGCCGGCGCGTGGTCATGGCCGCCCTCCTTCCAGCACCTGCCGGGTGTAGGCTGCCGGCTCCAGCAACTGTGTAGCTGTGGCATCCAGGTAGCCCAGCAGCGGCTCGGCAAACACCACCAGCAGCAGCGAACACAGCAGCAGCGAGCTGGCCGCCAGCAGGCACACCCGGTCCAATGCCTGGCCCGGCGCCGCTGCCGCGTCGATACGCCAGAACAGCGTGCTGCCGGCGCGGCTCAATGTGACAATGGCCAGCAGGCCGCTGCCCAGCAGCAACCCATAGAACCAGGCGGCGGCCACCCCGGTGCCGGCCGCGCGCAGCAACAGCAGCTTGCCGACGAAGCCGGATAACGGCGGCAGGCCGATGACTGAGATCGCCGCGAGAAAAAACAGCCCGCTGAGCAGCATCGGCCTGGGCAATGCCGGGCCCGGCACCAGCCGCCCGACGAAGCGCCGCCCCCGGCAGTCCGACAGCACCCCGGCCAGCAGGAACAGCGCGCCGCAGATCCAGGTGGAGTGCACCAGGTAGTACAGGCTGCCAACCAGCGCCGCCTGACTGTGCAGCGCCACGCCGGCCAGCAGGGTGCCGACCGAGACCAGCAGCAGATAGGCGACCAGGCCATTCAAGGTACTGGCGGCCAGTGCGCCGAGGCTGCCCAGCAGCATGGTCAACAGGCCCGCCGGCCACAGCCAGGTGTTGGCCAGTTGCGCCAGCGGCCCGGCGGCAGTCTCACCGAACACCTGCAAATAGACCCGCAGGATCGAATAGATACCGACCTTGGTCATGATGGCGAACAGCGCCGCCACCGGTGGGGTGGCCGCGGCATAGGCCCTGGGCAGCCAGAAGTACAACGGGAACACCGCCGCCTTGAGGCCGAACACCACCAGCAACAGCATGGCGGCCGTACCGACCAGCGGCACATCGGCTGGCGGCAGCTGGGCTACGCGCTGGGACAGGTCGGCCATGTTCAGCGTCCCGGTCACCCCGTACAGGGTACCGACCGCGATCAGGAACAGCGCCGAGCCGAACAGGTTGAGCAGCACATAGTGCAGCCCCGAACGCACCCGCGCCGAGCCGGCACCGTGCAGCAGCAGTGCATAGGAGGCGATCAGCAGGATCTCGAAGAACACGAACAGGTTGAACAGGTCGCCGGTGAGGAAGGCACCATTGATACCCATCAGCTGGAACTGGAACAGGGCATGAAAATGCGCGCCCAACGCATCGCTGCCACGCACGGCATAGAGCATCGCCGCCGCGGCCAGCACGGCACTGACCAGCAACATCAGCGCCGCCAGGTGGTCCACCACCAGGATGATGCCGAAAGGTGGCAGCCAGTTGCCGGCGGCGTATACCTGCACTCCGGCGCTGGCCTGCCCCATCAGCAGCATCGCCAGCGGCAGCTGCAGCAGTGTCGCCAGCAGGCCGAGTCTGCGCCTGAGTTGCAGGCGCCGCGGCCCCATTAACAGCAACAGCGCCCCGCAGAACATCGGCAGGATGATCGGCAGCACCGCCAGATGATCCATCATTGGCCTCCCTTGCCGTCCACATGATCGTTGTCCAGCTCACCCCGGGCGCGCAACGCCAGCACCAGGGAGAAGGCCGTCATACCGAAACCGATGACGATGGCGGTGAGTACCAGCGCCTGGGGCAACGGGTCGGTGTGCTCGGCGACCTGGCCGATGACTGGCGGCATGCCGGTGTGCAGCCGCCCCATGGCGAACAGGAACAGGTTGACCGCATAGCTGATCAGGGTCAGCCCGACCACCACCGGGAAGGTTCGCGCACGCAGCAGCAGGTACACACCGGACATGGTCAGCACCCCCAGGGTCAGGGCATACAGCAGCTCCATCAGTTGACCTCCCTGGTACGAGGAGACAGACGGCCCAGGTTGGACAGGATCAGCAGCATGGCACCGACCACCGTGAGATACACGCCCAGATCGAACAGCATCGCCGTGGCCAGTTCGACCTCGCCCACCAGCGCAATGCCGATATGACCGAAGGCGCTGGTCAGGAATGGATAGCCGAACGCCCAGGCACCCAAGCCGGTCAGGCCGGCGATGATCACCCCGCCAGCGGCCAGCCACTGGTAGTTCAATGACCAGCGCTGGTCGGTCCAGGCATTGCCGCTGGCCACGTATTGCAGGATCAGCGCCACCGCGGTGATCAGCCCGGCGATGAAGCCACCGCCGGGCAGGTTGTGCCCGCGCAGGAAGATGAACACCGACACCATCAGCGCCAGCGGCAGGATCAGCCGTGACAGCTTGACCAGCAGGAAGGGCCGGCGGTCCTCTGCCCAGGGGCGTCCCAGAGTGTCACCCGTTGGCCGCCGCAGACGCAGACCATCGAGCAGGGCGAAGATCGCCGCGGCGGCAATCGCCAGCACGGTGATCTCGCCCATGGTGTCGAAGCCGCGAAAATCGACCAGAATCACGTTCACCACATTGCTACCCCCGCCACCGGACAGGCTGTTGGCGAGGAAGTAGCCGGCAATGCTGTCATAGGGTCGGGTCAGCACCGCCAGGCACAGCACACTGACCAGCACCCCGGCCAGCCCGGCGATCACCAGGTCACGACCACGCCGCAGCGCCGAGGACTCCACCGGCGTGTGGTCCGGCAGGAAGAACAGCGCCAGCATCATCAAGATGATGGTCACCGACTCCACCGACAGCTGGGTCAGCGCCAGGTCCGGCGCCGAAAAGCGGGCGAATGCCAGCGCCACGAACAGCCCCACCACACTGAGCATGACCAGCGCCAGCAACCGGCGCCGATGCCAACAGGCGGTAGCCACGGCGGCTGCCATCAGCATCAGCGCGCAGGCCAGGGTGGCACCATCCACCGCGGACATCGGCACCGCGCCACGCAGCGACGGCAACTGCAGCAGCCAGTAACCGCTGACCAGCAACGCCGTCAGCAGCATCCAGCTCATGTACCGCTGCAGCGACATACCCTCGAAACGCAGGGTGAACAGCGCCGCCAGGTTGACCAGGCGCTGGGTCTGCTGTTCGAAGATATCCTTGGCATTCAGGTGCGGCAGATGCACGTACCAGCCCAGTAGCCGGCGGCGGAGAAAGTAGATCAGACAGCCCAGCAGCAACACCACCATACTCATCAGCAGCGGCAGGTTGAAGCCGTGCCAGAGCGCCAGGCTGTAGGACGGCAGCTCACCCCCGAGGGTCGCGCCCGCCGCCACCGCCAGCAGGCCACCCACGGTCACCCCGGGCAGCAGCCCCAGCAACAGGCACAGCGCAACCAGGATCTCCACCGGCACCTTCATGTAGCGAGTCGGTTCGTGCGGCGGGAATTTCGGCAGGTTCACCGGCTTGCCATTGAAGAACACGTCATGGATGAAGCGCAGTGAATAGGCCACCGAAAATACCCCGGCGACCACCGCCACCAGCGGCACTACCCAGCTGTAGTTGCCGAACTGGTGCTGCTGCAGGGTCTCGGTGAAGAACATCTCCTTGCTCAGGAAGCCGTTGAGCAGCGGTACCCCGGCCATCGATGCCGCCGCGACCATGGCCAGCGTCGCGGTATGCGGCATGTAGCGCCACAGCCCGTTGATACGGCGCATGTCGCGGGTGCCGGTCTCGTGGTCGATGATGCCGGCGGCCATGAACAGCGAGGCCTTGAAGATCGCATGATTGATGATGTGGAACACCGCGGCGACCGCCGCCAGCCGGGTATCCAGGCCCAGCAGCAGGGTGATCAGCCCCAGGTGGCTGATGGTCGAATAGGCCAGCAGGCCCTTGAAGTCATGCTGGAACAGCGCGGTGCAGGCGCCCAGCAGCAGGGTGAGCATGCCGGTGATGCTGACCAGCAGGAACCACAGCTCGGTATCCGACAGCGCCGGGTACAGGCGCGCCAGCAGGAACACCCCGGCCTTGACCATGGTCGCCGAATGCAGGTAGGCCGAGACCGGCGTGGGTGCCGCCATGGCATGCGGCAGCCAGAAGTGAAACGGGAACTGCGCCGACTTGGTGAACACACCCAGCAGCACCAGCACCAGGACCAGCGGATACAGCGCGTGGGCACGGATCACCTCCCCCGCCGCCAGCACGTCGCTGAGCTGATAGCTGCCGACCACCTGCCCCAGCAGCAATATCCCGGCGAGCAATGCCAGGCCGCCACCGCCGGTCACCACCAGCGACATGCGCGCGCCCTTGCGCGCATCGGCCGAATGCGACCAGTAGCCGATCAGCAGGAACGAGGACAGGCTGGTCAGCTCCCAGAAGAACATCATCAGCAGCAGGTTTTCCGTCAGCACCACGCCGAGCATGGCGGCCATGAATACCAGCAGCAGGCTGAAGAAGCGCCCCATCGGGTCCTGCCGGGACAGGTAGTAGCGTGCGTAGAGGATGATCAGGATGCCGATGCCGAGGATCAGCAGGGCGAACAGAAACCCCAGGCCATCCAGGCGAAAGCTGAGATGCAGGCCCAGCCGTTCGATCCACGGCCAGCTGTGCACCAGCACCTCCCCGGCAAATACCGCGCTGGCTTGCGTCCACAGCAACACCAGTCCCGCCAGCGGTGCCAGCATGGTCGACAGCGCACACAGCGAGCGGCCACGACCGTCCGCCAGCAGCGGCAGGACCGCGCCCAGCATCGGCAGTAGAACGATCAGCGCCAGGATCATCCCGGGTACTCCATGGAAGTTTCATCGGCGGCACCTCAGCCCGCGGGCATGCCGCCTGAAACAACCATAGACCATGGGAAGGATTGCCGTTTCCATAACGGCATGGAGACGAGAGTTGTCGAGCGCCTGCTCGACGACAGCGGCGGACCGGGCGACCGCTGCGGATCACCCGGTTGCATCAGGAATGACTACTTGCTTACCCGGGAAACGCCATTGACCGTAAGAATGCGTACCCGCTCACCGGCGGCGAAGGACACGTTCGGATCGACTTCCTGCACATAGGCCCGGGTAGTACCGCCATCCTCGCGCACCGTGATCTCGATACCCTGGTTGCGGGTGATGCCTTCTTCGGCGGCCGCACCAGCCATACCGCCTGCTACCGCGCCCAGCACACCGGTGATGATGCTGCCGCGTCCGCCACCGACCGAGCTGCCGGCTACCCCGCCGATCACCGCACCGGCGCCGGTACCGATATTGGTCTTGGTACCCTCGATCTGCACCAGCCGCACCGACTCCACGGTCCCCATGCGCACGGTCTGCGGCGCCCGCGCCTCGGAGCGGCTGTAGGTATCGCCGGTCAGGTTCGAGGCACAGCCACTGAGCACCAGCAATGCGCCGAACAGGCAGCTCATGAGAATTCGTATGTTCATGTGTCACCATCCCGTTTGCAGTGTGAGACCCGCGTCAGGTCATCAATCATGCGCTTTTGCCATCTGTCTCAGCGTTGGACTGCAAACAGTGGAAAATGTTGCGCATGGCCTTTTATCGGTTTTATCCGCCAGCCGGTCGAGCATAGCCGGTATTTGCTATAGAATCCGCGCCAGTTTCCAGCGGCATGGCACGCCATGCATCGCTACCATACCTGCTTTCGCCGTACCCACCAGAATAATAACAACGCCTGCGGGACACGGACACCGACTTTACCGGAGGCAATTGCATGCCCATATTTCAGGCTGCGTGGATCTACTATCTGAACAACAGCGCCCTGGTGCTCAACGGCCTGGCGCTGTTCTATGCACTCAGTGGCAGCTGGCTGATCCTTGCCACCCAACTGCGCACCGCCCGCGCCCTGCGCCTGCTGAGCAGCCCTGGCGCGGTACTGGCAACCAGCCTGCCCGAGGCCACCCAGCGCAGCAACCGGCTGTTCCTGCTGGTCGGCGGTGTCTGCCTGGCCCTGGCGCTAGGCCTGAGCCTGGTCTCCCGCCTGGTCTGATACCCGCTGCCGGCTGATCACCGGATTGGCGTACTGGCGCAGCCACCACTGGCGCTGGTCCGCCGGGCAGGCCGCCAGGCGCTGGCTGAAGCGAGCCTGCTCCTCGGCCAGCACCGCCGCCTCGAACTGCTCACGCCAGCCGCTGATGTCCACGCCGGGCACCGGCTCCAGTTGTTCCATCGCCAGATAGTTGCTCGGATACAGGCGATACAGCCCGAGGATCTGCCGGTCGGCCTCCGCCGCCACTGCCTTGGCATCGGCATAGTCACCGGTCAACGGGCTGCCGAAGGCGATGTGGACCCGCCCCTTGTAGCCGGTCAGGCCCTTGGCGATGGAGGTATCATCCTCGCCCGGCTGCTTCTGGTAGCTGCCGGTACGTTCGCGCTGCTCCAGTTCCCGCGCCTTCATCTGGTCACACGGGTCCCACTCGTAGGCAATGGATACCGGCACTATGTTCAGCGAGCGCACCACCTCGGCGAATGGCTGGTCCTTGCGGCTCATGCACAGCATCTTGATGATCGCCGTATCGGTACGGTCGCAGCCGTCCTTGGCGCGGCCTTCGCTCTGCGCGATCCACACCGAATGGCCACCGAGGACCGAGTGGTTGATGTAGGCCGACAGCGTCTGGTAGACCGCCAGCTTCTCCCGCCGCCCGCTGACCGAGCGGTGCACGATGAAGCACTTGTTCAGCCGCATCAGGTCGCTGACGAAGGAGCGCTGCAGCAGGTTGTCGCCAATGGCGATGCGCGGCGTGGGATGCCCGCCGTGGTACAGCGCGTAGTTGACGAAGGCCGGGTCCATGGCGATGTCCCGGTGGTTGGCGAGAAACAGGTGCGGCTGGGTCTTGCTGAGGTTGTCCAGCCCGCTGTAGGTGACGGTCAGCGTGCTGCGCTCGATCACCTTGTCCAGCCAGGGCTCCAGGCGCTGCTGCAGATCGCTGACGCTATGCACTCCCTGCGCCTCCCGGCGCAGCGCCGAGCCGACCAGCTTCGATGTCACGCCCGGCAACCAGCGGCTCAGGCGGGGAAAGCGGTAACCGGCCAGTGTCTGCAATAGCTCCCGGTCCTGCAGCAGCCGCTGCATGACCGCAGGCACCTCATCATCTCCATAGGGCCGGATGGCATCGAACTCGCCCATGTATTCCTCATTACCTTGGGTGTAAAGCGCGCATTATGCGGCGCGCAGCAGGGACTCACAATTCCCCTGTTGCGCTTTCGTCCGTTCGAGCTGCACCCGGTGCACCGCGACATGGGCTAAACTACGCCTCCCACACCCCGCCCTGCCCCGGAGCCCAGCGATGCCGCTACTGGACGAACACGCCGATTACTGTCCGCACTGCGGTGAACCAATCAGCCTGCTGGTCGACCTCAGTGGCGGCTCGCAAAGCTATATAGAAGACTGCCAGGTGTGCTGCCAGCCGATCCATGTGAACCTGTGGGTGGATGCCGACCAGCAAGGCTATCAGCTGGATCTGCGCCGGGAAGAGGACGCCCTGTGAGTGGCCGGCTGGTACAGTTCAGCGCGCCGTTGGCCAACGTGCCGGCCAACTGGCAACCGAGCTGGAACCTGGCCCCCGGCCAGCGCCTGCTGATACTGCGCAAGGTCGACAACCAGCTTGAGTGCGTGGAGGTATTGTGGAACCTGACCCCCGGCTGGCTGCGTGACCTGAGCCGGGCACCGTTCAGCGCACAGGCCGAGTTCCTGCACGACAAGCCGATGTTCCGCGAGCCGCTGGTGCAGCGCCGCTGCCTGATCCCGGTGGATGGTTTCTATATGTGGAAGCAGCAGGGCCAGCGCAAGCAGCCGTGGTATCTGCGCCGCGAACAGGGCGGCCTGGCACTGGCCGGCCTGTGGGAGCGCTACACCCTGGACGATGGCAGCCAGTGGGACAGCTGCGCGCTGATCACCGCGCCGGCCAAGGGCCTGCCAGCGCAGCTGGGCGAGCGCATGCCGGTCACCCTGAACCGCGCCGAACAGGCCGTCTGGCTGGCCACCGCCACCGCACCCGGGGCACTGCAACCGCTGCTGCTCAACGCCACCTCCGAGGTCCAGCTGATGTACCCGGTCAACCCGGCGGTCAGCAATCCGGCGTCCCAGGGGCCGCAGTGCTGCAACCCGACCGGGTTGGCCGTACGGCAGGATTGACCGGGCTGCAACGACACCGGGGTGTGGCGTCGGCGAGCAGGCGCTCGCCAACCCGACAAAGTTACACCTTGAACTGATTGATCAGCCGGCGCTGGTGCTCGGCCAGCTTGGTCAGGCTGGAGCTGGCGGTGGAAGCCTCACCGGCGCCTTCGGCCACCGCGTTGGCAACCTCGCCGATGGTGCTGACGTTGCGGTTGATGTCCTCGGCCACCGCGCTCTGCTGTTCCGCAGCGCTGGCGATCTGGATGTTCATGTCGTTGATCACCGATACCGCCTGGGTGATCGAGGTCAGCGCCGCATCGGCCTCCTCGGCCTGCAGTACGCTTTCCCCGGTACGACTGCGGCTCTGCTCCATGACCTTGACCGTCTGCCGGGTGCCAGCCTGCAACTGCTCGATCATCTTCTGGATTTCCTCGGTGGAGTTCTGCGTCTTCAGCGCCAGGGTGCGCACCTCGTCGGCCACCACCGCAAAGCCGCGGCCCTGCTCGCCGGCCCGCGCCGCTTCGATCGCCGCGTTCAGCGCCAGCAGGTTGGTCTGCTCGGCGATGCCACGGATGGTATCGAGGATCGAGGTGATGTTCTCGCTGTCGCGCGCCAGGTTCTGCACGGTTTCGGCGGCACGCTCGATATCCGCGGCCAGTTCCTGGATGGTGGTAGCAGTCTGCTGCACCACCTCGCGGCCATGGCTGGCCGACCCATTGGCATTGCCCGCCGCCTCGGCGGCCAGGCTGGCGTTGCGCGCCACGTCCTGGGCGGTGGCGGTCATTTCCGTCACCGCGGTGGCCACCAGTTCGATCTCGCTGAGCTGGCGTTGCACGCCATCGTTGGTGCGCATGGCGATGTCGGCAGTATGCTCGGCGGCGTCGGTGACCTGCTGCACCGAGCCGACCACCTCGCGGATCATGCCCTGCAGCTTGTCGAGGAAGGCATTGAAGCCACGGGCGATATCGCCGAACTCGTCGCTGCGCCGCCCATCCAGGCGCCGGGTCAGGTCACCCTCGCCGCGGGCCACGTCATTGAGCATGGCGACCAGTTGCCGTGCCGGTCGGGCCAGGCCGTAACCCACCGCCAGCATCACACCCAGGCCAGCCAGGGCGGTGATCACGCCGATCACCGCCAGGGTCATCGCCTCGCCGGACTGGCGCTGGGTCAATTCGGCATCCAGCGCCTGCAGGTCGGCCATCACCACCTGCAGCGGCAGGCTGATCAGCAACGCCCAGTTGGTACCGGTGTCACCGATCGGAACGGGCATCCACAGATCCACGCGATCAGCCTCGGTATCCAGCTGATAGAGCGGCTGATCGCCCAGACGCTGCAGACCACTCAATTGTGCGCTGCTCAGCGCCTGCGTTGCCGGATCGCCCGGCGCCGCGCCGGTGCCGGTCCAGGCCACCAGACGGCCATTGGTACTGACCAGCGCCTGAGTACCCTGGCCGTCATAGAGCCGGCGATCACTCTGCTCCAGCATCGATTGCAGAAACGCCAGCGACAGATCAGCGCCGGCGATACCCGCGAACTGCCCATCGAGCATGATCGGCACGGTGAAGGACGACAGCATGACACTGGTACCACCCAGCTCATAGGGCGCAGGATCGATCACGCAGGCACGCTGTTCATCGCGCGGACAGAAATAATACTCACCAGCCCGCACCCCGGTCTCCAGCATGCTTTCATCGGTCAACTCGACCAGGATATCCAGCTTCACCGAGCCATCCGCCTCACGAAACCAGAACGGCATGAAACGGCCATTCTCGTCATGCCCCGGCTCACCCCTGCCCCGGTAGAAGTCGTCCAGGTCATCGAATACACCTGGTTCCCAGGTGACATAGGTGGCCAGCAGCGAAGGCTGCTCCTCCAGTATGCGGCGGACATAGCGCTGCATTTCCTCGCGACTCATGGCCAGGGCTGGCAGTCCATCCTCCTGCTCCTCGCCCAACTGCAGGTTAAGCAGTGCCAACTGCTCGATGACCAGCAGCGGCTGCTCCAGCTGTCTCTGGATGCGCAGGGTCTCGGCTGCAGCAATGGCTTCGACCTGGCTGCGCACACGCTGCTCCAGCATCTGCTCACTGCGCTCGAGCACCACGCTCTGGTTGCGCTCGAAGGCGAACAGCGCATACAGGGTCATGACGCCAACCGCAACGAATAGACAGGCGCCTGCCAGCGCGGCAATGGACAACTGGATGGATTTGAATTTCATGAGAGCCTCGGCCAGGGGTCTGATGAACGCTTTATCGGCAGGCGCAGTCAAACCTTCAATCCGATCTGCTATTGTTCGCAAAATCGAAGCCGTTATCGTCAACCCGAAATCACGGAAGGAAATCCGTCATGCGTACCCGCCGTCTACTTTGCTGCCTGCCATTCCTGCTGCTGGCCAGCTGTGAAAGCGTTCAGACCACCCAGGGTGGCGCCGTCGGTGTCGACCGCAGCCAGTACATGTTCAGCGCGCTGTCCAGCGCCGAGGTCGACCAGATGGCCGCCGAGTCCTACAAGGAAATGCTCGACGCCGCCAAGAGCAAGAACCTCTTGAATACCGATGCGGCCATGCTCAAGCGCCTGCGCACCATCGCCGACCGCCTGGTCAAGGAAGTCGATCACTTCCGCCCCGATGCCACCAACTGGGCCTGGGAGGTCAACCTGATCAAGAGCGATGAACTCAACGCCAGCTGCATGCCCGGCGGCAAGATCATCTTCTATACCGGTATCGTCAGCAAACTGCAGCTGACCGATGACGAGATTGCTCAGATCATGGGCCACGAGATCGCCCACGCCCTGCGCGAACACGGTCGCGAGGCCATCTCGCGTGCCTATACCACGCAGATGGGCACCCAGGTGATCGGCTCGCTGCTGGGCCTCGGGGACGGCGCCCGCCAGGCGGCGGACATGGCGGTGCAGTACGGCCTGACCCTGCCCAACAGCCGCTCCAACGAGACCGAAGCCGACCTGATCGGTCTGGAACTGGCGGCCCGCGCCGGCTACAAGCCGGAGGCGGCGGTGACCCTGTGGCAGAAGATGGCCAGCGCCGCCCAGGGCGAGCCCCCAGCCTTCATGAGCACCCACCCGTCCTCATCGGGGCGCATCCAGAACCTGCAGAGCAACATTCCCAAGGTGCAACCGCTCTACGACGCCGCCCGGTAAGCTCCGGAGCGACAGCGGCGGGCAGCGACGGATTGCCGCCCCACCGGCAGCCTGCAATCACAGGAGCAACGGGGCCTTGGGCACGAATGCGCCCGCCGCCACACCCAGACATTAGTCTATGTCCGGCAATCAGTTGTTGATTTTCCAGCTATTTCATTTATGTTACAGCGGTCGGAATAACCGGCCGCCCCGTGGGCACCCTGCATAAAGCACCCGAGGAGTAGCATGATGAAAAGAACACTGATCGCCAGCGCCGTTGCCGCTGGCCTGCTGAGTCTGCCAGCCCTGGCCGTAGCCCAGAGCGGCGGTTTTGTCGAAGACGCCAAGGCCAACCTGACCCTGCGCAACCTGTATTTCGATGGCGACTACAAGAACGCCACCGGTGCGCCGAGCGATCGTGAGTGGGGTCAGGGCTTCATGCTCAAGTTCAACTCCGGCTACACCCAGGGCCCGGTCGGCCTGGGCCTGGACGTGTTCGCCCGTTCGGGTATCCGCCTGGATTCCGGCAGCCGCTCCGGCAAGGCCGGCGCCAGCCGCCAGCCCGGCACCATGTTCCCGCTGGAAGATGATGGCAGCGCCGTCGACGAATTCAGCCAGATCGACTTCGCCGCCAAGGCCAAGATCTCCAACACCGAGCTGAAAGCCGGTCGTGGCCTGGAACCGAACCTGCCAATCGCCGTGCGTAACGATGGTCGTCTGCTGCCGCAGACCTACAGCGGCGCCATGCTGACCTCCAACGAGATCGACAACCTGACCCTGCGCCTTGGTCACCTGGATGAGGCCAGCGGCCGCGCCTCCACCTCCCATGAAGGTCTGCGCATCGGTGGCAGCTCCGAGGAAGTCAACAAGTTCCAGTACGTCGGTGGCGATGCCAAGCTGGGTGAGAACCTGGTGGCCAGCTACTACTTCGCCCAGCTGAAGGACTACTACAACCAGCACTTCCTGGGTGCGGTACATACCCTGGACCTGGGTGCCGGCCAACTGGTCACCGACCTGCGCTACTTCGACAGCAACTCCCACGGTGCCAATGACGACGGCCGAGCGGGCTACACCGCTCGCGGAGTCTACAACAACGGTGAAGTGGACAACCGCGCCATGAGCGCCCTGTTCACCTACAAGCTGAGCAATCATGCGCTGGGCCTGGGCTACCAGAAGATGAGCGGCGACAGCGACTTTGCCTTCCTGGATAACGGCGGCGGCTCCACTGCCTACCTGATCACCGACTCGCAGATCAACAAGTTCGAGCGTGCCGGCGAGAAGACCTGGGTCGGTGAGTACAGCTACAACTTCGCTGACTACGTACCCGGCCTGAGCTTCGCCGCCAAATACCTGCGCGGTAGTGACTTTGATACTCGCGTCGGCGAGAATGACAAGGAATGGGAACGCAACCTGCGCCTGGACTACACCGTCCAGCAAGGATTCTTCAAGGACCTGGGTGTTTCCCTGCGTCACGCCAGCCTGCGCACCGGTGCCAACCAGAACGACCAGGACCAGCTGCGGGTCTACCTGACCTACAACTTCGTTCTGCTCTGACCCTCCCCAAGCCCCGGCCCAGTGCCGGGGCTTTGTCATCACCAGCACCTTTTCGGGTGTACCATGGTCTGCATGTATAGCCATCCATGGGAGACCCGCTCATGAAATTCCGACCGCAGGGCTACGCCACAGCCTACAGCGCAACCGGCCTGCGCCGGAAGCTCACCCGTTACGCCACAGTGGCCGGCCGGGAAGTGGTGGAAAAGGCCCTCTGGCTGTTCTACGCGGCGCAAAGCCCGGATACACCGCGCTGGGCCAGGACCGCCATCTACGGCGCACTGGGTTATTTCATCTTCCCGCTGGATGCCATTCCCGACTTTGCCGCCGTGATCGGTTATACCGATGATCTTGGCGTACTCGCTGCGGCCCTGGCCACGGTGTCCATGTATGTCACCGAGGACGTCAAGAATCGCACCCGCCAGAGCATGGACAGATGGTTCGGGCCTGCCCCTTCTCCCCAGTAGAGCCATTGCACCACACTTATACTAAAAAAGAATAAATAAATTCGTTTTTATTCTTTTTTAAAAATACGCTTGTCGTTTATGTTACAGCTCTACGTCAGGGTGCCACTCGACCACGCAGAGCCGGATGACGCATCGTCAACACATGAACGGAGCTTGAACCATGAAATACCCTCTGCTTGCCGGCGCAGTGGCCACTGGCATTCTCAGCATAACCCTACCGACGCAGGCCTCTGCCGCTGACGGTTTCGTCGAAGGCGCCTCGGCTACCCTGGGCCTGCGCAACTTCTATATCAACCAGGACAATCGCAGTGGCACCGCCTCCCCCTCCAAAGCAGAGGAATGGGGCCAGGGCTTCGTGCTGGATTTCAGATCGGGATATACCCAGGGCCCGGTTGGCCTGGGGCTGGACGCATTCGGCCAGGCGGGCATCCGTCTGGACTCGGGCGGGCGCCAGGGCAAGGCCGGACGCAGCCGCGACCCGGGCATAGTGTTCCCGGTTGAGGATGATGGCAGTGCCGTACCCGAGTTCAGCCGCATCGACTTCACCGCCAAGGCAAAAGTCTCCAGAACCGAACTGAAATATGGCACCTTGCACCCCAAACTGCCGGTACTGACGCTGAACGACGGCCGCCTGTTGCCGCAGACCTTCCGCGGCGGCCAGCTGAGTTCCAACGATATCGACCGTCTGAGCCTGACCGCAGGCCAGATCAGCAAGGCCAAGGGCCGGGCCTCAACCGACTATGAGGAGCTGCGCATTGCCGGCGGTACCGAGCGGGTCGACCAGTTCCGCTTTGCCGGTGGCGATTACCGGGTCACCGACAACCTGACCGCCAGCTACTATTTTGGCGAGCTGGAAGACTATTATCGCCAGCATTACGTAGGTGCGGTACATCACATCAACCTCGGCGGCGGCAAGCTGAGCACTGACCTGCGCCATTTCGACAGCAATGCCCATGGCGCCAATGATGATCGGGATGCCGGCTATGGTGCAAAAGTCGACAACCGCGCCAGCAGCATCCTGTTCAGCTACGGGCACAGCGGCCACAACCTCGGCTTGGGCTACCAGCGTCTGAGCGGCGACAGCAACTTCCCGTTCATCAACAATGGCGACGGTGCCACCGCCTACCTGATCACCGATTCACAGATCGGCAAGTTCGAACGCGCCGGCGAGAAAACCTGGCTGGCGCGCTACGGCTACGATTTCGCCAATGCCGGTCTTCCCGGGCTGAAAACCACCGCAACCTATCTGCGCGGCAAGGACATCGATACCGCCGCCGGTGTTCGCGATACCGAGCGGGAACGCGACCTGCGTGTCGATTACACCGTGCAGGACGGCTTGTTCAAGGATGTCGGCTTTTCTCTGCGACATGCCAGTCTGCGCAGCGAAGTACAGCGCGACCGCGATGAGCTTCGCGCCATCGTCAACTACACCTTTACCCTGCTGTAACAGGCGGGCGGAGCCCCCAAGCGCCCCGAGACGGGGCTCCTGGAGCCCGGGCTGGAACGTCATCCTCGGCGTAAGCCGTAATGCTGTTCACTCAGCTCCATACCCCGTCATCCTTCGCGGAGGCGCATATCCGTCATCCTTCGCGAAGGCGAAGGATCCAGGGTGCGGGTGACCCCAGAGTGGCCGGTGGATCCTTCGCCTTCGCGAAGGATGACGGGGTGAGGTAAGGATGAAGGGGTGAGATAAGGATGACGGGATGAGGTAAGGATGACAACGCGAGGTAGAAAACAACGCCGCGCTTGGCAACAGCCAAATTTTCTCTTGTACGAGGCAATACCATGCATGATGAATTGATCCGCTATCTCATCCTGCCAGGCTGGCAGGGCTCCGGCCCCGACCATTGGCAAACGCACTGGCAGCAGTTGCTGCCCAACGCCCAGCGGGTGGAACAGGCAAACTGGCAGCATCCGCAACGGGGTGACTGGGTAACCGAGCTTGAAAACAGCATCGCCGCCGAGCCCACCCCCGTGGTACTGATCGCCCACAGCCTGGGCTGCATCACCGTTGCCCACTGGGCCACCACCACAACACCGGCATTGCATGCCCAGGTACGCGGCGCGCTGCTGGTGGCACCGGCGGATGTAGAACGCGACAACTGCGCCGCGCCGCTGCGCAACTTCGCACCGATACCGCGCCGGCACCTGGGTTTTCCCAGTGTGCTGGTGGGTTCGAGCAACGACCACGCCGCCAGCCAGCCGCGCACCCTGGAGCTGGGCAGCGACTGGGGCAGCCAGACGGTGATCCTCGACCAGGCTGGCCATATCAATACGGCGGCCGGCTATACCCGCTGGGAGGACGGCTTCGCGCACCTGTATCAATTGCAGAGCCGTATCGAGGAACACCGGCGTCAGCGCGCCTGACCCATTGCACGGAATGGCCATGACCACCTATCCAACCGCCAACAATCTACTGACGCTCGAGCACTGCGCACCCGGCCCGTTGAGTGTGCGCGCCAAGGCCCTGGTCTTCGTTGATCCCGCCTCGCAGCGCCTGCATGCCGAACTGGAACGCCTGGGTGCCGCTTCACTGGCCGTACTGATTCAGGGCGAAACCGGCACCGGCAAGGAGTTGCTCGCCCGCCAGCTGCATAGTGTCAGCCAGCGAGCCGGCCCCTTTGTGACTCTCAACTGCGGCGCGCTAAGCCAGGGCCGTGCCGAGCAAGAACTGTTCGGCACCCGTCTGAGCCATCAGCTGTAGACCGAGGGCGCAGGAGGTTCCCCAGTCAGCAGCCAGCGGCCGATATCCTTCTGCTTGTGATCCAGCGGGTCATGCAGGGTGTGTACCCGCACGTTGCGCCAGTAGCGATCGAAGCCAAACCTGGCCGAGGTCGCCCGGGCGCCCATGGTTTCGAACACCTGACTGGTGATATCCAGCGCCGCGCGGGCCGACAGCAACTTGGCTTCGGCAATCTGCAGAGCCAGTTCACCGCGCTCCAGCGGAGTCGGCTCGGCGCTTTCCCATAATTGCTGCAAGCGCTCTGCAGCCCGGTCCGCCAATGCGCTGGCGGCCTGCAGCTGCGTCCACAGGTCACCCATACGCAGTTGGATAAGCGCGTCCTCTGTCGGGCTCTCTGCCGTTGAACCGGGCCAGTTGCGTGCCCGCTCACGGATATAGCGCACCGCGGAGTCCAGCGCGCCCACCGCATTACCCAGATAGATCTGTACCAATACCAGTTGCGAGAAACAGGTACGCAAACTTGCCCGTACCGTTCCCAACCCCTGCTCCAGCAGATCGCTGGGGTCGACGAACACACCTTCGAAGTTCACCGTGCCGCTGTCGGTCTGGCGTTGGCCGAAACCATCCCAGTCGTCATTGACCAGCAGGCCGTCACGCTGCGCCGGTACCACCAGAAATACCCGGTCTTCCGGCCTCGGCCCACGCGGCGCACTGACCATCAGTACGTCAGCTCCCAATGCGCCGGAGCAGAACGACTTGCTGCCATGCAACTGGTAATGTTCCTCTTCGCGGCGCAGCTGCAGGCTGGTATCGCGACCATTGGTGGCATTACCCCAGAACCAATCCTGCTCCACCGTACGACTCAGCCACTGCTGCTGTTGTTGCGCGCTGCCGAACAGTTGCAGGGTCACTACCTGCAGATGGTGGAAGGCGAACAGGTGGGCCAGCGAGCTGTCCACCGCCGCCAGATAGCGGGTGGTACGGTAGATCTCCGGCCAATAGCTGCCGTAACCACCCAGGTACCGGGGAATGCTCAAGCGCAGCAGTCCACTCTGGCGAATCAGCTGCTTTTCTGCTTGTGCCGAACCACCCTGCCGATCCCGCTGTACGGCGCTCTCGGCCAGCCGTACAGTCAGGGAAAGCGTGGCCTGGCGCCAGGTGTTGTCATCCAGCGCCAGCAGGCGCGGATTGATGGTCGGGGCCACCTCAAGGGGTGATTGCAAGGGAACGTTCGAAATACGCATGCTCGCTCCTCAAGGTGCCCAGATGTCGACATCATTGGCATTCACTTTTACCGGCAACAGTCCTTCGGCATGGAAAGTGTCAGCAATACGCTGCTGCTCACTCAGGCTGTCACGCTGCACCAGGCGTACCTCATAGCTGCGCTTGCGGTTGGCTACCTCGACGATTTCCGGGTCCAGACCACCCCACAGCGGCCCGAGGATTTCGGCAGCCGCAGCAGGATTGGTCCGCAGCCACTCGCCGCTCTTGCGCAGCTCCTCGAAGAGGGTGGCGACAATCTCCGGGTGCTGCCGGGCAAAACCTGTCGAACTCAGGTAGTAACGCTGGTAATCAGCCAGTCCATCACTGCCGTCGGCCAGAATTCGCGGGTTCAGCTGACGCTGTGCACTGGTCAGGAAGGGTTCCCAGACCACCCAGGCATCCACATTGCGGTTTTCGAAGGCGGCACGTCCGTCAGCGGGCGTCAGGTAGGACGGGCGGATATCGGCAAAGCTCAGGCCAGCCTTTTTCAGCGCCTGGATCAGCAGGTAGTGGCTACCCGCCGCCTTGGTGACAGCAACACGCTTGCCCTTGAGATCGGCCAGATCATCAATCCCGGAATCACCATGCACCAGGATCGCCTGGGCAGTAGGGGACGGCGCCTCTTGGGCGACATACACCAGCCGCGCACCAGCCGCCTGGGCAAACACCGGCACGGTATCCGCCACATCAGCGGAAAAGTCCACGTTGCCCACGTTCAGCGCTTCCAGCAGCGGCAGACCACTGGGGAACTCATGCCAGGATACCTTGACGCCCTGCTCGCCCAGCACCTGCTCAAGCGTGCCCTGGCTGCGCAACAGGGTGATCAGGGTGGAAGATTTCTGAAAACCGATCCGTACCGTAGTGTCGGCGGCGGCGCTGCCGGCCAGCAACAGGCTGGCAGCAGTGAACAGGGAGGTCAGCAGTGCGCGACGCTTCCGATGCGAGGTCTTGCTTGGAGTGGACATATGACTTCTCTCTACAACGTGACAGGGATGATCCGTCTCGCCGCAGAGGCACAGCCGGATCAAGGAACAAGGGAGGCTGCGCCTCGATATGTCCGGTGATCCGGTCTGACAAAGCTAAACAATCTAAAAACAGAAAGGTAAATACTTTTTTGGAATTAAGTTATTATCACCAGCAGTAGCCATAAATAACCAAAAGAAATAACAAAATCACTATTTATTCTTTTTATCCCGATCAGCAGTCATGCATAGTGATCCTCATTGCCCGACATGCGCGGCATCCCCACAGATTATCAGGAGAGCACCATGAGCATCAGACTCGGCGATATCGCCCCGGACTTCGAGCAGGACTCCAGCGCCGGCACTATCCGTTTCCATGACTGGCTGGGTGACAGTTGGGGGATTCTGTTTTCCCACCCCGCCGACTTCACCCCGGTATGCACCACCGAGCTGGGCCTGACCGCCAAACTCGAGGACCAGTTCGCCGAGCGCAACGTCAAGGCCATTGCCCTGTCGGTGGACCCGGTCGACTCGCATATCGAATGGATCAAGGACATCAACGAGACCCAGAACACCATCGTCGGCTTCCCGATCATTGCCGACCATGACCGCAAGGTGTCCGAACTCTACGATCTGATCCACCCGAATGCCAACGACACCCTGACCGTACGCTCGCTGTTCGTCATCGACCCGAACAAGAAGGTGCGCCTGATCATCACCTACCCGGCCAGCACCGGGCGCAATTTCGATGAGATCCTGCGCGTGGTCGATTCGCTGCAGCTGACCGACAACCACAAGGTCGCCACGCCGGGCAACTGGAAGGACGGTGACGAGGTAGTGATAGTGCCATCGCTGCAGGACGAGGAAGAAATCCGCCAGCGCTTCCCGGCCGGCTACCGTGCGGTGCGTCCGTACCTGCGCCTGACGCCACAGCCGAATCGCAAGACTGCCTGAAAGAATCCGCTTGACCACTTTGCCGCCTGGTTTCGACCAGGCGGTTCTTTTACCTGACTTGACCTCAAGAAGGAGAAACCATGCGACCGATATAAGAAAGGAGTCATTACATGCAGCTGTCCTCCTGGCGTCGCCGCCTTGCCGCCGCCATCATTGCCTTAACCCCCTTGCCCGCCCTCAGCAATAACGGTGAAGTCAGCCTCGATTATGCCTACTACTCGCCACCCAGCCTGGTAATCCGCGATCAGGGCTGGCTGGAGGAGCATTTTTCCGAACAGGGCAGAAATGTGAAGTGGATACTGTCCCGCGGCAGCAATAACTCCCTGGAGTTTCTCAACAGCGGCGCCACGCAGTTCGCCTTGACGTCCAGTATCTCCGCCTTCGTCAGCCGCGCCAACGGCCAACCGGTCAAGACGGTCTACAGCTATCTGTGGGCAGAGCCCAGTGCCTTGGTGATACCACAACAGTCGGAGATCGATGGATTTGAGAGTATTCGCGGAAAACGGGTGGCCGCTACCAAGGGTACCGATCCCTATTTCTTTCTGCTGCGCGCCCTGGAGCACCACAACCTGAGTTCAAAGGATGTGCGAATCGTGCATCTGCAACATCCGGAAGGACGAACCGCGCTGGAGCAAGGCCGGGTCGACGTCTGGGCCGGACTGGACCCGCATATGGCAGCTTCTGAGGCGGCCGGCGCCCGGTTCCTCTACCGCAATCCCGACTTTGGCCTGGCCGCGTTTCTGAATACCAGTGAACGGGTTCTGGAGACCGAGCCAGAGACGGTGGCAACCGTCCTCCGCGCCTATGAGCGAGCGCGCCAGTGGATCATCGATCACCCGGACCAGACAGCGGAGCTGGTAGCCCGCGAAACCGGCCTGCCGGCGGAGGTCATTCGCCTGCAACTGGCGCGCTACGACTTCAGTCGCCCGGTACCGGGCCAGGCGCATCTCGCTGCCATCGAGCCCATCATCCCCTTGTT
The DNA here is from genome assembly GCF_014219065.1 of Halopseudomonas xiamenensis. Classification (GTDB taxonomy): domain Bacteria; phylum Pseudomonadota; class Gammaproteobacteria; order Pseudomonadales; family Pseudomonadaceae; genus Halopseudomonas; species Halopseudomonas xiamenensis. The sequence goes on from NZ_JACLGO010000022.1 coordinate 22,901, forward strand.
GAAAGCCGACAACATCCTGCGCCGTACCGCAGACACCGAGGCCACTCTGGCATCGCTTCTGGCGTCAGATATCGCCCAGGGTATCGTCGAAGGCAAGACCCGATGAGCACCCGCAGCCAATCCCTTGAGCGACCGGCATCGGCGTGGCGGCCGGCCAGACGACAGGTACGCTTCGCTCCCGTCGGCTTGCTGTTGCCACTGGCCGTCCTCGGCCTGCTGGAGATCTGTGTATACAGTGGCTGGATTCCAGCCCACCTGATGCCGGCTCCGAGCACACTGGTGCTGACCTTCCATGAACTGGCCGCCGGGCCCTTGTGGAGCCATATCCTTGCCAGTTCCCAGCGGGTTCTGCTGGGCTTCGCCATAGGTTCCGGGCTGGCGATACTGCTGGGCACCCTGGTGGGCATGAGCCAGCGGCTCGAAGCATACCTCGATCCCAGCTTCCAGGCCCTGCGGGCGGTACCGGGTCTGGCCTGGGTGCCCTTGCTGTTGATCTGGCTCGGCATAGACGAAGTCTCCAAGGTGACTCTCATTGCCATAGGCTCCTTCTTCCCCGTGTACATGAACATGGTGGCAGGAGTGCGTAACGTGGACCGCAAACTGGTTGAAGTAGGCACCCAACTCGGGTTCAGCCAGACGACCCTGATGCAGCGAATCATGCTTCCGGCAGCCCTGCCTTATCTCTTCACCGGCTTGCGCAACGGCCTGTCGATGGCGTGGCTATGCGTGGTGGCCGCTGAGTTGCTGGCAGCCACGGAAGGTATTGGCTATCTGCTCACCGATGGGCGGGAGGTCTCGCGTCCCGACCTGGTGCTGACGGCCATCATCACCCTGGCCCTGATGGGCAAACTGACTGACAGTCTGTTGAAGCACGTGGAAAAGCGCATGCTGCGCTGGCGGGACAGTTTCTCGGGACAGGAGCAGAAACCATGAGCGCCCTGCTGAGTCTGCACAATATCCGCAAATCCTTCGCCGAACTGACCGTGCTGGACGATGTCAGCCTGGCACTGGCCGGCGGCGAGATCGTCAGCCTGCTCGGCCCCAGCGGCTGCGGCAAGAGCACCCTGCTGCGTATCGCCGCCGGGCTGGACCGGCACTACCAGGGGCAGCTCGAACGCAATCCATTGCTCGACTTCGGCGCCAGCTCGGGGATTGGTGTGGTGTTCCAGGAGCCCCGGCTGATGCCCTGGCTCAATGTCGCCGAGAATATCGGCTTCGTCGACGGGCACAAGGCCGATGCGCGCTGGGTACGCCAGCTGCTGCGCGATGTCGGGCTGGAAGGCCGCGGCGATGCGCTGCCCAAGCAGCTGTCCGGCGGCATGGCCCAGCGCGTGGCCATCGCCCGCGGACTGTATGGCAAGCCGCAGGTACTGCTGCTGGACGAGCCGTTCAGTGCGGTGGATGCCTTTACCCGGATGAAGCTGCAGGATCTGGTGACAGAACTCGCCGCCCAGTACGACATCAGTGTACTGCTGGTAACCCACGACCTGGACGAAGCGGTATACCTGAGCGACCGGGTGCTGATCCTCGGTGGGCAACCCAGCCGGATCGTCAGCGAATTGCATGTTCCGGTGCCCCGGCCCCGCGACCGTAGAGCAGCGGAACTGGCCTTGCTCAAGGGCCAGGCCCTGACCGCCCTTTACCAACAACCGTATTAGAACAATATAGAATTACAAAATGAAAATTAATGATTTTAAACAATATAAGATCACTGCTAATGTTTCCTCACCCGGGAATATCCAGGTCCCCGGCACTGATCAACACAAGGAACGCCTTTCATGCTCGTGGTAACCATTGGCGGCAGTCCCAGCCTCCGCTCGCGCACTGGCCTGCTGCTGGATCAAGCCGGGCGTTGGCTTGAGCAACGCGGTGTCGAAAGGGTGCATTTCGATATCCACCAGTTCGAACCGGCAGACCTGCTGCTGGCCCGCTTCGACAGCCCAGCGATCCGCCATTTCAGTGAGCAGGTCAGCCATGCCGACGGACTGATCGTCGGTACCCCGGTATACAAGGCATCCTTCGCCGGCGCACTCAAGGTACTGCTGGACCTGCTGCCGGAGCGGGCACTGGCGCACAAGGTGGTGCTGCCGATTGCCACCGGCGGCACCCATGCCCACATGCTGGCGGTGGACTATGCACTGAAACCGGTGCTGGCGGCGCTCAAGGCCCAGGAAACCCTGCAGGGCGTATTCGCCACCGACAACCTGATCCACTACGGCGAACCAGCCCGGTTCGAGGAAAGCCTGCTGGAGCGATTGGACGAAGCGCTGGAGCAGTTCGTCGCGGCGCTGGCCCGGCGCCCGGCACCGATTGACCCGACTGTACTGAATGACCGTTTGATTCACGCTCGCTGGAGCATCTGACCACCTGACCGACCCATCCGGGTCACCCGCCTTACTCTCCCGCCAACGGGTCAGCAGGCTACCAACACCTACCGCAAAGGAGACGACCATGAAACAGGTCACTTTGCGCCGGGGATTGGCAGCATTCCTGACCGCTGCCCTTGCCTTTGGCGCCGTAACACAAGTCACCGCCGACACTCTGCGTATCGGCTATCAGAAATACGGCACCCTGACCCTGCTGCGGGCCAGTGGCGCCCTTGACCAGCGGCTTGCCGAGCAAGGCGTGAAGGTCACCTGGACGGAGTTTCCCGCTGGCCCGCAATTGCTCGAAGGTCTGAACGTCGGCGCTGTCGATTTCGGCACCACAGGCGAAACCCCGCCGGTGTTCGCCCAGGCGGCGGGCGCGGATCTGCTCTACGTTGTCCATGAACCGCCCGCGCCAACCGGCGAAGCGATATTGCTGCCAAAAGACTCGCCGATCCAGAGCGTAGCCGAACTCAAGGGCAAGAAAATTGCCTTGAACAAGGGCTCGAATGTGCATTACCTGCTGGTTCGCGCGCTGGAGGATGCCGGACTGAGCATCACTGACATCACGCCCATCTACCTTCCCCCGGCTGATGCCCGCGCCGCATTCGAACGCGGCTCGGTGGATGCCTGGGTCATCTGGGACCCCTTCCAGGCCGCCGCCGAGCAACAGATCGGTGCCCGCACCCTGATCGACGGCAGCGGACTGGTCAGCAACCACCAGTTCTATCTGTCGACCGGCGCCTATGCGCAAGCCAACCCCGAGGTGATCCAGGCCCTGATCGAGGAAATCGATGCCATCGGCCAGTGGACGCTGAACAACCTCGACCAGGCCACCGCACAGATTGCCCCGGTCATCGGCCTGAGCCCGGATATCACCCGCATCGCCATTCAACGCCAGAGCTACGGTACACGCCTGCTGAGCCCTGAGGTGGTCAAGGCGCAGCAGGACATCGCAGATACCTTCCATGCGCTCAAGCTGATTCCGAAACAGCTGGAGATCAGCGAGGTGATCTGGACGCCACAAATTGCAGCTGCACAGGTGCCTTGAGGCCTGGGGCCGATGGATTGCCACGCTGCTGCGCAGCTCGCAATGACGTTCCCCCCACTGCGTCATTGCGAGCCCGAAGGGCGTGGCAATCCAGGACACCCGGACACACACAACAACTGGAGAACGAAACATGTCACTGAATATCTTCTGGTTCCTGCCTACCCACGGCGATGGCCGCTACCTGGGCACCACCCAGGGCGCCCGCGCCGTGGACCACAGCTACCTGCAGCAGATCGCTCAGGCCGCTGACAAACTCGGTTACGGCGGAGTGCTGATCCCCACAGGACGCTCCTGCGAGGATTCCTGGCTGGTGGCTGCCTCGCTGATTCCGGTCACCCAGCGCCTGAAGTTCCTGATCGCCCTGCGCCCGGGGATCATTTCCCCCACAGTCGCAGCGCGCCAGGCCGCCACGCTGGATCGACTGTCCAATGGTCGCGCCCTGTTCAACCTGGTCACCGGCGGCGACCCGGACGAATTGGCCGGTGATGGCCTGAATCTCAGCCACGCCGAACGCTACGAAGCCTCCGTCGAGTTCACCCGCATCTGGCGCCGCGTCCTGGAAGGCGAGACCGTGGACTATGACGGCAAGCATATTCAGGTAAAAGGCGCCAAGCTGCTGTTCCCGCCGGTTCAGCAACCACGCCCGCCGCTGTACTTTGGCGGCTCGTCCGATGTCGCGCAGGAGCTGGCGGCCGAACAGGTCGAGCTATACCTGACCTGGGGCGAGCCACCGGCCGCCGTGGCCGAGAAGATCGCCCAGGTGCGGGAAAAAGCCGCCAGACAGGGCCGTAGCGTGCGCTTCGGCATCCGCCTGCATGTGATTGTGCGGGAAACCAACGAGGAAGCCTGGCAGGCCGCCGACAAGCTGATCGCCCACCTGGATGAGGACACTATCCGTCGCGCCCAGGCATCACTGGCACGCTTCGACTCGGTGGGTCAACGGCGCATGGCGGCGCTGCACGGCGGCAGCAAGGACAACCTGGAAGTCAGCCCGAACCTGTGGGCCGGCGTCGGCCTGGTGCGCGGCGGTGCCGGCACGGCGCTGGTCGGTGATGGCCCGACGGTAGCGGCGCGCGTGAAGGAGTATGCCGACCTCGGTATCGATACCTTCATCTTCTCTGGCTATCCACATCTGGAGGAATCCTACCGGGTGGCCGAACTGCTGTTCCCGCATCTGCAGCTGGTCCAAGCCGAACAACCGAGCGGCAAGCAATACATCAGCCCGTTCGGTGAGATGCTGGCCAACGACATCCTGCCCAAAGCCGCAGCTCAGAGTTGAGGGGGAGACGATGAAGACCTCCGATCAATGGCTGGACAGATTGGCACCCTGGGCATTGCCCTTGCTGCTATTGGCAGCCTGGCAGGTTTTGGTAAGCAGCGGCTGGCTGTCCAGCCGCATCCTGCCCCCGCCTACGGCCGTATTGAGCGCCGGCTGGGCCCTGCTGAGCAGCGGTGAAATCTGGTCGCACCTGGCCATCAGCAGCTGGCGCGCCGGGGTCGGCCTGGCTATTGGCGGCGGGCTCGGGCTGGCGTTGGGCTTCATTTCCGGCCTGTCTCGCTGGGGCGAGCGCTTTCTCGACAGCTCGGTGCAGATGATCCGCAATATTCCCCATCTGGCGCTGATTCCACTGGTGATCCTCTGGTTCGGTATCGACGAGTCGGCAAAGGTCTTTCTGGTCGCACTGGGCTCACTGTTCCCGATCTATCTCAATACCTACCACGGCATCCGCAACGTCGATGCCGGGTTGGTGGAGATGTCACGCAGCTATGGGCTGTCCGGCTTCAGCCTGTTCTGGCAGGTCATCCTGCCCGGTGCCCTGCCCTCGATCCTGGTTGGTCTGCGTTTCGCACTGGGGTTCATGTGGCTGACGTTGATCGTCGCCGAGACCATTTCCGCCAGCTCCGGGATCGGCTATCTGGCGATGAACGCCCGCGAATTCCTGCAAACCGATGTGGTGGTGCTGGCCATCGTGCTGTACGCCCTGCTCGGCAAGCTGGCCGACACCGCCGCGCGGCTGCTGGAGCGGCTATGGCTGCGCTGGCACCCGGCCTACCAGAAAAAAGGAGCCAATGCATGACCGCCCAACAGCCACCACGGCAGAACAACGGCACCGCACTGAAGATCCGCACGCTGAGCAAATCCTTCGGTGATCTGCAGGTATTGAACAATATCGACCTGGATATCCCTGCCGGCCAGTTCGTTGCCGTCGTCGGTCGTAGCGGCTGCGGCAAGAGCACGCTGCTGCGGCTGCTGGCCGGGCTGGATCAGGCCACCAGCGGAGCGCTGCTGGCCGGCGGCGCCCCGCTGGCCGACAACCGGGCCGATACCCGGCTGATGTTCCAGGATTCACGGCTGCTGCCGTGGAAAAAGGTCATCGACAATGTCGGCCTGGGACTGCGCGGTGATTGGCGGCCCAGGGCATTCGACGCCCTCAGGGCAGTGGGTCTGGCGGACCGCGCCTGGCAGTGGCCAGCGACCCTGTCCGGTGGGCAGAAGCAGCGCGTGGCGCTGGCCCGCGCCCTGATCCACCAACCGCGGCTGTTGTTGCTGGATGAACCGCTCGGCGCGCTGGATGCACTAACCCGGATCGAGATGCAGCAACTGATCGAAAGCCTCTGGCAGCAGCACGGCTTTACCGTGCTGCTGGTTACCCATGATGTCAGCGAAGCGGTCAGTGTCGCTGATCGGGTAATCCTGATCGAAGAAGGCGAGATCGGCCTGGACCTGACCATCGACGTACCTCGTCCACGTGCCCATGGCTCCTTCCGCCTGGCACAACTGGAAGCCCAGGTACTCGACCGGGTCCTGGCCAGACCGGCCAATCCGGAACAGCCGGAAAAAGTTTCACCCCTGCCCACGCAATTGCGCTGGGCGCTATAACCTTCATCCAAACAAGGAAACCACCAGCATGACCATTCAAGCCATCAACGTACGCAACCAGTTCAAGGGCCACATCCGCGAGATCCTGCGCGGCGATGTTCTCTCGGAGATCGACGTACAGACCGCCGCCGGTATCGTCACCTCGGTGATCACCACCCGCTCGGTAGACGAGCTGGGGCTCAGGGTCGGGTCGGAGGTGATTGCCTTTGTGAAGTCCACGGAGGTGTCGATCGCCAAGTTGTGAGGTTGTGGCCCCCTCTCCCCAGCCCTCTCCCGCGAGGGGAGAGGGGGCATGAATGTGCCCGCTGGGAAAACCCTCTCTCATGCAGGCGAAAAGTATCAGGAAGACAGATTACATCCACAGAGCACGGACAGCCCCCTCTCCCCTCGCGGGAGAGGGCTGGGGAGAGGGGGCAATCCAACCACCACCTCAGAACCTGAACACCGCCGCCGCCCCCGCCCCATCCGGCAGCAAACCAGGCGGCACCACCACCACCTCGGCACCTGTCTGCACCGCCCGCGGTATCAATTGGTCCAGCACGTCGGCACCCGCCTCCGCGGCCTTGCCATCCCCATCGAGCTCATACAGATCCACCGCACCGCTCTGCTGATTGACCACCCCGGGCAGGTTGCGTCCCGATTCGACCAGCAGCACCGCAACCCGTCCGGCAAACACCGCCTCGCCGATCTCCGGCACGTTCTCGCAGGCCAGTTGCTTGCCCTGGGCCGCTCCGTAGCGTTCCAGCATGGTGTCCAGCCAGGCGCTGTAGCGCTTGCTCATGATCTCGCCGCAGGGCTGGCGCAGCGCATCGCCATCGAGCAGCGCCGGGTCCAGGGTCACGCCCTCGTCCAGCAACTGAGGATTGTGGCTGACGGCGCGGAAGGCCGCCTGGTTGCGCGGCAGCGCGGCGAGAATCAACGGTAGCCCCGAGCGCCGGGAATGGTGTTCACTGATCGTCTTGTCGATGGCGCGGAAGTAGCGTTCGCGGTCGATATCGATCTCATCCTGTTTGCCGCCACCGCCGGACTCGTGCATGGTCATGCCGCCGGCCTTCTCCGCGGCGCGGCTGAAGCCATCCGGGTGGCCTGACTGGTTCTTCTCGGTCAGTTCCGAGCCCAACGCCTGTTCCAGGTTGCGCGGCACCGCCGGATGCAGTTCGACCTCATGCAGCACATCATGGTCGCCTTCGAACAGTCGCACCGCATCGCGGGTCACGCACAGGACCTGGAAGGTACCGGCAGCCTGGCTGAGGCGCAGCAGCGGCTTGAGATAGGGCTGGCGATCCACCCGCACCTGCTCCGGCACCGACTGATGCAGGGAGAATACGCGGAACAGGTTGTCGCCACCGATCACCGCCAGGCCACTACGCGGGCTGTTCCATAGCCGGTCATCACTCAACAGCGCCTCGAAGGGCTCGAGCAGGCTGTGCTGGCCTGCGGCGCCGGTACTGAGATCCAGATGCTCGCGCAGTTGACGCAGCAGGTTGCGGTAGCGGATCGGGTTCTGTTCACGCCCGGGGAAAGTACGCTCCATGGGCATGTACAGCGAGAGGAAGGTGTGGCCCTGGAGTTTCAGCAATTCCGACAGCGCCGATTGGGTGATGTGTTCGTACATGGCAGTACCTCGCATCGTGGTTGGACATGCCGTTCCGTCAGGCGGAACGGGGCTTCTGGCATTCCATACCTGTTACGACGAGTGCAAGCGCGGGGGAGTTCAGACAGAACGACGCTGGGGCGACTCGCTGCGTCCAGAGCAGCGCCTGGCTTCGCGAGGGCGATTCTTGACGTCCTGCGGCTTTGCATGACGTTCTGGGGTGCTACCATGGGGCATCTTCCGCAACCCAGCGCATATTCATGAAACAAGATCACGACTGGCAGCTCGACGGCATCGTCAAACAGCTGCACGAAGCCCGCTCCGAGTGGCGCTCGGCACAGGGGCGCACCCACGAACCCGGCGACCGCGAGTTGCCATCGCGTACCGTGATGCAGGGCATCATCGAGGCTCTGGCCGGGGCGCTGTTCCCCATGCGCCTGGGGCCAGCCGACCTGCGCAAGGCCAACGAGAACTTCTATGTCGGCCACACCCTGGACTCGGCGCTCAACGCCCTGCTGCAGCAGGCGGTACTGGAACTGCGCCATGCCAACCGCAAGCAGCCGGTGCAACATGAGGAGCTGGTGCAACAGGCCAGGGCCATCGTCAGGCGTTTCGCCGCTGCCCTGCCCGGCCTGCGCCGGCTGCTGGATACCGACGTGATGGCTGCCTATCACGGTGACCCGGCGGCCAAATCGGTGGACGAGGTATTGCTATGCTACCCGGGAGTCATGGCGGTCGTGCATCACCGCCTGGCCCACCTGCTGTACAAGGAGGGGCTGACGCTGCTGGCGCGAATCATCAGTGAACTGGCGCATTCGGATACCGGTATCGATATCCATCCCGGCGCGCAGATCGGCCCGAGTTTCTTCATCGACCATGGTACCGGGGTGGTGATCGGCGAGACGGCGGTGATCGGTGAGCGGGTGCGCATCTACCAGGCGGTGACCCTGGGCGCCAAGCGCTTCGAGGCGGATGAACAGGGCAACCTGCTCAAGGGTCATGCCCGCCACCCGATCGTCGAGGATGATGTGGTGATCTATGCCGGTGCGACCATTCTCGGGCGCATCACCATAGGTGCCGGCTCCACCATCGGCGGCAATGTGTGGATCACCCGCAGCCTGCCACCGGGCAGCAACGTCACCCAGGCCACGCTGAAGAACCAGCCCTGTACCGACTGAAATAACCTTGCAGGCCGCACCGATGCCGTTACCGGCCTGCCCGCCCCAGGGTGTAGCCCCCTGCACAATGCTGCGCGGTTTGCCCTGGGGGTGTAGCGCCCCTGCGCTACGCCGCTGCACTGCCTGAGACTGCGCAGCGGCCCGAACCAGGTCGGCGAGCAGGCGCTCGCCAACCCCGGGGAGTGCTACGCGGTTTTCCTGGGAGGCGTCGCCCCCTGCGCAGTGCTGCGCGGCTTGCCCTGGGGGTGTAGCGCCCCCCGCGCTACGCCGGGTCGCCTCGCAGCACATTTCCCTGCATCAGCGTCTCGCCGCCCTGCCACAGCCGCCACTCCCCCGGCTGATAGCCGTGCCACTGCTCGTTGCTGGTCAGCGGCTCGGTGGCAATCACTGTCACCACATCGTTCGGCGTGGTGTGCTCACGGAAGTCCACCGCCACCTCCAGGTCCCGCAGGTGAGCCGGGCCGAAGGGCGCGCGGCGGGTGATCCAGGACAGTTTGCTGGAGCACAGGGTGAACAACCACTCGCCGTTGCTCAGCAGCAGGTTGCACACGCCGCGGGCGAGATAGCCGGCGCAGGTTTCGGTCAGGCAGTCGAGAATGTCTTCCCGGCTCGGCTGCTGGGCAAAGCGCGCCCGCAGGCGGTTCAGCAGATCACAGAAGATCGCTTCGCTGTCGGTATTGCCGACCGGCTGGAAGGGCCCCTCCCCGGCAGCGAAATCATTGATCTGGCCGTTATGCGCGAAGGTCCAGTACTGCCCCCACAACTCCCGGGTGAACGGATGGGTATTGGCCAGGCTGACCCGGCCGACGTTGGCCTGGCGGATATGACAGATGACGTTCTCGGATTTGATCGGATAGCTCTCGATCAGCTGGGCGATAGCCGAACTGTGGCAGGGCGCCGGGTCATGGAAACAGCGCACCCCGCGCCCTTCGTAGAAGGCCACACCCCAGCCATCGCAATGCGGCCCGGTACGGCCGCCACGCTGCATCAACCCGGAAAAGCTGAAACAGATATCCGTCGGCACGTTGGCACTCATGCCCATCAATTCACACATGCTTTCTCCTCACTTACCCTGCCAGCGGGCAATCGGTCATGGTACTGCAAACGCCGCCAATCAGCCTCGTCTATTACTGCAAGAGCAGCCCACCCAGCGGCTGGTATCGCACCGGCAGCTGGGCCATCATATGCCCCCATGACATTCTCCCCTGCTTCTTCACCATTGCAATCCTGGCACCAGGCCCTGGAGCAGGGCTTCGTAGCCGACACGGCCCAGCAAAAAGCGGTCCTGGCGCTGCAGGCCCTGCACCAGTCCCTGCATGACGGCAGCACCACGCCGGCACCCATGGGCGTCTACCTGTGGGGCCCGGTAGGCCGGGGCAAGACCTGGCTGATGGACAGTTTCCACAACAGCCTGCAGGTGCCGAGCCGGCGCCAGCACTTCCATCATTTCATGCAATGGGTGCACCGCCGCCTGTTCGCCCTGACCGGCAGCGCCGATCCGCTGAGCATCATCGCCCGGGAACTGGCTGCCGAGGCGCGGGTACTGTGTTTCGACGAGCTGTTCATCAATGATATCGGCGATGCCAGCATACTCGGCCGACTGTTTCTGGAGATGTTCGCCCAGGGCATGGTGCTGGTCGCCACCTCCAACCAGCCACCCCAGCAGCTATATGAACATGGCCACAACCGCGAGCGCCTGCTGCCAGCCATCGCTGCCATACAGCAGCACATGCGGGTGCTGCAGGTGGATGGCGGACAGGATCACCGTCTGCACCCGGCACAAGCGGTTCAGCGTTACTGGGTGCGGGACGAGCAGGCGCTGGCCGGGCTTTTCGACCAGTTGTGTGAGGGACAGAGCTGCTCTGACCGCCCATTGACCGTCAACCACCAACAGCTGCATCCCCTTCGCCACTGCGCTACGGCCATCTGGTTCGACTTCTCGCAGCTGTGCGAGCAACCGCTGGCCGCCCAGGATTTCATGGCGCTATGCGACCGCTACCCGGTCATTCTGCTGGGCCGGGTTCCCGGCCTCAGCGGCACACTGCGCGAAGCAGGCATCGCCCGGGGTACCGAGGATGCCGTGGAGCAGGTGCAGGCCGGGGATCGGGTGCTGCCACCACTGACCCGCCAGGACGATAGCGTGCGCCGGCTGATTGCCTTGGTGGATGAATGCTATGACCGACGGGTACCGCTGTATATCGAGGCGGACGTGCCGCTGGATGAGCTGTATACCAGCGGCGCGCTGACTTTCTCCTTCCGCCGCACCCTGAGTCGCCTGACGGAAATGCAGTCAGAGCGCTTCGGGGCAAATGCTGTTTCCCCCTGAGGTGTAGCGCCCTCGGTTCGTGTTCGGGCGCTACGCCAGGCAGACCGGGAAGCAGCCGCTCAATCAAAATCCTCCGCCGAATGCCGCTCCGGCACCTGCTCGTCCAACTCGCCCCAGGTGCGGTTGACCTTGCGCCCGCGCTCTACCGCCGGACGCAGCCCAATCTCTTCCGCCCAGCGCAGTACGTGGGTATAGGTGTGGGCTTCAAGGAACTCCGCCGCCCCGTAGACCTGGTTGGTCGCAACGCCGCCATACCAAGGCCAGATGGCCATGTCGGCGATGCTGTACTGGTCCCCGGCAATATAGCGATTGTCGGCCAGCTGCCGGTCGAGCACATCCAGCTGACGCTTGACCTCCATGGTGTAGCGGTTGATCGGATACTCGAACTTTTCCGGCGCATAGGCGTAGAAATGGCCGAAGCCACCACCGAGCAGAGGCCCGCTGCCCACCTGCCAGAACAACCAGTTGAGACACTCGGTGCGCCCGCGGATATCCTGCGGGATAAAGGCGCCGAACTTCTCGGCCAGATACAGCAGGATGGAGCCGGACTCGAACAGCCGCAGCGGCGGATTCACGCTGGTGTCGAGCATGGCCGGGATCTTCGAGTTGGGGTTGACCCCGACGAAGCCGCTGCCGAACTGGTCGCCTTCGCTGATGCGGATCAGCCAGGCATCGTATTCGGCCTCGGCGATGCCCAGCTCCAGCAGCTCTTCGAGCATGATGGTGACCTTGACCCCGTTGGGTGTGGCCAGCGAATACAGCTGCAGCGGATGCTTGCCGCGCGGCAGCTCACGGTCATGGGTCGGGCCGGCGATCGGACGGTTGATGTTGGCGAACTGGCCGCCATTGTCCTTGTCCCAGGTCCAGACCCGGGGCGGTGTGTAGGTGTCGTTGCTCATCGTATCCTCCCATAGTGGTTCCGACGGCAGACGCCCGTCGGGAACAATGCCATGCAGGGATACTACCTGTGGCCGGCACGGCTGACCACCGGGTCAGCCAGGGACTGGCCTTGCCGGTGCCGCTCAACCCGCCTGCAGCTCACCGTCCTCCAGGAACACCCGGCTGTTGACCGGCCTGATCCAGGCATCACTGCCCTGCCCCAGGCCCAGCTCGCGGAAGCGGTGCTTGGTCAGCTCGGCCTGCACCACGCTTTCGCTGTTGTCGGTGCGCAGTTCCAGGCGCACGGTCGGGCCGACCACCGAGACCAGTTCGATCTGCGCGTGCAGTGCATCGTCACGGCGGTCACCCAGCACCTCGATATCGTGCGGGCGCACATAGGCCAGAGCCCGACTGTCACGCTGGCCGGCGTATTCCGGAGCGGCCAGGCTGACACTGCCGATGCGCGCCACACCATCCTGCACCCGGGCATGGAACAGGTTGACGTTGCCCAGGAACTGGTAGACGAAGGGGTTGGCCGGATTGTCGTAGACCTGTTCCGGGCTGCCATCCTGCTCCACCTTGCCCTTGTTCATCACCACCACCCGGTCGGAGACTTCCAGCGCCTCTTCCTGGTCGTGGGTAACGAACACGCTGGTGACGTGGATTTCATCGTGCAGCCGCCTGAGCCAGCGGCGCAACTCGGCGCGCACCTTGGCATCCAGCGCACCGAACGGCTCGTCCAGCAGCAACACCTTGGGTTCCACAGCCAGCGCCCGGGCCAGGGCGATACGCTGTCTCTGCCCGCCGGACAACTGCGACGGCAGGCGATCGGCGGTCCAGTCCAGCTGCACCATCTCCAGCAGGTGCATGACCTTCTTGCGGATCTCCGCCTTGCTTGGCCGCTGGCTGCGCGGCCGGACGGTCAGGCCGTAGGCGACGTTCTCATACACGCTCATGTGCTTGAACAACGCATAGTGCTGGAACACGAAGCCGACACCGCGATCACTGACATGCAGGTCGGTGGTGTCCTGGCCGTGAAAGCGGATACGTCCGCTGTCCGGCTGTTCCAGCCCGGCGATGATACGCAGCAGCGTGGTCTTGCCCGAGCCGGATGGCCCGAGCAGTGCGGTCAGTTCACCATCGTTGAGGGTGAGGCTGACATTGTCTACAGCGACGAAGTCGCCGAAACGCTTGTTTACCCGATCGATCTCAATGCTCATATCAGCTCTCTCAATGACTGGCGATAGCTGGACGATTACGCTCATCCAGCCACTCGACGAAACTCTTGACCGCGATGGTGACCAGCGCCAGGCCGGTCAGTAGCGACGACACAGCAAAGGCGGCGGTGAACATGTATTCGTTGTACAGCACCTCGATATGCAGCGGCATGGTGTTGGTCTCGCCGCGGATACGCCCGGACACCACCGCCACCGCGCCGAACTCGCCCAAGGCGCGGGCGTTACACAGGATCACTCCGTAGATCAGCCCCCACTTGATATTCGGCAGGGTCACGTACCAGAAGGTCTTCCAGCCGCTGGCCCCAAGGGTCAACGAGGCTTCTTCCTCTTCCTTGCCCTGCTGCTGCATCAGCGGGATCAGCTCCCGGGCGATGAACGGCATGGTGCCGAAGGCGATCACGATGACGATACCGGGCACGGCAAAGATGATGCGCATATCGTGGGCCGCCAGCCAGGGGCCAAGCCAGCCCTGTGAGCCGAACAGGATGACGAAGATCAGCCCCACCACCACCGGGGAGATGGCAAACGGCATGTCGATCAGCGAAATCAGGATCGGCTTGCCACGGAATTCGAACTTGGCGATGGCCCAGGCAGCGGCCACGCCGAACACCAGATTGATCGGCACCACGATCAATACCACCAGCAGCGACAGGCGAATCGCCGCCAGCGCATCCGGCTCGCTGATCGCCGCCCACCACACCTGCAGCCCCTGCTCGAAGGCGCCGTAGAGCACCACCAACAGCGGTAGCACCAGGAACAGGGCGAGGAAGGTCAGGGCCACGCCGATCAGCGTCCAGCGTACCCAGGCTGGTTCTTCGGTGGCGCGGCGCCAGCGGGCGGCCAGTTCCGGGTTGGCCACATGGGTCAGGGTTTGCGTCGTCATGCGGTTATCCTCACAGGCCTCGACGTTGGGTCCACCACTGCAATCCATTGATCAGCAGCAGCAACAGGAAGGCGGCTACCAGCATTACCGTACCGATGGCGGCAGCGCCGTTGTAGTCGTACTGCTCGGCCTTGGCCACGATCAGCAGCGGGGTGATCTCGGTGCGATACGGCATGTTGCCGGAGATGAACACCACCGAGCCGTACTCACCCACGGCGCGGGCAAAGGCCAGTGCATAGCCGGTCAGCAGCGCCGGCAACAGCGATGGCAGGATCACCCGGCGGATGGTGGTAAAACGGCTGGCGCCCAGGCTAGCGGAGGCCTCCTCGCGTTCGGCCTCCAGGTCCTCAAGCACCGGTTGTACGGTACGTACCACGAATGGCAGGCCGATATAGGTCAGCGCGATCACCACCCCCAGTTGCGAGTAGGCGACCCGGATGCCGAACACATTCAGGTACTGCCCGACCCAGCCGGTCGAGGCATACAGGGTAACCAGCGCGATACCCGCCACCGCGGTGGGCAGCGCGAATGGCAGATCGACCAGCGCATCGACAATCTTCTTGCCGGGAAAGCGGTAGCGCACCAGCACCCAGGCAACCAGGGCACCGAACACCAGGTTGATGGTCGCGCCGATCAGCGAGGCACCGAAGGACAGTTTGTAGGACGCCACCACCTGCGGGTGGCTTACGGCGCTCCAGAACTCATCCCAGCTCATCAGCGAGGTGTACAGCAGCAGCCCGCCTACCGGAATGAGAAAGATGAAGCCCAGATACAACAGGCTGAAGCCCATGGTCAGCCCGAAACCGGGTATGACCCGTCGTTGCTTGGCGGAAAAGAACATGCATCACCTCGAAAAAAGCCCGGGCGTTGGCGCCCGGGTTATGTAAAAGCGCCGGTCGGTGTACTGCAGCCCCCTCTCCCCCTGCCCCATTACTCGCACTGGCGTGCTCGCCCTTCGGGCCAGCCTTCGGCTGTTCTGCGCTTCGCTTGTCCCGCAAGGGGAGAGGGGGGATCTAGGGCTGGGCTACAGAGGTCCGGGCTGATCAGCGTCTGGCGATGTTTTCCAGAATGCTGTCGAAGTGGCCACCGTCGTTGAAGTGCTCGTTCTGTGCCTTTTCCCAGCCGCCGAACACCTCGTCGATACCGAACAGTTCGACATCGACGAACTTTTCAGCGAACTCCTTGGCGATCTCCGGGTTGCTCGGGCGGTAGTAGTGCTTGGCCGCAAGACGTTGCGCGTCATCGCTGTACAGGTACTGCAGGTAGCCTTCGGCAGTCTTGCGTGTACCCTTGCGATCGACGTTCTTGTCGACCACCGTCACCGGCGGCTCGGCGAGGATGCTGACCGAGGGCACGACGATCTCGAACTGGCCCTTGCCCAACTGTTCTACCGACAGGTAAGCCTCGTTTTCCCAGGCAATGAACACGTCACCCAGACCACGCTGGACGAAGGTGTTGGTCGCACCACGGGCACCCGGGTCCAGTACCGGCACATTGGCGAAGAGCTTGCTGACGAAGTCATAGGCCTTGTCCTGGTCACCATTATTCTGCTTCAACGCATAACCCCAGGCGGCCAGGTAGTTCCAGCGTGCCCCACCGGAGGTTTTCGGGTTGGGGGTGATGACTGCCACGTCATCGCGCACCAGGTCGTCCCAGTCCCTGATGTTCTTCGGGTTGCCCTTGCGCACCAGCAGCACGATGGTCGAGGTGTAGGGCGAGCTGTTCTTGTCCAGACGGCTCTGCCAGTTTTCCGGGATCAGTTGGGCGTGCTGGCGCAGCGCGTCCACATCATAGGCCAGTGCGAGGGTCACCACATCGGCATCCAGGCCGTCGATCACCGAACGGGCCTGGGAGCCCGAGCCACCGTGCGATTGACGCACGGTAACGGTATCGCCGGTTTGCTGTTTCCAGTAGTCGCCAAACGCCCGGTTGTACTCGCGATAGAATTCGCGGGTCGGGTCATAGGACACGTTCAGCAGGGTGATATTGTCCGCCAGCACGGAGCCGGCCAGCAGAGTGGCGAGGCCACCCACCAGGGTATTGCGCAGAATTTTCTTCATGATAAGCACTCGGTAAAAGCAATCAGGGAAGCGTTCAGGGTCGGTTTGCTTACCGACACATTCGTCCACTGGTGCTGTTACAGAGTCGGGTCTGACTGGATGCGGCAAGCCGTGTCATGGTGTTCTCCATGTTGTAGTGTCGGTTGCACACACCTCTGGTGTTCCAGTCGGCGGGTGGTTACTGAAATCGTGTTGGCACTGTCCCGTGGTCGGGTAATTCAGGACGTTCGGGTTGGCGGCTGGAAGCGGATCTTTTCCTTGCGTTCGATCTGCACCACTTGGCCGTTGTGCAGGGTAATCTCCACTGCACCGAACTGAATGCTTTTCAGCGCTTCAGCAATGGCGGCCAATACCTTCTGATCGTCCACAGCCGCATGCAATTGGGTTGTTGCGGTCATGGTCTTGCTCCGGATCATGGATTGATACTTGCGTATCGACGGAGCAGATAGTAGACGGGAAACCGATATAGCGAAAAATACTATTTTGGAACTTATATATTCTTTTGGAGAATATAAAGTAAGACCAGCCACGGGTTATCGAGCCCCCGCTCGACGACAGCGGATCGGGCACCCATCCCCCCTGGGCGCCCGGTCACGCTGGAGCAGGCAGGCTCAGCCGACGGCCAACGCCTGCCAACCGGCATACAGTCCCAGCAGCAGGAAGATCAACGCGGTGATCCGGCGAATCAGGTCCAGCGGCAGCTTGCCGGCTGCGGCATTGCCGAGAAACACCACCGGGACGTTGGCCAGCATCATACCCAGGGTGGTACCCAGCACGACCCACAGATAGGCATCGAACTGCGCAGCCAGGACCACGGTGGCGACCTGGGTCTTGTCACCCATTTCCGCCAGGAAGAAGGCCACCAGCGCCGCCATGAAGGCGCCGTAGCGGCTGATCGGCGGGGTGTTGTCATCATCGAGCTTGTCCGGCACCAGCGTCCAGGCGGCAACAGCGATAAAGCTCACCGCCAGCAGGCTGTACAACCAGGTATCGCTGAGCAACTGGCCAACCAGTTGGCCAACGGCACCGGCCAGCGCATGGTTGACCAGCGTTGCCAGCAGGATCCCCCAGACAATCGGCCAGGGCCGACGAAAACGCACCGCCAGCAGCAGCGCCAGCAATTGGGTCTTGTCGCCGATCTCTGCCAGCGTGACTACCCCGGTTGAAACAAGTAAGGCTTCCACGGATATTCCATAAGAGGGCGGGTCGACCATTCCAATGACATACGAACACCCCCGCCCTCGGCTGGTGCGCATATGTCAAAGGTCTCGTCAAACCCAGTCACCCGAAGTGACGGCGGGTCGCAAACGCCACGGCCTGCGGGCCGAATATGTTGACGTTTGCCTTTGGAAGGCAGGCTTCCGGAGAGACTACTCCCCTAAGACGGCGGCAACTTTAGCAACTACCATCGGCCGAATCAACCCGGCGCCACCGCCGAGTACACCTTGAATCTGCTGTTCTCACGCAGCACGCGGCATTGGCCGATATGCGCCTCAATCAGCGGCGGGTACTTGAGAAAGCCATTGGCGACGATGCGCAGCTCGCCACCCGGCAACAGGTTGCGGGTCACCTCGTTGAAGAATTGCTCGGCGACACTGGTGTCATGGCGGATGCCGGTATGGAATGGCGGATTGCTCACCACCGCGGCGTAGCGGCCATGCACATCGCCCAGGCCATCGGAGGGGTAGACCTCCGCCTGCACCTGGTTGCGGCGCAGGGTCTCGCCGGCGCAATACAGCGCCAGCGCATCGACATCCACCAGTTCGAAACGGCAACCGGGATTGCGCCGCGCCAGCACCGTGGCCAGCACCCCGGCACCGCAGCCGAAGTCCAGCACCTTGCCGGTGGGCAGCGGCGCCAGTTCCTCCAGCAACAACTGGCTGCCCTCATCCAGCCGGCCATGACTGAACACCCCCGGCAGACTCAACAGTTCAACGCTCTGGTCGGGGAATTCCAGGGTGATGCTCTGCTGCCAATCCTGCAGCCGGAAAGGCGCGGCGTCGCCATGCACGACGCTGCGCCACAGCTGGCAGTGCCGCGCCGAATCGAGCTTCTCGATGGCGCTGCCGTGGCTGGCCAGCAGCTTTTCCGCGCGGCTGATGCCGCCCTTCTTCTCCCCGACCAGATACAGCGGACACCCGGCCCGCAGCAGCGGCACCATCTGCGCCAGGGCGAACTCGGCCCGCTCGATGGCCTTGGGCATCACCAGGATGGCGCCGTCCAACCCTTCAACCTGCGGGCAGAGGTGGGAAAACCTCAGATGCCCTTGCTCCAGGTTGGCACCCAGACCCTGCTGCACGAAGTAATCCCAGGTCCAGACATGCCAGTCGGCGGGCAACTGGCGGGTCAGCCCATCCACGGGGGGATTGACCAGCAGCAGGCGTTGACCGGCGAACAGTTCGGCGCTGCGTTGAAGAATCTGGCTGGTGTTGTCCACGGGCGTACTCCGAAGGTGAAACGGGGCTGGGCATTGTACGCGCGCCCGTCACTCTTCACACCCCCGTCATCCTTCACACACCCTCATCCTTCCCGTCTCCCGTCATCCTCAGTACACCGCATCCTTCGCTTCTCTCCGTCATCTTCGCTTCTCCCTCGTCATCCTTCGCGCAGGCGAAGGATCCAGGGTGCCGGCTGACTCGGAGTGGCCTGTGGATACTTCGCCTTCGCGAAGGATGACGAGGTGAGGCAAAGAGCAATCCCACCAGGATGACGAGGTGAGGCAAAAAGCAATCCCGCAAGGATGACGGGTTTTGGGAGAGATGTCGGCTTAAGTGAACACCTTTACGACCTGAGCCGGGGACGCCGGGGTCAACAGGCTCCCGTATCACCCCTTTCGCGGTTTGGCCCGCGTGGTCGGCTCGGCCTGCAGCGGATCATCCGGCCAGTAGTGCTTGGGGTAGCGGCCTTTCATGTCCTTCTTCACCTCGGCATAGCTGCCGCCCCAGAATCCGGCCAGGTCCTGGGTCACCTGCACCGGCCGGCGCGCCGGTGACAGCAGGTGCAGCTTGAGCGCCAGCCGCCCACCGGCGATCCGCGGCGTATCGGTGCTGCCGAACATTTCCTGCAGACGCACCGCCAGCACCGGCGGCTGTTCACTGTAGTCGATGCGGATACGCGAGCCGGTGGGTACCGTCCAGTGGGTCGGGGCCTGTTCGTCGAGTTGCTGGGGCAGCGGCCAGGGCAGCAGCCCGGCGAGTATCGCACCCAGCTCCAGCCCGGCAAAGTGCGCCAGCCGGCTGACCCTGTCCAGGTAGGGTTGCAGCCAGCTTTCCAGGGTATCGAGCAATGCCTGATCGGACAGGTCCGGCCAGGTACTGTCCCGCCCCGCCTGCAGGTCCAGCTGGCGCAGCAGCATGATCCGCGCCTGCCACTGGCGCAGCGCCGGGGTCCAGGGCAACAGGGTCAGGCCCTGGCGGCGCACCACGCCACACAGGGCGCGGCTGCGCTGGGCCGGATCGATGGCGCTCAGCGGCTCACGACTGAACACCAGCGAGCCGATGCGCCGTTGCCGCTCGGCAACCAGGGTTTCGCTGCGGGCATCCCATTCCAGGGTCTGCTCGGTGCTCAACAGCTCCGGCAGGTATTCCTCCAGCTGCTGCGGCTGCACCGCGGCGGCCAGGAAGATGCGCGCATTGCGCTGGGCGGCGTGGCCACCGAGGCTGGCCACCACCAGCCATTCCTGCTGCTGCAGGCTGTCGACCTGGGCAAAGCCCGCCGCGCGGCCATTGGCCAGGCGGTAGTCACTGCCCTGCTCGCCACGCCGCCGGGCGATACGATCCGGGTAGGCCAGCGCCAGCAGCAGGCCGGCCCAGCGCTCGCTGTGCGGTTCGGCCAGGGCATGCGAGGCGGCAGTGCCGGCGATCAGCCGCTGCCATTGTTCAGCCAGTTGCCGGGCACGTTGCAGCGCGCCGCGGTCCAGCGCCGGCTCGCCGCGTGGTGCATCGAATGCGGCCAGCCGGCGGCTGATATCGGCATCCTCCACGCCGCGCAGCAGGTCCCGCTCACCGAGTATCGCCGCCAGCCGGCAGGCCAGGCGCCCCAGGCCCAGGCTCTGGCCACGCACCAGCATATGCGCCAGGCGCGGGTGCATCGGCAGCGCGGCCAGTGCCGCGCCATGCCCGGTCAATTGCCAGCCGGTTGCAGTGGGCTGCAGCGCCCCCAGTTGCACCAGCAGGTCGCGGCCCTGCTGCAGTGCGGCGGACGGCGGTCGATCCATCCAGCGCAACTCCGCCGGATCATCGATACCCCATTGCGCCAGTTGCAATGCCAGCGGCGCCAGGTCCGCCTGCAGGATCTCGGCCTGCCCCTGGGCCACCAGCTGCGCATGCTGGTCCGCCGACCACAGCCGGTAGCAGACGCCCGGCTCCATGCGCCCGGCGCGGCCGGCACGCTGCTCGGCGGCGGCACGGGAAATACGCCGGGTGTGCAGCCGGGTCATGCCCGATACCGGGTCGAAGGCCGGCTCGCGGCACAGGCCCGAGTCGATAACCACACGCACGCCTTCGATGGTCAGGCTGGTCTCGGCGATCGGCGTGGCCAGCACTATCTTGCGCCGCCCCGGCGACGCCGGGCTGATGGCCTGGCGCTGGGCGGTGAAATCCAGATCGCCATACAGCGGAGTGATATCCACATCGGCACGGCTGGCCAGGGCATCCTGCAGGCGGCCTTGCAGCCGGCGGATTTCCGCCGCGCCCGGCAGGAACACCAGCAGGCTGCCGGTCTCGGTGGCCAGCGCCTGCAGGATGAGCCGCTCCAGTTGCGGTTCCAGCGGCTGGCCGGGCACGGCCGCGGCGCCATGCTCGATGCGCACCGGATACTGCCGGCCCTCGCTGCTGACCAGGGGTGCGTCATCCAGCAGGCGGCTGACCCCGGCGGCGTCCAGCGTCGCCGACATCACCAGCAACCGCAGCGGATGATCCTCACGCAGGTACTGTTGGGTCTGCAGGCACAGCGCCAGGCCCAGGTCGGCATCCAGGCTGCGTTCATGGAATTCGTCGAAGATCACCAGGCCCACGCCCGGCAATTCGGGATCGGCCTGCAGCAGCCGCTGCAGAATGCCCTCGGTCACCACTTCGATACGGGTGGCGGCGCTGACCCGCGTTTCCAGGCGGATACGGTAGCCGACGGTCTGCCCCACCGGCTCGCCAAGCATCTGCGCCAGGCGCTCGGCGGCAGCGCGCGCGGCCAGCCGGCGCGGCTCCAGCAGGATGATCTTCTGCCCGGCCAGCCACTCACTGCGCAGCAGCGCCAGCGGCACCAGGGTGGTCTTGCCCGCGCCGGGCGGCGCCTGCAGCACCACACAGGGATGGGTCGCCAGTTGCCGGTCCAGTTCGCCCAGCACGGCCTGTACGGGAAGGTCGCTCATCGGCTCTCGCAGTCAGGGTAAAGGCGGCATTATACGCCAGCGGATACGCCGCCAGCTTCAAGCGCAGGCAGCAGCAGCGTATAGTGGCATCTGTGTCATCATCTACCACCCATGAGGAATGAAATGCGCCTGAAGGCTCTGGCCAGCGTTCTGCTGAGCGCCACTCTGATTACCCAACTGTCCGCCTGCGGCACCCTCTTCTACCCGGAACGCCGGGGCCAGATCAGTGGTGAGATCGATCCGGGCGTGGCCATTCTCAACGGCATGGGCTTGCTGTTCTATATCATCCCCGGACTGATCGCCTTCGCCGTGGACTTCGCCACCGGGGCCATCTATTTTCCCGACGAGCGCTACACCCTGGCGCCGGAGCGCCTGAACCAGGCAGTCGACGCCGAGGGGCAGGTCGATCCGCTCAAGCTCAAGGCCATCCTGCAACAGGATCTGGGGCTGCAACTGCCGCTGGAGCAGGCCCGCCAATTGTCGCACCCGCCAGCTGAGCAACTGGCGCTGCTCGGCCTGCCGGCGCGCGGCTGATGGTGGACGACGCCACCTCCCTGACCCAGCGCAATGCCCGCTTGCTGCGCCAGGCGACCTATGCCTCGGTGGCGGTGGCGATCACGCTGATCGTGCTCAAGGCGGTGGTCTGGTTCATGTCCGGTTCGGTCAGCCTGCTGGCCTCGCTGATCGATTCGCTGATGGATGCCGGCGCCTCGTTGATCAACCTGATCGCGGTCAGCTATGCGCTGACGCCGGCGGACAAGGGCCACCGCTTCGGCCATGGCAAGGCCGAGGCCCTGGCCGGCCTGGCCCAATCCGCCTTCATTGCCGGCTCGGCGGTGCTGGTACTGCTGCAGGGGATCGACCATCTGCGCAATCCCAGGCCGGTGGAGGC
The DNA here is from genome assembly GCF_014219065.1 of Halopseudomonas xiamenensis. Lineage (GTDB taxonomy): Bacteria > Pseudomonadota > Gammaproteobacteria > Pseudomonadales > Pseudomonadaceae > Halopseudomonas > Halopseudomonas xiamenensis. The sequence continues at coordinate 45,614 of NZ_JACLGO010000022.1, forward strand.
GGCCTGGTTCGGGGTCGCGGTGATGCTTCTGTCGATCGTCGCCACGCTGTTGCTGTTGCGCTTCCAACGCCATGTCATCCAGCGTACCGGCTCCACAGCCATCCGCGCCGATGCCCTGCACTACCGCTCCGATCTGCTGATGAATACCAGCATCATTGCCGCGCTGGTGCTCGCCTGGTACGGCCTGCCGGGTGCCGATGCGCTGTTCGGTATCGGTGTTGCGCTGTTCATCGGTTTCGGTGCGCTGCAGATCGGTCGCGATGCGGTCCAGGTGCTGATGGACCACGAACTGCCCGACGAGGTGCGCCGGGAGGCGCTGGCCCTGGCCCGCGCCGTGCCCGGGGTGATCGACGTACATGATCTGCGCACCCGGCAGTCGGGCCAGCAGTGGTTCATGCAACTGCATCTGGAACTGCCCGGCGAGTTGCCGCTGACCGAGGCCCATGAGCTGGGCGAGCAGGTGCGCCATGCGATCCAACAGCGCTTCAGCCAGGCCGAGGTGCTGGTGCACAAGGACCCGGTGTGACCTGCCATTACGCACAAACGCAAACGGCCGACGAGGTCGGCCGTTTGCGCTGGGTCCGTCGGATATCCTTGTGGAATACTGCCTGTCCCGTGGCCTCGTGGGCTGGGTAGCCGGGTGACGATCGGGTCCGGTAGGGCCTGTCGTCTCGGCGCCGCTGATTGGCGGCAGCTGATTGGACTCGCCGGCTATGGCTTGAAAACATGTGGTTATAGTACCGAGGCTGCCGCGCCATTTCTTGCCTTTTATTGCCCTCCATGGCTTATATTGCGCAATAATATCTCGCCATATACCGGGTTCCAGCAATAACGAAAGGTGAGCACATGCATGACAACAATCTCGACCGTTATGACCTGAAGATCCTTGCCGCACTGCAGCAGGATGCGCGCATCAGCAACCAGGAGCTGGCCGAGCGGATCGGCCTGTCGCCCTCGCCCTGTTCGCGGCGGGTCAAGCAACTGGAGGAAAGCGGCTATATCACCCGCCAGGTGGCGTTACTGGACCCGCACAAGCTCGGCCTGACGCTGACCGCCTTCGTGATGATCGGCATGGACCGGCATACCCCGGACCGCTTCGCCGGTTTCGAGGAAACCATCCGCAAGTGCCCGGAAGTACTGAGTTGCAGCCTGGTCACCGGGATGGATGCCGATTACCAGCTGCGGGTGGTGGTCCCCGACATGGATCATTATCAGCAGTTTCTGCTGGGCACCCTGACCCGCATCGAGGGGGTCTCCAGTGTGCGCTCCAGTTTCGTGCTGAACCAGGTGGTATCCAGCACGGAATTGCCACTCAATCACCTGGTCAACCAATAAACATCTTTTTCCCATTAGGAGATCATCGTGTCCTACGAAGAATTCGAAGCCCTTGCCCTGCCCCTGACTCTTTTCGCCCTGGTCGCCTTCATGGCGTTCATCGTCTGGGACCTGGCGAAGAAGTCCAAGGCCGGACGCTATGGCACCATGGTGCTGTTCTTCGCCCTGGGCCTGGGGGTAGCAGCCTTCGTGATCAAGGAAATCGTCATCACCGTCATCGGCTGATCCCGGTGACCCCGGCCCCCTTGAATCCTGACTCACTGCGCGCATACTGGTGACACGGATAAGGAGCCACGACCATGACACCGCATACCTGTGCCGAAACCCATGAAGTCACCAATCAGGTTCCGCCATTGGATGGCCTCAACCTGTACAACAGCGATCTGCCGCTGCAGCAATGGGTGCACCGCTACCGTGGCGACTGGGCGAGCGAGCAACTGTCGGCCTACGGGCAGTTGGCCGGTGGCCCCCTGATGCAGGCCGGCTTTCTGGCCAATGCCAACCCACCGGTGTTCCACAGCCATGACCGCTATGGCCACCGCATCGATGTGGTGGAGTTTCACCCGGCCTATCATGAGCTGATGAGCGCCGGCATAGCCCACGGCATTACCAGCGCGCCCTGGGCCGACCCGCGCCCCGGCGCCCATGTCGCCCGCGCCGCGACCATGTACCTGCACAACCAGGCCGAGGCCGGCACCAGTTGCCCGATGACCATGACCTTCGCCTGCGTGCCGGCGCTGCGCCTGCAACCGGACCTCGCCGAAGCCTGGCTGCCGAAGATACTGTCGCGCCAGTACGATGCACGCAATCTGCCGATGGAGCGCAAGAGCGGATTGACCATCGGCATGGCGATGACCGAGAAGCAGGGCGGCACCGATGTGCGCGCCAATACCACCCGCGCCTCCGCGGTGGGCAGCGGCGGGCCGGGGCAGGCCTATGAGCTGGTCGGGCACAAGTGGTTCTGCTCGGCGCCGATGTGCGATGCCTTCCTGACCCTGGCACAGACCGACAAGGGTTTGAGCTGCTTCCTCCTGCCGCGTCACCGCCCCGACGGCAGTCGCAACCAGTTCTATATCCAGCGGCTGAAGGACAAGCTCGGCAATAAGGCCAATGCGTCCAGCGAGGTGGAGTTCCGCGGGGCGCTGGCGTGGATGCTCGGTGAGGAAGGCCGCGGGGTGCCGACCATCATCGAGATGGTCGCCATGACCCGCTTCGACTGCATGATCGGTTCCAGTTCGCTGATGCGCCAGGCGCTGACCCAGGCCGCCCACCACTGCGCACACCGGCTGGTGGGTGGCCGGGTACTGGTCGAACAGCCGCTGATGCAGAACGTGCTGGCTGACCTGGCACTGGAAAGCGAGGCGGCATTGGCGCTGACCATGCGTATGGCCAAGGCGCTGGACACTGCCGATGACCGGCATGAGGCCGGCTTCAGCCGCCTGGTCACCGCCATCGGCAAATACTGGATCTGCAAGCGCGCCCCGGCGATGATCAACGAGGCGCAGGAGTGCCTGGGCGGCGCCGGTTATGTCGAGGACAGCATCCTGCCCCGGCTGTACCGCGAGGCGCCGGTCAATTCGATCTGGGAGGGCTCCGGTAATGTGCAGTGCCTGGATGTGCTGCGGGCGTTGTCGAAGGAGCCGGATCTGGTCGAGATGCTGTTCACCGAGCTGGACGATGGCAAGGGCGATGCCCGGCTGCAGACGCATGTCGATGAGTTGAAACGGCATTTTGCCGACAAGGACGACATCCAGTACCGCGCCCGGCAACTGACCGAGGATATCGCCGTGGCGCTGCAGGCGAGGCTGTTGCTGGATGCAGGCAACAATGTGGTATCCGACGCCTTTATCGCCAGCCGGCTGGCGGGCCATGGCCGGGTCTACGGCACCCTGCCCCGCGGGGTGGATGTGCGCAAGCTGGTGGAGCGCAGTATGCCGCAGGGGGCTTGGTAGGTTTTTGGCTATGCTGGTGGTGATAGAGGGTGCTGTTTGGGGGTAGTGCGCTGTGATGGCGTTGGCGTTGGCGTTGGCGTTGATAAGTCTGGGGCGGGTCTGGAGTGGGGCCGCGATGACCAGCCGCCGTTGCAGAACGCGCACCCCGCCATCCATGGCGCTCGTCTACGGCCATCCCTGGCCGCAGACGGTTCTGCAACGGCGGCTGGTCACCACGGCCTGAGACTTCGGTGGTGCTGATGGATTGCAACTTCTGCGGTACTGATAGGAAACTCGACATACCGATCCAAATCTCGACTTCCTTCGCACCTCCCTGTCACCTCTCACCCCTCCTCGTCATCCTTTGCCTCTCCCCGTCATCTCTCGCCCCTTCCCCGCCTCCTTCGCCCCCTCCCCGTCATCCTTCGCGAAGGCGAAGGATCCAGGGTTCCGGCTGACTCGGTTTGGCCTGTGGGTCCTTCGCCTTCGCGAAGGATGACGGAGGGGCGGCGGGCCCGCCGCGATCGGGTACCATCCCAGACACCTGCACCAATCCCTGCATCTGGACTGCCCCGGCAAAGCTCATTAGCATGACCCTCCGCTCACAACCCCGATCGATCATGAAGCACGCCCCACGCAAACCTGCTCCAGCCCATCGCTCCGGCAAACCCCGCCGCCAGCCCACGCCTGCGCCGGCCACTCCCAGGCTGATCGCCTTGAACAAGCCGTTCGACGTACTGACGCAGTTCACCGATGGCCAGGGGCGCATGACGTTGAAGGATTTTGTCGATATCCCGGGCGTCTATCCCGCCGGTCGGCTGGACCGGGACAGCGAGGGGCTGTTGCTGTTGACCAACGATGGTCGGTTGCAGGCGCGCATCACCGACCCGAAGCACAAGCTGGCCAAGACCTATTGGGTGCAGGTGGAGGGCGAGCCGAGCGCGGAGCAGCTCGAACAACTGCGTGCCGGTCCGTTGCTGAACGACGGCCCTACCCGGCCCGCCGAGGTCGAGCGGATCGCCGAGCCGGCGCTGTGGCCACGCAATCCGCCGGTGCGTTTTCGCAAGAGCATTCCCACCAGTTGGCTGGCGATCACCATCCGTGAGGGCCGCAACCGTCAGGTGCGCCGCATGACCGCGGCCGTCGGCCTGCCGACCCTGCGGCTGGTCAGGATGCGTATTGGGGAATGGGAGTTGGGCGATCTGCAGCCGGGACAATGGCGGGAGGTCTGATTCCCGCACCAGCATCCCGGCTACGCCAGAGTGCGGTGTAATGACGGCCCCTCGCTGGTCGTCGCGCAGGCGCGCGACAACCCGGGTTGGGGTGTAGCGCCCACGATCCGTGCGGGCGCTACGTCAGCGATGTGCAGCTGCTATATCAGCCCTCAGCGTCCTGTGCAGCCGCCTGCCGCTCCTGCTTGCGGCGCGACAGGATCCAGACGAAGAACACCGGCACGAACAGCACGCCCAGGGCCGTCGCGGTGAGCATGCCGCCGATCACCCCGGTGCCGATGGCACGCTGGCTGGCTGCACCGGCGCCGGTGGCGATGGCCAGCGGCAGTACCCCGAGCATGAACGCCAGCGAGGTCATGATGATCGGGCGGAAGCGCAACCGTGCCGCTTCCACCGCCGCTTCGGTGAGGCTGCGGCCTTCGGCGTACAGGTCCTTGGCGAACTCGACGATAAGGATGGCGTTCTTCGCCGCCAGGCCGATGATGGTGATCAGGCCGACCTTGAAGTACACGTCGTTGGGCATGCCCAGCAGGGTCACCGCCAATACCGCGCCCAGCGCGCCTATGGGTACGATCAGGATCACCGACAGCGGAATCGCCCAGCTCTCGTACAGCGCCACCAGCAACAGGAACACCACCAGCAGCGCCAGCCCCAGCAGCATCGGCGCCTGGGCACCGGCCAGCCGCTCCTGGAAGGACAGCCCGGTCCACTCGTAGCCTACGCCGTGGGGCAGCTCGCTGACGATGCGTTCGATCTCGGCCATGGCCGCACCGCTGCTGTAGCCCGGCGCGGCATCACCGGAGATCTTGAATGCCGGGTAGCCGTTGTAGCGTACAAACTGCACCGGGCCGTTCTCCCACTCCATCTCGACGAAGGCGGACAGGGGCACCTGCTCGCCCTGATGATTGGGCACGTACAGACGGGTGATGTCCTCCGGCGTCATGCGGTTGTCCACATCGGCCTGCACCACTACCTTCTGCATCCGCCCGAAGTTGGTGAACTCGTTGATCAACGCCGAGCCGAAGGCGCTGGACAGGGTCGAGCTGATGGCATCGAAGCCGACGCCCAGGGTCTCGGCCTTCTGCCGGTCGATATGCAGGCGCAGCTGCGGCGCATCCTCCAGCCCTTCCATCATGGCGTAGGCGATCACCGGCGAGCTGTTGGCCTTCTGCAGCAGCTCATTACGCGCCGCGAGCATGGCTTCCCGGCCCAGTCCGCCGCGGTCCTGCAGGCGCAGGGCGAAGCCGCCCGAGGTGCCCAGGCCGTCGACCGAGGGCGGCTGCACGGCGAAGATGGTACCGTCGGCGACACCCGCCAGGCTCTGGTTGGCTCGTTGGGTTTCGGCTTGGACCGACTGGTCCTTGCCCCGTTCCGACCAGTCCACCAGGGTCGGGAACGCCAGCGCGGCGTTCTGGCCCATGCCCGAGAAGCTGAAGCCCATCACCGAGACGATCCCTGCCACGCTCGGCTGTGACAGGAAGTGCTCCTCCATCGCCTCGACGGTCTTTTCCGTACGTGGCGTGGTGGCACCCGGCGGCAGTTGCACATCGACGATCATGTAGCCCTGGTCCTCGGCCGGCAGGAAGGCCTCGGGCAGGCGGAGGAAGGAGAAGGCCAGCGCCGCGACGATCACCAGGTACACCAGCATGAAGCTGCCGGAGCGCCGGACCAGACCACCGGTGGTGCGCTGGTAGCCATTGGTCAGGCTGCCGAAGCGACGGTTGAACCAGCCGAAGAAGCCTTTCTTCTCGGCGTGCGCGCCTTTGGCGATGGGCTTGAGCAGGGTCACGCACAGCGCCGGCGTCATGCTCAGGGCCAGGAAGCCGGAGAACAGGATGGATACCGCCAGCGACAGGGAGAACTGCTGGTAGATCACCCCGACCGAGCCGCCCATGAACGCCAGCGGGAAGAATACCGCCGACAGCACCATGGTGATGCCAACGATGGCCCCGGTGATCTGTTTCATCGCCTTGCGCGTGGCCTCCTTGGGCGACAGCCCTTCCTCGGCCATGATCCGCTCGACGTTCTCCACCACCACGATGGCGTCGTCCACCAGGATGCCGATGGCCAGTACCATGCCGAACATGGTCATCATGTTGACCGAGAAGCCGAGCACCGACATCACCGCGAAGGTCCCCAGCAGACAGACCGGCACGACGATGGTCGGAATCAGCGTATAGCGAAAGTTCTGCAGGAACAGGAACATCACCAGGAACACCAGCACCACAGCCTCGGCCAGGGTAGCCACCACCTTCTTGATAGCCACGTTGACGAATATCGAGGTGTCGTAGGGTGTGGAGTACTCCATGTCTTCAGGGAACAGCGCCGATAATTCATGCAGACGCTGCTTGACCGCCTTCGCGGTGGCAATCGCATTGGCATCCGAGGTCAGCTGCACCGCCGCCGCGGCCGCCGGCTGGCCATTGAGCCGGGAGCTGAAACGGTATTCCTCGCGCCCCATCTCGACCCGCGCCACGTCCCCCAGGCGCACCGTGGAGCCGTCCGGGTTGGCGCGCAGCACGATATCGGCGAACTCCTCGGCGGTTTCCAGGGTGCCCTGCACGATCAGCGTCGCGGTCAGCTCCTGTTCGCTGGTGCCGGGCTGCTCGCCGAAGCTACCCGCCGGCACCTGAACGTTCTGCGCGGCAATGGCCCGGTTCACGTCGTCGACCGACAGGCCATAACCCACCAGGCGCGACGGATCGACCCAGACTCGCATGGCCCGCTCGGAGGAGAACATCTGTACCCGGCCGACGCCAGGCAGACGGCGGATCTCGTTATTGATGTTGCGCGCGGCATAGTCGGCCAGCCCGACCGGGTCCTTGTCGCCATCCTTGTAGCTGAGGGCGTAGATCATCAGGAAGTTGCTGCTGGCCTGCTCTACCTGTAAGCCCTGCTGCAATACCGGCTGCGGCAGGCGCGCCTCAGCACGCTTGAGGCGGTTCTGCACGTCCACCTGCGCCAGGTCCGGATCGGTGCCCGGCTCGAAGGTGACGTTGATCTCGGCCATGCCGTTGGAGCTGCTGGACGACTCGTAGTAGAGCAGGCCCTTGGCGCCGTTGAGCTCCTCCTCGATGAGGCTGGTGACCGTTTCGTTGAGAATGGTCGCCGAGGCACCGGGATAGGTGGCGTAGATCATGATCTGCGGCGGCGCCACGTTGGGATACTGGGCCACCGGCAGCGAGGGTATCGCCAGCAACCCGGCCAGACAGATGAAGATCGCCACCACGAAGGCGAAGTTGGGGCGATTGATGAAGAACTGCGGCATGCTCTTTCCTCTGCATTGGGCATTCGGTCGGGATCAACAAGGGTGAGGCGCCGGCGGCGACCTCAACGGCTGCTTCACTCCTGCGTTGCACTCTCCGACTGCTCGGCTGTCACCGGCTCCACCGTGCTGCCGGGCTGGAACTTGGCCACGGCCTCGACAATCACCCGCTCGCCCTGCTCCAGGCCGGAGGTCACCTGCCAGTCACTGCCGCGCATGGCGCCCAGTGTCACCTGGCGCTCCTGCACCTTGTTGTCCCCATCGACCACCAGCACCCGCGGGATGCTGTCGGTGCCGCGCTGCACCGCGCGCTGGGGAATGAATACCGCCGAGGGCTCGACGCCCAGCTCGGTCTGCACCCGCACATACATGCCCGGCAGCAGCACCGCATCGGGGTTGGGCAGTTCCGCGCGCAGGGTCACCTGGCCGGTGCTGCGGTCCACCGAGATATCGGAGAACAGCAGCCTTCCCTCCTGGCTGAAGCCCTGCTGGCCCAGGGTGATGCGCACCCGGGCGGCGCCGTCCTCCTGCAGCTCGATCCGGCCATCGGCAGCGGCGGCACGCAGACGCAGCAGGTCATCCACCGATTGGGTGAAATCGGCATAGATGGGGTCCAGCTGCTGGATACGCGCCATCGGTGTGGCCTCGCCCTGACCGACCAACGCACCTTCGGTGACCAGCGCCCGGCCGATGCGACCATCGATCGGTGCCGTTACCGTGGCGTAATCCAGGTTCAGGCGGGCAGTCTGCAGAGCCGCCTGGGCGGACAGTTTTTCCGCCTGGGCGCTCTTCTGCGCAGCGATGGCGTTGTCGTAATCCTGCTGACTGATGGCCCGGGCCTCGACCAGCGGCTCATAGCGCCGTACCAGGCTGTCGGCCTGGTACACACTGGCTTCAGCCCGCGCCAACGCACCACGCGCCTGGGCCACGGCAGCTTCCAGCGGCGCCGGATCGATGCGGAACAGCACATCGCCGGCCTTGACGTTGGCGCCTTCCTCGAACAGGCGCTGCAGCACGATGCCCGGAACCCGCGCGCGCACCTCGGCGGTCCGCGCCGGCTCGATACGCCCCGGCAGGTCGCCGGTCAGCATATGCGCCGCGGGCTCGATGACCTGCACCTTGGCCTGGGGCGGCGGCGGCTCCTGTTCGGCATCAGTCTGTTTCTGGCAGCCGGCAAGCGCCAGCACGATCAACGAAACGAGAATAGTGGGTCGGGAAAGATGCCATGGACTGGGCATTGTGCATTTCCTTGGTCAAAGAAGGCGGAATTAGTGCAAATGAAGGTAGACGAGCTCAAAAAACGCGATGCTACTCCCAAGAGTCATATGAATCAAACTTGATTCATATGACTCTTTGTGTACTTATGTGTAAACTCGCGGCTATTGACATCCGCCGCCCATTAGTGACAACTCGTCCACAGTTCCGTTACCAATCAGATGAAACCCGATACCGAACAAGCCCTGCTGCGCTCCCTGGCGCAGACCCTGACCGAGAATGCCAGCGCCACCCTGCAGGAAATGGCCAAGGCCGCCGGCGTGAGCCGGGCGACCCTGTACCGTTTCGCCGCTACCCGTGAACAACTGCTGGATACCCTGCAACAGCACGTAATGAGCGTCATGGCACGGATTCTGGATGACGCAAACCTGGACAGCCAGCCGCCGCTGGACGCGCTGCGCCAACTGATCGTCGGCTATATGGCGGAACGCGAGTTCTGCGCCTTCATCGTCACTCAGTTCGAGCCCTTCATTAAGCGGGATACGAACAGCCCCTTTCCGGAGGAATGTCTCATCCATGAGCAGCGCATGGACGACTTCTTCCAGCGTGGCCAGGACGCCGGTATCTTCCGCCAGGACATGCCCGCGCGCTGGCTCACCGACCTGTTCTTCGGCTTCATCCATACCCTGTGCGAATCGGAATACCGCGGCCGGATCGCCCGTGCGGACATGAAGAGGCTGTTCGAGGACATGTTTCTCAGCAGCGTATTGGCGCACCGGGACTGACTCGCCAGTGCTGGCCTGTACCGGCGACGGTGGGGGTAGGCACAGCTGCGGAACGCGCACTCCGCCATCCATGGCGCTCGTCTACGGCCATCCCTGGCCGCAGACGGTTCCGCAGCCGTGCCTACCCCCACCATCACCTACTTCTCAGCCAGCCCCCAGCGCCTGACTCAGAGACCGAAGCCAGCAACTTCCTCCAGCAGTGTTATAATCTCCGGTTCTTTCAGTACCGCACGTTTATGCCAGAGGAAACGCGCGAGCTGATCGCGCCGCCATACCGATAACCTGTCTGCTGATGGTAAGCTTGCCCCATGAATACACCTGCCCCCTTTCGCCCCGTCGTTCTCTGCCTGTCCGGCCATGACCCCAGTGGCGGCGCCGGCCTGCAAGCCGATATCGAAGCCCTGATCGCCCAGGGCTGCCACGCCGCTCCGGCAGTGACCGCCCTGACCGTGCAGAACACGGTCGATGTCATCGACTTCCGCGTACTGGACCGCGAGTGGGTACTGGCCCAGGCCAATGCCGTGCTCAACGACATGCCGGTATCGGCGGTCAAGCTCGGCATGCTCGGCAACCTGGAAATGGTCGACACCGTGGTCGAGATCATGCGCGCCCACCCCGAACTGCCACTGGTCTGCGACCCGGTGCTGCGCGCCGGCGGTGGCGGCTCGCTGGGCAAGGACGAGGTCGGCTATGCCATGCGCGAGCAGCTGCTGCCGATCGCCCGCATCGTCACCCCCAACCTGCCGGAGGCGCGCATTCTCGCCGAGTTGCCCGACGGCACCGCCGACCAGTGCGCGGACAAGCTGCTGCAACGCTGCCAGAACCTGCTGATCACCGGCGGCCATGGTGACGAGCAGGACATCCACAACCGCCTGTACTGCCAGGATGGCAGCCGGCATACCTTTACCTGTGCCCGCCTGCCCGGCAGCTACCACGGCTCCGGTTGCACCCTGGCCAGCACCCTGGCCGGGCGCCTGGCATTGGGCGAAGAGCTGGTCAGCGCAGTGAAGACCGCCCTGGACTATACCTGGCGCACCCTGCGCGACGCCGAGCAACCCGGCCAGGGTCAGTATGTACCGCGACGCCTGCCGCTGGATTTCTGCCAATGAGCCTGCGCGGCCTGTACGCCATCACCGACAGCCAGTTACTGGCGGACGGCCGCCTGCTGCCCTGGGTCGAGGCCGCACTGGCCGGCGGTGCACGCCTGCTGCAGTACCGCGACAAGAGCGGGGATGCGGTGCGCCGACTGGATGAAGCAGGCCAGCTCAAGGCCCTGTGCGAGCAGTATGGTGCCAACCTGCTGATCAACGATGACCTGTCCCTGGCCAGCGCGCTGAGTGTCGGCGTACACCTGGGTCGCGACGACGGCTGCCTGCGTGAAGCCCGCCAGCAACTGGGTCCACAGGCGATCATCGGTGCCACCTGCCATGCCAGCCTGGAGCATGCCGAACAGGCCATCGCCGATGGCGCCAGCTATATCGCCTTCGGCCGCTTCTTCCAGTCGTCCACCAAGCCCGGCGCACCGGCCGCGACAGCGGAGCTGCTGCAACAGGCGCGCGCGCGTTTCGCCGTGCCCATCGTCGCCATCGGTGGCATCACCCTGGACAACGCACCCTCGCTGCTGGCCTCCGGCGCCGATCTGCTGGCGGTGATCCACGGCCTGTTCGGCGCCGACTCCGCCGCCGAGGTGCAGCGCCGCGCCCAGGCCTTCAATGAACTGTTCACGAACTGAGAGACCACACCATGTCCCGCTCGGAAACCCTTTTTGCCAGTGCCCAGAAACATATCCCCGGTGGCGTGAACTCCCCGGTACGCGCGTTCCGCAGCGTCGGCGGCACGCCGCTGTTCATCAAGCATGCCGAGGGCGCCTACATCATCGATGAGGATGACCGGCGCTATGTGGATTATGTCGGCTCCTGGGGCCCGATGATCCTCGGCCACGCCCATCCCGAGGTGCTGGACTCGGTGCGCCGCCAGCTGGAGCATGGCCTGTCCTACGGCGCGCCGACCGCCATGGAAACCGAAATGGCCGAACTGGTCTGCTCCATGGTGCCGTCGATGGACATGGTGCGCATGGTCAGCTCCGGCACCGAGGCGACCATGAGCGCCATTCGCCTGGCCCGCGGCTATACCGGCCGCGACACCATTATCAAGTTCGAGGGTTGCTACCACGGCCACTCGGACAGCCTGCTGGTCAAGGCCGGCTCCGGCGCCCTGACCTTCGGCGTGCCCAGCTCGCCGGGCGTGCCGGCGGCCTTCGCCCAGCACACCCTGACCCTGCCGTTCAATGACATCGAAGCTGTGCGCCAGACCCTCGGCAGCGCCGGCAAGGATATCGCCTGCATCATCGTCGAGCCGGTAGCCGGCAACATGAACTGCGTGCCACCGGCGCCGGGCTTCCTCGAAGGGTTGCGTGAAGCCTGTGACGAACACGGCGTAGTACTAATCTTCGACGAGGTCATGACCGGCTTCCGCGTCGCCCTGGGCGGCGCCCAGGCCCACTATGGCGTCACCCCCGACCTGTCCACTTTCGGCAAGATCGTCGGCGGCGGCATGCCGGTCGGCGCATTCGGCGGCAAGCGCGAGATCATGGAGTGCATCTCACCACTGGGCCCGGTGTACCAGGCTGGCACCCTGTCCGGCAACCCGCTGGCCATGGCCGCCGGGCTGACCACCCTGAAACTGATCAGCCGCCCCGGTTTCCATGATGAGCTGACGGCGTACACCAGCCGCCTGCTGCAGGGCCTGCAGGACCGTGCCGACGCGGCCAGCGTACCCTTCGTCACCACCCAGGCCGGTGGCATGTTCGGCCTGTACTTCAGCGGCGCCGACAGCATCCAGACCTTCGAGGACGTGATGGCCAGCGATGCCGAGCGTTTCAAGGCGTTCTTCCACCAGATGCTCGACCAGGGCGTGTACTTTGCACCCAGCGCCTATGAAGCCGGCTTCACCTCCATCGCCCACGGCGAGACCGAGCTGCAGCTGACCCTGGACGCCGCCGAGCGGGCCTTCGCCGCACTATGATCGAAACGCGCACATTGCTGCCGACCTCCGTGCAGCCAACCACCCCGGTGGTTGGCCTGCCCGCCGATCCGGCGCACAATGGCGCCATGCAAGCCTCCAGCCAGCGGACCAGCCGACCATGAACAGTGCTCTTCGCCGTGTCTTAATCCTGTGCACCCTGACCGGGGCCGGCGGCGTCGTACCCGCCGCCCTCGCCCAGCAACCGCCGCCACTGGTGATCAGCACCGAGGAACGCTGCGCCTTCAACCGCGTCGACGATGACAGCATGGCCCTGGCATTGGAGAACTGCCTTGAACTGGCCGAGGCCGAGGACATGCAGGCGCAGTTCGAGATGGGCGAGCTGTATTACCACGGCGAGCGGACCGAGCGGGATCTGGAGACAGCGCTGAAGTGGTACGAGCGGGCCTCGATCCAGGGCCAGCCGGATGCCCAGTACCGTCTCGGGTTGATGCACATGAATGGCGAAGGCGTGGAGCGCAACCTGCCGCAGGCTTACATCATGTTGAAGATGGCAGCGGTCAATGGCCAGGACGCCGCGATGGATGCCAGCGACCTGCTGGCCGAGGAAATGAGCCCCGAGGAAATCGCCGCTGCCACCCAGGTGCTGGGGACGCTGTTCCGCAACTACCTGCGGCATATCCGAGAGGAACAGTTGCGGCAGTTGCAGCCGGAAAACCCTCCCCCCTCTCCCCCAACCCCTCTCCCGCAAGGGGAGAGGGGGGATTCAGCTCCTGCCCTCTGAACCTGGCATCTCTATTGTCGGCTTGCTCAAGCCCCATAGAAAGGAGATGTTTAGGTTTTGTCCGTTGGACTGAAGCGCATATTGCCAGCTTGCACAAACGAGCTCCCTCTCCCCTTGCGGGAGAGGGCTGGGGAGAGGGGAAGCCAGCCACAGGCTGGCCCAACATCCCCAAAAATCAGCTACTACCCGGCCCAGGCCCCGGCGGCATCGGAAACGACATGATATTGCTGCCGCCCTTGGCCTCACTGATCTTGGCCTGCCCTACCCGCTCGACCTCGTCGATGCGCACGATGGCATGCGCGGGAATGAAGCTGCGGCTGACGCCCTCGAACTGGCTCTTGAGCTTTTCCTCGCCCGGGTCGACCAGCATCTGCGAGCGCTCGCCGAACACCAGTTCCTCTATCTCCAGAAAGCCCCACAGTTCGCTCTGGAATATCTGCCGGGCATAGAGTTCGTATACCTGGCCCTGATTGAGAAAAATCACCCGGAAGATAGGTTGTTGCTTGTCTTTGCTCATGAAACTCACACAGGGGACGACATGGATGGGACTGGATGGGCCGGAGGACCGGCCAAAGGCCGCGGATAATAACACATCCGTAGCCACCATACGGCACCCGGATTCCCCAGCAGTGAGCAAGCCGCAGGGGTGTCAGGAACGGCACTGCAGAACCGTCTGCGGCCAGGGACGGCCGTAGACGAGCGCCATGGATGGCGGGGTGCGCGTTCTGCAGTGCCGTTCCTGACACCCCTGCCTCCCCGGTCTAGCCAAGCCCTGCTCCAACATTGCCCGCTAGCCCGACAGCCACCATCACACTGCCCCCGCCATCCGTGTATAATCGCCGTTTTTCTCCACGAGTCACCCACACAGATCCCCATGGCAAAGAAACTTTTTATCCAGACCCACGGCTGCCAGATGAACGAGTACGACAGCTCGCGCATGGCGGACCTGCTTGGCGAATATCAGGCAATGGAGCTGACCGACCGCCCCGACGAGGCTGACGTGATCCTGCTCAATACCTGCTCGATTCGCGAGAAGGCCCAGGAAAAGGTGTTTTCCGAGCTGGGGCGCTGGCGTCCGTTGAAGGAGAAGAATCCCGACCTGATCATCGGCGTCGGCGGCTGCGTGGCCAGCCAGGAAGGCACCGCGATCCGGGATCGCGCCTCCTATGTCGACGTGGTGTTCGGCCCGCAGACCCTGCACCGCCTGCCGGAGATGATCAACGCTGCGCGCAGCACCGGCACCGCCCAGGTCGACGTCTCCTTCCCCGAGATCGAGAAGTTCGACCGCCTGCCCGAACCCCGGGTAGATGGCCCGACCGCCTATGTCTCGGTGATGGAAGGCTGCAGCAAGTACTGCAGCTTCTGCGTGGTGCCCTACACCCGCGGCGAGGAAGTCAGCCGCCCGTTCGACGACGTCCTGGCCGAATGCGTGCACCTGGCCGAGAACGGCGTGCGCGAGATCACCCTGCTGGGGCAGAACGTCAACGGCTACCGCGGCGAGACCCATGATGGCGGCATCGCCGACCTGGCCGACCTCATCCGGGTAATCGCGGAGATCGACGGCATCGACCGCATCCGCTACACCACCTCGCACCCGCTGGAGTTCTCCGACAGCCTGATCCGCGCCCACGCCGAAGTACCGGAACTGGTCAAGTACCTGCACCTGCCGGTACAGTCTGGCTCCGACCGGGTACTGGCCGGGATGAAGCGCAACCACACGGCGCTGGAGTACAAGTCGCGGGTGCGCAAGCTCAAGGCGGCGGTGCCGGACATCATCCTCAGTTCGGACTTCATCGTCGGCTTCCCCGGCGAGACCGACCGCGACTTCGAGCAGACCATGAAACTGGTGGAGGAGATCGGCTTCGACTTCTCCTACTCCTTCGTCTACAGCGCACGCCCCGGCACACCCGCCTCAGACCTGCCCGACGACACGCCCATGGAAGTCAAGAAGCAGCGCCTGCAGATTCTCCAGGCACGCCTCAACCAGCAGGGCTTCGAGAACAGCCGGCGCATGGTCGGCAGCGCCCAGCGTATCCTGGTGACCGACTACTCGAAAAAGGACCCCGGCATGCTCCAGGGCCGTACCGAACACAACCGTATCGTCAACTTCCGCTGCGACAACCCGCGGCTGATCGGCCAGTTCGTCGACGTACACATCGACGAGGCCCTGCCCCACTCCCTGCGTGGCAGCCTGTTGACCGCCACAGTGCATTGAGGCCGCCGCCCCAGCTCGGGGCGCCGGCGCACCACCCGCTTTGCATCGCCCGCGTTGCGCGCTATGCTGTGTTTTCCTGACTGCCATATGGCCACCTACAGACCAATTTGAACGTTCCCTTGACTATTCATCGCTTCAGCATCGAGCCCGTGGATTCCCGGCGCTTCGCCAGTCTCTGCGGTCAATTCGATGAAAACCTGCGCCTGATCGAACAACGCCTCGGCATCGAGGTCCGCAACCGCGGCAATCATTTCGAACTGATCGGCGACCCTGCCATCACCCGTTCCGCCGAGGCGGTGCTGCGCCAGTTGTACCGCGAAACCCGTGACAACAAGGACCTGTCGCCCGATACCGTACACCTGTACCTACAGGAGTCTGGGCTGGAGAACCTCAGCGAAAGCCTGCACAGCAGCGACGGCCACAAGCCAGTGGTATTGCGCACCAAGCGCATGACCATCCAGCCACGCGGGCCGAACCAACAGAGCTACGTGCGCTCGATCCAGGAGCATGACATCAATTTCGGCATAGGTCCGGCCGGTACCGGCAAGACCTACCTGGCCGTCGCCTGCGCGGTGGACGCGCTGGAGCGCGAGCAGATCCGCCGCATCCTGCTGGTGCGCCCGGCGGTCGAGGCCGGCGAGAAACTGGGCTTTCTGCCCGGCGACCTGTCGCAGAAGATCGACCCCTACCTGCGGCCGCTGTATGACGCGCTGTACGAGATGCTCGGCTTCGAGCAGGTGGCCAAGCTGATCGAGAAGCAGGTGATCGAGGTCGCACCGCTGGCCTACATGCGCGGGCGTACGCTGAACAACAGCTTCATCATTCTCGACGAAAGCCAGAACACCACCCTGGAGCAGATGAAGATGTTCCTCACCCGCATCGGCTTCGGCTCGACTGCGGTGATCACCGGCGACATCACCCAGGTCGACCTGCCGCGTGGCACCCGCTCCGGGCTGACCCACGTCATGGACGTGCTCAAGGACGTGAAAGGCATCGGCTTCACCCACTTCAAGTCCAAGGACGTGGTGCGCCATCCGCTGGTGCAGCGCATCGTCGAGGCCTACGACCGCTTCGACCATCGCCAGGAGCAGGAACGCCAGCGCAAGGAGCGCCAGAATGACCATTGAGGTAGACATACAAAGGGCGACCGACGCCCCCGATCAACCCGATGACGACAGCCTGCTACGCTGGGCCGCCCTGGCCCTGCGTGACAAACCCGAGCATGAACTGACCATCCGCCTGGTCGACGCCGAGGAAAGCCAGGCGCTGAACAGCGAATACCGGCACAAGGACTACCCGACCAACGTACTGTCCTTCCCCGCCGACCTGCCCCCCGAACTGAACATCCCGCTGCTCGGCGACCTGGTCATCTGCGTCCCGGTGGTCAACCGCGAAGCCGCCGAACAGGGCAAGCCGCGCGAGGCGCACTGGGCGCACATGGTCATCCATGGCTGCCTGCACCTGCTCGGCCATGACCATATCGAGGATGCCGAGGCCGAGGCCATGGAGCAGCTGGAGCGCGAGCTGCTGGCCGAGCTGGGTATCGCCGACCCCTATCTTGAATCCGACGAGTGATGAGTAACACTGCCATGAGCGAAGATCGACCAAGCAGCGGCCCCAAGACCTGGCTGGAGAAACTGGTCCAGCCGTTCGCCCACGAGCCACGCAATCGCCAGGAACTGCTCGAACTGCTGCGCGACGCCCAACGCAACGAGGTACTCGACCTCGAAGCGCTGACCATCATCGAGGGCGCGATGCAGGTCGCCGACATGCAGGTGCGCGACATCATGATCCCGCGCTCGCAGATGATCACCATCAAAGCCAGCCAGAAGCCCCGCGAGTTCCTGCCGTCGCTGATCGAGGAAGGCCACTCGCGGTTCCCGGTGATCGGCGAGAGCATCGATGACGTGCTCGGCATCCTGCTGGCCAAGGACCTGTTGCCGCTGCTGCTGGCAGAGGGTACCGAGCGCTTCAATATCAAGGATGTGCTGCGCCCGGCCACCTGCGTGCCCGAGTCCAAGCGGCTCAACGTGCTGCTCAAGGAGTTCCGCTCGACGCACAACCACATGGCCATCGTCATCGACGAGTACGGCGGCGTGTCGGGGCTGATCACCATCGAGGACGTGCTGGAGCAGATCGTCGGCGATATCGAGGACGAGCACGACATCGATGACGAGGACTACATCAAGTCGCTGCCCTCCGGCGACTTCCTGGTCAAGGGCCTGACGCCGATCGAGGAGTTCAACGAGCACTTCGATACCGAGTTCTCCGACGAAGAGTTCGATACCTTCGGCGGCCTGGTGATGAATGCCTTCGGCCATCTGCCCAAACGCAACGAGATCGTCGAACTGGACGGCTTCCGCGTACGTATCCTCAACTCCGACAGCCGCCGCGTGCACCTGCTGCGAGTGACCCTGATCCAGCCCTGACCAGCAAGGATGTCCATGGCTCTGCCCCACAAGCTGTTGCAATGGTTGCGCGGTCCCGGCTGGCCCGGGCATCTGCTGGCGCTGTGCGCCGGTGCGCTGACCACCCTGTCCTTCACCCCCTTCGATCTCTGGCCGCTGGGCCTGCTCTCGGCCGCCCTGCTGTACCAGGGGCTGCACGACCTGAATCCCCGGCAGGCAGCTTGGCGCGGCTGGTACTGGGGCACCGGACTGTTTCTCAGCGGGGTGTCCTGGATCTACGTCAGCATCCATGTGCATGGCTATGCCGCGCCGGCGCTGGCCGCGCTGCTGACCATCGGCCTGGTACTGGGCCTGGCGCTGATCCCGGCGCTGATGGCCTGGCTGTGGGCGCGCTGGTTGCGGCCGGCCGCTCGGCCCTGGCTGGCCAGCGGCGGCTTCGCCGCCTTGTGGGTGGCGCAGGAGTTCTTCCGCAGCTGGTTTCTCACCGGTTTTCCCTGGCTGTACCAGGGCTACGCGCACACCGATACCTGGCTGGCCGGCTGGGCGCCGCTGGGCGGCGTCTGGCTGCTCAGTTTCTTCACCATATTGACTGCCTGCCTGCTCAGCGAATGGACGCTGTGGCGACAGCGTGCGCAAGCGCTATCGGCGGCGGTGCTGCTGGTACTGGTCTGGGGTGGTGGCGCCCTGCTCGGCCAGATCGAATGGACCCGTCCGGCCGGTGCGCCGCTGTCGGTGGCGCTGATCCAGGCCGACATCGAACAGTCGCGCAAATGGGACCCGGCGCACATCGACTACACCCTGGCCACCTACCGCGACATGAGCTATGCCCAGCAGGCCGACCTGATCATCTGGCCGGAAACCGCGATCCCGGTGCTGAGCAGCCGCGCCATGCCCTTCGTCCAGGGCATGGCGGCCAACCTGGCGCAACAGGGCAGCACGCTGATCACCGGCATTCCGGTGGACGAGACCGACGAGCAGGGCCAGATGCGCATCTACAACGGCATCATGGTCGCCGGCGAGCAGCCCAGCCAGTATCTCAAGCACAAGCTGGTGCCCTTCGGTGAGTACGTCCCGCTGGAGGATCTGCTGCGCGGCCTGATCGCCTTCTTCGACCTGCCCATGTCGGACTTTTCCCGCGGGCCGTTGCAGCAGGAGCCGCTGCAGGCCGCCGGCTACAGGCTGGCACCGATGATCTGCTATGAAACCGTCTATCCCGATTTCGCCGCGCGCCTGGCCGCACGCAGCGAGCTGCTGCTGACCATCAGTAACGACAGCTGGTTCGGCAAGTCGATCGGCCCGCTGCAGCATCTGCAGATGGCGCGCATGCGGGCTTTGGAAAGTGGGCGCTGGATGATTCGCGGCACCAACAACGGCGTCACCGCGCTGATCGATCACCGCGGCGAGATCACCGCGCAGATTCCGCAATTCCAGCAGGTGGCACTACATGGTCAGGTGCAACCCCGCGAGGGGCTGACGCCCTGGCTGCGCTGGGGCAGTTGGCCGCTGGCCGTGCTAATGATGGTGGTTCTGCTGCTGTGCGTGATCGCTCGCCGCCAGCACCGAGGGTGAGGCCGCCGCACGGCGATGGTTCATGGTGTTGAGGATCTGCTTCAGCACCTGCAGATCCTGCTCGCTCAAACCGTACACTTCCAGTTCGCTGGGCCCCGTATGCTGACCCGCCATCCACTGCCGGGTGCGGGCGAGGTCCAGGGCCTGGTCGAGGCGGCGCAGCAACCGCCCATAGGATGAATCACGGCTGCAATTCACGACTTCCGGCTCCAATGGTTTCATATTGTTCTCCCTTGTAAAACGAGCTACGGACAACCTTTGCCCTCAGCATAGACCCGGCGCCCGGCTTGCCCCGGCCCCGGCGACGAATGGCATATGACTACCTGAGCCGGGCCCGGTGGTGTATGCTGCCCCATCACTTTTTTCCCTGACATACGAGTCGACATACAGTCCACGCCCATGCAAGAACAGTATTCCCCCCGCGAAACCGAAAACGCCGCCCAGCACGCCTGGGAACAGACCGACGCCTTCAAGGTGGACGAGACCCCAGGCCGCGATACCTACTACTGCCTGTCGATGTTCCCCTACCCGAGCGGCAAGCTACACATGGGCCATGTGCGCAACTACACCATCGGTGACGTGATCGCCCGCTACCAGCGCATGCAGGGGCGCAACGTACTGCAGCCCATGGGCTGGGATGCCTTCGGCATGCCGGCGGAAAACGCCGCGATGAACAACCAGGTAGCGCCCGCCACCTGGACCTACGCCAATATCGACTACATGCGCACCCAGCTGAAGAGCCTGGGCCTGGCCATCGACTGGTCGCGCGAGTTCACCACCTGCAGCCCCGACTACTACCGCTGGGAACAGTGGCTGTTCACCAAGCTGTTCGAGAAGGGCGTGATCTACCGCAAGAACGGCACCGTCAACTGGGACCCGGTCGACCAGACCGTGCTGGCCAACGAACAGGTCATCGATGGCCGGGGCTGGCGTAGCGACGCGCTGGTCGAGAAGCGCGAGATCCCCATGTACTACTTCCGCATCACCGACTATGCGGAGGAGCTGCTGAGTTCGCTGGACGACCTGCCCGGCTGGCCGGAGCAGGTCAAGACCATGCAGCGCAACTGGATCGGCAAGTCGGTGGGCATGGAGGTGCACTTCCCCTATGACCATGCCTCGATCGGCCATGCCGGCAAGCTCAAGGTGTTCACCACCCGCCCCGACACCCTGATGGGCGCCACCTATGTCGCGGTCGCCGCCGAGCATGCGCTGGCGACCCAGGCCGCGGCCAGCAACCCGGCGCTGCAGGCGTTCATCGACGAGTGCAAGCGCGGCGGTGTATCCGAGGCCGATATCGCCACCCAGGACAAGAAGGGCATGCCCACCGGCCTGTTCGTCGAGCACCCGCTGACCGGCGAGAAGCTGCCGGTATGGGTCGCCAACTATGTGCTGATGGGTTATGGCGAAGGCGCGGTAATGGCCGTGCCAGCGCATGACGAGCGCGACTTCGAGTTCGCCAGCCAGTTCCACCTGCCGATCAAGCCGGTGATCCGCACCTCCGCCGGCGACACCACCCCCGCGCCCTGGCAGGACGCCTACGCCGAGAAAGGCCCGCTGATCAACTCCGAGGAGTTCGACGGCCTGGACTTCGACAGCGCCTTCACCGCCATCGGCGAAGTGCTCAAGCAGAAGGATCTCGGTGCCGAACGCACCCAGTTCCGCCTGCGCGACTGGGGCATCAGCCGCCAGCGCTACTGGGGCTGCCCGATCCCGATCATCCATTGCCAGAACTGCGGCGACGTACCGGTACCGGACGAACAGTTGCCGGTGGTGCTGCCCGAGGACGTGGTCCCCGACGGCGCCGGCAGCCCGCTAGCGAAGATGCCGGAATTCTACGAATGCAGTTGCCCGCGTTGCGGCCAGCCGGCGCGTCGTGAAACCGACACCATGGACACCTTCGTCGAAAGCTCCTGGTATTTCGCCCGCTACGCCAGCCCGCACTACGACAAGGGCATGGTCGACCCGGCGGCGGCCAACCACTGGCTGCCGGTGGATCAGTACATCGGCGGCATCGAACACGCGATCCTGCACCTGCTGTATGCGCGCTTCTTCCACAAGCTGATGCGCGACCAGGGCCTGGTCGATTCGGACGAACCGTTCAAGAACCTGCTGACCCAGGGCATGGTGCTGGCCGAGACCTACTACCGGATCGACGCCAAGGGCGCCCGTACCTGGTTCAACCCGGCGGAAGTGGAAGTCGAGCGCGACGCCAAGGGCAAGGTCACCAGCGCCCGCCTGGCCAGCGATGGCGAGCCGGTGGTGATCGGCGGTACCGAGAAGATGTCCAAGTCGAAGAACAACGGCGTGGACCCCCAGGCGATGATCGACCAGTACGGCGCCGATACCTGCCGCCTGTTCATGATGTTCGCCTCGCCGCCGGACATGAGCCTGGAGTGGTCCGACTCCGGCGTCGAGGGCGCCCAGCGCTTCCTGCGCCGGGTCTGGCGCCTGGCCCAGCAGCACGTCAACGACGGCCTGCCCGGCGCACTGGCACTGGCCAGCCTGAACGAGACCCAGAAGGACGTGCGCCGCGCCACCCACCTGGCGATCCGTCAGGCCAGCCAGGATATCGGCCAGCACCACAAGTTCAACACCGCTATCGCCGCGGTGATGACGCTGATGAACGTGCTGGATAAGGCTCCGCGTGACAGCGAGCAGGATCGGGCCGTGCTCCAGGAAGGCCTGGAAACCGTTACTCTGCTGTTGGCACCGATTACCCCGCACATCTGCCATGCCCTGTGGCAGGCACTGGGTCACAGCTCGCCGGTAATCGACACGGCCTGGCCCGAACTGGATGAAAGCGCCCTGGTGCAGGACAGCTTGCAGCTGGTGATCCAGGTCAACGGCAAGCTGCGCGGCCATATCGAGGTACCGGCCGACGCCAGCCGCGAGGCGGTGGAAGCATCAGCGCGCAGCAACGAAAATGTATTGCGCTTTACCGAAGGCCTGACCATCCGCAAGGTGATCGTGGTGCCGGGCAAGCTGGTCAATATTGTCGCCAATTGATACGCAACGGAGAATCAGCATGCCACTGCAACGCCCCCGTCACCTGCTGAGCTGCGCCGTGCTCGGCGCCAGCCTGCTGCTCAGCGCCTGCGGCTTCCACCTGCGCGGCACCGGCGTCGACAGCGTCAAGCTGGACGAGCTGAACGTCAGCGCCCGCAACAGCTACGGCCCCACCTACCAGAGCGTACTCGAAGCGCTGCAGGTCAATGGCGTGGATGTGCGCAGCTCCGCGCCCTATCACCTGCAACTGCTGGAGGAACGCAGGGAACGCCGCGCGGTAACCTATACCTACCGCTCGACGCCGGCCGAATATGAGCTGACCAGCGAGCTGACCTTCCAGATCAGCGACCAGCAGGGTCGCGCGCTGATCGGCCCGGAAACCCTGTCCACCCAGCGCGTCTACGTCAATGACAAGGACAACCTGATCGGTACCAGCGAAGAGGAAGCGCTGCTGCACCGGGAAATGCTCCAGGACCTGACCCGGCAGCTGATGTTCCGCCTGTCGAGCATTTCCGCAGGCGACCTGGCTGCCCGCGAACAGGCACTCGACCGTCAGGCGCCCTAGGTTCTGCTGGCCCCATGAAGCTCAACGCCACACAGCTACAGCGTCAGCTCGCCGAAGGGCTGGCGCCGGTGTACGTGGTCAGTGGTGATGACCCGCTGCTGTGCGGTGAAAGCGCCGACCTGATCCGCAGCGCCTGCCGCAATGCCGGCAGCGAAGAGCGTCTGGTGTTCCATGTCGATCGCAGCTTCGACTGGGGACAGTTGCATGATGCCAGCCACAGCCTGTCATTGTTCGCCCAGCAACGCCTGGTCGAATTGCGCATTCCCGGCGGCAAGCCCGGCGACGAAGGCGCCAAGGCGCTGATCGCCTGGCTGGACAACCCTCCGCCTGACACTACCCTGCTGGTCAGCCTGCCCAAGCTCGATGGCAGCACCCAGCGCAGCAAATGGGCCAAGGCGCTGATCGAGCATGCGCACAGCCGCTTCCTGCAGATCTGGCCGGTGGATGCGCACCAGCTACCTGCCTGGATGCGGGATCGCCTGGCGGCGGCCGGGTTGCATGCCAGCCCCGAGGCGCTGGAGCTGCTCAGTGTACGGGTGGAAGGCAACCTGCTGGCCGCCGCCCAGGAAATCGAGAAGCTCAAGCTGTTCTGCGACAGCGGGCAGCTGGACCTGCAGACCGTGCAACAGGTGGTCGCCGACAGCGCCCGTTTCGATGTATTCAACCTCGCCGACGCCATGCTGCAGGGTGAAGCCCAGCATGGCCTGCGTATCCTCCAGGGTCTGCGCGGCGAAGGGGTCGAAGCGCCGGTGGTGCTCTGGGCGCTCAGTCGGGAACTGCGCAGCCTGCACAACATGGCTCACGAGCTTGCGCGTGGCATCCCGCAGGACAAGGTCTTCGCCAGCCAGCGTCCGCCGGTATGGGACAAACGCAAGCCACTGCTGAGCCGCGCCCTGCAACGGCACCCGGTAGAGCGCTGGGCAGCGCTGCTGGGCCTGGCCCAGCAGGTCGATGAGCAGATCAAGGGCCAGAGCCCCGGTTCACCCTGGGATACCCTGGGCCTGATCATAGTCCAGGCCGCCGGTACCCGGCTGCCGTTGGTGGCGGGCTAACGCAGCAACAACAGAGGGCGGGTAGTCCTGGCCAGCATGTTGGTGGTGGTACTGCCGACGAAGAACTGCCGTATCCGCGAATGCCCGTATGCCCCCATCACCAGCAGGCCGATATCATGCGTGTCGGCATAATCCAGCAGGGTCTGCTCGACCTCACCGGCACGCAGCACCGCTGTCACCTCGAATCCGGCCTGGCGCAGGCGCTGCTCGGCGGCGGACAAGGTTTCCCGCGCCGTGGTGCTCTCGGCGCCGACGGACAACAGGTGTACCGGCAATCCCTGGAGCAGCGGGCTATTGATCAGCATATCGACGCATTTGCGCGTACTCGGCCCAGCGTCGTAGGCCAGCAGCACACTGTCCGGCATACGGAACGCACCGGGGACCACCAGGATCGGTCGGGACAAGGTGCGAATCACCGTTTCCAGGTGACTGCCGACCTGTGGTCGCAACGAATTGCTGCTACTGCCCTGACGCCCCATCACCAGCAAACGGATATCGCCGCTCAGCTCACTCAGCGTATCGGCCAGACCGCCGTGCCGCTGCAGGCACTCCACCTGCTCCGCCGCACCGGCCACACTCGCCGCCGCGGTCTGCAGCAGGAAGTTGCCCTGCTCACGCAACAGGCGCGCGCGCTTTTCGTCCAGTTCAGCCAACTCCCGGACCAGGAACTCGCGATCACCCAGGCCGATATTGCCGGCCATCTCGTTCTCCGCCAGCGCCGGCACGTCCTCGAGCACGTGCAGCAAGGTCAACGGCGCCTGCAACCGGTTACGCGCCCAGGCGGCGTAGTCGCATACCGCCGGCAGTATCGGTGAAGCGTCAATGCACGCCAGCACTTTGCCGTTACTCATTGCCTTTTCCCCGTTCAATTGCTGTCCAACCAGTTTAGTCGGTTGTCAAAACCCCGTGTCATTACCTGGCCCGTTGTGCAATGCGCTTTTTATCTCACAACGCCGGGAACCTGGAGTGCGTCGCACCCTCAAACAGCAGTACGACCCGACCCAGCGGTGTGTCCATGGCGCATCGCATGCTACAGTGGGGCGCAAACTGAATATGCCGGAACCCGATACATGCCCAATCTGCCCATTCGCTCCAGAGCCCTGTGCCGCACCTTCATCGCCGTGGCGACCAGCCTCCTGGTACTGTCCGCCTGTGGTGAAAATCGCCTGGAAGCCTCGGTGCAGCCGGGCGGCAGCGCCGCCGAGCACAGCGAAGAGCGCAGCTTCGCCCAGTGGCGTACCGGATTCCGTGACCAGGCGCTCCAATCCGGCATCCGCCCGGATACTTTCGACCGGGCATTCCGCGGTATCGAACCTGATCCAGCGGTACTGAAAGCCGACCAGAGCCAGCCCGAGTTCACCCGCCCGGTGTGGGCCTATCTGGACGGAGCGCTGTCCTCCCAGCGCCAGGCCACCGGTCGGGTCATGCTCACCCGACATGCCGTCACCCTGCAGCAGATCGAGGCCCGCTATGGTGTCGATCGGCACATCCTGGTCGCCATCTGGGGGCTGGAGAGCAATTTCGGCAGCAACATGGGTGATCGCTCAGTGATCCGCTCCCTGGCCACCCTCGCCCATCAGGGCCGGCGCTCGGAGTTCGCCCAGACCCAGCTACTGGCCGCCCTGCAGATACTGCAGCGTGGCGACACCACGGTCACCGCCATGACCGGCTCCTGGGCCGGTGCCATGGGCCAGACCCAGTTCATCCCCACCACCTACAACGACTATGCGGTGGACTTCGACGGCAACGGCAAGCGCGACATCTGGCACACCGAGGCCGACGCCCTGGCCTCCGCGGCCAACTACCTCAAGGCCTCCAACTGGCAGCCCGGTGCGCCCTGGGGCATGGAGGTGCGCCTGGCGGATGGTTTCGACTATGCACTGGCCGATATGAGCATCCGCAAATCACTGGCCGAATGGGCCAGTCTGGGTGTCAGCGATGCCCGCGGCCGGGCGCTGGACAGCCGTTCGTCGGAACAGGCCACCCTGGTACTGCCCGCCGGGCATCGCGGACCGGCATTCCTGGTGCTGAACAATTTCCGCAGTATCCTGCGCTACAACAACTCCACCAGTTATGCGCTGGCCATCGGTCTGTTGGCCGAACGCTTCCAGGGACGCGGGCAGATCCATGCCAGCTGGCCGACCGATGACGAACCCCTGTCCCGCAGCGAGCGCCTGGAGTTGCAGGAGCGCCTCGAAGCCCATGGTTTTGAGCCCGGCAGCGTCGATGGCATCATCGGTGCCAATACCCGCCAGGCCATCCGGCGCCTGCAGATCGCCCTGGGCTGGCCGGCCGACGGCTACCCCGACCAGCAACTGCTCAAGGCACTGCGCAACCGGGACAACTGACTGGTGTGGAAAATATCCGTTTGTCTCGGCGCGGAAGAAAGCGTATAACGTTTTTTCCAATGGCTACCGGTTTACCGTTTTGACTTCCGTCCCTCCCCGAACATCCGCGATGACAGACCGTCTTCGCACCCCATCCGCACAATCCGTTTCTGCAGTATGCCTGCACCAGTCCGTAATGGAGGCCGACCATGTTCGAATGGCTGGCTGATCCTACCGTCTGGGCGGGTCTGTTCGCCCTGATTGCCCTGGAAATCGTCCTGGGTATCGATAACCTGGTGTTCATCGCCGTACTGGCGGAGAAGCTGCCGCCGAACCAACGCGACAAGGCACGCGTGCTGGGCCTGTCGTTGGCCCTGATAATGCGCCTGATGCTGCTGATGAGCATCGCCTGGCTGGTGACCCTGACCAACCCGCTGTTCCACCTCGGCGAGCACGGCGTGTCCGCGCGCGACATCATCATGCTCGCCGGTGGTCTGTTCCTGCTGTTCAAGGCCACCATGGAACTGCACGAGCGCCTGGAAGGCCGCCAGCACACCAGCGGCGCCAGACTGGCCTACTCCAGCTTCGGCGTGGTGGTTACCCAGATCGTCATTCTCGATGCGGTGTTCTCCATCGACTCGGTGATCACCGCCATCGGCATGGCCGACGAACTGGCGGTAATGGCGATTGCCATGATCGTCGCCATGGCCGTGATGCTGCTGGCGAGCAAGCGCCTGACCCGCTTCGTCAATGCCCACCCGACACTGATCATCCTGTGCCTGGGCTTCCTGCTGATGATCGGCTTCAGCCTGGTGGCTGAAGGTGTCGGCCTGCATATTCCCAAGGGCTACCTGTACGCCGCCATCGGTTTCTCGATCATGGTCGAGTTCTTCAACCAGTTGGCCCGGCACAACAAGCAGAAATGGCTGGATACCGGCGGCACCCTGCGCGAGCGTACCGCCAACAACATCTTGCGCCTGCTCGGCAAGGGCGACAGCGCCGAGCAGGTCTCGCCCGAGGACCTGAGCGACGACGACATCGAGCAACCGATCTTCCAGGACAATGAGCGCGACATGATCCGCGGCGTGCTGAGCCTGGCCGACACCAACATCAAGGCGCTGATGACCCCGCGCCGCGAGGTGCATGCGCTGGACCTGAGCAACAGCCTCGACGAACAACGCCAGCAACTGCTGGACTCGCCCTACTCACGCCTGGCGGTAATCCGCGATGGCAAGCAGGACGAGCCCCTGGGCATAGTGCAGAAGAAGACCCTGCTCGACGCCATCCTGCGCGGCGGCCAGCTAGACTTCGAGCAGTACATCGAGCAACCGGTCGTACTGTTCGAAACCCAGAACGCGATCAAGGCCCTGGAAGCCTTCCGTCACGAAGGCAAGCAGATGGCCTTCGTTGTCGACGAGTTCGGCACCCTGGAAGGCATCGTCAGCCTGACCGATATCATGGAAGCCATCGCCGGCGAGCTGCCGGAGGCCGAACAGGGCATGGACCTGACGCCCAGCGTCGTGGCCATGGAACCGGGCCGCTATGAGGTCGATGCCAGCGAGAACCTGGAGGAGATCAACCGCCAGCTGCCCGAGCCACTGCCGCGCAGCTCGCTGTACACCACCCTGGCCGGCTTGATCCTCAACCAGCTCGAACATATGCCTGAGCAGGATGAACTGTTGACCGTGGATGGCTGGCAGATTCGCATTCTCGAGATCGAGCACATGCGTATTGCCCGGGTAGAGCTGACCCGCCTGGAAGAGATCGCCGGCCACTTCAGCGATTGACCCAGCCTTATCGCGGCCCCTTCTCCGTCATTCTTCACCCCACCCCGTTATCCTCGGCGTAGGCCGAGGATCCACCGTTCCGGCTGGCTTGGAGCGGCCGGTGGATCCTTCGCCTTCGCGAAGGATGACGGTGGTGATGGTGATGGTGATGGTGATGGTCAAGGCTGACTCCCCAACAGCCACGGCGTCTGTGGTAAACTGCGCCGTGGCCACAAGCCAGCCAGTGCCTCGAACAACCCCGTGGAGCCTCTACCAGGAGCCCTTGACCCGATGTCTGACAGCACCCCGAACCACGTCGCCAGTGGCCAGAAGTTCCGCAATGCCCAGGGCATTGCCGCGATCAAGGATGGCCAGAAACGCCGCGCCAGCGCCGAACCCCAGGTGTTCGAACCCAAGCCCAAGTGGCTGCGGGTCAAGGCGCCCGCTGGTGACCGTTTCGAAGCGGTCAAGCGTAACGTTTCCGAACACCGGTTGAGTACTGTCTGCCAGGAGTCCCACTGCCCGAACATGGGTGAATGCTGGTCCAACGGCACCGCCACCATCATGCTGATGGGCTCGGTGTGCACCCGCGCCTGCCGTTTCTGCGCAGTGGACACTGGCAACCCCAACGGCTGGCTGGACCACGAAGAACCGGAAAATACCGCCCGCTCGGTCGAACTCATGGCTCTGCGTTATATCGTGCTGACCTCGGTCGACCGCGACGACCTGGCCGACGGCGGCGCCGCCCACTATGCCGCCTGCGTGCGCGCCATCAAGCAGCGCACCCCGCAGGTGGTGGTCGAGGCGCTGACGCCGGACTTCAATGCCGACCTGACCGCTGTGGAGCTGGTGGTCGACTCAGGGCTGGAAGTCTTCGCCCAGAACGTCGAGACCGTCGAGCGCCTGACCTACGAAGTGCGTGACCCACGTGCCGGCTATGCCAAGACGCTGAAGGTACTGGAACACGCCAAGCGCTACCGTCCAGATGTGCTGACCAAGACCAGCCTGATGGTCGGGCTGGGGGAAACCGACGAGGAAATCCTGCAGACCTTCGACGAGCTGCGCGCCATCGGCGTGGATATCGTCACCCTCGGCCAGTATCTGCAGCCGACCCGCAACCACCTGCCGGTCAAGCGCTGGGTCAGCCCGGAAGAGTTCAACCGTTATCGTGAACTGGGCCTGGCCAAGGGTTTCATGGAAGTGGCCGCTGGACCGCTGGTACGCTCCAGCTATCGCGCCGACCGGGTATTCGAGAAGAACAACCTGGGTCTGGCCGCACCGGTGCCGGTGCCTGGGCAGGACGTCGATAGCAGCCTGATTCCGGCGTTGAATATCAGGTAGACAGGCGCGCCCATCGCGGCGAGGCGCCGCTTGTATGGTTTTCCTGCAGGTCCAAAATGGGACCTGTCAGGGTGGAGGGGCTAGCGTCGCTTCCGACCT
>NZ_JACLGO010000023.1 GCF_014219065.1 Halopseudomonas xiamenensis
GGGCAATAGTAGATAACAGCCTCCTATCCCGCCTTTTGGGTTCGCGAGCGAAGGCGAGGAAATACTTTCACGGTCTCAGGCGCGCTACACCCCAGCACCGCTACAGGAGGAGGAATCCTCCTCCCCCATTTGCATTGCCCGTAGCGGTTACTTGCGCTGCCCGGCCATGGCGGCGATGAACGCAGCCATCTCGGCATTCTTGTCCGCCTCGATACGCTGCACATTGGGGTTCTGGCTGAGCAGTTCCAGCAGCGCCGCGGCCTCGGGCCAGTCTTCCAGCAGGTCGATGCCGAACAGTTTGCGGCCAACGGCACGGGCCAGGTCGATACTGAACAGGAACATGATATCGGCGATGGTCATCTCGCTACCGGCCACATAGGGCGCGAAGCTGGCATGCCGGCGCAGTGCGGCGACGCCGGCCAGCAGCTCGGCCTGGGCCTTGTCCTTGGTGGCCTGGTCCACCTTGCCGCCGAAGAACACCTCCGGATAGCAGCTGCGCGCCGGCAGCTCGATATACAGTTCGATCTCCTTGGTCAGCGCGCGGACCCGGGCCCGGGCAAAGGGATCGCTGGGCAGCAGCGCCTTGCCACCCTGGGTCTCTTCGATATATTCCAGGATCACGTTGGTCTCGTTGATGAAGCCCTGCTCGGTTTCCAGGCACGGCACCTTGCCGCGCGGGCTCATCGCCAGGAATTCGGGGGTCTGGCTGGCGTGAATGGTGTTGATCTCGAAATCCACACCTTTTTCCAGCAGGGCCAGCTTGGCCATGTTGAAATAGTTGCTGACGGCAAAGCCATGAAGTCGCAGCATGGGGTCCTTCCTGTATCTTGTTGTAAGTGGGGATCAGTTGTACTCGCGCCGGCGACGAATTTCCAGCCCATCAAGACGATGAATACGACGCCAGTATGCAGTTCACCACCGGCCTGCGTTTTGCGGCTAGACTGCGGGAGTAGATTACCGACCATTGGAAAAGGTACTGCCCATGTCTCTGACAACCGACGAAGTTGACGACATCAACCTGCTGGCCCAATTCAATCTGGACAATACCCTGGAGGGATTGAAGGTTCATCAGCACGAGGCCTCACCCAACACCATCGCCGCCGCTGCACGCCTGTATCAGCGCGGCCTGATCACCATGGATGACGGCGGCTACCTGACCAGCCTGGGGCTGAAGGCCGCGGAGCAGGCGCAGCGTCTGCTGACCATCCTGCGGGCCTGAACGGCCGGCTGCTCCGGGCATGGGGACATCTGCCTCATGCCCCTTGTTCATCATTACTCATCCAGCTCCAGTTCCAGGTCATCCCCAGTCAGTTCGGCGATGACCTGGGCCAGCACACTGGCCAGCGCTTCATCATCGCTGTCATGCACCCAGCCCTGCCCCTGCTGGTAGCCGAAATGCAGGGTCGCGTCAGGTGTGGCCAGCCACAGCTCGCGCGAGGCCGGCTGCCGGCCGATGACCAGCCGTGGGCCGCTGGCCAGCATCAGCACCAGTGAGCCCTCGGTCTGCTCCATGTCCAGGTCCAGCTCGGCGGCGTCCAGCGCCTGCTCGATGCGATCCTGAATCAGGTCAACCTGACGGTGGAACTCGCTTTCAGTCAAATCACTCATTTACCTTCCTTAATCCGGTTTTCGCGGCGGGTGCGCCAGGCTCCCAGGCTCGGTATACTGCCGCATATTGTCCGTTTATCAACCAGGGTTCCATCATGAAACGATCCATCGCGGCGTTCGTTGTACTCCTGTCACTCGCGGGCTGTGGCCAGAAAGGCCCTCTGTACATGCCCGAAGAGACAGCCGGCCAGCCGGTTGATCCGGCCCGGGAAGCACTGATCCAGCAACCTACGGAAAACTGAAACATTTCATGAGTGAATTTCAATACCACAACGGCGAGCTGCATGCCGAAAGTGTCGCCCTGTCCGCCATCGCCGCGCAGTATGGTACACCCTGCTACGTCTATTCGCGCCGTGCTATCGAGCAGGCATTCGTCGCCTGGGACAGCGCGCTGAGTGGCGTGTCCCATCTGGTCTGCTTTGCCGTCAAGGCCAACTCCAACCTGGCGGTGCTGGGCGTGCTGGCACGCCTGGGCGCCGGCTTCGATATCGTTTCCGGTGGCGAGCTGGAGCGCGTACTGGCCGCCGGCGGCGACCCGGCACGGGTGGTATTCTCCGGCCTGGGCAAGACCGAAGAGGAAATGCGCCGCGCGCTCGAGGTCGGCATCAAGTGCTTCAACATCGAGTCGGCCGCCGAACTGGAGCGTCTGCAGCGGGTCGCTGCCGAGCTGGGCGTCAAGGCCCCGGTATCGCTGCGGGTCAATCCCGATGTGGACGCCATGACCCACCCGTACATCTCCACCGGGCTCAAGGAAAACAAGTTTGGCATCGATATCGCCCAGGCGCTGGCAATCTATCGCCGTGCGGCCGAGCTGCCGAACCTGGAGGTGCAGGGTGCGGATTGCCATATCGGCTCGCAGCTGACCGACGATACGCCGCTGCTCGATGCGCTGGATCGCATGCTGGTGCTGGTCGATCAACTGGCTGCCGAAGGCATCCACATCCGTCACCTGGACCTGGGTGGCGGCCTGGGCGTGACCTACCGCGACGAAACTCCACCGACACCGGGCCAGTACCTGGCCAAGGTCAAGGACAAGGTCGCCGGGCGTGACCTGACCCTGCTGTTCGAGCCGGGCCGCTCGATCGCTGCCAATGCCGGCGTGCTGCTGACCCAGGTCAACCTGCTCAAGCCCACCGAGCACAAGAACTTCGCGATCATCGATGCAGCAATGAACGACCTGATCCGTCCGGCACTGTACAGCGCCTGGATGGGCATCGATGCGGTACGCCCGCGCAGCGACATCGAAGCCAAGGCCTGGGACATGGTCGGCCCGGTCTGCGAGACCGGCGACTTCCTCGGCAAGGACCGCGAGCTGGCACTGGCCGAGGGTGACCTGCTGGCGGTGCGCTCGGCGGGTGCCTATGGCTTCGTCATGAGCTCGAACTACAACACTCGCCCCCGTGCAGCCGAGGTGATGGTGGATGGCGCAGCCAGCCACCTGGTACGCCGCCGCGAAACCGTCAGCGAGCTGTTCGCCGGCGAGTCGCTGCTGCCCGGGGCCTGATATGCTGCTGCGCTTCACCAAGATGCATGGCCTGGGCAATGACTTCATGGTCATCGACCTGGTGACCCAGCATGCCCAGCTGTCGCCGAAGCTGATCCGCCAGTGGAGCGATCGCCACTTCGGTATCGGCTTCGACCAGCTGCTGGTGGTCGAGCCGCCGGGCAGTCCGGACGTGGACTTCCGCTACCGCATCTTCAACGCCGATGGCAGCGAAGTCGAGCAGTGCGGCAACGGCGCCCGCTGCTTCGCCCGTTTCGTGCAGGACAAGCGGCTGACCGCCAAGTCGGAGATCCAGGTGGAAACAGCCGGCGGCCGGATCACCCTCCAGGTCCGCCGTGACGGCCAGGTGACGGTGAACATGGGTGCACCGCGCTTCGATCCGCAACAGATCCCCTTCCAGGCCGAGGCCGAAGCCCACAGCTACCCGTTGCAGGTCAATGGCCTGACACTGGAAGTGTCGGCGGTGTCCATGGGCAACCCCCACTGCGTGACCCTGGTCGAGGACCTGGACAGTTATCCGGTGGCCGAGCTTGGCCCGCTGATCGAACGGCATCCACGCTTCCCACAGCGGGTCAATGCCGGTTTCATGCAGGTGCTCGATGCGCATCATGCCCAGTTGCGCGTGCATGAGCGTGGTGCCGGTGAAACCCTGGCCTGTGGCACCGGCGCCTGCGCTGCCGCCGTCGCCGGTATCCGCCGTGGTCTGTTGCAGTCCCCGGTGACCATCCGCCTGCCCGGCGGCAACCTGAAAATCGAATGGGCCGGCCCTGGCCAGCCGGTGATGATGACCGGCCCGGCCAGCCGGGTCTACGAAGGACAGATACGCGTATGAGCGAAACCAGCCAGCCATCTCAGGAGCTGGACGCCGCCCAGGTAGCGGATTACCTGCGTCGGCATCCGGCATTCTTTGTCGAATATGACGAACTGCTGCCCGAGCTGTTCATTCCGCACCAGGCCGGCCAGGCGGTATCGCTGGTGGAGCGCCAGGTCAAGCTGTTGCGCGAGCGCAACATCGACGTGCGCCACCGCCTGGGCCAGTTGATGGAGGTCGCCCGGGAAAACGACCGGCTGTTCGAGAAAAGCCGGCGGCTGATCCTCAACCTGCTGGAATCCCAGGATGTGGAACAGGTCATCGCCAGCATCGAGGATAGCCTGCGCGATGACTTCCAGGTGCCCTTCGTCAGCCTGATCCTGTTCAGCGAGACCCAGCGCTTCTGCAATACCCGCTGCGTCAGCCACGCCGAGGCACGGGAAGCCATCGGCCACCTGCTGGACAGCGGCAAGACCCTGAGCGGCGTGCTGCGCAGTCATGAACTGCGCTTCCTGTTCGGCGAGCAGGGCAGCGAAGTGGCCTCCACCGCCCTGGCCCCCATCCAGCACCAGGGCCTGCACGGCGTGCTGGCCCTGGGCAGCCGCGATCCGCAGCAATACCGCAGCGCCACCGGCACCCTGTTCCTCAGCTACGTCGCCGATGCCCTGGCCCGGGTACTGCTGCGCCCGCCGGCCGGCGAGCCGCGGAGCCAGTAGTGTCCAGCGCCCCGCTGCTGCCGGCCCTGGACGACTTCATCGGCCACCTGCGCAGCGAGCGGCAACTGTCGGCGCGCACGCTGGAGGCCTACAGCCGCGACCTGCACAGCTGCTGCCGGTTTCTCGAGGAGCAGCGGATCGACGACTGGAACGCCCTGGATACCGCCCTGCTGCGCCGCTACGTGGCCAGCCGGCACCAGGCAGGTCTGTCCGGGCGCAGCTTGCAGCGCGAACTCAGCGCGGTGCGCAGCCTGTATCACTACCTGATCCGCGAACGCCGCTGCCGGCACAACCCGGCACTCGACCTGCGCGCGCCGAAAGCAGCGCGCAAGCTGCCACGCCTGCTGGATGCCGACCTCACCACGCAACTGCTCAACGACGACGGCGACGACGACTGGCTGGCGGTGCGCGACCACGCCATGCTCGAGCTGTTCTATTCCTCCGGCCTGCGCCTGTCGGAGCTGGCCGGGCTGAATATTGACCAGCTCGACCTCACCGAGGGTGAGGTGCGGGTGCTCGGCAAGGGCAACAAGACCCGGCTGTTGCCGGTCGGACGCATGGCCCGCGAGGCGCTGCGCCGCTGGCTCAAGGTGCGCCCGACGGTGCCGGATGCCAGCCAGCCGGTATTCGTTGGCATGCAGGGGCGTCGGTTGACGCCGCGGGCGATCCAGCAGCGGGTACGGCGCTATGGTATCGAGCACATCGGCCAGCATCTGCATCCGCACATGCTGCGCCACTCCTTCGCCAGCCACCTGCTGGAATCCTCGGGCGACCTGCGCGCGGTGCAGGAGTTGCTCGGGCATGCCGATATCAGCACCACCCAGGTGTACACTCACCTCAACTTCCAGCATCTGGCCGAGGTGTACGACCGCGCGCACCCCCGTGCCAGACGCAAGTCCGACGACTGACCCGCGAGCCCGAGATGATTCAACTGCTGACCTTCGATCTGGACAACACCCTGTGGGAAACCGAGACGGTAGTCGTCGCGGCCGAGCAGACCCTGCTGCAATGGCTGGACCGCCACGCCCCGCGCTTCACCCAGCAGCTCGATGGCGACGCCCGGCGCGCGCTGCGCAAGGAGGTGCTGGCGGCAGACCCCGCGCTGCGTCACCGGGTCACCGCACTGCGTATCACGGTGCTGGAGCACGGCCTGCGCAAGGCCGGCTACAGCGCCGAGCAGGCCGCCGAACTGGCGCAGGCGGGATTCGAGGTATTTCTCGAGGCACGCCATGCGCTGACCTTCTTCCCGCACTGCGAGCCGCTGCTGGAGGAGCTGTCACGCCACTACCAGTTGGCGACCATCTCCAACGGCAATGCCGATGTGCGCCGCCTGGGACTGGAAAAGTATTTCAGGATCATCATCTCCGCCGATGAGATCGGCCTGAGCAAACCTGATCCGGCACCGTTTCTCGCCGCCCTGGAACGGGCCGGCGTGGAGCCACAGCAGGCGCTGCACATCGGCGATCATCCGGTGGATGATATCCAGGGCGCGCGCGGTGTCGGCCTGCATACCCTGTGGTTCAATCGGCTGGGGCTGGAATGGTCGGGCGCCGAGCGCCCACATGGCGAGGTGCGCTGCCTGAGCGAGATTCCCGACTGGCTGAAGAACTACCGGGGCTAACGCAAAGGGCCCGCCCGAAGGCAGGCCCTTTGCCTACAGCGATACCTCAGATGGGTCGACTGCCGTACTTGCCTTCCGGCTTCTTCGGCGGGTCTCCCAGGGCGTTGTTGTCGACCTCCTGGACCTTGCCACCACGGGCCAGGAACTCCTCCATCTGCCGCGCCAGCATTTCCCGCTCACGCGCCTTGGCCTCGATGGACGCACCTTCCAGGGCATCATCCTGGGCCGCCGCCTTCTTACGCGGCTTTACCGCCGGCTCGTCATCGACTTCCATTTCATCGGCTTCGTCAACGACGCTGTTGTCTACTTCTTCGTCCTGCAAGTCATCATCTTCGATATCGTCTGCGCTCATGGCGTTCCTCCGCGTGAAAACTTGGCTATATATAGCGCAACAGAGCGATTTGAAAAGGGGGAAGGGAAAATTTTACTGGATGTCGCCCGCCCTCCGCGGGCGGGGCGCGGGCATGGCGGCGCTCAGAGGTCGTACAGACGGCCGCATTGCTCGGCCAGGCGGCGCGTTTCGCCCTCCTCCATGGCCAGCACATTACGCATCAGCTCGGCCGCTGCAGGGATAGCGGCACGACCGGTCATTGAGGTATAGACCTCGATCAGCTGGCCATGCAGCTCGAACACCTGCTCGCTGATCTCATCGAAGGATTTGCCGGCGAAGGTGAGCTCCCAGCGCGCCCGGGGCGGTACGTTTTCACCGATATGCTCGTACAGCCAGGTCCTGCTTTCGGCCTTGCCGGCCCGGGCGCGGAACTGGTCCACGGTTCTGGCCATGTCGCGCTCATGGCCGGCAATGTACTCCATCAGCCAGCGGCTGCGCTGGTCAGTGGCGGCAGTGATCGCCTGCTCCAGGCGATCGGCAATGACCGCATGCGCTTCGCTGGTCCATTGCAACAGGTAGTCATAGGTCTCAGCCTGCATGAGTATCTCCCTGGTGATTGGCTCGGGTCCTGCTTTGGACTACAGGCAGCACCGCAAGTTTGCAGTTTCTCGCCAGACAGCAATAGCGGAACCCGGAAATGCAAACAGGGCGCCGAAGCGCCCTGTTACAACCCGAATGAAGGGTTATTTCTTGCCGGCGGTGAACTCGGGATAGGCTTCCATCCCGCACTCAACCAGATCGACCCCGACGTACTCTTCCTCCGCGGAGATACGGATGCCCATCACTGCCTTGAGGATGCTCCAGACCACCAGGCTGGCGATGAAGATCCAGCCGAAGATCGCGATCACACCCAGCAGTTGACTGCCGAAGCTGGCATCAGCGTTGGTCAGCGGTACCGCCAACACACCCCAGATACCTGCGGAACCGTGGGCGGAGATGGCACCCGCCGGGTCATCCAGCTTCAGGCGATCCAGCGCCAGCACACTCAGCACCACGATCACCCCACCGACAGCACCGATCAGCACGGCAGACAGCGCCGACGGCGACAGCGGGTCAGCGGTGATCGATACCAGGCCGGCCAGGGCACCGTTGAGCACCATGGTCAGGTCGGTCTTGCCGAACATGATCCGCGAAGTGATCAACGCCGCGATCAGGCCACCAGCCGCTGCCAGGTTGGTGTTGACCATCACCTGCGCCACGTTGTTGGCCGAATCGATGTCGGAGATCTTCAGCTCGGAGCCGCCATTGAAGCCGAACCAGCCCATCCACAGGATGAAGATACCCAGGGTGGACAGCGCCAGGTTGCTGCCGGGAATGGCATTGATCTGCCCGTTGGGACCATACTTGCCCTTACGCGCACCCAGCAGGATCACCCCGGCCAATGCCGCAGCGGCACCCGCCATGTGGACGATACCGGAACCGGCGTAGTCGGAGTAACCGATGCCGTCCAGCCAGCCGCCACCCCAGCTCCAGGCGCCCTGGATCGGGTAGATGAAGCCGGTCATGACCACTGCGAAGGCGAGGAAGGCCCACAGGCGCATACGCTCGGCAACGGCCCCCGACACAATCGACATGCAAGCTCCAGCAAACACGATCTGGAAGAAGAAGTCGGCACGATTGGAGTAGTAGGGTGCGTCATCTGCGCCGGTCATGGCGTCGGCGACACTGTTTTCACCACCGATCAGAAACCCCAGGCTCGGGAACACCGCACCGTCGGACGAATACATGATGTAGTAGCCGACCAGCAGGTACATCACCGAAGCGATGGCGAACAGCGAGATGTTCTTGGCAAGGATTTCAGCGGTGCTCTTGGTGCGTACCAAACCGGCTTCCAGCATGGCGAAACCACAAGCCATCCACATTACCAGTACGGCACACACCAGAAAGTAGAACGTATCAAGTGCGTACTTGATCTGTACGATATCTTCCATCACTAAGCCCCCCAGATAGGCTTTTGGATTTACTGCATTATTTGAAACGAAGCGTCAGATGGCGTCAGTGCCCGTCTCGCCCGTCCTGATCCGGATGGCCTGCTCCAGCGCCACGACGAAGATCTTGCCGTCACCGATCTTGCCGGTGTTGGCCGCCTTGGTGATGGCTTCGATGACGCGATCGAGCATGTCGTCGCCGATGGCCACTTCGATTTTCACCTTGGGCAGGAAGTCCACCACGTATTCCGCGCCGCGATACAGCTCGGTATGGCCCTTCTGCCGGCCAAACCCCTTGACCTCGGTGACGGTGATGCCTTGAACGCCTATCTCGGAAAGTGACTCCCGAACGTCGTCCAGCTTGAATGGCTTGATTACAGCCGTTACTAATTTCATCTTCGATACTCCCGTTAGATGGACTGCCCTGGGGGACAGGACAAGTCTATGCCGAGTTAAGGCCTTTTAAAATCGGACTTTGCTCCTATCGCTCTGATAAACCAGATATATATCGCTCTGGTGGTTGCCATCAGCGATCACCACTGGCCCTGTCGCTGCTTCCGAATGAGCACCCGATCACAGTTCTGGCACGGCGCGGCGGCGACCCGAACCAACTGGCCAGCGCTAGCCAGTGCATTGCAGAAAGCCTGCCACTTTTAGCTTTTTTGTTTTATTTCAATTGATTACAGAAACGCAGGCGTTTTTTCTGCACACCTGTCAGCGACAGCGCGCACCATCGCAGTGCAATCGTGATGCGCTTGTGTGCCAGCACGGGGCGCCACAGCCGGTTTTGCGGTTGGGGCCATGGCGCTGCGGATGCTAGACTCGCCACAGCAAAACCGGCCCAGGCCGGTTTCTCAGCCATCGGGAACGGAAGTACAGGCATGCTGCACAAAGTCTTGATTGATACCCTAGGCAACCAGGCCGCGCGCCTGCTCAACAATGATCACGGCCTGCCCGCCGCGGACATCGAGAAGCAGTTGAAGGCCCTGATCAACAGTGCCCTGGCCAAGCTGGACGTGGTCAGCCGGGAGGAGTTCGAGACCCAGCAGGCGGTCCTGCTGCGCACCCGCGAACGCCTGGAAGCGCTGGAGAAACGGGTAGCGGAGCTGGAAAGCAAACCCTGAACCGCGCCTGCAGCAGACAGGCGATCAAGGAGTGATCGATGTCCCTGGCGATTGTCCACAGTCGCGCCAAACTGGGTATCCAGGCGCCGCCCGTTACCGTTGAAGTGCACCTGGCCAATGGTATGCCCAGCCTGACCCTGGTCGGCCTGCCGGAAACCGCCGTACGGGAAAGCAAGGACCGGGTACGCAGCGCCCTGCAGAATGCCCGCCTGGACTTTCCCAGCCTCAAGCGCATCACCATCAACCTGGCGCCCGCCGACCTGCCCAAGGAAGGCGGGCGCTTCGATCTGGCCATCGCCCTCGGGCTGCTGGCGGCCAGCGGGCAGATCCCCGCCGGCAGCCTGCAGGACTGCGAAGTGCTGGGCGAACTGGCGCTATCCGGCGAGTTGCGCCCGGTACAGGGCGTGCTGCCGGCAGCCCTGGCCTGTCGTGACCAGCAACGCACCCTGCTGCTGCCCCAGGCCAACGCCGCCGAGGCGGCGCTGGTACCCGGGGTGAACATCATTGCCGCCACGCACCTGCTGCAGTTGTGCGAGCACCTGCGCGGTGAGCAACCTTTGCCGCCAGTCGAGTCCGGAGTGCGCCCGCCGCCAGCCGCGCCAGTCGCCGACCTGGCCGAGGTGCAGGGCCAGGCCCAGGCCAAGCGCGCGCTGATCGTCGCCGCCGCCGGCTCGCACAATTTGCTGCTGTTCGGCCCGCCGGGCACCGGCAAGACCCTGTTGGCCAGCCGTCTGCCCGGTATCCTGCCGGCACTGGCGGAAGATGAGGCGCTGGAAGTGGCGGCGATTCAATCGGTATGCGGTCGCGACCAGTTGGATAGCTGGCCGGTACGGCCATTTCGTGCGCCCCATCATGGTGCATCGGCGGCAGCGCTGGTCGGCGGTGGCAGCCAGCCACGACCCGGCGAGATCAGTCAGGCGCACCATGGCGTGCTGTTTCTCGACGAATTGCCCGAATTCGATCGCAAGGTGCTGGAAATGCTTCGCGAACCACTGGAGTCGGGCATCATCCATATCGCCCGCGCCCGCGAGCAGCTGACCTTTCCCGCCCGATTCCAGCTGATCGCCGCGATGAACCCCTGCCCCTGCGGTTACCAGGGCGATCCCTCGGGGCGCTGCCATTGTACAGCGGAGCAGATACAGCGCTACCGCGGCAAGCTCTCCGGCCCGTTGCTGGACCGCATCGACCTGCACCTGGCCATGCACAACGAAGCCTTCAGCCTCACAGGTCACAGCCACGACAAGCCCGACAGCCACGAGGCCGCCGCCCTGGTGGCCCGCGCCCGCGATCATCAACTGCAGCGCCAGGGTTGCCTGAATGCACACCTGGATCTGGCCGCGGTGCGCCAGCACTGCGCCTTGCAGCAGGACGATGCGGCCTGGCTGGAACAGGCAGTGGAGCGGTTGGGCTTATCGCGCCGGGCAGCCCACCGGGCGTTGAAGGTAGCGCGGACCCTGGCCGATCTGGAAGACGCTGCCACTATCGGGCGCGGGCATCTGGCCGAAGCGCTGCAGTACCGGCAACTGGACAGGCAACCACTCAGTTGAGGCTGACCACCTTGGCACTGCTGCTGAGTACGTCATCACGGCCCATGCTGTAGGCATCGGCGAAATAGCACAGCTCGGCGAACGGCAGCGCCGGGCTGATGAAGAAGCCCTGGATCTGGTCACAACCGAGCCCGCGGAGGGTTTCCATCTGCGCCCGCAGCTCGACGCCCTCGGCCACCACCTCCAGCCCCAGGCTGTGCCCCATGTCGATCATGGCAGCCACCAGACGCCGGTCCGCCGGGCAATCGACGATACCGCGCACGAAGCTGCGGTCGAGCTTGAGCAGGTTGATCGGCAGGCTGTGCAGGTGCACGAACGAGGAAAAGCCGGTGCCGAAGTCATCCAGCGAGAAGCGTACGCCAAGGCCGGTCATGCCTGCCATGGCCATCTGCACCTGTTCGGGGCGCTGCATGACCGCGGTCTCGGTCAGTTCGAACTCGAGCATTCGCGGGTCGATGCCGGTCTTCTGTATCAGGCGCTCGACCGTCGCCAACAGGCGGCTGTCGAGGAACTGGCGAAAGGACATGTTCACCGCCACGTTCAGATGCAGGCCTCGGCGCTGCAGGATACGCAGGTCGTGACAGGCACGGGCGATCACCCAGTAGCCCATCGGCACGATCAGGCCGGTCTCCTCGGCCAGCGGAATGAACTCGTTGGGCGCCAGCAGGCCACGCTCGGGATGACGCCAACGAATCAACCCCTCGACCCCCACGATCTTGCCACTGCGCAGCTCCACGCGCGGCTGGTAGTGCAGTTCCAGCTCGTTGTGCCGCAGCGCCCGGCGTAGTTGCATCTCGAACTCGATCTGGTTGTGCGCCTGCAGGTTGATACGCTCGTCGTAGAAATGGTAGCTGCAACCGGACTGGCTCTTGGCTTGCTGCATCGCCAGGTTGGCATGCAGCAGCAGGCTGTCGACCGTCTGTCCGCCCTCGGGGAAGGTGGCGATCCCAATGCTCGAGCCCAGCAACAGGCTGTCGTCGCCGGCCTCGAACGGCTCGGTCAGCTCGCCGACGACCTTCTTCACCACGTGCATCAGGTTACCGGCGTTGGCGTAGTCCTCGACGATCACGGTGAATTCGTCGCTGCCCATCCGTCCCACCGTATCGGTGGTACGCAGTACCGCGCGCAGACGGTCGGCGACCTGGCGGATGATCGCATCCCCGGCGCTGTGGCCGAGGCTGTCATTGACATGGCTGAAGTTGTCCAGATCCAGGGACAGCACTGCCAGCGGCTGGTTGCCGCGCACAGCGCGCTGCATGCTGTGCTTGAGGCGATCCTGCAGCATCTGCCGGTTGCAGCAGCCGGTCAGGGGGTCATCGCTGGAGGCGCGGGCCAAGGCATCGTGCAATTGCCTGCGCTCGCTGGCATAGCGCAGGCAGCGCAGCAGTTCCGCTGTCTCTGCCTGGCGATCGATGCTGTCCACCACGCCGGGCGGCAGCTCGGCGGCGGCCGCGCCCGATGTCAGGCACACCACCGGTGCCGAGCAATGCGCGGGCACCGGCAGGAACGCCTGCCCAGCCAATACCACCGCGCCGGGCTCGACGCTCAACAGGGCATCCACCTGCGGCCAGCCCGGCACGCTTTCCACCGCCACTGCTCCGCCTGCCAGCAGACGGGCGGCCAACTGCGCGGCCGCCGCATCGTCATCCAGCAATACAATCCGTTGCAATGACCTGTCAACGTACAATTCTTGTCCTCGCCTCAGGCATGATATTAAATCGCATTATGTGCAGCGTAGTCCTGGGCCGTGATGGTGTCGAGTTTCAGCGTAGGGGTCAGCATACCCTATGCTAGAATCGCACGCCCAGTCTTGCGTGAGGTCAATGTGTCGCAACTCAATCCCCGTCAACAGGAAGCAGTCCACTATATCAGCGGACCCCTGCTTGTATTGGCTGGTGCCGGTAGCGGCAAGACCAGTGTGATCACCCGCAAGATCGCCTATCTGGTCAAGGAATGCGGTATCCGCGCGCAGAATATCGTCGCCGTCACCTTCACCAACAAGGCCGCACGGGAAATGAAGGAGCGCGTCAGCTCCCTGCTGCGCGGCGCCGAAGGCCGCGGCCTGACCGTGTCCACCTTCCACAACCTGGGATTGAACATCATCCGCAAGGAGCACCAGCGCCTGGGCTACAAACCCGGCTTCTCGATCTTCGACCAGAATGACGCCCAGGCCCTGATCAACGACCTGATGCACAAGGACTACGGTGCCGACGATGGCGCCGACGGCATACAGGCGCAGATCTCGGCATGGAAGAACGACCTGATCACCCCCGAGGAA
Source organism: Halopseudomonas xiamenensis (assembly GCF_014219065.1). Lineage (GTDB taxonomy): Bacteria > Pseudomonadota > Gammaproteobacteria > Pseudomonadales > Pseudomonadaceae > Halopseudomonas > Halopseudomonas xiamenensis. The sequence goes on from NZ_JACLGO010000023.1 coordinate 13,529, forward strand.
GCGCTGGCCCAGGCCAAGACGCCTCAGCAGCAGACCGCCGCCAGCGTCTACATGCATTACAACCGCACGCTCAAGGCCTACAACGCAGTCGACTTCGACGACTTGATCCTGATCCCGGTACTGCTGTTCCGCGACCATCCCGACGTGCTGGAAAAATGGCAATTCCGTATCCGCTACATGCTGGTCGACGAGTACCAGGACACCAACGCCAGCCAGTACCTGCTGGTCAAGATGCTGGTCGGCAACCAGGCCCGCTTTACCGTGGTCGGCGATGACGACCAGTCGATCTACGCCTGGCGCGGCGCCCGCCCGGAAAACCTTGCCCAGCTGAAAGAGGATTTCCCCTCACTGAAGGTGGTCATGCTGGAGCAGAACTACCGCTCCACCAGCCGCATCCTCAAGGCGGCCAATACCCTGATCGCCAACAACCCCCATGTGTTCGAGAAGCAGCTGTGGAGCGAACTGGGCTATGGCGACCCGATCCGGGTGATCCGCTGCCGCAACGAGGATGCCGAGGCCGAACGGGTGGCCACCGATATCCAGAACCTGCATCTCAAGCAGCGCATTCCGTGGAAGGACATTGCCATCCTCTACCGCGGCAACCATCAGTCCCGGCTGATCGAACTCAAACTGCAGCATCATCAGATTCCCTATCACCTGTCGGGCGGCACCAGTTTCTTCAGCCGCCAGGAGGTCAAGGACGTGATGTCCTACTTCCGCCTGCTGGTCAATCCGGATGACGACAATGCGCTGCTGCGGGTGATCAACGTACCGCGCCGGGAAATCGGCCCGGCAACTCTGGAAAAGCTCGGCACCTACGCCAACCAGCGCGAGATCAGCCTGTTCGCCGCCTGCACCGAGGTAGGCCTGACCGAGCACATGGAACCGCGTTACTGCGAACGCCTGCAGCGCTTCGGCCACTGGCTGGAGAAGGTCCGCCAGCAATGCGCCCAGAACGAGCCCATCGCCGCCCTGCGCAGCATGGTGATGGATCTGGACTACGAGAACTGGATACGGCAGAACTGCTCCAGCGACGAGATCGCCGCCAAGCGCATGGGCAACGTCTGGTTCCTGCTCGATTCGCTGAAAACCACCATGGACCGCGATGAGACCGGCGAAACCACCTTCGAGGACGCCATCGCCAAGCTCGTGCTGCGTGACATGCTCGAGCGCCAGGAAGAAGAAGAGGACGCCGACCGCGTGCAGCTCATGACCATGCACGCCTCCAAGGGTCTGGAATACCCGCACGTCTATGTGCTCGGCATGGAAGAAGAAATTCTCCCGCACCGCTCCAGCATCGAAGCCGACAGCGTGGATGAGGAGCGCCGGCTGGCCTATGTGGCCATCACCCGGGCCAAGCGCAACCTGACCTTCACCTTCGCCGCCCGCCGCCGTCAGTTCGGCGAAATCATCGACTGCCTGCCCAGCCGCTTTCTCGACGAGCTGCCGCCAGATGATCTGGAATGGGAAGGCACCGAAGATGTCCCGGTGGAGAAGAAACAGGCCCGCGGCAACACCGCTCTGGCGGATATCCGCAGCATGCTTGGGCGCTAAATTGTTTTAGCGAGACCCATCGCAGGCAAGCCCGCCCCACAGCGCCTGCCCCATAATCCAGCCGCCAGAAACAGAAAAACCACCGCGACAGGTGGTTTTTCTCAAAGCACAGCTCAACTCAGTTGAGGGACAGAATCCACTCAGCCAGCGCAGCGGCTTCTTCATCGTTGACCGCGTTCGGCGGCATCGGGATCGGCCCCCAGTTACCGCTGGAACCATTCTTGATGCTGGCAGCGATATGATCAGCATCACCCGCGTACTTGGCAGCCACCTCTTTCATGGCCGGGCCCACCACCTTGTTGTCCACGCTGTGGCAGGCAACACAGGCCTTGGCACTGAACAAGGCCTCACCCTCGGAGCCACCACCTGCGGCAGCATCGCCACCCGCAGCAGCAGGCGCCGCAGCGACTTCGTTCGCGCACTCATCACCCGCCACGCACACAGTACCGTAAGGCTTGATACGCTCAGCGATAGCCTCGTCGGTCGCGGCAAAAGAGTTGCCGGCAACCAGGGCAAGCATGGCGGCGGACGCAGCCAGATATTTTTTCAAGATCGTCACTTATACATCCTCATCATGGCTATAGGTATGAGCCCAAGTACAGTGCCCGGACAATTGCGCGAGTATACCGGTAAACCCATAGGCAGCAAAACAGCAACCGTGCGCAGCGACAAGCCGTCGCACCTGGGCGGGGTTCGACGACACGGCCGGTATTGTACCGAAACCATGGACGGATGGCTTATCTATGCGTATCATGGCCGCGCTTACGCACCCGTAGCTCAGCTGGATAGAGTACTGCCCTCCGAAGGCAATACTCATCGACTTGAACCCCGGTGCGGCTAAGTGTCAGAATGCAGCGTTTCTTCTATAACGCACCCGTAGCTCAGCTGGATAGAGTACCGCCCTCCGAAGGCGGGGGTCACAGGTTCGAATCCTGTCGGGTGCGCCATTCCCCTTTAAAATCAACAACTTACATCCTGACCACCCTGTTTTCATGGGTCCAAAATCTCTGATCACATAAAATAAGTACTCATTTTCTTCTTTCAACCAGAACACTCCCCGTGACACCTGCCCCAAACTGATAAAAATCAGCTGAAAATGCCCTGTGTCCAAAATGTGTCCATTCTGTGGCCGCGTATTTTTTTGCCCTGTCGTCGTCTTGGCGGTTTTGAGTATTGCCCTCAAAACCCACCGCGATACAAATGGCCACCGAGTATTGACCGCTTCACAGCAAAACCTACGCACAGTCACCCGTAAACTTATTTTACACCCCCAGTCTCCTGTCTCACGCCGGCATGATGCCATAACTGTTTACTACTAAGATGGACACCGACTGGATGGCGACCCTCAAACCCGATGTCACACAGCGTTTAAAAGCCTTAGAGCTGATTGCTCTCTGGCAAGGGCGCCTGGTCACCAATAGACTCAGTGACTGGTACGGCATCAGTCGCCAGCAGGCCCCAGGTCGCCTTTGATGCAGGAGCCAAGCGCGTGGTCCTGCCCAATATCCCGGCGGAGCTGTTCACCAAGTTTCAGACGCCCTTCTATGCCGATCCGGTGGATGCGGTGATGGAGGTGCTTGGGGCAGACTGAGCGGACGGGCTACTGCGACGGCTGGTTTTGTAGAGCCTGGTATGGATTGAGGTATGGGCTATCAAGCTCATACCCCTTATAAGAAGTAGGTAACCGACGAGTCTCCTCACAGCGCGGGGCTTACACTTACCAATAGAACTTAGCTGTACAGCTGCCTACTGTTCCTGCGGTTCATCCTGAAGCTCGAACAAATCCCCTACCTCGCACTCCAGATACCTGCATAGCGCCTCGATCACATCGAGGTCCACACGTGTCGCCGTCTCGTGATAGAGCCGCGTAATCGTCCCGCGATTGATGCCGGTATCCCTGGCAACGTCAACAAGTTTCAGCTTTCTAGCGCCCATCAATGTGGACAGGTGGCACTTGATCATGTCCCGAATAAACCCATTTTGATCTGTAGGAGAACAAAAAAGCTTGCAAAAGATCTTTTAATGCTCATAATGGTCTGCAGGAGGGCATTTTGACCATCAAAGCATCGTTATGCCCTTCAACAGAAAACCATAGCAAAGGACACAGTCTATGTCACAGCTTTATCTCACTACAGAAGAACTGGCCGCCCGTATCAAATATGACGCCCGGACCATTCGTGAACGTCTGAAGGACTCAGTATTGCTGGAAGGCAAGCATTACTTCCGCCCTTTTGGTGGCCGGAAGATTTTGTACATCTGGGAGACGATAGAGCAGGACATGCTCTGTTACTCGAACCAACAAGCTATTGGCATTCCAATGGCTAGTGGAGGTGTCTGCCATGGGTAAGATCGTTGCACGGCCGGAAAACAATAAGCTGTTCTTCGATTTCCGCTACAAGGGCAAACGCTGCCGCGAGCAGACCTTGCTCAGCGATACACCTGCCAACCGGCGCAAGCTTGAAGGCATCCTGAAGAAGCTCGAGGCTGAAATTACACTCGGGACGTTCGAGTACGCCAACTATTTTCCGGACAGCCCGAATGCTGAAAAACTGGCAGTGAGCTCAGGGCATCAGCCAGCAAAGACGGTAACGCCACTCTTCAGCGAGTTCAGCGATATCTGGTTTGCGGAGATGGATATTCAGTGGCGCCGGTCCCACAGCGACACTATCGCTGGGACCCTGCGTAATTACATTCTCCCCGAGTTTGGGGAAAAAGAGGTCGGCTGCATCACAAAGGCAGAGATTCTGACATTTCGGTCCTCACTCGCCAAAGTTACGAACCGAAGTGGCAAAACTCTATCAGCGACGCGAATCAACCATATCATGACGCCATTGCGCATGATCCTGAATGAGGCAGCCAACCGATACAATTTTAGCTCACCCTACGTGGGAATAAAATCGCTGAAAGTTCCGCGGGTAGACGTGGAGCCTTTTACTCTGGAGGAGGTCGGTAGAATCATTGCTGCAGTACGATCGGACTTCAAAAACTACTACACCGTTCGTTTTTTCACCGGCATGCGTACCTCTGAGATCGACGGTCTGCAGTGGAAATACGTCGATTTTGAACGACGCCAGATCTTGGTCCGCGAGGCGTGGGTAAAGGACGAGCTGGTGTACACAAAAAATGACGGCTCGTTCAGAACGATCGACATGTCCGGCCCCGTGTATGAGGCACTGCTCGACCAGCGAAAAGCGACCAAACAGCACGCGTTTGTATTCTGTACCAGCAACGGCAGACCGCTATCCCACCGTAATGTGACTCAACGGATCTGGCACCCCCTGCTGCGACACCTGGGCCTGAATGTCCGTCGCCCCTATCAGACTCGCCACACTGCGGCGACGCTATGGCTGGCTGCTGGCGAGGCTCCTGAATGGATTGCCAGGCAGATGGGGCACACCACCACTGAAATGCTGTTTCGCGTGTATTCGCGCTACGTGCCGAACCTCACTCGGCGCGACGGTAGTGCGTTCGAGAATCTGTTGCTGGCTCATATGAAAACGGAGGTGCTGGATGAAACTTGTTAACTCAGGCAGTAATGTCACCACGCTGGATACCACTCTATCCCAACGCCAAGACCAGTTCCTGCACAACCTGACTTTGTCTTTGACAGCAGGTTTGGAAAACCCCTTCGGGGCCGAGCTGGTTGCCCTGATCGGTAGTGGTCATGAACGAACCAACCGAGAGGCTGTAGCCACCTGGGTCAGGTTCAGGCGTCATGAAATTTTCACTATGCGATTGGAGGGGATCAACCCGCTGGAGAGTCTCCGGGCGCAGCTCCTGACGCGGATTGAATTGGACCAGGTCTGGCAATAAACCTGAAGCGGAGCGCCCAGCTCTACATAAGGCTGAATCCGCGCATGCGCGGATTCAGCCTTTCGTCCTAGCGATTCTGAAACTTGAGTCTCTTGGTTCGAATAAAGTTTGCTGACACCCCCAGGCTTGCCGCGATCTTCGCATCTGAAACCTTACCAAACAGGTCCTCGATCTCTGGCGTGATCTCTGGCATCGGTGCTTTGTAGGCTGGGATACCCAGGGCATATCGTTTTTTTCTGACCGGGAACTGGGTTGTACCCAGCACAGCCGCCACATCGGTATCAGGCATAGTACCGAGAAGGGCCAACGTCTCCTCGGTCCAAACTACTGCCAGCTCCTTAAAATTCCCGCCCCGCTCCCCCACAGGTTCTCGGATTCGTTTACTCTCCCGAACCTGTTTTATGTGTTTTTTGGGGTAATTTAGCAGCCTAGATAACCTATGGTCGGTGTGCACCCCTAATAGGGGCTCCAGCTCCGCAGGCGCGGGCTTAACTGGCGCCTTCCAAGCTGCAATGCCCAGACTTTTCCGATACCTCCTGACCGTGGTCGCCCCTACACCAAACTGGCGAGCAATTTCGCGGTCACTGATTTTTCCTACCTGTTTTTTCCAATCACACATATAGAGAGCCCTCCTCAGGGGTTACGGCGGTTTCACCGCCACTCTCTAGATAATGGAATTCCGAAATCCCCAAATTCGGGGGTTAGGGCGCGGCTGCTGATATTCCAGGCCAGCCGCTATGAGGTTCAGATTCTGAAATGCCAATCGATTGAGGCCGCCAGTAGGAGATACCGCAGTCCAGATCCCGAGTGGTACGCCGCATCACCCTCCTCTGTATGCAGCGTGACCCTGATGCCCAGGCGATGATTCGTGACTGATTTGCTCTCTGGCGCCTGCTGCAAAAAGCTGGCTCTGATACCGAGCACCTTCCGCCAGTATCGCTGTGTCCGTACAGGCGTATCCTGATCGTAGGTAATCAACTCGATCTGTGAACGCTGGAAGCCAATTGACTGCAACAGCCACAAGTAATCCTGCGCATAGACCTCATCCTGATCTCTGTAAAACCTCAGCGTCGTATCCGTCGACCAAACTCGCTCGACAAAAAAATCTATGACCCGGTTTGCCCGCTCTCCCTCCTCGCTCTCGAGCAGTTCATATAGCCGCTGAGCGTGATCCGCCAGCATCTCTCGACCACCCGTTTTGGGAGGGCTGGGCATAAGTTGCCTATCCTGCCCGTCAGCGTGTGGGGATTTTCTCACTCGGTGGCGCTTGCCCTTTTCTCCGAGGTCTCGTATATGACGAGCCCGCTCAATCATCTGCTCTCGATCAGCCGCTGAAAACTCGAAACCGTCCAGATTGACGCTGCGACCGGTAGCCTCTGCATAGGAAACGTATGACAGCAGGGCCTCAATCCGCATGATGCGCTGTATGGCCCAGTTTCCATCAGGACGGACCTGCGCCCGCGCATTTTGGCGCTTTATCTGCCGATGCTCTTTCCTCAGCTGCCTGAGCAGTGGCACACGGCCGATAATATTCAGCATGTAATCGCGTTGAGCCGTCGCATCAGCCAAACTGCCGGTTTTTTTAGGCACAGTTACCCGACCGAGAATAGCCACATTGTGCGCCGTGAACCGCCACGCCTCAGGATTCCATTGCCAACTGGCGGCCGCCAGCATCGGCATGCTGTGGATATAATGCAGGAGAGTTGTTTTAGGGCTGACGTGCCCCAGGACCTCGCTGACATGGTGCAAAATCTTTCGGGTCGGACTACCTACAGCAGCCAGTTCGAGCCTGGGTTGGCCAGGGTTTCCGCATAGCCAGGCGCGGGTCTGCTCGAGATCGTCAAAAAACATGTCAACGGGCATCCCATATACCTGTCGCATCGTCCTCAGCAGCAGCCAGGTTGCACAGGAGTGGCGCAAATGGTGGTAGCTCACCTCCTCGTTCCCCGTGACTGCACGCATGGCCTGATGTATTGCCGGGAGAATTGCCTCTTCACTGATCCACTGCGTTCTGAACTCCGGTATGCAGAACAGGTACTCAGAAAATTTTTGTCTCTTCTCCTCCTCCATCCTCTCGCGATACCACGCCTTCAGGATCTCCAGCTCGTCTGGGCTCAGCAGTATGTGTACGGGCAGACGCCGCGTGGCTTTTCGAGTTTTCAGGCCGCGCTGGGCGTGAGGCCTGACGAGCAGATCCACATCCAGTTGGAGGTCATTGATTTCCTGCCCTGACAATTGTCGCTTGCCCTTATGACGGCGCCGGACCCGCTCTGCGATCTGCTCCGGTAACAGGGACACATGCAAATCCTGTAGGCGCAGTTTCAGGGCTTCATTGCGGCGCAGCCCCAATCGGAACCCCAAAATTATAAAAACCTGCACGGCTGTGACGAGCCGGGGCGAGCGAAAGGCCAGCTTTGAGGTGGTCAGCGACTGCAGCACCTGCTGGTACTGCTCTTCGCTTAGAATTCTGGCATCAACTCGCGTGAGGCCCTTCGAAATACCCAGCTGGGAATAGGCACTGATGGGCGGCAGGCCGTGATTGCGGTGCAGGTAGTGATGAAACTCGTAGAGACCCCTAGCCGTTTTTTGGCGCCTGCTGTCAGTCGGCTGAATCTCCAGAATACCCTCGTAAATAGCCTCGAGAGCGTCGTATTCGAGTTCGAAGACTTCAAAACTATCCAACTGTGAGACCAGTCCAAGCCCCACGAGCCTCACGTAGTTGGCGATGCTGGCACGGCCTTGGGCTTCTCCATAGGCGGAGGACCCATTAACCATATAGGCGGCCCATGCGCGCACCAGACTAATCAGAGAATCTTGGTCGTCAGGGCCTTGAAGAGGGCTCACACTCCCGCTACGCACCTCTGTGCACAATGTCTGGACCCACTCCGGGACGTCTTCCTTAACCTTTCTACCCTTTTGGGGGTCGTCATAGGTCCCTTTCGGATCAATCTGATCAAAGCGGCCGAAGATGCTCCCCCATGAAGTCGGTCGCAGCGAGTGAGACACAACCCCTCGGCTGGCATACTGGATCTGTAACTGGGGCAGATTAAAGTTCAACTCAAGACGGATCAGGCCCAACATATCATTAAGGCTGCGCGGCTGATCAGCCTTGGTGACATCCACATAATCCAACAGGCGGTTCACACAGTAGATGAGCGCGCCTTTGTGGTGGGAGTCGACTGCCCAGTCTTGGATTTCCTCGAGGTTCGCCGTCAGGAGCGCCATCGTTGCCGGATCAGGAAACCATTGACGGTATTCACTCTTGGTCTCTGTAACAGGCAGTGTCAGACGCACCTCAGGCACGCCTGCCATGTAGTTGATGTCTTGAGGTTTTACCTTGATCAGGGCATTGAGCTGCTCCATATCCAGCAGCCCCCCGCCGTAAGCCGCACTCAGCAGCAGAAGGCCGATTCGAGCACGTGTATCCAGACCAAAATTCAGTCGGGTGGGGTAGATCTCATGCTCCGGCAACCTCAACCCGCGTTGCAGCCCAGTAATGACTGCATGGCTACGCCTGACCTGGTCGGGCGAATAATCAACCGGGTTGATCGGATTAGGCTGACGCTCGACTCTCAGAGCAACACGCGCCAGCGGACACTGCGGAACATTCTGCTGGACACGAGTTGTAATCTCTCGCAGTGCGTTTCGCAGCAGGTGAGTAGACAGGCCTGCCTCAAGCGCGCGGACCTGCTCTACTGTCACACTTGCCAGTGGAGCCCTCCCCAAAAGCCAGTGCCCGAGATCTGATTCTGCCTCGCTGATGTGCTGTCTCAGCTCTCCGCGGGCCTTACTCCACTCCTCCTTTTCGCCAGAACGGCTGGACCACAACCACTCCACCTGCTCTTCGTTCAGTTGTGGGTACATCATGCATCCCCCCAGCGTTTAGCCATCACCGACCAACCCAGTTCGCTCATGAAGGGCACGAGGTACTGGTCCAGCGTTCGCATGTACGTGGCAGGACAAAAAGTGGCAAAAGCGTCTTGCGGTTCCTCCCCCCTAAGCCAGTGCCCCATATAGGCGGACAACACTTCACCGGGACAGCCACGCTCAAATAGTTCAGTCCTTACCAACTTGCGGAAAGCGTTGACCCTGTGCGGCGTATAGCCCTCAACGAGCTGCATATGATCAAAAATGACACCTGGTCTGATTGGCTCCCGGAGAATACGATCTGCATCCAGCGACAGGAAAAACCCGTGCGTCCAGCGTTCATCCGGGTCGGACGCTAGGTACCCGGTCAGCTGACGCTCAGTTTCACGACAATGCTCCTCATAACGTCTGACCTGTTCGCGCACTATATGCGGCAGCTGAATCAGGCGACTCATATGCATATCTTCGGAACCCTTATCGGACAGGGCTCCTGCAACTAGCTGGGGGTAGAACTCATCCACCCACCGCAACGGGTTGCGAATGGCACGACAACTCGAGGCCATTAGGAACATCTGCACGGTCCACAGCGTAAAGTGGTTATGCCATCTGACCATGTCTGACAGCGAGCCCCGGGGGGACTTGGCAATCACCTGTTTAAGTGCCTGCACATTGTTGGACACCGTTTCCGGTAACAAGCAATGGGTGGCGCCCACAGCGCCGGGCTGATCCAGAGAAACCTTTTCCGGCTCGTATGCCAGGCCTACACACGCGTAGATCTGAACCAGCAACTGCTCCAACGCTTGGACGTAGCAGGTACACAGGTGCTCTGCCGAGGGCTGTAGATAAAAACGTGGGGTATCGGCGGTGGGCGGGCAGACACCCGATAGCATTGAAGCCGCGGCAATATCTCCAGAGGTAGTCTGATAAATACGCTGGAGCAGAAAATTCCGGATTTTATGCAGGGTGTAACGGCTATCGTCCTCGCCTAATTCCCGGAGCAATTTCCGGGCCTCAGCCTCCAGAACGGAGGTCTGATAACTGAACACTCTGTTCGATGTCCGCGGAAAGACCTTGTCCATTCCAGCGACTAAACTGCCACTACCTGCCAGATCTGGAAGCAAAACATGCTGAACAGCCTCACGGACCCCGGTCTCAACCTGCCATCGCGGGTCACCTGCCAGAGGCGGTTTGGGCACTACAACCTGAAAATACGGTTGGCCTCCAGTCACCAGCGTAAGCGGGCTATCGAACTCCTCTTCCGCCTCCGACACGGTCATTTGCGCAATGCTGATAGGCGGTTGCCCCAGCCACAGACTGATGTGGATGAAAAGAATAGCTTCCATCCTGAGCCGCACGCACAAAACATCCGGGGCTGATCTCAGGCTACGGATGCACTCCTCAAAAATATCGGAGGCCCCGAATAGCAGCCTTGCCAGCTCTGTCAGGGTGAGCTGTCCGTACGAGTACGGCAGCATCTGTCTACTGCGGACGACGTGCTCTACCACAGCCTGCTGAGAGAGAATATCGGCCACATAAGGGCGGTCAACGTCGTGATCGTCGAGCAACCAGGTTTCTATGGCGGGCACCATTTCTCCTGGAGCCAGCTCACCTAGTTCCTCACCCTCATCCCGCGTATCAGTGCGGACAATTTCATAATACCCTGGCAGTAGAAAAGGGTCCTCAGGATCGTCTACCGTATGCATTTGAGCGACATCAGGGACCGTGTGCGTAATTACCTCGGGCTGGTCAACCGTACGCCCTCCACCCCCACCACCTTTCGACCGTTTTATTGGCTCCTCACCAGCGCAGTACCTAACCAGCAGGCACAGCGTGGCAAAGTGCTTTGCTTGGATGGAGCGTGACTTTCCACGCTTAAACCGTCTGCACGCACTGACAAAACGCTGGTGACTCTCCCATATTGGTAATTCGGCGGGAATATCCAGATAGTCTGCTGCACTGAGAAACTCTAGCGCGCGGTAGGCCTGATAACGGTGATCGGTCGAAACTGAATTCTCAGCGTTGTTCAGCGCCAGCAGCAGCTGGGCTACCAAGCGCCAATAATCTGATGCTCGTTCTTGGTCCCTGGGTTTAAGCCAGAAAGCTGCGTAGGGGAAACCAAAATCTTTAACTCCCCCACCCTTGTACTTCACTGGATTAACAGTCTCCGCCTCATCGTTTTCCACACGCTCTAAAGGCAAAAACTTAACGCCCAGAATATCCGTTACACCTGGCAAGTTTTTCAAACCAATGATCCAGCTACATGCCTCCCTTATGGCACGAGCATCGAGAGGAATGGGTAATATTTCAGGGTGCTTTTCAGCTGCATCAAAAACATTTTTAAGACCAACAACCATTCTAGGCAGTTCGATGAGATCCGGATGTGGTTCCATAATTTCAAGAACTGCCTTAACCGTATCAACAGACACTCCCAGATCGCGTGCCAGCTCAATTACCTTATGTTCCTTAGACATTGTTTCAGTCCTTTTTTCCCTTTTCAGGCTTAACCCCAAGTAGCCGGCAAAAACGAGAATAGCTCTTGTATTCGTTAGGCCAATTATCAGAATTAATTTTCAAATAATCAAAAAGCAATCTCGCCACAAGCGATCCCGATTTATACAAACCCGGGCAAAAGCATCGTTCTCCAAAAAACAACTCCCGACCCAAATTTATACTTGCTGGTGAATCCTCAACCAAACACCAAACCTTTGTATCGCCTCTCAAATGCGTCTTCATCCAGCGATACAAGCCAATCTGGAAAGTGCAGACATAATCTCCCCCAGCCTTTTTCATAACACTTATGGGGATCCTCTCGCTGAACATGCTTATTCGGCTGAGCGAGATCAGCTCCTTCTCCGGAAGATGCACGGGCTCTAGGTCCAGTTCGTATTCCACCTGCTTAAACGCCTCATGAATCCCAACAATTTTCTGCAATTCTATTTTCTGATACTGCACGGATTAGCTCCTCTTTTTGCCCATACCTATACAGTGGAATGGCCGAGCCCCCTTTTCGGGCGGTATGCAGAAAGCAGAGGTGCAGGCGACGGTCAGAACCAAAATTTGCATTGAATAAAATCCTCTGTGAAACAATGAGGAGGCGAGCATAAGGGGGGCCGTAGGTGTGTCAGCAGGAGGGATGGTGATTTTTTTCAGGCTTTGATGTGTACAGTTGAATGATGCTAAATCCGCGCATGCGCGGATTTTCAACGCCAGTTGCGCGCCCACGTAACACGAAAATCAGCGTGTCAGAACTGTGGCCAGAAAGAAATTCCGGATGCGCAATGCGCTGGCGGGGTCAGCTGGAAGCCAATCACAACGGGATGCAACAACACTAAATCCGCGCATGCGCGGATTTAGTGTTGGAGGGTCAGGACGAGCTCGGTGACGAGCCGGCCGTAAAACCCGCTCATGCGCGGATTGTGGGGCTAACGCCAGTTACCGCCCCCGTCACTGAACACCGGACAATGCACGCCCATAATCAGATTCTGCGTCTGTGGGTCCTCCATCAGCCCACAACACGCATCCTCCAGCCGGATAATAGACTCAAGATTATGTTCCTCAGGAAAATGCCTGAGAAGTGCTTTTGCCTGATATCTGACAGACTCAGGCAGCGCGACATCCAGCGACAGCTCTCGCAGGAAATCCCTCGTTTTCAGTACGCTGCGAGTGCGCTCAGCGGGTGTAGTCATATTAAGCTCTCAAATTTCGGTCAAACGGTTGAAGAACATGTAAAAAACACAAAGTTAATAGTGGTAAGTTAGCGCCCGTTCGCATTGCGCATGTCGCGCCATGCGGCCCAGCCCCATAGAGCCGCTGCACTGAACAGAAGAAACCAAAGTGCAGCTGCCGGCAACTGAAGTCCATACAGACTTAATACAAAACCAAACCCTGTGAACAGTAACATTATCAAAACTGCTTTTTTCATGGTACATCCCTAATCGCTAATGAGAGGATAACCATAACGGCAATTTGGCTATGTCATCAGCCCTATTCAAACAAATCCGCGCATTCGCGGATTGTTTCTTCACAGCCTCTATATCTCCGAAGGTCCTACCCCCTTATAGAGTGTGGAGTTGCATCACTAACCGCAGTTCACTTTCCACAGCCCTTTCCAGTCTGTGGTGTATCGCGGGCTCAATAACTCCCTACGCATGCCCCATTCAGGCTCTGCTGGCACTCGCGCCAGTCGCAATGTTCCCCTTCCCCACCGTGAATTGATCTGGTCCAGCACCCCCATCACCCGCCCGGTTGTTTCCGGCTGTACCGGAGCAAATAGGTCACCTGTGAACTCCCCGCGTTGCCGCAGATCCATCAGCAGGATTTCGGCTTTGGCGTAGGCGTAGCCGGTGCGGTAAATCGCATCCAGTCCCTCGCTGGCAGCCTTGATGACCAACCGGGTATCGTCAGTAGGAAACGGCAGCGCACAGACAACCCCCTTGGCATATTTAGCTTCATCCGGGTTGAACATGCCGGTGCGAATCCCCACCCTGACCTGCCCGCACAGAGAGCCTTGGGCACGCAGCTTCTCACAAGCCCGGGTGGCATAGGTGGCCAGTGCCTCACGGATCGAGTCCTTATCATGCAGGCGCTGGCCGAAGGCACGACTGCAGCATATTTCCTGCTTTGTTACGAATTCATCCTCTAGCTCCAGACACGGTACTCCCCGGAGCTCGCGAGCTGTCCTCTCAATCACAACGCTATGTTTTTTGCGCAGCGTCCAAGCGTCCGCATGAGCCAGATCCCACGCTGTCTTGATCCCCATAAGACCGAGGTGCTCCTTCATACGCCGGCCTACACCCCAAACCTCATCCACCGGCATCCGTTTCAGCAACCAGGCGCGCTTGTGTTGGGAATCCAGATTCACAACCCCGCCGGTATGTTGCTGCCACTTTTTTGCAGCCGCATTGGCCAGCTTGGCCAAGGTTTTGGTGGGCGCGATTCCAATGCCGGTGGGTATACCGGTCTGTTTCAGAACCTGAGCGCGGATCTCCCGTGCCAGCGTCTCGGGCGCGGCAATGCCCGTCAGATCAGAGAATGCCTCGTCGATGCTGTATACCTCAAGCGCCGGCACCAGGCTTTCTATCACCGTCATCACGCGCTGGCTTATGTCTCCGTACAGGGCATAGTTGGAGCTGAACGCGACAATACCGTTGCGCCGCAGTACCTCACGGACCTTGTGATAGGGCTCGCCCATTTTCACGAAGGGCTTTGCATCGGCACTGCGCGCAATGACACAACCATCGTTATATCTGAATGACGCTAACAGTTAGTAGTGCATAACATATTGATATTTAACGATATTGTTACGCTAACAATTTTTCGTCCTTCGCAGCCTAAATCAGGGCTTTTCAGTCCGACCCACCCCCATGCGGCCAACTAGCTGCCCGCCTCGAATGTCGTGTCCCTGGGGCCGCGAGGCCCCAAAAAACTTTGAATGAACTTCATGAGCGTGCACATCTGTTGTCGGCTGGAGTCGTTCGGTTGTTCGGAAGAGCAGGCGAAACCGAAAAGCACACGGAGTCCTCGCATAACGTCCTTGGCTCGCAGCACTATTACGGAGACCGAAGCGTTCCCGGCCAATCAGGGCTGCTGAGAGGGCCTACATCACCGACACTCCCGGCCTTCTCCGCACCCTGGAGCGCCAAGGTACTTTCGGCCGGCCAGGCGCTCGGGCAGCCAGATGAGCAAGGGTGCCGCCCCCAGTGCCAGCAATAGCCACAGTCTGGAGAACTGCTCGCCATGCGGGTCGAAGCCATAAGCCAGCAGCCCGCCGAGCGCGAGCAACAGGAAGTACGGCGCCGTGAGGTAGCAGTGAAGTCGGCGGCAGCGTGCGGCATTGACCAGGCAGGCGCCACCCATCACCGCCAGCGCGGCGCTTGCGGCCAGGAATAGCGTGGGGTGTCGATCTGCCAGAAGAATGGTTAGCGTCGCGACAACGGCAGGCAGCCCCCAGAAGCTGATCACCTGCCATGTCTGGCGCAGGCTGTCACCCCTGCCGAGTTCATTAGTCTTAATGTTCATGTTTGCACCTCGCATTCTTTACCCGGCGCAGCAGGACAATTGCTTCACGTCCTTACTGAAGGTTTGCGCCGCGAGCTTCAGGCCCTCGACCATGGTCAGGTAGGGGAACAATTGGTCGGCTAGTTCCTGCACCGTCATCCGGGCGCGGATGGCGAGGGCGGCCGTCTGAATCAGCTCGCCCGCTTCCGGGGTCACTGCCTGCACGCCCAGCAGTCGGCCCGAGCCCGTTTCGGCGACCAGCTTGATGAACCCCCGTGTGTCAAAGTTCGCCAGAGCGCGCGGCACGTTGTCCAGGGTCAAGGTGCGGCTGTCGGTTTCGAGGCCGGCTTGGTGCGCTTCCGCTTCGCTGAAGCCGACGGTGGCCACCTGCGGATCGGTGAACACCACGGCCGGCATGGTGTCGAGATTGAGCATTGCCTCGCCGCCGGTCATGTTGATCGCCGCGCGATTGCCGGCCGCCGCCGCGACATAGACGAACTGCGGCTGGTTGGTGCAGTCGCCGGCCGCATAAATATCCGCTTTGCTGCTGCGCATGCCCTGGTCGATCTGGATGGCACCGCGTTCATCCAGCTGCACGCCGGCCGCTTCCAGGTTCAGGCCGTGGGTGTTGGGCGTGCGTCCGGTGGCGACGAGCAGTTGGTCGACCCGCACTTCACCGTGCTTGGTGGTCAGCACGAACTCGCCGTTGGCATGGGCCACCTGGCTGGCTTGCGTCTGTTCCAGCACTTCGATGCCCTCCAGGCGGAAGGCCGCCGTCAGCGCTGCGCCGATGGCCGGATCTTCACGGAAGAACAGCGAGTTGCGCGCCAGGATGGTGACGCGGCTACCCAGCCGGGCAAAGGCTTGCGCCAGCTCCAAGGCCACCACGGATGAGCCGATCACGGCGAGCCGTTGCGGAATACTGCTGCTTGCCAGCGCCTTTTCCGAGTTCCAAAAGGGGGTATCTTGCAGTCCGGGAATCGGCGGCACGGCCGCACTGGCGCCGGTGGCAATCAGGCAGCGGTCGAAGGTCACGATGCGCTCGCCCCCCTCGACCAGTTCCACACTGAGCGTGTGGCTGTCCTGGAAGCGGGCGGAGCCACGCAGCACGGTGATGGCTGGGGTGCTTTCCAGAATGCCTTCGTACTTGGCGTGGCGCAGTTCGTCGACACGACCCTGTTGCTGGGCGAGCAACCGTTCGCGCAAGACAAGCGGCGGCGTGGCGGGCAGTCCGCCATCAAACGGACTTTCGCGGCGCAGATGGGCCACGTGCGCGGCGCGAATCATGATCTTGGAGGGCACGCAGCCGACGTTGACGCAGGTGCCGCCGATGATGCCGCGCTCGATCAGGGTGACGCGGGCCCCCCTTTCTACCGCCTTGAGCGCGGCCGCCATGGCGGCGCCACCACTGCCGATAACCGCCACGTGAAGCCTGTCACCCTCTTTCCCGGCGTCAGTGCCACCGCTCAGCCAGCCCCGTGCCTTATCGAGCAGGCCGGGACGGGTAGGTAGCGTGATGTCTTCGAACGCCGCTCGATACCCCAGGGCCTCGACGGCGGCCTGCATTTGTTCACGGCTTACGGCCTCGTCGACCTTCAATTCGGCCCTCCCACTGGCGTAGGAAACATCCGCCCGATGCACGCCCGGAATCTTCTCCAAGGCCTCTTTCACATGCACGACACAGGATGCGCAGGTCATGCCAATGATTTTCAGTTCGGTCATAACGTTACTCATTGAATCGTCTCTTGTCAGGTTCACTGGTTTGGCGGCGTCGGACAGGACGCCGGGGAGCAACGGCGGTGCGCGGGCGACACGAAGTCCCAGATGGACACCCCAAACATGACGGCCAGGCCGATATAGAGCAGCCAGCCGCTCCGCCAGCCGTGAGCCAGCATCAAAAACACCGCTACCAGCACCAGGGCCGGGCCGATCAGGCCAGGCGCAGCGCGTCGCCACTGCCGGTGACTGAACCAGCCGAGGGCATTGACGAGCAGAGCCACGCCGGCAAACAACGGCAACAGCGTGGTGATGAACAGGCCTTCCCATTGGCTCAAAAAGCCCAGTCCGATCGTGGCGCCCAGGCTGGCAAGGGCGGGAAAGCACGAGGCGCAACCTATGGCGGAAACCAGCACGCCGACGGAACCGGCTTTGTCACCGATCCGTGTGAACAGATTGAAAGAATTTGCCATCGGAATGCCCGCCTATTGCTTGACGCTGGACGGGTAGCCGGCGTCCTCTGTCGCCTTGGTCAGCGCCTGCGCACTGGTCTTGGCATCGTCGAAGGTGACGATGGCTTCGCGCTTCTCATAACTCACCTCGGCCTTGGTCACGCCCTCGACCTTGGTCAGCGCTTTCTTCACCGTGATTGGGCAAGCGGCGCAGGTCATGCCCGGCACCGACAGGGTGATGATTTGGGAGGCGGCCCACACTGGGGAAACCACGGCAATGAGGGCGAGAGCGGCAAGCAGCTTTTTCATGACCAACTCCTGATTAGTAGAACAAGGGGAGGATGTAGGGGAAAGCGAGCGCGACCAGCACCAAGGCCGTCACGACCCAAAAAACGAGCTTGTAGATGGTGCTTACCTGGGGATCAGCGCAGACCTCACCGGGTATGCAGACTTGAGCCGGGCGGAAAATGCGCCGGTAAGCGAAGAACAGCGCAACCAGTGCCGCGCCAATGAAGAACGGGCGGTAAGGTTCCAGAACGGTGAGGCTGCCGATCCAGGCACCGCTGAAGCCCAAGGCGATCAGCACCAGCGGCCCCAGGCAGCACGTGGACGCGAGGATTGCCGCCAGACCTCCAGTGAGGAGTGCACCGCGCCCATTTCGCGATTCAGACATACGTTCATCCTTCCGAGTGGTTGATCGATGGGTTAAGGTTATTTCCGTAGTTAGGTACGGGGTCAAGCGGCATGCACAACGCGGTGGAAAGCCTGACCATCGGCGCCTTTGCCAAGGCAGCCGGGGTTAACGTGGAAACCATTCGGTTCTATCAACGCAAGGGGCTGTTACCCGAACCGGACAAGCCCTACGGCAGCATTCGCCGCTATGGCGAGGCGGATGTCGCACGGGTGAGATTCGTGAAGTCCGCGCAACGGCTGGGCTTTAGCCTTGATGAAGTGGCCGGACTGTTGCGACTGGACGACGGCGCGCACTGCGACGAAGCGCGTGTGCTCGCCGAGCAGAAGCTTGAGGATGTGCGTGAGAAACTCGCGGATCTTCAGCGGATCGAGTCGGTCTTGGCGCAGCTGGTTGATGACTGTTGCGCGAGCCAAGGGACAGTGAGCTGTCCGCTGATCGTTTCGCTGCAAGCGAGCAAGTGACCGCCCGCACTTCGCGCGTTAGCCCACGATTTCCCGTTTGTCAGGGCTCTCTGTTTGTCGGTCTGAAGGTGGAAAGAGCGGCGCTCATTGAGCGCCGCTGACTGGGCAAAGGAGCACTTGCAAAGGCCCTAGGTTGGTACTGCTATTTGCCCTTGTGCATCAGTGGGGCGGGCCCACGTTGCATCTGGTCGAGTAGCACATATCTACCTTGCAGGCGGACAGCCGGGCTGCGCTTCGCTTCGCCACGGCCTGCCGCCGTGGCGCCCAGTTGTTCAATCTTCTTGACGGTTTCCGCCACTAGGATTGCGTCAGCCTTGTCGCGCATGGAGACAATCTGCTCGGTCGCTCTCGTGACATCGTGATCGCCGCCGTACAGCCCGTCGCCTCTGAGAAGGTCATGCAGGTGATGGATCGGATCAATTCCAAGTGGGGTCGAGGCACGCTCCGCCTGGGCGGGGTGCCGGTGACTCCTGACTGGGGATGTGTCGGGAAATGCTCGGCCCAAGCTATACCACACGGTTAGATCAGCTCTGGACAGTGAGGTGAGGCACACCCCAGCGCTGCTAGGAAGCCGGCTTACTGCTCAGAAGAACCACCTTACCAGTGGCTACGCCCTTCAGTTGAGCTAGTTCGAGAATCAGGGTCTGATTCACTGAGGCCAGTCGAGCCAGATCCTGGCTTAGCTGTGCGTTCTCCGCGCGCAATGCTCTGTTCAGCTCCCTCTCCTTCAACAATGCTTGGTGCTTCGAATCGCGCTGTGCTCGGACTGATTTCCCCATCAGACCACGAATGCGTTCAGCCACGGCTGGGTAGGTGTTGTGGATGAGACCTGGAGTGACCCCTGCCGCTTTCGCTACGCCAGAAATGGAC
Source organism: Halopseudomonas xiamenensis (assembly GCF_014219065.1). GTDB lineage: Bacteria > Pseudomonadota > Gammaproteobacteria > Pseudomonadales > Pseudomonadaceae > Halopseudomonas > Halopseudomonas xiamenensis. The sequence goes on from NZ_JACLGO010000023.1 coordinate 32,953, forward strand.
AGCTTTCCGTTTGTTGAAAGGATGCCGTCGATGACCTTATCGAGCATCTCCGAGGTCTTCTGTCTGGAGCGTCCGGAGGATCGTTGCGCAGTTGGCTTATTGGTCAAAGTCGGCACCTTCAAGTTCGCGTTGGGTCACTGTCGCGAGCGTCCAAAGGAGACAGGCCAAGGCTGCTGATTACGTCGAATGCGACCTGCATATCACGTTTTGCCCGTTGCCTTACAGCCGGCCCGGCATCGTCGATTTCCATCAGCTCCAGCTGATGCGAGTAGATCCCCTGCCACGTGGTGGCAAAGGTCTCGTCAATCACAGAGTGTTTGCAGCCAGGACAACGGGTTGCCTCATACAAACCAGCCCCACCACAGCCCCGTTCTGTCGCGATGCACCAGCCATGACCAGTCGCTCGAATGTTTGCATGGGGGGCTGTCTGGGCCAGCAAGGCACTCCGATCTTTGATCGGAATGGCACGTAGCTCCATGATCCTCTCACCCGCCCCTCCAGCAAGTGGCTGATCATCCAACCACGACTCGATGAGATCGATCTTGAATTCCGTCATCTGTTGGAGGATTTCATCCCGTAAACCGATAGCGTCTTCTGCTTTATCTAGGTAAACGATGACACTGGCTCGCTGTCAACTCAGAACCGCAATATGCGTGCTCATGTCGAAAACCAAAACTCCTCCTTCCGCAAACCCCTGCACGGCCGCAAGCGTATCGCTAGTCACCTTCTCTATGAGGGCAAGACGGCTTGTAGCATCCATGTTTGCAAATGATGGAATCGAAGTAGCAGCCCCTAATATTGAAATTTGTACAAATTTTTCAGGTTCAGGAATTCGGACAGGTAAAGTTATAGCGGCGACCTGCACATCTTTGAATTGGGTGCTGAATAATTGATGCAGCGTTTCTTCATTACCCAAAGAAAACGCGATATCCAAATCAGCAACTGGCACATCAAGATGCTTTGAAATTGTAGAAAACAGAATCTGGTACAGGGGTTGTTGGCTCAACGACTGCCATACGCTGACAACTGCTTTACCGCCCGGTCGCAACACTCGTCGCATTTCGAGCACTGCTGCAGGCTGGTCCGGGAAGAATTGAAACCCTTGTTGGCAGAAAATAATATCGAAAGCGTTGTCAGAAAAGTCGAGCTGCGTTGCATCCCCCGGATGCCATGTAATGGCAGCCCCATCTGGAAGCAGTTGTTTGCTGCCAACCTTCAGCATGTCGGGATTTATATCGACCGCAATGACGCAACCATCCTTCCCTACCAGCGGCGCCACCTGCCGCGCCACACTACCCGTGCCGCATGCCAGATCCAGGACATGATCCCCAAACTGGGGGGAGACCAGTTCAAGCAGAACCCGCGTCCACGGATCTGCAATATTCCGGCTGAGATAGCGTTCGTATACCTCTGCGGGCTCCAGGCTTGGTTGAAATTGTGTGTCCATGGCGTGACTCCGCTGTTGAATATTTCGACCGGGCTTCTGGCTAGACTGAAGCCCGGGCTATTTTGGCTTCATCGAAGCTGGTAGAACCTTACTAACGAACGTTACGGTAGGTGATTCCATTCGGATTTGGACCAACCGAAAATGTGGCGATTACCTTTTCTTTCCTTACATCAATGGCGCTTACCGTATTATCCACGTTATTGGTGACGAACATAAAATCTCCGTCATCACTGGCCACCAGACCGTGCGCCCCTTTCCCCGTTACTATCGTACTCACAACTGTCCTGTTGTTTGTATCAATTACAGTAACACTATCATCTGGGTCGGCCGCATCGCCCTGGTTCGCGACATACATTTTAGCGTCTGATGCGGCGAATAGCTGGATAGGGTTGCGTCCTACGCTAACACGATCGACCACTTTTCTCGTCTCGGCATCTATGATCGCCACCTTATTTTCATCCCGCAATGACACATAAACGTATTTACCATCCGGCGTGTATGCTACTTGAACGGGAGCTTGGCCCACATGGATTCGTGCCGCTTCCTTGAGATTTTCTGTATCTATAACTGACACGCTATTATCAGTGACGTTAGCGATATAAAGCTCATCACCATCCGGGCTCAGGCGTAAGCCATGGGGGTAACTTCCAGTCTCAACTTCTGCAACAACGGTTTTCCTCTGCGTATCAACGACCGTCAAAATATCATTATCCGCATTTGTGATGTAGGCATAGCGCCCGTCCTGACTGGTTACGACGTGGGCAGGATGACTGCCTGAAGGAAGAGCCTCCAGTACATTTTCCGGCTGCTCAGGATCCATCAGCAGTAACCCCTTTGCACCACCTTCCGCTTGGCCATGGCCACCATGACCGCCTTGCTCTTTCGATCCCGATTTCGGGCTACCTACAGCGAGTAATATCTGCCCATCAGGGGATATCTGAACATTATGAGGCACGATGGAAATAGCTGTAGTGCTCACAGCCCCTGTTCGCAGCTCAATTGCACTGATTGAGCCGTCACCCTCATTGGCACTATAGACAACGGCATTGGGCATGGATGCCGCATGACCCGTACCGATGGAGAGGGCTAATGAAACCGCTACGAGGGTAGGACGAAGCCTAAGCATAGTATAAATCTCCAGGACAAAATGGGATTAGGTATGTTCTATGCAAACAATAGTTGGCAATTTCTGTCTGGAGTATGACTTCTTAATTACCGTTCTGTCATATAGCCGCGGCGTAGTGAGGTAGCAGAAGCCGCCCTGGGTTACAAAGTTGTAATAGAAGGGCAATCATCCTGACAGGCGCTACAGGATAAAGTTGACACTGCCACGCCATGCCAGCCCCCTGTCAGGAGAGAAAATATGAAATGCGATATTAAAACGATGTTGAAGGCTGGTATTTGGCTAGCAGCCCTTGTTACTGGTGCCTATTTGGTATTTCCTGGCGCCCGCGAATGGCTTATAGGAATGAGTCCTTTCCTACTCTTACTTCTGTGCCCATTGATGATTATTTTCATAATAATGGGCATACGATCGTGCCATGCGGACACACACAACAAGGATGAAAAGCGAAGCGCTAGCGGTGATAAAACATTTTGAAGAATAACGAGCCAACTCAATTACAGAGCTGATTTAACGCCGCTCATCACGCTAGCAGGTTTTTATTGTCGAGTTTGTGAAGTGAAACTTACACGCATTATTTTATCGTTCCTGGCACTGATGCTGGTGTCCATACCCAGCATCAGCTCAGCGCAAGAACGCAGCTCCCCGCTTACCTTTTCTGACACTACATCGTCATATTCTATTTCAGGCAACAGCGGCCTTTTCGGTTCGATTCAAGGCTGGCTTGGCGGCGCTGATGCTGCCCCTGCCCTGCTGCCACCAGACGAGGCCTTTAAGGTATCTTTGACTGCCAGCAGTCCTGACTCGTTGATAGCCACGTTAATCGCAGCAGACGGCTACTATCTGTATCGCGATAAGCTGGCGTTCAGTGTTCAGTCTGCCGATGCTGTCATTGATCATGTCGAGCTTCCACCGAGTGAGCTGATAGATGACCCTCTTTTCGGTCGTGTGCCGGTTTACTTTGGCGCCATACAGGTGCCTATCACGCTCGGCATTCCTCCTGGGTCGAATCCCGATATGCTGACCCTGGATATCGCCTACCAGGGATGTAACGATCCGGTAGGCGTGTGCTATCCGCCTGAGCAAAAATCCTTGTCCGTTTCACTCGATGTGCCAACTCAAGCACATCTTGAAGCCGGCAGGAATAACAGTACTCCAAAGTCCACAAGCGCTGGAACATCAGAAAGCTCGCTTGTCCGAGAGTTGTTCGGTCAAGGTAACACCTGGGCATTGATCGCTGCGTTTTTTGGATTTGGTTTGGTTCTAGCGTTTACACCCTGCATGCTGCCCATGATCCCGATACTTTCGGGGCTGATCGCAGGACAGAGCCCTGCGTTAAGTCGTAGACATGCTTTCGGTCTGTCGCTGGTTTATGTTCTGGCCATGGCATTGACATACGCCCTGGCTGGGGTCGCTGCTGGTCTAGCTGGAACGATGCTGACGGCGTACCTGCAGAATCCATGGGTCCTGGGCAGCTTTGCAGGAGTTTTTGTACTTCTTGCCTTCTCCATGTTCGGGTTTTACCAGCTTCAGATGCCGTCTTTCATTCAGAGCAAACTCTCCGGGTTGGCGAACCGAACAGCGGGCGGCAAGACAGTCAGCGTGGGCCTGATGGGAGCATTATCAGCGATCATTGTGGGCCCCTGCGTCGCTGCCCCGCTGGCTGGTGCCTTGTTGTATATAGGCCAGACAGGCGATGTGGCTCTGGGCGGGGTGGCGCTTTTCTCCATGGCCATAGGCATGGGGATCCCCTTGTTGGTCTTTGGTACTACAGCAGGTGCGTTGCTACCAAAAGCCGGGCCGTGGATGTTATCGGTCCAGCGTTTTTTTGGCGTAACTCTGCTCGCCGTTGCTATTTATATGATCTCTCCGATCATACCTTCGGTGATTCACATGGGACTATGGGCTGCTCTGCTCATCGTCTCCGCAATGTATTTGAAAGCACTGGACCCTCTTCCTGACAACGCCTCTGGTTTAAGACGCTTCGGCAAGGGAGTTGGCCTCATAACCTTGGTATACGGCCTGGCTCTGTTGATCGGCGTTCTCTCGGGTGGGCGAGACATCTTGCAGCCGCTGGATGGCTTTGGAGGTAAATACGCCTCGGAGGCGAGCTCCTCGACCGAACTGCAATTTGAACGGGTTACCAGTCTCACTGAGCTTGAATCTCAAATCCAGGCGGCTGACGGGCGCTACGTAATGCTCGATTTCTGGGCGGACTGGTGTGTCTCCTGCCATGAAATGGAGCGATTTACTTTCGCCGATGAGCGGGTCAAAACACGTCTCAAGGATGTGGTGCTACTGAAAGCTGATGTGACCGCCAATAATTTAGATGATAAAGCCTTGCTTCGACGTTTTGGGCTTTTTGGGCCGCCTGGCATCATCTTCTTTGATCAGGAAGGCTTAGAAATCGACTTTCAGGTGATTGGATTTCAATCTGCTAAAAAATTCATTCGTTCGCTCGACAGCGCTATCCCTCTCTGAGTGCGCCGCGTACTCCTGACGCTTGGATTACAAAAAAGTAATGCAGGCGTCACTCGTGTGACAGCTCGATTTGACTAGAGTCAAGTAACCGCTGCCGATGGTCCAGTCCCAGCGTATCTCATTGAGCCATCGAACTACCTGATAAAGGATTCTCATTGCGTGAAACACTTAACTGAACTCCCCATTCTTAACCCAGGTTTGTCTCGACGCCGTTTTGTTCAAGGTTTGGCAGCCGGTGGTGTATTGCTGAGTCTGTCTCCTTTGGCGCGCGCGACTGGCCTGTTGTCAGGCGCGGGCACGAAAACGGGCACCGCTAATATTCTAAGCGGTACCCAGTTCGATCTGGAGATAGGTGAGTCCGCCGTCAACTTTACAGGCAACCCCCGCATAGCCACGACCATTAACGGCTCACTGCCCGCACCAACGTTACGCTGGCGTGAGGGAGATACGGTCACCATTCGCGTGACGAATCGGTTGAAGGAAACCACATCGATTCATTGGCACGGCATCATCCTGCCATTTGAGATGGATGGCGTGCCGGGCATCAGCTTTAGAGGGATCCAGCCTGGCGAAACCTTCACCTACCAGTTCAAAGTGCAGCAAAACGGCACCTACTGGTACCACTCGCACTCTGGAATGCAGGAGGCGACCGGGGTCTACGGGGCGATCATTATTGATCCCGCTCAAGACGACCCAATTCGTGCAGACCGCGAATATGTCGTTCAGCTGTCTGACTGGACTGACGAAGACCCGATGCGGGTGCTGGCGAAGCTCAAAATGCAGGGTGATTACTACAACTACAACCAGCCTACCGCAGTAGATTTCTTTCAGGACGCCTCCCGCATTGGGCTGAAGGCAGCCATTGATAAACGCAAGATGTGGAATGAGATGCGGATGAGTCCGACGGATCTGGCCGATTTGTCAGCTGACGTACTCACCTATCTGATGAACGGCACCACTCCCGCAGGCAACTGGACAGGGCTGTTTCGGCCCGGGGAGCGCATCCGCCTGCGCTTCATTAACGGTGCCGCCAATACCTTCTACGATGTCCGTATCCCAGGTCTTCAGTTAACCGTTGTTCAAGCCGACGGCATCAACGTCGAACCCGTTACCGTAGATGAGTTCCGGTTCGGGCCAGGGGAAACCTACGATGTTCTGGTGCAGCCAAAAGATGATGCTCACACCATCTTTGCCCAAGCCATGGATCGTACAGGTTACGCGCGCGGCACACTGGCTACCCATGCCGGTCTTGAAGCGCCCGTCCCAGCGATTGATCCAGTCGAATGGCTTTCCATGGGAGACATGATGGGCGCTATGGGGGGCGGCATGGCCGGGATGAGCCACGGCGATATATCGGGAATGGATCACGGCAACATGAAGGGCATGAATCATGCCGGCATGGGCCATGGCGCAATGACTGCAGCTGGTGCCAGTACTGAAGTACGCCACGCCAGGACTGAATACGGGGCGAGTATTGATATGCGAGTCGATACACCGCGTACCAACCTGGACGACCCTGGTATCGGTCTGCGCAATAACGGACGGCGCGTGCTCACGCTGGCCGACTTGCACACCATCGGCGGCCCGATGGATCCGCGCGGTGCAGAGCGTGAGATCGAGCTCCACCTGACCGGCAATATGGAGCGCTATACCTGGTCATTTGACGGCGTGGAGTATGGCAAATCGACGCCGGTGCGTTTTCATTACGGCGAGCGGGTCAGGATCATATTGCACAACGACACCATGATGACGCACCCCATGCACTTGCACGGCATGTGGAGTGAACTGGAAACGCCTGACGGACAATTTCTGGCACGACGCCACACAATTCCTGTGCAACCTGCTCAACGCATCAGCTTTCTCGTGACGGCTGACGCTCTGGGGCGATGGGCATGGCACTGTCATTTGATGCTGCACATGGACACGGGGATGTTTCGTGAAGTGGTGGTGGCATGAAAACAACACTCAACAGCTCAGGCATCCGGATCATGAATAGCCTCTTTAAAAAGAAACTGCTTACTGCGGCGATGGTTACAGGAGTTGTGCTGCCGTTGTTCGCCCATGGGCAAACCCAACATGCAGGGCACGCGGAACATATGCCTGCCGCACCAAAGTCCAGCGTACCCGCGGAGGCCACTGGCATGAATCATGGAACCATGGACATGTCGGATATGGACCATAGCTCCATGGACATGACAGGTATGGACCATGGCTCAATGTCAGGTATGGATCATGGCAGTGGCGAAATGGATCACGGCGATATGCAGATGCAAGGCGGCTCGGCACCACCTGACGCCCGCGACCCCGATGCCTACTCTGATGGGTTTGAGCGCAATGCAGGTAAATTTGCGCTCCCCCCATCAGATGCACTCATCATGTCGGATATGCATAAGTTCGGTTCCGTTTATTTCGATCAACTGGAGTACGTCAAGGCGCGAGGTGAGGAGTGGGCTGCATATGAGGGCGAGGCCTGGTACGGCAGCACCTACAATCGTGCGGTCATCAAGGCTGAAGGCGAAGTGGCCAGCGGCAAGCTCCGGGAGTCCGAAACGGAACTGCTATGGCGCCATGCAGTTTCTACCTTTTGGAATACCGAGCTTGGTTTTCGGTTTGACCATGCAGACGGCGCGCCGAATCGAGAGTGGCTTGCATTCGGCTTCAAAGGACTGGCGCCCTATTGGTTTGAAGTAGATGCAACCGCTTACGTCGGCCCGAGCGGACGTACTGCCCTGGCCTTGGAAGCGGAATACGACATCAGACTAACCCAGAAGCTCTACTTGCAACCGCGGATGGAAGTGAACTTTCATGGCAAAGACGATGAGCGCTGGGGAATCGGCAGTGGTTTGACCGATGGCACTGCTGGATTACGCGTTAAATACGAAATAACTCGACAGCTGGTCCCTTATGTTGGTGTGGAATGGGCTAGCAAATTCAGTAAAACAGCGGATTACGCCCGGGCAGCGGGAGAGTCCAGACAGGAAACCCGCTTTGTGACTGGCCTGAGCTTCCGCTTCTAACAACGGCTTTTTAACTGGGTAGTTCTATCAGCTACCCCACTAATCGACTCTTGGAGAGCATTCACTATGAAAAAGACTTTTACCATTCTCGCGTTCAGTCTGCTGCCAGCCTTTGCTATCGCAGCAGTTGACCACTCCGGGCACGACATGCACGGAATGCACGGACATGACATGTCGACCATGTCGCACGCTACTTCTACAGTGGGTCAGCCCGGCGATCCGGCAAACGTCTCCCGGACGATTGAAATCATCATGGATGACAACATGCGCTTCACTCCCAGCGATATTCAGGTGGAAGCTGGTGAAACAGTTCGTTTTTTTATCAAGAACGTAGGACAGGTGCCGCATGAAATGGTGATTGGCTCAATAGAAGAGCTCAAGGCGCATGCAGCTGAAATGCTGGCAGCACCTGGCATGGAACACGAAGAGCCGAACATGATTACTCTACAACCAGGCAAGGTAGGCGGTCTGGTGTGGCAGTTTGATCAGCCAGGCAAGGTTGATTTTGCATGCCTTATTCCAGGCCATACCGAGGCGGGGATGGTAGGCAAGGTTGAAGTCATCTGAGCCACATAAATGTCTGGAAGAAATAAAATATTAGGAGCGATCGGCGTTGCGATAGTTGGCGCCGTCGCCTTCCTTTATACGGCCACACGTGAGCCTGGCCCGGAATTCATAGATCCTGCCGATCAGAATCTGGTCATGCTTGGTCAGTCCATCTACGTAACGCATTGCGCGGTCTGTCATGGGGAGTCGCTGCAGGGGCAGGAAAACTGGCGCCAGCGTCTCCCCAATGGGAGATTACCCGCGCCGCCCCATGACCCAACCGGACATACGTGGCACCACTCGGACGCCATGCTGGTGGATATGGTAAGAAATGGCCTGGTTCCCGGCAGAACGGCGCCGCCCGGCTACGAAAGCGATATGCCTGCATACCGGAATATTCTGGTTGATGAGGATATTGTTGCAGTGCTGGCTTACATTAAAAGTACCTGGCCACCTGAGGTTCTACACGCGCAGAAACAAACCACCCTGCGTCAGCAATGACGCAGGGTGTGCGATACGGGGTACTTTCTTATAGCTAGAAAACCGAAGAAAAATGGCGAGTAGAGACTCGCCATTTTTCGTTATGTCTTCGACGTATCCAGCTTAAACCGAACCGCGAAGCCGCAGTGAGTTGAATACAACGGACGCTGAACTCAGACTCATCGCCAGGGCTGCAAACATCGGTGACAGAAGCAGCCCGGCAAACGGGTACAGAACGCCAGCGGCCAGCGGAACGCCTAGCGCATTATAAATAAACGCAAAACCCAGGTTCTGCTTCATATTAAGAACAGTCTTGTTTGACAGATCCCGGGCAATCGAGATACCCCGCAGGTCTCCTTTTACCAAGGTGACTTGCGCACTGTTCATCGCTACGTCCGTCCCGGTTCCCATAGCGATACCGACATTCGCCTTGGCCAGTGCCGGGGCATCGTTGATGCCGTCGCCCGCCATCGCAACGATGCAACCTTCGGACTGCAGCTTGTCCACCAGCTCCAGTTTATCGGCCGGCTTCACTTCACCATGTATTTCATCAATGCCTAACTGGGCGGCGACCGCTTTGGCCGTTGAGATACCGTCACCGGTGGCCATGATGACCCTGATTCCTGCGGCCTTGAGCGCCTGTACCGCTTCTGGGGTGCTCTTCTTGATGGGGTCGGAAACGGCGAGTAGGCCGACCAGTGTGCCGTCAACCGCCAGGTACATCACACTCGCACCCTTTGTCCTCCATCCCTCAGCGGTGGCAGCCAGGCCATCAACATTGACGTTATCCTGCTGCATGAACGCAGTGTTGCCCAACAGCAGTGTTTTGCCTTCAACCTTGCCCCGTACGCCTATGCCGCTACCCGAGTCAAAGTCGTCCACTGGGCTGAGCACCAAATTACGTTCGCGCGCAGCGCTGACAATAGCGTCAGCCAACGGATGCTCGCTGCCTTGATCGAGGCTGGCAGCCAGGCGCAAGATTTCATCGGCGTCCAACTCGCCAGCGGAAACAGCCTGATCGAATGCGGGTCGGCCTTCTGTCAAGGTGCCGGTCTTGTCTACGATGAGCGTATCGACTTTGCGCAGATTTTCTATTGCTGCTGCATCACGAAACAGAACACCCTGGGTTGCGCCTCGTCCGGTAGCAACCATGACTGACATGGGCGTTGCGAGCCCCAGCGCACAAGGGCAAGCGATGATCAGAACAGCGACCGCATTGATCAGGCCATAGACCCAGCTTGGCTGCGGGCCGAACATGCCCCACACGACCAAGGTGAGGATGGCGATGGCTACCACCGCCATGACAAAGTAACCCGCCACCAAATCAGCCATCCGTTGCATCGGCGCCCGAGAGCGTTGGGCCTGAGCCACCAACTGGACAATTTGTGACAACACAGTGGCCGAGCCGACTTTCTCCGCCCGGATCACAAGTGCACCAGAGGTGTTCATCGTTGCCCCTATGACCTTGTCACCCGGGCGCTTGCTGATGGGTAACGATTCACCAGTCAACATGGATTCATCGAGAGAACTTGCACCCTCTTCAACAATGCCATCGACAGGAACTTTCTCACCGGGACGTACGCGTAAACGATCACCTTCATGCACATGCGTCAGCGGTACATCTTCTTCTGTTCCGTCTGCATTGATACGGCGGGCCGTCTTGGGCGCCAGACCGAGCAATGACCGGACGGCAGCGGATGTCTGGGAACGCGCGCGAAGCTCCAGCACCTGACCAAACAGCGTAAGGGAAATGATCACCACTGCGGCTTCGAAATAAACCGCCACACGCCCCATGGACATGAATGTTTCCGGAAATATACCGGGAGCTACGGTTGCCAGCGTGCTGTAGACGAAGGCGGCACCGGTACCCAAGCCGATGAGCGTCCACATGTTGGGACTGCGGTTGACCACTGATTGCCAACCCCGTACGAAGAACGGCTGTCCGGCCCACAGCACCACGGGAAGCGACAGTACAAGCTCTATCCACGTTTGCGTCGCCATCTCGAACCAGCCAAGCTGTGGCCCAAACATGGCAAGCACCGTGACAATGACGGTAAAAGGCAATGTCCACCAGAATCGCCTGGAAAAATCGTCCAGCTCGGGATTGTCATCTTCCAGACTGGGCATCAGGGGTTCAAGTGCCATGCCGCATTTTGGGCAGATGCCGGCATGATCCTGCCGTATTTCCGGATGCATCGGGCAGGTATAGATTGTGCCTTTGGCCGCTTCCGGAGGTGGCTCTGAGGCTGGCGATAGAAACTTCTCAGGATCATGCTCGAATCTATCCATGCACTTGGTGCTGCAGAAATAGTGAGTTTTACCCGCATGCTCAACATGGTGGGTAGAGTCTGCCGTTACACGCATGCCGCAGACCGGGTCTGTAAGCTCTAAACCCGTGCTCGGGGGTGTATGGTGATGACAGTGAGACTCAGAATTAATGTGCGCCATGGATTAGCACCTTTTTCAAATAGGCAGGCAATGTGCGCCGCGTTTAATCGGCTTCTTATAGGTAGGGGATTACATGAATCATGATGCCATAAGTTTATTAGCTAAAGATGACCAGGTTGCTCTCGAATACATTACATTTTTGTCATGCGGTGAAAAAAATATTTTCTCATCGAAATAGTTTGGTTTCACTCCGTCAACATTACATATTTGTAATGTCCAGGTCATGTTGCGGGAAGATTCAGTTTTTAAAATAGATAATGACATGAGCTGGCTTTCGTGAGCTGAACTGTAAAATGGAGTGAAACGATGAAGATTCTCATCGTAGAAGATGAAGTAAAAACTGGGGATTATATCCGGCAGGGCCTCATGGAATCCGGCTTTGTGGTAGATCTCGCCCGTACTGGGCTCGATGGTCACCATCTAGCGCTTACCGGCTCGTATGACTTGATTGTCCTTGATGTGATGCTACCTGATGTGGATGGTTGGCGAATCGTGCAGTCATTGAGAGAGGCCAGATCTACCACGCCTGTATTATTTCTCACCGCAAGGGACAGTGTAGAAGACCGGGTCAAGGGTCTGGAATTGGGAGCGGACGACTATCTGGTCAAGCCTTTTGCTTTTTCGGAGCTGCTGGCACGAGTACGTACATTGTTACGGCGCGGTGCTGCGCCGGTTTTTCAGGATCAACTCCAGGTGGCTGACCTGGTGCTGGATATACCTCGCCGTCGCGCACAGCGACATGGCGTGAGGATCAACTTGACCAACAAGGAGTTCGCCCTGCTTGAACTCCTTGTGCGGCGCCAAGGGGAAGTGTTACCACGCTCATTGATCGCTTCCCAGGTGTGGGACATGAATTTTGACAGTGACACCAATGTCATCGATGTTGCTATCCGGCGGCTGCGCGCGAAGATCGATGATGATTTTGAACCAAAGCTGATTCATACCGTACGCGGCATGGGTTATATGCTTGACGTGACACAGCCAGGTTAGCCCATGAAAAGACGCCCGCTATCTCTGGTCGTTAGACTCACCGTCTCCATTGGCGCTGTGATAACCGCTGTTCTCCTCACCTTTGGCTGGATGATGGAGCGCTCTATCAATAATCATTTCGTCCAGCAGGATGTGGATGAGCTCAACTCAGTAGTTCAGGCGTTGCAATACCTCCTCGCGACCGTACCGGCCGATATACCCGCCGACGAGCTGCATCAGCGTCTCGCTAGCGTGGTAACAGGCCATCGTAACGCCCAATACCAGATCAGGACCGAGAGTGGGTCATTGATCTACTCGACACCGGGTTTCAATCTGGACACCTTCGCCCGAACTGCCCGGCCCGTAGAAAACATCACTATCGATACGGTTGAGAGCTGGAATGATCACCAGGAAGCGTTCCGTGGTGCGGTCTTGTGGCTCGAATCAGGCCGGCTTGAAGACGCCTCCAGGCTCAGGCTCGCGGTAGCCACGGGTATCGACTTTCATCTGCATTATCTGGACAGTTTTCGAAGCTACCTCCGGATTGTCACCCTTTTTGCGTGCTTGATAGCCCTGCTGGCAACCTGGTTCGCCGTTTATCAGGGGCACGCTCCTATTCGACGTATCAGTAGGGAGATGAGACGCATCAGATCTGATCAGCTGCATATTCGTCTTGAACCGCAATCCGTGCCTGCCGAGCTGGTAGAGCTGACGGTGTCCTTCAACGACATGATTGGCCGACTTGAGGATGTATTTCGACGCCTCTCGGACTTTTCCGGAGACATCGCCCACGAGCTACGGACTCCTATTACCAATCTGCGCACCCAGACTGAGGTAGCGCTGACCCAGGCTCGCAGCGTGGAGCAGTACCGGGAAGTGCTGTATTCCAACCTCGAAGAATATGACCGCATGGCCAAGATGGTCGGTGACATGCTTTTCCTGGCTCAGGCTGATAATCAGTTGCTTAAGCCGGAATTGGTCGATATCGATCTCCAATCAGAGCTGAGAAACCTTTTCGATTACTTCAGCGCTTGGGCAGAAGAGCGGCAGGTTCTGCTGGAGAATGCCGGAGAGCCGGTTCATGTGCTTGGCGATCAACTGATGATCCGTCGTGCATTGAGTAATCTGCTGTCCAATGCAATCCGGCATACTCCGGAGGGTGAGAGCGTGATGACCACCCTTAAAGCGCACTCCGATAGCGTAAGAATCCGCATAAAGAACCCCGGCCCACCTATACCTGAAGAGCATTTGAATCATATTTTTGAACGATTCTACCGGCTTGATGCATCCCGCCAACGAAGCAGCGAAGGTGCGGGGCTTGGCCTGGCCATCACTAAATCGATTATCGAAGCGCACGGCGGGAAGATCAGAGCGTTCTCCACAACGGAGGCAACCACGTTTGAGGTTCAATTACCTCTAAAAATGGAGTAGATGACGACATTGCTGCCCTGGAGCTCGGCAACCACAGGGCAGCGGCCAGGAATTACGCTGCCATCCGCTCGCATTCTTCTGCACATTTTCTGCAAGCTTCGGCGCACCGCTGACAGTGCTCCATCTGATGTTTCCCGCATTCCTCTGCACAGGCCCGGCACACCTTCGCACACAGCGCACAAAACTCCTTGGCCAGCTCACTATCACGGCTCATTAATACGGCCGCCAGCGAACAAATATCTGCGCAGTCCCGATCAAGCTCAATGCAACGAGCCATCGCTTTCACGTCTTCCTCACGCAAGCATGCGGAAGCGCACATTTCACATGCCTGAGCACATGCCCAACATGCCTGGATACAAGACTGGTACATGGAATTAGTCATTGCGTTCTCCGGAATCGTTGTTTCATCGTTAAACATAGTTGCTTGAGAGCTCCTTCAAGAGTCGCCCACATGAAATACGACCGACATGAACTGACCCCGTTCAGGCGATCTTCATTACAATTCTGTAAGGAACATAACCCTTCGCTTTTATTTCAGAAGTATCTCGGTGCGTTTTGTAGTGACGGATGGCCCAACCCCGATCTCTGACATAAATGTCATTTTCAGGTCAGGCTCAAGTCAGGTTATTTTCCATATACTCTGTGTAAATACGGCAAGAACCATAGGAAGGTTACATCGTGGTTTAGCTGCTTATGGATTAGCTATGAAGGCGATTATGCGACTCTTGCTCCTGCTATTAGCGCTTACGTTTCCCATTAATGGGATCGCGCAACTGTATATGTCAACATGGCCGTCAATGCATCACGCCACGCTTGATGGTGAATCTGAATGTCATGGCGCGCAGGCGCAGCAGGACAAGCCCCCCGTCTGCAAAGCAGAACACCAATGCAACCTAGCTAGCCTTCTTCAAGTCCTTGCGGGAAAAGCACAGGCGATCCCCTTGGCAAAGCCCATACCTATTCCATACGTCCGCTCACTCCTCGCTCGAAGCCCAGACAGCGTCTGGCATCCACCCCGTACACAACTGATCTGATTCAAGTCTCAGCCTGGATTTAATACCCCGGGCTGGTTACTGCGCGCCTTTGGCTCGCATGGATGATCAGGAATTTAACATGAGATCTAATAAACCTAGGGCTCCGCTCTGCGCGGTAACCTTGATCGCGGGTGTGCTGTTATACCCAACATTCGCGGCGGCATTAACGCTGGAACAAGCTTTGCAGTTAGCCGAACAGACGGCTCCTTCGCTGGAGGCCAGGGCAGCAGATGTGCAAGCTGCGCAAAGCTCGGCGGTCTTTGCTGGCGAACTCCCCGACCCGAAACTGACGCTCGGGTTGCAAAGTGTGCCTATCGAAGGCGAGTCACGCTGGCGGGCAGACAGGGACGCCATGACCATGCAGATGATCGGAGTGATGCAAGAGGTTCCAAACCGTGCCAAAAGACGGGCGCGAACTGAAGCAGCACAAGCCGGCATCGAGGCCCGTGGTGTCCAGCAGTTTGCGGAGCTTTTAAATATCCGCCAGGAAACTGCCGAAGCATGGCTTGCCGCCTTCGCAATCGAGCAAAAGCTGACTCTTTTCAAGGGTTTTTACCATGAGAATCAGCTTTTCTCGCAAGCTATCAAAGCGCGTATTGCCGGAGGGGCAGGCCAGACAGCAGATAGCGTCCTGCCTCAGCAAGAGGCCGCCTTGCTCGCCGAAAAAGAGGATGAGCTGTTAACCATGCGGACAATTGCGCGAGCCGAGCTCCGGCGTTGGATAGGTGATGCTGCAAGCCAGAGTCTTACCGGCGACTGGCCCGAATGGCGAGCTGATCCGGCGTCGTATCAGCAGAACCTGCAACGCCGCCCTGCCTTACTTGCCTACGAACCTATGACACGCGAAGCAGAGGCCAAGGTGCGCCAGGCTATCGCCGAGAAAACGCCGGATTGGAGCTGGGGCGTCGATTATCTTCGCCGCGGCAATGAGTTCAGCGACATGGTGAATATCAGCGTCAGCTTTGACCTGCCTATTTTCACCGGCTCCCGTCAGACCCCCAAAATTGCGGCCGAGCGCGCAAAACTCAGCCAGTTAGAGGCGGAACGTGAAGTAGCCCTCCGTATACACACCCAGCAACTTGCCGCCGATCTGGCTGAGTACCAGCGCCTCGACCGCGCTCTGGCGCGCCTTGATCAGACGTTATTACCTTTGGCCGAGGAGAAGGTTCGCCTTTCTCTGGCTGACTACAGCGCCGGTACCGGTGAGCTTACCTCGGTGATCGATGCACGACGCCAACTGGTCGACACACGTCTGCGCCGCGTGGATACAGCGCGCGACAGATCGCTCAGCAACGCTCGTCTGCACTTCGCCTCTGGAGATACCCAACCATGACCACCCCATTTAAGCGCATTGCTTTCAGTCTCAGCTCTTCCCTGATCATCCTGGTCGCAACTATGGCCGGCCTGCCTGCAGCAGGCTTTGCTTCTGAAATGGCAGACAAGGAGGTGCTGTACTGGTACGACCCGATGATGCCGCAACACAAGTTCGATAAGCCCGGCAAATCCCCTTTTATGGACATGGATCTCGTGCCTCGATATGCAGACGAAGCCGGTAATGGTGCAACCATGAGCATTGATCCAGGTATCACGCAGAACCTCGGTATGCGACTGGCCACTGTACAGCGTGAGTCGATGAACCAGTCATTCAGGGCAGCAGCCACATTGGCGTTCAATGACAGGGATGTGGCGATAGTGCAGGCACGCAGCAGTGGCTTTGTCGAGCGCGTTTACGACCTTGCCCCAGAGGATGTCATCGCCAAAGGCGCCCCCCTGGTGGATATCTTCGTGCCTGCCTGGGCAGCGGCTCAGGAAGAGTACCTGGCTATCAGTAAGGTAGGCGATGCACAGCTGCTCGCAGCCGCGAAACAAAGGTTACGGCTTACGGGCATGCCGACAGAAACAATCGGCCAACTGGAAAGAAGTCATAAAGCACACCCGGTCTGGACAGTAACAAGCCCAATAGGCGGGACAGTGAAGACACTGGATGTGCGCCAGGGGATGACCGTGCAAGCGGGTGACTCTTTGGCCAGCGTCAATGGGCTGGACACCGTCTGGCTGGAAATTGCGGTACCCGAGGCGCAGGTTACAAACCTGGCTCCGGGACAAAGCATCACCGTGCACCTGCCCGCCTTTGCAGGCGAACCGCTTGAGGCAACCATTCAGGCGCTGTTGTCGCAGGCCAATCTGGACAGCAGAACGGTGCGCGTTCGTGCTGAGCTGCCCAATCCCGAGCAACGACTTCGCCCGGGCATGACCGCCGAAGTGACACTGAACCGGAGCATAGAGCATGCGCTGGTCGTTCCTGCGGAAGCGGTTATTCGCACCGGTCGGCGTGCCTTGGTCATGCTGGCGGAAGCAGAGGGACGTTACCGCCCCATCGAGGTGCGTACCGGGCGCGAGTTCGGCGACAAGACCGAGATACTCGACGGCCTGGAGGCTGGCCAGACAATCGTCGCCTCTGGCCAGTTTCTGCTGGACTCCGAGGCAAGCCTGCGCGGTTTGACAGCGCAAACTCTGGAAGATGTTGATCATGCTCATGGGCCAGTCCTGCATGAGGCCGAAGGCACAATCGTCGGCCTGGAAGATGGCATGGTGGGCCTGTCGCATGGGCCGTTCAAAACACTGCATATGCCCGGGATGACTATGGCTTTTCCGGTCGCGGACCCATCCCTGCTTGCAGGCGTGCAAGTGGGCAGTCGGGTTCGTGTTGCCGTACGCGAGAGCGACGAGGGACTGATCATTGAACACATCGAAACACTGGAGGCCCCAGAATGATTGCTGTCATTATCCGGTGGTCGGTAGCCAACCGTTTCTTGATTCTGCTGGCCACCTTGTTTGCAGTGGCCTGGGGCGTGTGGTCGGTCAAGAATACTGCAATGGATGCGCTGCCTGACCTGTCCGATGTTCAGGTCATCATCCGTACGCCCTTTCCGGGGCAGGCGCCACAAATTGTCGAAAATCAGGTGACCTACCCGCTGACGACAACCATGTTGTCCGTGCCGGGGGCCAAGACTGTTCGTGGCTACTCGTTCTTCGGCGATAGCTTCGTTTACGTCCTGTTCGAGGACGGCACTGATCTCTATTGGGCTCGCTCACGGGTGCTGGAGTATCTGAGTCAGGTGCAAAGCCGCCTGCCTGCTACCGCCAAGCCCGCTCTGGGGCCTGACGCTACCGGGGTGGGCTGGATTTACCAGTATGCGCTGGTAGACCGCACGGGAAATCATGATCTCGCCCAGTTGCGATCGCTGCAGGACTGGTTTCTGCGCTACGAGCTCAAAACGTTACCCAATGTGGCGGAAGTGGCTCCCATAGGCGGAATGGTCAAACAGTACCAGGTGGTGCTGGATCCGGTGCGCATGGCCAGCAGAGGGGTGACTCAGCAGCAGATCGCCCAGGCGATTGATGAGGCCAACCGGGAGACAGGCGGCAGTGTGCTTGAACTGGCGGAAACCGAGTTCATGGTGCGTGCGACGGGATATCTGCAAACCCTGGATGACTTTCGCGCCATCCCCCTGCGTCTCGACAGCGGCGTCCCGGTAACCCTGGGGGACGTAGCACATATCCAGCTCGGCCCGGAGATGCGTCGTGGTATAGCCGAGCTCGATGGTGAAGGTGAGGTGGTGGGAGGGGTGGTTATCCTGCGTAGCGGCAAGAACGCACGGGAAACCATCGCCGCAGTCCAGAACAAACTGGATGAGCTTAAGGCCAGCCTCCCTGAGGGGGTCGAAATCGTCACGACCTATGACCGCAGTAAGCTGATTGATAGTGCGGTCAAAAACCTCAGCTCCAAACTCATTCTAGAATTCATCATCGTGGCACTGGTATGTGCGCTTTTCTTGTGGCATTTGCGATCATCCCTGGTGGCGATTGTTTCCTTGCCCATCGGCATCCTGATTGCTTTTATCATCATGCAGCGCCAGGGCATCAACGCCAACATCATGTCCTTGGGCGGCATCGCCATTGCGATTGGCGCCATGGTGGATGCGGCCATCGTAATGGTTGAGAACGCACACAAACATATCGAAAGCTGGCACCGAAAACATCCTGACGCCACCTTGAAAGGCGAGGCGCACTGGAAGGTGATCACCGAGGCGGCCGTCGAGGTTGGGCCAGCGCTGTTTTTCTGTCTGCTGATCATTACGCTTTCGTTCATCCCGGTGTTTACCCTCGAAGCTCAGGAAGGTCGGTTATTTGGCCCGCTGGCTTTCACCAAGACCTATGCCATGGCAGCGGCGGCGGGCCTATCGGTCACCCTGGTGCCGGTGCTGATGGGCTACTGGATTCGCGGGAAAATCCCCGACGAACACCGTAACCCGCTTAATCGCGGCCTCATCAAGGTATATGAGCCCGTGCTCGACGCAGTGCTACGCTGGCCAAAAACAACCCTGGGGGTCGCCGTTCTGGTCTTTCTGACTGGTTTATGGCCTGCGTCTCAGCTGGGCGGCGAGTTCCTGCCACGCATGGACGAAGGCGACCTGCTGTACATGCCTACGGCGCTTCCCGGATTATCCGCAGCCAAAGCATCGGAGCTATTGCAGCAGACGAACCGGCTGATCAAAACAGTCCCGGAAGTGGCGCGGGTATTCGGCAAAGCCGGCCGCGCCGACTCAGCCACCGACCCGGCGCCGCTGGAAATGTTTGAAACAACTATCCAGTTCAAGCCCAGGGACGAATGGCGGCCAGGCATGACCTCTGAAAAGCTGGTGGAGGAGCTGGATCAGGCAGTACAGGTACCCGGCCTGGCTAACCTCTGGATACCACCGATACGTAACCGCATCGACATGCTCGCAACGGGTATCAAAAGCCCGATAGGCGTAAAAGTGTATGGCACTGATCTGGCGCAGATTGAAAAAACCACCCAGGCAATTGAGGACATAGCCAAAACGATACCGGGTGTCACCCTGTCGTTGGCGGAAAGACTGACCGGTGGACGCTACATCGATGTGGATATTGATCGGCAGGCGGCTGCACGTTACGGCCTGAATATCGCTGACGTGCAGGCCATAGTCGCAGGCGCTATCGGTGGGGAAACTATTAGTCAAACCGTCGAAGGGCTCGCCAGATACCCCATCAACCTCCGTTACGGGCGCGAATGGCGCGACTCAATCAGCACCTTGCGTGAGCTCCCGATATTCACGCCCCAAGGCGCGCAGATCACCCTGGGCACCGTTGCCAACATCCAGGTGGTTGATGGGCCGCCGATGCTCAACAGTGAAAACGCCAGATTATCAGGTGTGGTTTACATTGACGCGCGCGGTCGGGACATGGCTGCAGTGGTCAGCGACCTGAAAGACAGGATCAACGAGAGTGTCGAGCTCGGAGCCGGCATGAGTATCAACTACTCGGGCCAATTTGAATTCATGGAGCGGGCCAATGCCAAGCTGAAGCTGGTGGTACCCGCCACGATGCTGATCATCTTTGTACTGCTCTACCTGATATTTTCACGTATTGGCGAAGCAATGCTGATCATGGTGACCTTGCCTTTCGCTCTCACCGGTGGCGTCTGGTTCCTGTACCTTCTGGATTATCACTTTTCCATTTCCGCTGGCGTCGGCTTTATCGCCCTGGCGGGCGTGTCAGCAGAATTCGGCGTGATCATGCTCCTTTATCTGAAGAACGCCTGGGTTGAAAGACAGGAAAAAGGCGCACAGGGCGAAGCCGATCTACTGGATGCCATTCATGAAGGGGCCGTACAACGGGTACGCCCGAAGGCCATGACAGTTGCGGTCATTATCGCGGGATTATTGCCCATCCTGCTGGGCAGCGGCACCGGTAGCGAAATCATGAGCCGTATTGCCGCCCCGATGGTAGGAGGGATGATCACCGCGCCCCTGCTGTCCCTGTTTGTACTGCCGGCGGCTTATTTGTTAATGCACCGCAAGCGCTCACGACGCTTAACAACACAACCGACTAAAATTGGAGAAAATTGATGAGACTCATATCTGCAAGTATCGCGATGCTATTGTTAACGCCTGTTGCTGCCACAGCTGCGGAGCAACCAGGACATAACAATCACATGAATCATAACGCGATGAGTCAAAGAGCACCCGCAGAAACCGCAATTGCCACCGGCACGGTTAAAAAGATTAATCTGGAAAGCGGAATGATGGTGATCGCCCATGATCCCGTTGAATCCTTGGGCTGGCCGTCGATGACCATGAGCTTCAAAGCTTCGCCTGATCTAATGCAAGACCTGAAGGAAGGCGATGTGATCGAGTTCGAATTCACATCCAGCGGCATGCATTCGACCATAATCAGTAAAGATAAAATGTAAGCGAGAAAAAGCGGCCGTCATTGATGGCGGCCGCGATTTCAACCGCCTCGTTGTGACGAATCAGTTATTCCTGGTGAAAAGCAGGGAAACGCTTGGCGGCGTGGTCGGTATGGCATGCAACACACGCGTTTAACATCTGCGAAAATATCTCGCGTTGCTCGGCTTTGTTCCCCACACGTGCCGCTTCGGCCAGCGTCGCGCTCATTTTATGAAGTGCTTCATCCTTTCTTAAAAACTCGTCTGACGCAGTGCTGATCAACGCTTGCTGCTGCTCTTCTGTCAGCTCTTGCGCAAGAATAAAGCTGTCGTGAATTTGCTGGGCCTCCCGAGCGACAACCTCATCTTCTCCCCTCACCATGGCGTCGGTAATGGTTTGCGTAGAACCTAGAATGGCTATCATTTCCTGTATCAAAAGTACGCGCACATCTATAGGGAGTTCAGAGCCTATATCTTCCTGTGCGCTAACAGTTGTGCTCAGAGAGCTTACGCAAAAAAAAATGAAGAACATTGATTTCTTCAGGCGTGATCGATTTATCATTATGTTAGGTCTCTTTGACATGGAACGGAGGATCAGATATTACTGCAATCACACCTTAGTCCCTGCTATCAGGCTCATCAAGCAGTCCTTTGTAGTGTCAGACCGCTTATTACTTAAATTAATCAGCACCCAAACAAAGAACCAAGCCCTCAATTATTGCCTGGACATAACGTACCAGAGGTACGATACTCCAGAATGCGCAACTCGCCACTAGAATCTTTATATGCCATCTGCGCTGGCATCACACCACAACCTATATTTCTCGAGGTG
Source organism: Halopseudomonas xiamenensis (assembly GCF_014219065.1). GTDB lineage: Bacteria > Pseudomonadota > Gammaproteobacteria > Pseudomonadales > Pseudomonadaceae > Halopseudomonas > Halopseudomonas xiamenensis. The sequence continues at coordinate 55,011 of NZ_JACLGO010000023.1, forward strand.
AGGTGTAGCACCTTCTCTACGTCAAGCTTCATTCCGTATTGGTAATGCTCTGTTACCGGTGGATTTTTACCAATTGACAAGGCATATTCGCGCCATTTCATCTCATTTTTTCTTATCATTTCACCATAAACAGGATCAATAATCCCCTCCGCCATCACTAGAGAAGAAAAAAACATAATAGAAATAGCGGCAATCTTATTTTTCATTCCTATGACCCCGTCACGTTTAAATTTAGTGGGATAAATGATGCCATACGAACCTGTCATTAGAATGAAAGACACATTACAAAATTGCAATCTTCCATATGCTTTGAATGTGCCAGCATCAATAAGTCGCAATTATTACATAATTGTAATTTAGCCGTCATCTTGCGTTCAGGTTTCTCAATTTATGATTAGTATGCCCGCCTGACCTATAGCCTAAGGTATATCTATGAAAACTATCGTCACTATTTTTACTCTCATTTTCGCTCTCAACTTCGCCGCTACGGTACATGCAGAGGATGGAAGCATGCGCTATAGGGAGATGGTGGAGAAACTGCGTGAACAAAATAAAGAGCGAAGAGAAGCAGAACAAGAACAAGAACAAGAACAAGAACAAGAGAATGAAAAACAGGTAAATCAGACTAAAAAACAAGAACCAGTCTCAACAAATGATAAAAAGTGACAAATACGCGCTGTACCACCCCGAGGATCTCAGCCCAGCCAGTGTTTTGTATTCACTAGCTGGGCGATTTTACGCTCAAACCCAGCCCCGTAACACGCCGATGCCTGGCTTGATCGCCTTTACGCTGATGGAAAAGCACATCATTACCCTCTTGGACAAATAAGCATTCCCATCAACTAATTCCCTGTCGGCGCCGAGATCCCGCACCGCTCCGCCACCTCTCGTGCGAGCACTGATGCTGCTGCCCGCCCAAAAATGACAAAATCGTAATTTAACGTTAACTTTACCGTCAGCCCTCGCGTGCATAATGGGTAATTACTGCGAAGCTCAGTGTGCCTACCCATAGCCGAGATGTAGCGAAGAATAAATGCGAGAAGCTATAGAAAACATGGAAATCAAAAGAAAACTCAAACTGTTAGATTGCGCGGCATGACTGAAACCATAACCAAGGTATACTGATGAGAGTCCTGATTATTGAAGACGAGGTTAAAACAGCGGAATATCTCTACCAAGGGCTAAGCGAAAGTGGCTACACCGTTGAAGTGGCCTTGAATGGTATTGACGGCCTTCACATATTTAAAAACCATGATTTCAACCTGGTTATTTTGGATGTCAATTTGCCCGGTGCAGATGGATGGTCTGTATTAAAAGAAATACGCCGAACAAGCGACGCCCGTGTGATGATGTTAACTGCTAGCGGAAGGCTTACAAGCAAAGTAAAAGGTCTCGACTTAGGTGCCGATGACTACCTTGTAAAGCCTTTCGAATTTCCAGAGCTACTTGCAAGAATTAGATCCCTCTTAAGAAGAAGTGAAAAAATAATTGAGAACGATGCTTTAATTGTTGCTGATCTGACGCTTGACCACATCGGCCATCGCGCATATCGAGCCGGTTCACGTATCGACCTGACTGGAAAGGAATTTTCTCTACTGCAACTGCTGATGCGTAACCCAGGCGTTGTTATGACCCGCACTCAAATAACATCCTTGGTCTGGGACATAAATTTTGATTGTGATACGAATGTGGTGGATGTATTCATTCGCAGGCTTCGTGCAAAAATTGATGAACCCTTCGATAAGAAGCTTATTCATACTTTACGTGGGGTTGGATATGTTCTTGAGGACAGAGGATGAGTAAGCCGCTCAGCCTGTCACTACGTATAGGGCTCTCCGTCAGTATAATGGGATCGGCATTAGTCGTTCTTATTTTCAGCCAGTCTTGGTTTACTTTACGCACTCAATTAGAAGTAATTGCCGAGTCCAAGCTGGCACAAAAACTTGGACAAATAGAGCACAGTGTATTAGAAGCTGGCCCAGCGTCGATCGATGAAATCGATCCACACATGGTGGATGACCTGATTTCTGGGCATACAGATATGAGTTTAATGGTCTGTAATGCTGAGCTGTCCGGTAGCCCGATATTTACTGTTGGTTTAATACCCGCAGCGATAGAAAACACTATATCATGCAACAAGAACTCAGATTTTTACCAAAAACACTTCGATAAATCCGGAGTAAACTCTTTAGTTGCACATACCAGCATACGAATTCCTGTAAGCGGAGAAGCAATACGGTTGATTCTAATCAGCGATCGTGCAGAAGATCTTTATTTGCTCGCTGCGTACCGAAAATCAACTTTAATAGCTATACCAATTTTCCTAATCATTATCGGGATGGGTGCATGGTGGATCGCGAAGCGCGGACTGGCTCCTCTAAACACATTTAGAAGCTTAACATCTGCTGTTACTACAAGTGAGCTAAAAGGAAGGATTGAATGCCAGGACCTCCCGTTCGAGCTTAACGAGCTTGCCGATAGCGTGAACCTCATGCTGGAGCGGCTCGAAGATGGAGTGAAGCAGCTAGCGGACTTTTCCGATAACTTAGCCCATGAGTTGCGTTCACCCATAACAAACCTCATGGGAAAAGCGCAAGTGGCACTATCGAAAAACAGAACCTCCGATCAGTATAAAGAAACACTAGAGTCTTGTGTTGAAGAGCTTGAACGTGTGTCTCGTATTGTCTCAGACATGCTTTATCTTGCACAAACAACTCAAGCAGATAGCGCTGCCTCTGAAAGCCTATCACTAAACAAAGAAGCCAACCACATTGTTAACCTATTCAACGCTATCGCGGAAGAAAAGAGAGTGAGACTGTCAGTGGTGGGAGACGATTTTATTCTGGGTGATAAGCTCATGATACAGAGAGCCATCTCCAACCTATTATCGAACGCTATAAGACACGCTCCCGTAGATAGTTCTGTACCTATAGAAATAATAAGCCAGAGCAACCAAGCATTTCTATCTATAAGCAACAGTGGCCCAGGCATACCCACTCAACACTTACACAAAATATTCGAACGTTTTTATCGTGTTGATAGCGGTCGCTCCCGTGCTGAAGGCGGAATAGGTCTTGGCTTGGCCATGGTTCGTACAATTATGGAGTTCCACCACGGGACTGTAACAGTTGAATCAGATATTCAGGGCCCTACAAAGTTTACATTAACGTTTCGGAAAATAAATCATGACTGACGCATCTGCCCAAGCTGCAATCTTTATGGATTGTTTTTGTACACTTATCCCGAGAAAGCGTCCGCCGAAATCATTATTATTATTTTGAATTAGAAAATTAAAACCTCTGTTTATTAGCTGAAGATATACTTGCATCCATATTTTATTTAATACTCGTTGGCTACACCACGAGCATCCTTCAACTACTAGCCTCGAGAGGCTCATATGTCTTTGATATTTAGCCGCCCCTTATTCTTGGTTGGCTTTACCGCAGCTGCGGCGTTTACATTGGCTCCTTCCGCTCTCGCAGAGCCAGCCCCTACTTATGAGGCCCTGCTTGAAAAACTTGACCAGAACCCTCTGTCAATTGAAAGCATGGCGGCTCATGAGGCTGCCGAGGGGCGGGCGCTTCAGGCACACGCTCGGCCAAATCCAACCATATCTCTGGAGGCCGAGAACGCCTATGGAAGCGGGCCTTTTAACGGGTACGATGCCGCCGACACTACCTTCTCGATCAGCCAACCATTGGAGCTATGGGGACAGCGGGGTGCTCGCATAGATGCGGCACAAGCCCAAGTTGAGGTGACAGGTATACGCCGAGACCAAATGCGCTGGGTTCTTTCCGCAAACCTAGCCCAGGCCTACGCAGAAGCTGAAGCTGCTTCGTTGCGTTACGACTTGGCTGCACAAGCTTTATCGTTGACCCAAGCAGATGCTGAGGCGGTATTAGCACTGATCGATAAAGGCAGAGAAGCCGCGCTACGAGGCGTTCAAGCCGAGAGCGAAGTGGAGGCTGCCCGCGCAAATGTGGACGTGGCACGCGCCAACCGTGAAGCGGCCTTCGGGCGCCTTTCGGCACTGTCAATGCTGGCCGAGCCGATCACCTCTATTGGCGACGACCTTTTAAATCGCGTTCCTCAGTCTATCACTTCGGAGCCCCGGGAGCTCCCCGCCGTAAAGGTTGCGAAAGCGGAGCTTGATGCAGCAGAACGTCAAGTCAATGTGGAGCGGCTTCGAGCCCGTCCGGACGTAACAGCCGCATTTGGTGTACGACGTTTTGAGGAGTATCGCGCTGAGGCACTCGCATTCGGAGTCAGTGTCACGCTCCCTTTGTTTGATAGAAATACTGGCGCTATTAGCGCAGCACGTGCCGAACAAAGGGCTGCGGAAGCAAGATTAACCAGCCAAGAATGGGCCGCCCAAGCCGAGCGCAGGGCGGCTCAATCTAGTCTGGATGCTTCCATCAGCCGAACCGCCGCTGCAGATGCTGGCGAAGTCGCAGCGGAAGAAGCATATCGACTGGCTCGCATTGGGTTCGATGCTGGACGTATATCACAACTGGAACTGAGAAGCTCCCGGGCGGCGCTTATCGCAGCAGGCAATAACGCCGTAGATGCGCGACTAGCGCGCGCGCTTGCAGAAATAGCTTTGGCACGACTGGTTGGTCGTGCCCCCTTTGTGGAAACATTCTAATGAAGAGTAATAAATTCTTTTTTATGCCCGCCCTCCTTGTTGCAGTGATAATCGGCTTTGGTCTTGCCCAAGTTTATCCTGGCGTTGATAAACCCTCAGCGTCACTCGCTCATGCAGGCATCGACGATGATGAGCACGGACATGACGATGAAGATGGCCATAGTGATAATGAGGATCACGTTGACGAACCCCTTGAAGGTGTTATCACCCTGACGGCAGGACAGATCAAGGCATCCGGTATCAATATCGTCGCGGTTGGCCGCGGTAGCGGTAATGAGATCCGTGTCGCCGGACGGATAGAATCCACCATGGGCGCCCGCACCGAGATCACCACCATGGTAGGCGGACGAATCGACAGCGTACTGATTGCTCCCGGTGAGAAGGTGCACGCAGGGCAGCCGATCGCTTTCGTAATTAGTGGCGAAGCGGCCCTTATGCGAGCAAACGCTGACGCCGCGTCCGCCGAAGCCGATGCGGCTCGCCTTGAATATCAGCGTGACCAGAATCTGGTCGAACAGGGTGTCGTTGCCCGACGAGAACTGGAAGCGTCTCGCGCTCGCTCGTTAGCCGCCGATGCGGCTTACAGGGCCGCGCGAGCCCAGACCAAGGCAATCGGCTCCCCCGATACCGAAGGACGAATTGCAATCAGCAGCCCGATAGCAGGCGTTGTGGGTGCAATCGAGGTAATGCCTGGTGGATTCGTCGCTTCAGGCGCAAGTATTGCTGATGTTTCCGATCCCAAGAAAACAGAAATTGTCTTTACTGCGCCACCGGCACTGTCTGCTCAAATCGAGCCAGGGAATAGTATTGAGGTGTCGGGGCCAACCGGCAACTTTGAAGCAGTGGCGATTGGCGTAGCGGCTAATTTCCGGCAGCAAGGTAGCGCCACACTCATTCGCGCACGCCCGGTTTCGGGCACTTTACCGCCCGCTGGTTCCCCCGTGTCAGGCATTATCGTGACCAATAGCTCCGAGGCTGGCCTGAGAGTTCCCGCTGACGCAGTACAAACAGTGGATGGTCGCTCAGTTGTCTTCGTCGCCATTGACGGTGGATTCAAAGCTATACCGGTGCTTGCCGGCCGTCGGACTGGCGGTAACATCGAGATTCTCAGTGGGCTGTCCGGTTCCGAGCGCATCGCCGGAGCCAACGCCTTTCTTCTTAAAGCAGAACTCGCCAAGGGCGAGGCTGAACACAGCCACTGAGGAAAACTCATCCAATGTTTAAGCTCATTATCGAAGCCTCAGTACGCTTCCGTTGGTTCATAGTGCTCGCCGCCACAGCGATGTGCGCTTATGGACTATTTGAATTAAAGCAATTGCCAATCGATGCTGTACCAGATATCACCAACCGACAGGTACAGATCAACACGGTGGCGCCAGCACTTGTACCTGACCAGATCGAACGTCAGGTAACTTACCCTCTGGAAACATCGTTAGCCGGAATCCCCGGTTTGACCAATACGCGTTCGATTTCGCGCAACGGCTTTTCGCAAATCACAGCCGTGTTCACTGACCAGACAGATATTTATTTTGCTCGTCAGCAAGTGGCGGAACGGATGCGCGAAGTGGAGGAAGACCTCCCTGAAGGTGCAGTACCGATGATGTCTCCGGTCACCACAGGGCTTGGTGAGGTTTTGATGTGGACGGTTGATTACGTTGCTTACGACGACGCTGGCCTCGGTGAACCTGGTCAGCCCGGATGGCAATCCGGTGAGGTTTATCTTACACCTGAAGGAGAATGGTTAACCACGCCCCAACAACGTGCGACTTATCTACGTACGGTTCAAGACTGGATCATCGCGCCACAAATGCGCTCCACACCCGGCTTAGCGGGCATCGACACGACCGGCGGTTATGTAAAAGAATATGCAGTGCGGCCCGATCCCGCACGTCTTGCTGCTTACGGATTGGGGCTGGGGGATCTGGTTCAAGCGCTGGAACGTACGAACGTTCAAGCCGGAGCGGGTTTCATAGAGCGTAGCGGGGAAGGCCTGGTCGTACGCGCCGATGCGCTTGCCGAGACAGTAGAGGATTTGGCGCAAGCCCCGGTGGCCAACCGTGCAGGCTTGGTCGTACGCGTTGCTGACGTGGCGACAGTTGAGATTGGACAGGCACCACGCTTGGGTGCCGCCACGCGCGACGGCCACGAAGCCGTGCTTGGCACCGCGTTAATGACCGCCGGAGGTAATAGCCGCACGGCTGCCCAAGCGGCGGCTACGCGCTTAGCTCAGGTCAGCAAGTCTCTGCCGCCAAGCATTGTCGTCGAGCCGGTGCTCGACCGCAGCGTTTTAGTCAACGCAACGATCGGTACCGTAGCCAGTAATCTAACAGAAGGTGCGTTGCTAGTGATCGTAGTGCTGTTCCTGTTGCTTGGGAATTTCCGAGCAGCAGCGATTACTGCTCTGGTGATCCCTCTTTCCTTTCTGTTTGCAGTTATCGGCATGAACCGGTTCGGTATCAGTGGTAACTTGATGAGCCTTGGTGCCCTTGACTTCGGCATTCTGGTCGATGGTGCAGTCATCGTAATCGAAGCGACCTTGTTGATGCTCAGTCAGCGACGCAAGGAATTGGGCCGCTCATTGACTGCTGGTGAGCGCTTAGGCGTAGCCGTGCAAGCCGCTCGTCGGATGGTAAAGCCTGCTGCATTTGGTCAGGTCATCATCCTACTGGTGTTCGCGCCGATCTTGACTCTGGAAGGCGTTGAAGGAAAAACCTTTCAACCCATGGCCGCCACCTTTATGTTGGCGCTTGCCGGTGCATTTATTCTTTCTTTCACATTAGTACCTGCTATGGCTGCCCTCTTCGTCCGCGAGCCCAAAATCGCTCTCGAAGCAACGGAAGGCGAGCATGAAACTCGCTTGATTCGCTACGCACGGCGCTTCATCGAGCCTGCAATATATGCAGCTGTCTCTCGACCCGTGCTTGTGCTTGGGTCGGCACTGCTGGCCTTAGCCGTCGGGGCAGGAGCATTCCAGTCTCTCGGGCGGGAATTTACACCGACTTTAGACGAAGGGGATATCGCCATGCAGGCTCTGCGGGTTCCATCCACTTCCTTGGACCAATCATTAACCATGCAGATGGCGCTCGAGCGAGCGATAATTGCCCAGCCTGAAGTGCGCACTATCTTTTCCCGCACCGGCACTGCGGAGGCGGCAGTAGACCCCATGCCACCCAATATCTCCGACGCTGTAATAATGCTCAAACCGAGAAGTGATTGGCCCGATCCATCACTGAACAAGGAGGATCTTATTACGCGCCTTGATAACATCGCTGGTGAACAAATCGGCAATGCCTTCGAGTTCAGCCAACCAATCGAGCTACGGTTCAACGAACTTATTTCAGGTGTGCGTACAGATCTAGCCGTGATGGTCTTTGGCGATAATTTTGACGTTTTGCAGGATGTAGCAGATCAGGTAGCGGGCCGTTTGCGTCAAGTAGATGGAGCAGCGGACGTACGCGTCGAACAGGTCTCAGGATTACCGAGTCTCACCGTGCAGATTGATCGATCAGCAGCAGCGGCTTATGGCCTTGCTGCCGCTGATATCAGCGAAGCAGTGGCCGTCGGAATTGGCGGTATGGCCGCAGGGCGCATTTTTGAAGGTGATAGACGCTTCGATGTGGTGGTTCGTCTCGATGAAGATTCCCGCAACGATCCGGTCAGTTTAGCCGCTTTGCCTATAACAACACCGGCAGGGGGCACCATCCCCCTATCTTCAGTCGCTCGTATCCAGATAAGCGAAGGTCTGAACCAGATTAGCCGTGAAAATGGCAGTCGCCGAATGGTGGTGCAAGCTAACGTTCGTGGTCGAGATCTAGGTGGTTTTGTAGCTGAAGCACAAACATCGGTAGCCAACGTCAATCTTCCACCTGGTATCTATCTCGATTGGGGCGGTCAGTTTGAGAATTTGCAGCGTGCCGAACAGCGGCTTATGGTGGTAGTCCCGTTTGTCTTCCTACTCATTGGCATTCTGCTATTTATGGCGTTGGGCAGTGCCAAGGAAGCGGCCATGGTGTTCGTCTGTGTTCCCTTGGCTTTAGTTGGGGGAGCGCTGGCATTGTTGGTCCGTGGAATGCCTTTTTCAGTATCCGCAGCGGTCGGTTTCATCGCGGTCTCTGGGGTCGCAACCCTTAACGGCTTGGTGCTAATGCAAGCCATCCGCGAACAACGGAATGCAGGTCAGTCGCCCCTCAAAGCGGCTGCAGCTGGTGCCGCCAGCCGCCTACGTGCCGTCCTGACTACTGCGCTGGTCGCGATTGTCGGCTTTATTCCGATGGCGATCGCTACCGGTGCTGGCGCAGAGGTGCAAAAGCCTCTTGCTACGGTTGTAATTGGTGGACTTATAACTGCCACGGCGCTCACTTTACTGGTGCTTCCTACTTTCGCCGCATTAGCGTTAAAGCCGAAGCACAGTAAGGTGTGAAGGCCAAGTTAAGCCAAACCATGCAAGCACCACAGCAAAAGGGTGGGAGATTTATGACGACAACAGTACGTATCGATTTATCTATCGTTCTGCCTGAAATACCGGATGCAGCAGATGCTTGCGTGGAGCGTCTTACGGATGGGTTGCGTGTCCAGAGAGGTGTCGAGGGTGTTCATATTCATGCGGACGGGGGAAATTCCTCGCACCAGTTATGCATCCATTACGACCCCGACACCCTGTCACTCGAGCGCATTGACGAGCTCGTCAATGCGGCTGGCGCAAGTCTTACATTGCAGTTTGGTCATCTTGTCTGGAGGGTCAAAGGTCTCGGCCATCCACGTCGGGCGCGTACAGTAACTGCCCAACTTCTGACACTGCCTGGTGTACTCGAAGCCGAAGCCAGCGATGCTGGTATGGTACGAGTAGAGTTCGATCGTACACAGACCAGCGAATCTGATATCCGTGAAACATTAACGAGGCTCCGTGTGCGCCGGGTACCCGAAGCGGATGAGCCAGCCCATCAACATGATAATGGTAACCATCAACATGGGGGAATCCTTGGTAAAAATACTGAACTGATCTTTGCTCTGATCTCTGGCAGTTTCCTGGCAGTCGGCTTCGCTATGGAGAAGCTACTGCCGTCTCCCAGTTGGCTGCCTTTGGCCTGCTATTTTGGTGGGTACTTTTTTGGTGGTTTCTACACCGTCCGAGAAGCAGTTCAGAACTTGAAACTTAAGCGCTTCGAAATTGATACGCTGATGTTGGTTGCGGCAGCTGGCGCTGCAGCATTGGGCGCTTGGGCCGAAGGCGCGTTACTCCTATTCCTATTTAGTCTTGGCCACTCCCTGGAGCACTACGCTATGGGGCGTGCCAAACGCGCAATTGAATCTTTAGCCCAACTTGCGCCAGAAACTGCTCGGGTTCGTCGAGAAGGCGAAATTCGGGAAATTAACGTGGAAGCGCTGACTCCTGGTGATGTAGTGCTTGTCCAACCAAATGAACGCTTGCCCGCTGACGGTTTCGTGATTGCTGGCGAAACAAGCATCAACCAAGCGCCCGTGACTGGTGAAAGCGTGCCTGTTGACAAGTACCCTGTTACCGACCCAGCACGAGCACAGGCCCGGCCTGATCTTCTTGACTCAGTGCATCGCGTATTTTCGGGCACCATCAACGGAACAGGTGCAATTGAGGTCCTCGTAACCAAGCGTGCGTCAGAGAGCGCTTTAGCTCGCGTAGTCAAGATGGTCAGCGAAGCCGAAACACGAAAATCACCAACGCAGCGGTTTACCGAACGGTTCGAACGTATCTTCGTACCAGCAGTATTGGCCACAGTTGTGCTGCTGCTATTCGCTTGGGTGGTGTTGGATGAGCCGTTCCGGGACAGCTTTTACCGAGCTATGGCGGTGTTAGTAGCAGCCAGCCCTTGTGCGCTCGCGATTGCGACGCCGAGTGCAATATTATCCGGCATCGCGCGAGCCGCGCGCAGTGGTGTTTTGTTCAAAGGGGGGGCCCCTTTAGAAATGCTCGGTTCGCTCGATGCGTTGGCTTTCGATAAGACTGGGACATTGACAGAAGGACGGCCTCGTATCACCGACATCGTCGCAGCACCCGGCGTTGAAGAAAACGAACTCATGGCGATAGCAGTCGCTGTTGAAGCTCTGAGCGATCATCCTTTAGCACGCGCTATCGCGCGCGATGGTGCGGATCACCTCGGTGAAATAGCGCCCCCCGTTGCAACCGGACTTCGCAGCCTTACCGGTTCAGGTGTGATCGCTCAAGTGGATGGCGAGACGGTAGAAATAGGCAAAGCAGAAATGTTCGGCAACGACGGTCGCCCGCCATTGGTAGCGCCGGTTGCGGCAACTGTCGAGCGGCTTCGCACCCAAGGACAAACCACCATGGTGGTTCGCCATGCAGGGCGGGATCTCGGTGTTATCGGCCTCATGGATACCCCGCGCGCATCAGCACGGCCTGCGCTTGAACGACTGCGCAGCATCGGCATCACTCGCATGATCATGATTTCAGGAGATAACCAACGTGTAGCCGATGCGGTAGCCAAGCAAGTTGGTTTGGACGAGGCATGGGGTGACCTCATGCCAGAAGACAAGGTCGCCGCAATCAACAAGCTGCGTGAAACCACCGAAGTCGCGATGGTTGGCGACGGGGTGAATGATGCCCCGGCAATGGCTCATGCTAGTGTTGGTATCGCTATGGGCGCAGCAGGCTCAGATGTGGCGTTGGAAACAGCCGACGTTGCATTGATGGCTGACAATCTTGCGCATTTGCCATTTGCTGTCGAACTCAGCCGACATACCCGCAAAGTTATTCGCCAAAATCTCTTCATCAGCCTTGGCGTCGTAACATTATTGGTCCCGGCAACTATCCTTGGACTGGGAATCGGTCCCGCAGTTATCGCGCACGAAGGATCGACGTTGGTAGTAGTGATCAATGCTCTTCGGCTGCTTGCCTATCGTGATAGATCAAATCAAGAATAGTCGATTCGTGCAGAGGTACTAAGAATATCCTGAGCCAACAGCTAGAAGTACCATCTCTGATGCCAACGCAATTGCCAAAGCTTAAAGCCGGCGTAGGCAAAACGGTAAATATACCGCAGCGTTATGGCAGTGTAGAGCAAGAAAAAGAGCACATTGAAAGGCGCCTTGATTATCTTCACCGGCGTACCGCTTGCGCTCACTGGCGGCGTGTTGTCCCTGTGGCTACGGGGCATGCCGCTGTCGATCTCGGCAGGTGTTGGCTTTATTGCGCTCTCCGGCGTGGCGGTTCTCAACGGTCTGGTGATGGTGGCCTTCATTCGCGATCTGTGGCGAGAACAGGGCGATCTGGTCACGGCGGTTGTGGAGGGTGCCTTGGTGCGTCTGCGTCCGGTCTTGATGACAGCGTTGGTGGCAAGTCTTGGTTTTGTACCAATGGCACTCAACACAGGCACCGGTGCCGAGGTCCAGCGACCGCTCGCTACAGTCGTGATTGGCGGGATCATTTCGTCGACACTGCTGACACTGTTCGTTTTGCCTATCCTGTACTCCATGTTTCACCGAAACGATCAAAACCACCGAGTTGAGGTTACGACATAACGTCGAAGTCGCCACGGCAAAAAAACAGGGCGCACCCACAAATGCGAAGCAGCCGATACAGATTGAAATTTCATTAGTGATAGGAGGCAACGTGGCACATCAACACCTACATAATGAACAGGCCGGTGATAAACGCATCTGGTGGGCAATAGCCGTCAATCTTGTCTTGACCGTTGCGCAAATAGCGGGGGGCATAGTTTCAGGGAGCCTCTCGCTGGTTGCCGATGCAATCCACAATCTGAGCGATGCCATCTCGATGGCCATCGCTTACGTTGCCAGGAGAATAGCTCGGCGCCCAGCCAACGAAGCGTGGACATTCGGATATGTTCGGGCAGAGATGATTGCAGCGCTTATAAACTACACCACCTTGATTGTGATCGGCTTGTATCTGGTTTACGAGGCAATCTTTCGCTTTTTCGAACCGCAGCCTGTTCAGGGGTGGACGGTGGTGATTATCGCAGCTGTTGCTTTAGTGGTTGACACGATAACGGCCATGCTGACCTATTCGCTGTCAAAGTCCAGCATGAACATTCGGGCGGCTTTTTTACACAACGTGTCAGATGCGTTGGGGTCCGTTGCGGTCATCATTGCAGGGACGGTGATAATTCTGTATGACTGGGTATTTGTAGATCCCCTGATAACGCTGATGATAGCTGGGTATATATTATGGCAAGCGTTCCCGGAAATCGGTGGTGCCATACGCATACTCATGTCTGCCACCCCAAGGAATATAGATCCTCAAGAAATAATATCAAAATCATCAGCTATTACAGGCGTTATTGGCATTCACCATCTGCACATATGGCCCATAGATGAGCACCGGGTATCGCTTGAGGCCCATGTCGTGATTGAAGACCATCTAATGAACCAAAGTGAAGAGATCAAAAATGATCTGAAAAACATGCTAGATAAAGAGTTTCTCATTAACCATAGCACCTTGGAAGTGGAATCCCGCTCAAATGAGTGTGGTGATGGAAAAATATATGGGCATTGAAAGAAATGGCGAATGGAAAAGCCCACTCCAGTTTCCGCATATTTCACAACATCAGCTATCAGCCATTAAAAAATGTAGCAGCCATCACTGCTATTCTAGTAGAGTCACACAGGTATGTTTATTCTTCTAACTGGAGCCCCTATGCATAACTCAATGCTTGCTGAATATCGTGATATCGAACGTCGAATCGAAGAAGAGCAGACAAGACTCAAAAGTCTGCTTGAAGACGAAATTTTAAAAAAAAGAACTAGAATTTGAAGAGAAATTTCAGCAACTAATGCAGGATTACGGTCTTGACCTCCGGGTTGCTTTGAGAATCATCAACCCTGATGCTAGAACCAAAAACGCAGCGGAAGTCCGTAGACCTGCTCAAAGGGTACGTCGTAAGCTGAAGGTATACACTAAATACTTGATCACTGCGCTCATGGTGATTCTGGTGTCTGAAGCGGCAAAGTACAGTGATCGTATCGGTGGTCTAATCGCAGCGCTTCCAATGGTTACTGTGCTGACCTTGATTTGGCTGCATGTTGAGCAGCAGCCAGACCAGAAAATTGCCAATCATGCATGGTACACCTTCTGGTATGTAATCCCGACGCTGCCAGCGATGCTTGTTTTTCCCGCTCTCATGTCACGATTCGGCTTCTGGCTGGCCCTCATGGGTTATGTATTAGCAACGTGCGTATGCTTCATCGTGTTTACGTTTGTGGCACGACGCTTTGGATTAGAGCTGCTTTGATAGATCAATAGGTAGTCTGGTGAGCGGCGGCCGTAATAGCTGAGTACAACACCTTGCCGGGGGCAGAGGCACTCAGCTATTGCGGCCGCCAAGCTATAAGCATGAAAATGCGCTGTCAATACATGGTCGTCACGGCAACTGCGTGTCCAAACCAGGTCGCATAAATAAAAAAATGTAAATCACCCTCCCTGCCCTGGGCACTTCGTGCCAGAGGCTCGATACTCAAGTATATTTAGATTCCCGTTGGAATCTTTGTACGTCATCTGGGCAGGCATTACACCGCAGCCAATGCGTGTTGATGTAATATGTATGACACGCTCAATATCTACATCCATCCCATAGCGGTAATGCACGGTTTCAGGCGGATTTTTATCAATCGATAGTGCGTACTCTCTCCATCTCTTTTCGTTTTCCTGAATCATAGATCCATAAACTTTATCAGCACTACCCTCTGCCATGGCAAATGAGGAAATCAGCATAATAGAAACCATTGCAACTCTTGTTTGAATACTCATTTTTTCCTGCCTTTAGAATTACCCAAAGCACATGATGGCACACCGTTTCTGTCACCAAAGTGAAACGGACATTACATTGAGGTAATACAAGGTAGGATCGTTGATCTATTTCAGCATGACATCTTTGTAATCGCAGCGTCACCAGCCGGACAGGTGACGCCATGTACCATACTAACGAGTCTCCAAAAATCCATTTCAGATGAGAGGTATAGCCATGAGGACCCTAGCAACGATTTTCATGTTTTTATTTGCGCTGAACGTTACTGCGGTAGTCCATGCAGAAGATGGGAGCATGCGTTACCGGCAGATGGTAGAGAACCTGCGTGAACAAAACAAAGAGCGCAGAGAAGCCCGTGAGCAAATGACACAAGAGGATAAGCAAAAAAACAGCAAGAACGATAATGGAGGCACTCTGGCCACGCCAGATAATCGCTAAAAGAGCTTATACGCTCAAGTATGCTTGAGAAGCAGAGCATTGTAATCGCACCTAGCGACGCTGGAGGAATTTACCTGAACAACACCGCATGGGAACTGAATTGTAATTCCGATTAATTCTCGGGCCAAAAACCCAACCATTATTTTTATAGCCGCATCATCGCCCTGCATTTGGAGCGATGATGCGGTAACGGCGATAGACAGGCCTCCTGCGAGAGCTGGGTCTACTAGGTACGATGTATCGCTATCCACCCGGCGAATCCGTACTGCTGCTTTGGCAGCCACACTTGATGATCGATTTTCTGTGATCATCTTCTTTACGTTGCACACTCTTTTGTCACATTACGACTCTGACCCATTTGTCATTTTCAGAAGACGACTGCACCAATCAACGAGACATGAAGCCTGCTGTGCATACGGCTCCTGACAGCCCGATATCAGGACTCCTCTGCACGAAACTCGTCTATGCTCAATACTCGTGTGCACCAAAGCGAGGCGAGCATGGCGACCGATACCGTACCGATTGCCGAGCGCGGCGTAGCCACCCTGTCAGAACAGGCATGGGAGCGTGCTCGCTGCCGCGCGGAGATCATTGGGCCGTTGGCGCAGTCGGAGACGGTCGGGCATGAAGCGGCCGACGCAGCAGCCCAGGCGCTGGGTCTGTCCCGGCGGCAGGTCTACGTCCTGATCCGCCGTGCCCGGCAAGGTTCGGGGCTGGTCACTGATTTGGCTCTTGGACAGTCGAGCGGTGGCAAAGGTAAAGGCCGCTTGCCGGAGTCGGTCGAACGAATCATCCGCGAGCTACTGCAAAGTTTGTCTCAATTTGACGGCGGCGAACCGCAAGCGTTCGGTTCGCCACTCGTTTCGGTCGCAGTGCTGGCCCGCGCCTGGAAACGTTGATAACACTCCAGCCCGCAGAAGTGCTCGACGTACTCCGCGCCTTCCGGTGTGAAGGCGGCATCGAGCGGAATTTCCTTGCAGCACACGCAGCAACTGGTGGCGGTCGGATCATTTGCATTCATGGTGGCACCCCTCCATTGACTGACGAAGACGGCGAATGCCGCCGCCGGCATCGGCTTTGCGAACAGAAAGCCTTGCCCGCGCTCGAACGCTTGGGCCCTCCGCCGTAGTCCATCCATCCGGCCGGGAAGCGCTCATGATCTTTCCCTGAATGCCCGCAACGCCCGCGCCAGTGACAGAAGAAACAGGCCGGTCAAACCGAGCGCCGTGATGACCCAATACTCGACAAGGAATGCACCGGCGGTTGTGCCGGCCAGCACGGCAGCGAGGATGGACAGGTGGCAGGGGCAAGTCAGCACGGCCAGCGTGCCCCACAGGTAGCCGGTGAACGGTTTGTGCGTCTCGGCCGGCATGCGCTCGGGGCTGTTCATGGCAAACTCTCCGCATGCTGTGCCGGCGCGGTCGGCATGGCGGCCAACTGCACTTCCAGATTGGCCAACGCTTCGCGCCGGCGTTCGACGAACTGACGCAGCACAGCAAGCTGCGCGGCAGTTTCATCGCAGTTCGCCGCATCCAGCGCCCGGCACAGCCGCGCCAATGCGCCGAGGCCGATGCCCGCCTCGAAGGCGGCCCGCACGAAGCACAGTCGCTGCAAGGCGGCGTCATCGAACAGGCCGTAGCCACCCGTGGTGCAGGCGACTGGCCGCAGCAATCCACGCAGCAGGTAATCGCGCACGATATGCACACTCACCCCGGCATCAAAGGCCAACCGGGACACCGTGTAGGCGTTCATCGAACACCTCCTTTTCCTCATCCGGCACAACACGAAAGCTGCTTCACGTCCTTGCTGAAGGTCTGCGCCGCGAGCTTCAACCCCTCGACCATCGTCAGGTAGGGGAACAACTGGTCGGCCAGTTCCTGCACCGTCATGCGGTTGCGAATGGCGAGAACAGCCGTCTGGATCAATTCGCCGGCTTCCGGGGCGACGACCTGCACGCCGATGAGCCGTCCGCTACCTTCCTCGATGACCAGCTTGATAAAGCCGCGTGTGTCGAAGTTGGCAAGCGCACGCGGCACGTTGTCGAGCGTGAGCGTGCGACTGTCGGTTTCGATCCCGTCGTGATGCGCTTCCGCTTCGCTGTAGCCCACGGTTGCTACTTGCGGATCGGTGAACACCACGGCCGGCATCGCGGTTAGATTGATGGCAGCATCCCCTCCGGTCATGTTGATCGCGGCACGGGTGCCGGCCGCTGCCGCCACATAGACGAATTGTGGCTGGTCCGTGCAGTCGCCGGCCGCGTAAATGTGTGGCGTGCTGGTGCGCATGCCCTTGTCGATGACGATGGCACCCTGCGCATTGACGGTGACTCCCGCCGCGTCGAGTGCCAGGCTGCGCGTGTTCGGTGTCCGTCCGGTAGCGACCAGCAGCTTGTCGGCACGTACTTCACCGTGTCCCGTGGTCAGCACGAATTCGCCGTTCACATGCGCGACCTGGCTGGCTTGCGTGTGTTCCAGTACCTTGATCCCTTCGGCACGGAAGGCCGCTGTGACGGCCTCGCCGATGGACGGGTCGTCGCGGAAGAACAGCGTGTTGCGAGCTAGGATCGTGACCTGGCTGCCCAGCCGGGCGAAGGCTTGCGCCAGTTCCAGCGCGACCACCGACGAGCCGATCACGGCTAGGCGTTCGGGAAGGGTGTCGCTGACCAGGGCCTCGGTCGAAGTCCAGTAGGGTGACTCTTTCAGGCCCGGAATCGGCGGCACGGCCGGGCTGGCACCCGTGGCGACTAAGCAGCGGTCGAAAGCTACCACGCGCTCGCCACCATCGTTTAAACGGACGACCAGGCTCTGCTCATCCTTGAAACGCGCCTCACCATGTACAACGGTGATGGCCGGGTTGCCGTCCAGAATGCCTTCGTACTTGGCATGGCGCAGTTCTTCGACGCGCGCCTGCTGCTGGGCCAGTAGTTTGCTGCGGTCAATCGCAGGCACAGTCGCCGCGATACCGCCGTCGAACGGACTTTCCCGACGTAAATGGGCGATGTGGGCGGCGCGAATCATGATCTTGGACGGCACGCAGCCGACGTTGACGCAGGTGCCGCCGATGGTGCCGCGCTCGATCAGCGAGACGTGCGCGCCTTGCTCGACGGCCTTCAGTGCTGCCGCCATTGCCGCGCCACCGCTACCAATGACGACGACCTGCAACGGGCGTTCGTTGCCACTGGGCTTATCAGCGGCCCCTATCCAGCCGCGCATCTTGTCGAGCAGGCCGGCGCGGTTGTCCGTCGGTGGCGCATCGGCAAGCGTTGCCTCGTAGCCCAGTCCGGCCACGGCGGTAGTCAGCGCATCCGATGACGTGCCCGCCTCAATGGCGAGTTGCGCTGTGCCCTTCGGATAGGACACCAGCGCCGATTGCACGCCGGGCACTTTCTCCAAGGCTTCCTTGACGTGAGCCGCGCACGAGTCGCAGGTCATCCCGGTGATTTTCAGGGTGGTCATGTATTTTTCCTTTTCTGTGGTGGCTACGGCTGTTGCCGTCAGCCACGTTGTTCTGGCAATTCACAGCTGTCCGGCCCGCAGCGGCGATGTGCTGGCGAGATGAAATCCCAGACCGACACCCCAACCATCAAGGCCAGGCCGACATAGAGCAGTCCACCGCTCTGCCAGCCGTAAGCCCGCATTAAAAACACCGCTGCCAGCACCAAGATCGGGCCTATCGTGCCGAGCGCCGTGCGTCGCCACTGTCGATGATTGAGCCAAGCGATAGCATTGGCGAGTAACGCGATGCCGGCGAACATCGGCAGCAGGATGCCAATGAATAGCCCCTCATACTGGCTCAAGAAGCCCAGTCCGATGGCCGCGCCAAAGCTGGCGATGGCAGGAAAACAGGCGGCGCAGCCCATCGCGGAAACGACGCTGCCGAGCGCGCCGGTTTTGCCAGCGATGCGCGTGATGAGTCCCATGTGTCGCTCCCGAGTTCGGTTAACGGATCAGCGTTTGAGGCTGGACGGATAGCCCGCGTCCTCGGTCGCCTTGGTCAACTTCTGGACGTTGGTCTTGGCATCGTCGAAGGTGACGACGGCCTGGCGCTTGTCGAAACTTACGTCGGTCTTGCTCACGCCCTCAACCTTGGAAAGCGCGTGCTTGACAGTGATCGGGCAAGAGGCGCAGGTCATGCCAGGCACGGACAGCGTGACGGTCTGAGTGGCGGCGAACACGGGGGCAACGAAAGCGGCGAGAGCGAGGGAGGCAAACAGCTTTTTCATGATGAACTCCTGATTAGTAGAAAAATGGCATGACGTAGGGAAAACCAAGCGCGACCAAGACCAACACGGCGACGAACCAGAAAATGAGCTTGTAGGTGGTGCGCACTTGCGGAATCGCGCACACCTCGCCCGGCTTGCAGGCTGCGGTCGGTCGGACGATGCGCCGCCAGGCAAAGAACAGTGCAACCAGCGCCGCGCCGATGAAGATCGGCCGATACGGCTCCAATACCGTCAGGTTGCCGATCCAAGCGCCGCTGAACCCCAAGGTGACCAGAACCAGCGGCCCCAGGCAGCAGGCCGAGGCGAGGATGGCAGCCAGCCCGCCGGCGAAGAGCGCCCCGCGCCCGTTTTGTGGTTCAGACATGCGCGTGTCCTTTCGAATTTAAATTGGATAGCGTAACCTTACTTCCGTAGTCATGTACGGAGTCAAGCAATATGGAAAACAATTTGGAAAATCTGACCATCGGCGTTTTCGCCAAGGCGGCCGGGGTCAACGTAGAGACCATCCGGTTCTATCAGCGCAAGGGCTTGTTGCCGGAGCCGGACAAGCCTTACGGCAGCATCCGCCGCTATGGCGAGGCGGATGTAACGCGGGTGCGGTTCGTGAAATCAGCCCAGCGGCTGGGCTTCAGTCTGGATGAAATAGCCGAACTGCTGCGGCTGGAGGATGGCACCCATTGCGAGGAAGCCAGTAGTCTGGCCGAGCACAAGCTCAAGGACGTGCGCGAAAAAATGACTGACTTGGCGCGTATGGAGTCGGTGCTTTCCGAACTTGTGTGTGCCTGCCACCTGCGGCAGGGGAATGTTTCTTGCCCGCTGATTGCTTCACTGCAAGGGAAGAAAGAACCGCGCAGTACCGACGCGGTGTAGCCAAGGGAACTACGCCTAAGCGTGCTTTATTTTCCGTTTTCTGAGGTGACGTCAACCGTCAGAAAAAACCGTGCGGCCGACTTTTGATAATTCGTGCTATCGCCTTCTGAAAATGACACCATTCTTGCGGTCATTTATTACCAAGCCTAGCCAATTGAGATGTTTAAACTCAACATGGCCAACATAGATCGACATATCCGTTGTTGGCCAGGCAAAAACTTTACAGACACCATGGGTATGGTCAATTTGGCCAGGCATGGAAGGCTAGTTATGATCGACAGCAATCGGCAAAAGCAGCCATTGAGCGTCGACAAACTAACGGCCGATTCAAGATCGCGTCTGAACTACTCTCTTCGTAAAGAACAACCTGGCCGATAAAGCTGAAAAGCTGAAAAGCTGAACCAAAGCTGTCGTGGAGCACCTTGTACTGTGAGGAAGGGGTAGGCCGTACTGTTGGAGCAGTTCGAAGAAAGGGTAAGCGGATTAAATGGTTGATCTTACCTTTGCATGAGAGTGAGACAGACCGGCATCTCATCGGATTATCTGGTT
>NZ_JACLGO010000024.1 GCF_014219065.1 Halopseudomonas xiamenensis
GCAATCCAGCAAGCCAATCCCAGCACGGGTCAGATTGGGCTGACGTTCGAGAGCATAGTAGATTGAGTGTCCCAGCAGTTGCCACGACGGCTCATGCTTTGCACCAGGCGGTAACGCCAGAGCCTTTGCCGGAACTTGCGACTCGCATACTGCGACCCTTGGTCAGAATGGAACATAACCCCATGAGGGCGCCCACGCTGTTCCCAAGCATGATCCAGAGCCTGAACAACCAGATCTGCATCGGCGGTATCAGACATAGCCCAACCGACCACCCGACGGGCATATAGATCCATTACTACCGCCAGATAGCTCCAGCGCTGCCCCGTCCAGATGTAAGTGATATCACCACACCAAACCTGATCAGGCTGTGCCACATCAAACTCCCGATCCAGTCGGTTAGGGATATCCAGCCGCTCCACTGTTGCTCGTTTGTACGCGTGAGGCCCCGGTTGTTTGCAGACCAAGCCCAGCTCGCTCATCAGCCGTCGCACCTTGAAGCGACCGATGCCGACTCCCTGGTCGTTCAGTAGACCCTGTATGGTACGGCTACCTGCGGAGCTGCGGCTTTTGTTGAACAGCTCGTTAACCTGGGCCCTCAGGGCTACCCGTTCAGCATCCACACGCTGTACCCTCTGGCGGTATTCGTAATAACAGGAACGATTGATATCAAAGGCTGCGCACACCATGTCAACCGGGGCCTGCTCTCTCAACTGGTCAATCAGCGTGTACGTTTCCAATCGTCCGACATCAAGAGAGCGGTAGCCTTCTTTAGGATGGATTTCTCCATTTCCAGCCGCCGGCAACGCTCTTCCAATTCCTGAATGCGCCGCTGCTCTGGCGTCATGGCTTTGCCTTTGGGGGTGACACCCTGGCGCTCCTCGGCCAGCTGTTTCACCCACTTGCGCAGGACGCTTTCAACCACGCCCAGCGATGTGCTGGCCTGGGTAATGCTGTAGCCTTGGTCCAGCACCAAGCTGGCTGCTTCCTGTTTGAACTCAGGGGTAAACGTACGTCGCTTTCTAGTCATCGAACACCTCTCCGTGGCGAACATTGTCGCCTAGTTGGTGTCCGGTTTCATTAGACCACTACAGTCTCTAAGGGGCGTAGCAGGTCAATTACCTTGGGAGCGGTGATCTTGGAGATAGGGGTTTGGCCAAGATCCGGGAAGACATGCAGATTCAGGGAGCGCCAGATATCTTCGGCGTAGGCTACGGTGACGTTCTCTTTCTTCAGGTCAAACCAAGCCTCGGCAACCTTCTCCAAGGTGTGCTCGACGGCTGCTTTTTGCTCCTGGCGTACCTGATCGCGTTGTTCCTTCGGGTCGATCCCTTTTGCGATCAGCTCTCTGGCTTCTATCGTCATCTTTCTAGCTTGAGAGAGCGATATCTCGGGATAGGCGCCCAGGCCCATATTGAGGCGTTGCTTGGTCACTGGGTGGTAGTAGTTAAAGTTCCACAGCTTTGATCCATTGATTCGTATTCGCATTTGAAGGCCATCGCCATCGCCCATTACATAGTCCTTCTCTTGGGCTTTGGCGTTTTTGATCTTGGCTTCTGTCAGGCGAATCGCTTGGGCACGCATTTGGTATTCCACAGCTGGTCTTGGTATTCCAAAAAATACCAGATCAACCCTTGGAATACCATTTGGTATACCAAAAGTCGTGGCTGCAGATGGACGTCCATGGACAACAATAGACCTGAAAGCCCCGTATTTACTGGATTTCAGGCACAAAAAAAGACGTCCGGAGACGTCTTTAGATGTATATTTGGTGGAGCCGGGGGGATTTGAACCCCCGTCCGCCAGTCCGCCACTATCGGTTCTACATGCGTAGCCATCTCTATTTAGTTAACTCCTCGCGGCCCGAGTGGCAGGGCGCTTGGAGCGAGCTGTATGAGTTTTAGCCGTTACGTCTACAGCGAACTTGGCGGCGATCCTGTTCTATATGACAGCCAGATCTTCGGGTTTACAGGCATCCCCTAGAGGCTGCTAGCCGACTTAAGCGGCTAGGGCGTAGTTGTCGTCGTTGGCAACTATTAGTTTGCAACAGTGGATTTACGAGTTCTGTTACCAACTCGGCATGCCCCTCAAGCTTTGTAACCGTCGTCGAGTCCTAATCGGCCCCAAAACCGTGGTGCTTGGTGAGTCAGACGCCATTCTACGCTAAAGGTTCCCCGGCGTATAGCTGCGCTGGTCCGGGAGGTGGTCAGCGGTTGGCTTCGCGCACCAGGCGTTGCTTTTCCCTGTCCCAGTCGCGATTCTTCTCGGTTTCGCGCTTGTCGTAGTCCTTCTTGCCCTTGACCAGTGCGATCTCGCACTTGACCAGGTGCTTCTTCCAGTACAGCGCTATGGGGACGCAGCTGTAGCCTTTCTGTTCCACGCCGGTGATCAGCTTGTCCAGTTCCCGGGCGTGCAACAGCAATTTGCGCGTACGGGTGGGGTCGGCGATCACGTG
The DNA here is from genome assembly GCF_014219065.1 of Halopseudomonas xiamenensis. Classification (GTDB taxonomy): domain Bacteria; phylum Pseudomonadota; class Gammaproteobacteria; order Pseudomonadales; family Pseudomonadaceae; genus Halopseudomonas; species Halopseudomonas xiamenensis. The sequence goes on from NZ_JACLGO010000024.1 coordinate 2,453, forward strand.
GGTGCTGGCGGTCTTCAGCGGGGTGATATGGGCGCCGAGCAGGAACGCCTCGCCATTTTTCAGCAGGATGTAGCTGTCGACCAGCTGGGCTTTGCCGGCGCGCAGGCTTTTCACTTCCCAACCGGCCAGGGCGATGCCGGCCTCGAAGCGATCCTCGATGAAGTATTCATGCTTGGCGCGTTTGTTCAGCGCGATGGTGCCGCTGTTGGCCTGGGGTTTCTTTTGCTTGCTCATAGGCGGCGTATTATAGGGGTTGGCGCTGTGTTCGGCTATCTCTGATCGCGGGCTGGCAGCGACTATCATGATAGTGACTGCCGCCGGCTGGCGAAGCTGGCTGCGGAGAATTGCGCCTGTTCCGGTTGGCCTGTTCGCTGGTAGGCTATGTCGCGTCCGCAGGATTGAGACGATTTTGATAACCGAACTGTTCAAGTGAATACTCTATGACGCATATCAAGCGTTCGGCTCTGCTGCCTTTTCCGGCGGAGCGTCTGTTCGACCTGGTCAATCGGGTCGAGCATTACCCCGAATTCCTGCCCTGGTGCACCAAGGCGGAAATCATCAGCGAGACTGACGAATTGATGCGCGCCCGCCTGACCGTGGGCAAGGCGGGTCTGCATCAGAATTTCACCACTCGCAATGAGCTGGTACCTGGCAAACGCATCGACATGCACCTGGAAAATGGCCCTTTCAGCGAGCTGCATGGGGTCTGGGAATTTCAGGCGCTGAGCGAGCAGGCCTGCAAGATCACCCTGGATCTCAAGTTCAATTACTCGGGTACCCTGGTGCGGGCGACCCTGGGACCGCTGTTCAACCACGCCGCCAATACCATGGTGGAGGCATTCTCCAAACGTGCTCACGAGCTGTACGGTGGTTGAGGAGGGTATCAGCGTGGAGGTGGCCTATGCCCTGCCGGACCGGCAGCGCATCATCCGCCTCGCCGTGCCGGCCGGCACCAGCATGCTCGAGGCGGTGCGCCTGTCGCGCATCGTCGAGCACTTCCCCGAGCTGGATATCGACAATAGCGCCATGGGTATCTTCGGCAAGGCGGAAGCCAGGCCGGCGGAGCGGGTATTGCAGGAGGGCGAGCGGGTGGAAATCTATCGACCGCTGATCGCCGACCCCAAGGAGATACGCAAGCAGCGCGCCGCCAAGGCCCGGGGGGAAGCCGGGCAAGGGTGATGTCGATGGATGGCGGAGTGGGCTCCGCCTCTGCCGCTTACTCTTCGCCGGTGCCGAGTGGTGCGCCCAGGTCGACCGGGTAGCTGCTGGCTGCCGGCTCCTGCTCGCTTGCGCCACCCATGATCGCCTCGTCGCGGCTGGTGCCGGGGGTGAAGTCGCCGGCCAGGCCGACCAGGCGGTCGTCCTCGAATACCAGGCTGATGCGTTCCTGCTCGCGCGGGTTGTGCCCGGCCTTCATGCTGTACAGGTAATCCCAGCGATTGGGTTCGAAGGTATCCTGGATCAGGGGCGTGCCCATGATGAAGCGCACCTGGCGGGTGGTCATGCCGGGGCGCAACTGGTCGATCATTTCCTGGGTGACGACATTGCCCTGCTGGACATCGATCTTGTATACACCGGGAAAGCCGCAACCGGAAAGACTGGCGCCGGCGGCACATAATACTAGGATACAAAGGACACGGTTCAGACTATTTGGCATCGCGTGGTAACATCCACTATCGAGAGTTTGCTGAATGGCCCTGAATCATACCCGACTGATCCGGTGCTGCGAAGCGTTGAGAGAGAAACAGACCATGGTTGAAAATCAAGAACTGCGTAAAGCAGGGCTCAAGGTTACCCTGCCGCGCGTCAAGATCCTGCAGATGCTGGACAATACCGAAGACCGCCACATGAGTGCGGAGGACGTATACAAGTCGCTGATGGAGGCTGGCGAGGATGTTGGGTTGGCTACCGTTTATCGGGTCCTGACCCAATTCGAAGCTGCTGGTCTGGTGGTGCGTCACAACTTCGACGGCGGTCATGCTGTCTTCGAATTGGCTGACGGTGAACATCACGACCACATGGTATGCGTCGATACCGGTGAGGTAATCGAGTTCTTCGATGCGGAAATCGAGCGCCGCCAGCAGGAAGTGGTCAAGGAGCATGGCTACGAGATGGTCGACCACAACCTGGTGCTCTATGTGAAGAAAAAGGGCAGCTGATTCAAGGTGCTCGGGTGGGCGAGGGACTGCCGCCCCGGCCCAGGGTCATCGGGCCGCGCTGAATAACTCCGGGGCGTAGCGCGGGTGCGCTACACCCCGATACGCCTATCTCGCCAGCCTTGCTATCTGGCCAGCTGTCTGCGAGCGTGGGCCAGGGATTCTTCGGTCAGGTCCACGCCGCCGAGCATGCGTGCCACTTCCTTGACCCGGCCTTCCTGATCCAGCCTGTCGATACAGGTTCGGGTCGAGTCGCGTTGCTGCTCCTTGCGTACGAACAGATGCTGATGTCCCTGTGCAGCGACCTGCGGCAGGTGGGTGACGGTGAGCACCTGGCCACGCTCTCCCAGTTGGCGCAGCAGCTTGCCGACGATCTCGGCAGTCGGCCCGCCGATGCCCACATCCACCTCATCGAACACCAGGGTCGGGACCCGCGAGGTCTGGGCGGTGATCACCTGTATGCCCAGGCTGATACGTGACAGTTCGCCGCCCGAGGCGACCTTGGCCAGAGGTTTGACCGGTTGGCCGGGGTTGGCGCTGACCAGGAATTCGATATTCTCCAGGCCCTGCAACGGATATTGCTCTGCCCGCAGCGGGTGCAGCTGCACCTGTACCTGCCCGCCGGGCATGCCCAACTGCTGGATTTCGCCGGTGACGGCCTTGGCCAGTCGCTGCGCGGCCTTGCGCCGCTTGTCGGAAAGTTTGGTTGCCAATGTCTGATAATGTTCGCGGTAGGCTTGCAACTCTTCAGCCAGGCGCTCCTTGTCGGCGCCGTGCTGCTGGATGCCTTCCAGTTCGTCTATCAGTTGCTGTTGCAGGCTGAGCAATTCCTCGGGGTTGACCCGGTGCTTGCGCGCCAGGTCATGGATCACGCCCAGGCGCTCCTCGACCTGCTGCTGGCGCTGTGGGTCGGCTTCGAAATGATCGAGATAGCGGGTCAATTCACCGACGGCTTCCTCGACCTGGATCTGCGCACCGGCCAGCAGGTCATGGGCTTCATCCAGGCTGCGGCTGTGTTCGCGCAGGCTGCCGAGGCGGCTGAGGCTGGAGGTCAGCGCCTGCAGTACGCTGCCGCTGTCACTCTCGCTACACATATTGATGATCTGCTGGCAGGACTGCATGATCAGCTCGGCGTTGGCCAACTGGCGCTGGTCGCTTTCCAGTTGCTCCAGCTCGCCCTCCTGCAGGCTCAGGTTGTCGAGTTCCTCCAGCTGGTAGCTGAGCAGCTGCACGCGGGCGTTCTGCTCTTCGCTGGTATCACTGGCCTGCTTCAAGGCCAGCTCGGTCTGCCGGCAGCGCTGGGCGGCCAGTTGCACCTGGCGGGCCAGGTCGCTGGCGCCGGCGTACTCGTCCACCAGCCGGCGATGGGTATCGGTTTTCAGCAGTGACTGGTGTTCATGCTGGCTGTGGATATCGATCAACATTTCGCCCAGGGCCTTGAGGTCCTGCTGCGGGCAGGGGCTGCCATTGATATAGGCGCGCGAGCGGCCCTCGGCGGTGACCACCCGGCGCAGGATCACCTGCGGCTCGGCGCTGGCCAGGTCGCGCTGCTCCAGCCACTGCACGGCTTCGGGTATGTCGCTGATGTCGAAGGTGGCGAGGATGTCGGCCTTGTCGGCGCCGGGGCGCACTGCGCCGCTGTCGGCCCGGTCGCCGAGGGTCAGTGACAGGGCATCGAGCATGATGGATTTGCCGGCACCAGTTTCGCCGGTGATGACGCTCATGCCCCGGTCCAGTTCCAGCTCGAGATGGTCGACGATCGCGTAGTTGTTCACCGCCAGGTGCAGCAGCATGGAGTCGTTCCTCGAGAATTGTTGTTCTGGTTATTTATACAGTAGTGGTGCTTTGTTGTTCAAGCCCCTTGAACAGCGGATTGCGGCCCCCATATAGGAGCCATGAGTTCGGCCCCGCGGGCCGCATCGCCTTCATATTGTCAGACAGGAGATATACATGGTGGACGAACAGAGGCAGGAGTTGCAGGACGAGGAAGCCATCGTCGAGCAGGAGCAGGGCGCTGCTGCGCAGGACGAGGATCTGCTGGCCCGCATCGCTGGTCTGGAAGAGCAACTGGCCGCCGCCCAGGATCAGGCCCTGCGTGCCGCAGCCGATGTGCAGAACGCGCGGCGCCGCGCCGAGCAGGAAGTGACCAAGGCCCACAAGTTCGCTCTGGAGCGCTTTGCCAACGACCTGCTGGCCGTGGTTGACAGTCTGGAGCGTGGCCTGGAACTGTCCAGCGATGACGACCCGGCGCTCAAGCCGATGCGTGACGGCATGGAGCTGACTCTGAAACTGTTCGCTGACACCCTGGAGCGCTATCACGTGGTTGCGGTCGACCCGCACGGTGAGCCCTTCAACCCGGATCTGCACCAGGCGATGACCATGGAGGAGCGCGACAATGTCGAGCCCAATACCGTGATCAAGGTGTTCCAGAAGGGCTACACCATCAACGAGCGCCTGCTGCGTCCGGCCATGGTGGTCGTCAGCAAGGCCGGTGCCGGACAGTCGGGCGGCTCGATTAACGAACAGGCTTGAAATTGATTTTTCCCGGCCCCATCTAGGGCTCATACACAGATCGTACAGCGCCGCTGAGCAATGCGCGGCCAGCATATTCGGAGAGACAACACATGGGTAAGATTATCGGTATCGACCTGGGGACCACCAACTCCTGCGTCGCTGTCATGGAAAATGGCGTAGCCAAGGTGATCGAGAACGCCGAGGGCGGTCGCACCACGCCTTCCATCGTTGCCTATACCAACGATGGTGAGACCCTGGTCGGCCAGTCCGCCAAGCGTCAATCGGTCACCAACCCGCAGAACACCCTGAACGCGGTCAAGCGTCTGATCGGCCGTCGGTTCGATGAGGACGTGGTACAGAAGGACATCAAGCTGGTGCCCTACAAGATCGTCAAGGCCGACAACGGCGATGCCTGGGTCGAAGCCAAGGGCGAGAAGATGGCGCCGCCGCAGATTTCCGCCGAAGTGCTGAAGAAAATGAAGAAGACCGCCGAGGACTACCTGGGCGAGACCGTCACCGAGGCGGTGATCACGGTGCCGGCCTACTTCAACGACAGTCAGCGTCAGGCCACCAAGGACGCCGGTCGCATCGCCGGTCTGGACGTCAAGCGGATCATCAACGAGCCGACCGCCGCGGCGCTGGCCTACGGCATGGACAAGGCCCGTGGCGACTCCACCGTGGTGGTGTATGACCTGGGTGGTGGTACCTTCGACGTGTCGGTCATCGAGATTGCCGAAGTCGATGGCGAGCACCAGTTCGAGGTACTGGCGACCAACGGTGACACCTTCCTCGGTGGCGAAGACTTCGACATGCGCCTGATCGACTACCTGGCCGACGAGTTCAAGAAGGAAAACGGCGTTGATCTGCACAACGATCCGCTGGCTCTGCAGCGCCTGAAAGAGGCGGCAGAGAAGGCCAAGATCGAGCTGTCTTCCAGTCAGCAGACCGATGTCAACCTGCCGTACATCACCGCTGACGCCACCGGACCCAAGCACCTGCAGGTCAAGGTCACCCGCGCCAAGCTGGAGTCATTGGTCGAGGATCTGGTCAAGCGCAGCATCGAGCCGTGCCGTATCGCCATGCAGGATGCCGGGCTGGACGTGTCCGAGATCAACGAAGTGATCCTGGTCGGTGGCCAGACCCGTATGCCTTTGGTGCAGAAGACCGTTGCCGAGTTCTTCGGCAAGGAGCCGCGCAAGGACGTCAACCCCGATGAAGCGGTTGCCGTGGGTGCCGCGATCCAGGGTGCGGTACTGGCTGGTGACGTCAAGGACGTATTGCTGCTGGACGTATCGCCGCTGTCGCTGGGTATCGAAACCATGGGCGGCGTGATGACCACGCTGATCGAGAAGAACACCACCATCCCGACCAAGAAGTCGCAGGTGTTCTCCACTGCTGACGACAACCAGACCGCCGTGACCATTCACGTGCTGCAGGGTGAGCGCAAGCAGGCGTCGCAGAACAAGTCGCTGGGCCGCTTCGACCTGGCCGATATTCCGCCGGCGCAGCGTGGCGTGCCGCAGATCGAAGTCAGCTTCGACATCGATGCCAACGGTATCCTCAACGTGTCCGCCAAGGACAAGGCGACCGGCAAGCAGCAGTCCATCGTGATCAAGGCCAACTCCGGTCTGTCCGATGAAGAGATCGAGCAGATGGTGCGCGACGCCGAGGCCAATGCCGAGGAGGATCGCAAGTTCGAGGAGCTGGTCACTGCGCGCAACCAGGGCGATCAACTGGTGCATGCGACACGCAAGACCCTTGCCGAGGTCGGCGACAAGGCCACCGATGAGCAGAAAGCGGCTATCGAGAAAGCGCTGACTGACCTGGAAGAGGCGGTCAAGGGTGATGACAAGGCGGAGATCGAAGCGAAGATCAATGTCCTGTCCGAAGTCTCCGCACCAGTGGTGCAGAAGATGTACGAGGAGCAGGCCGCCCAGGGTGATGCCCAGGCCAATGCCGGTGACAGCCAGGCCGACGCGGACGATGTAGTGGATGCCGAGTTCGAAGAGGTCAAGGACAACAACAAGTAGTCCTTGCGTGACCGGACCAGGCCCTGGCCATGGTCCGGTGCACAACGCGGCAAGGCAACGCGGGAGCTATTCCCGCGTTGCCGTTTGTGCCGTAGGGCTTTCTAAAGGAAACAGGATATATGGCCAAGCGTGACTATTATGAAGTGCTGGGCGTGGAGCGCGGCGCTAGTGAAGCCGAGCTGAAAAAGGCCTATCGCCGGCTGGCAATGAAGTACCACCCGGATCGCAATCCGGATGACAAGGAAGCGGAGGAGAAATTCAAGGAGGCCAACGAGGCCTACGAGATCCTGACCGATGCCAGCAAGCGGGCAGCCTACGACCAGTACGGTCATGCCGGTGTCGATCCGAACATGGGTGCCGGCGGCGGTGGGTTCGGCGGTGGCAATTTCTCCGATATCTTCGGTGATGTGTTCGGCGACATCTTCGGTGGCGGCGGTGGTGGCCGTGGCCGTTCCAGCGTGCAGCGCGGCAGTGACCTGCGCTATACCCTGGAGCTGGACCTGGAAGAGGCGGTGCGCGGCACCTCGGTCACTATCCGGGTACCGACCCTGGTCAGTTGCAAGACCTGCGATGGCAGCGGCGCCAAGAAGGGTACCAGTCCGGTGACCTGTACCACCTGTGGTGGTCATGGCCAGGTACGCATGCAGCAGGGTTTCTTCTCGGTACAGCAGACCTGCCCCCGTTGCCATGGCACCGGGCAGATGATCACCGATCCGTGCAAGGACTGCCATGGTCAGGGCCGGGTCGAGGAGCACAAGACGCTGTCGGTCAAGGTGCCGGCGGGCGTGGACACCGGCGATCGCATTCGTCTGGCTGGCGAGGGTGAGGCGGGCGTCAATGGTGGGCCATCCGGTGACCTGTACGTGGTGGTGTCGGTGCGCGAGCACAAGATCTTCCAGCGTGACGGCAAGAACCTGTACTGCGAAGTGCCGATCAGCTTTGCCGATGCGGCGCTCGGTGGTGAGTTGGAAGTGCCGACCCTGGATGGCCGGGTCAAGCTGAAGATCCCCGACGGCACCCAGACCGGCAAGCTGTTCCGCCTGCGCGGCAAGGGCGTGGTGCCGGTGCGTGGAGGTTCTGCTGGTGACCTGTTGTGCCGGGTAGTGGTCGAGACGCCGGTGAACCTGACCAAGCGCCAACGTGAGCTGCTGGGCGAGCTGCGTGACACGCTGCAGGCCGAAGGCAGTAACCAGTCGCCGCGGGCCAAGAGCTGGTTCGAAGGTGTGAAGAATTTTTTTGAAGACATGAAGTTCTGACCGGGGCAAACATGAGAAGAATAGCGGTAATCGGCGCAGCCGGACGCATGGGCAAGACTCTGATCGAGGCCATCGGGCAGGCGGAAGGTGCCAGCCTGACGGCGGCGATCGAGCGCCCGGAAAGCACCTTGATCGGTGCCGATGCCGGTGAGCTGGCCGGCGTCGGCAAGCTCGGTGTGAACATCGTCGGTGAGCTGGATGCAGTGCTGGATCAGTTCGATGTGCTGATCGATTTCACCCATCCCACCAGCACCCTGGTCAACCTCGAGGCCTGTCGTGCGGCGGGCAAGGCGATGGTGATCGGCACCACCGGCTTCTCCGAAGACGAGAAGCAGTTGATTGCCCATGCGGCGCAGGATGTGCCTGTGGTATTCGCGCCGAACTTCAGCGTTGGTGTCAACCTGACCCTCAAGCTGCTGGATATGGCCGCCCGGGTCATGGGCGACGAGGCGGATATCGAAATCATCGAGGCTCATCACAGGCACAAGGTGGATGCGCCGTCAGGCACCGCGTTGCGCATGGGTGAGGTCGTCGCTGATGCGCTGGGTCGTAATCTGCAGGAAGTCGCGGTGTATGGTCGCGAGGGCCAGACCGGTGCCAGGGATCGCAACACCATTGGCTTTGCCACTGTGCGTGCCGGTGACGTGGTGGGGGACCACACCGTACTGTTCGCCACCGAGGGTGAGCGGGTCGAGATCACCCACAAGGCGTCCAGTCGCATGACCTTCGCCAAGGGCGCGGTGCGTTCGGCGATCTGGCTGGCGGGCCGTAGCAACGGCCTGTACGACATGCAGGATGTGCTGTCGCTGCGCGACTGACGCGGCGAGAAGGAATGAAGCCCGGCCAGGGAGACCTGAGCCGGGCTTTCTATTATCTGCTGGTCAGCTGGTCTTGCTCTGCCGCACCTGCTCGCGGGCCATGTCGTTCAGCGTCTCGGTATTACGCAGCAGATAGAAGGCGGCGATGGTCGGCACCCAGTCCGAACGATGATTGAGCAGGCGTGGCTGGATGAAGCTGTACTGCTTGTCCAGGTCGTCGAGCGCGGGTGACAGCTCCGGCAGCAGGGATTTCAGCGCAGCCGAGCGCTGGGTGATGCTGGCGTCCATGGTCTGGAATACGCTTTCGCCGGTCTCGATGAAGTACACGCCGATGGAGCTGAACATGCTGTTCTGGTACAGCAGCAGGATCTGGCTGGTTTCCAGGCTCTGCTGGTGCAGGGCATGCAGGTTCTCGCCGATCTCGCCTGCCAGTGCCGAATACTGGGCGGCGGCGGCCTTGTCCAGACTGGCGTGGGCCATCATGATGCGGTTGACCGTGGCCAGGTGGTAGTGCGCCTCTTCCTGGGTCTGGTTCTCCAGTTCACGAATCAGGCCGATGAATTCGTTGTAGGGCACGCGCAGCTCGCTGGGGTTGTCCAGCAGGCGCAGCAGTTTTTCCATGTTTGCCAGTGCCGCATTGTAGGCTTCACGGTTGCCCGGCTCGCGAACGCGCTCATAGAGGTTGTTGTCGATCAGCAGGAAGGTGGCGGCGCGATAACCCTCGCTGCGCAGTTCGTGCAGGTTCTGCGCCTGCTGCACACTGGCATGAGCCTGCCCGGCGAAAACGAGAAACAACAGGAGCAGAAGGTACTTCAGATGGTTTTTCATTGTTCGGAGTCCCTGTTTTTGTTGTAAATCCTGATCCGGCCAGGACGCAATGCGGACCCGGTCGGCAGAATGTTCCCGTGCTCTGCAGGCCGGGAAATCTGATCCGCATGCAGTTTTAGCATGTTCGTGGCGATTATGAAACAGAATGCGGAAGCGTCTTGCCAGCCGGCAGAGCGCTGGATAGTCGGTGTGGATATTTACTGATCAAACCGGTAAAATGCCGGGCTAATCTGTCTATCTCAGCGCGTATCTGACAATGCCTTTGCAGTGGGGTGAAGTGGAGAACACATCATTCCCGCTTTTGTGCAGCCCGCGTTTGGCAAAAACGTGTCAGTCTTTCGGAGGTTTTCTTGTCCAAGCCCGCCATTCTCGCCCTAGCCGACGGCAGTATCTTCCGCGGTGAGGCCATCGGCGCCGACGGTCATAGCGTCGGCGAGGTCGTCTTCAATACGGCCATGACCGGTTATCAGGAGATCCTCACCGATCCGTCCTACGCGCGCCAGATCGTCACGCTGACCTATCCGCACATCGGCAATACCGGTACTACCCCGGAAGATGCCGAGTCCTGGAAGGTCTGGGCTGCGGGCCTGGTCATTCGTGACCTGCCGCTGGTCGCCAGTAACTGGCGCAACAAGCAATCGCTGCCGGACTACCTTAAGGAGAATGGCACTGTTGCCATCGCTGGCGTCGATACCCGCCGCCTGACCCGTATCCTGCGCGAGAAGGGTGCCCAGAATGGCTGCATCATGGCGGGCGAGGATGCCAGCGAAGAGAAGGCCCTGGAACTGGCGCGCAGCTTCCCCGGCCTGAAAGGCATGGACCTGGCGAAGGAAGTCAGCGTCAAGCAGGCTTATGAGTGGCGCTCCGGCCCCTGGGATCTGGCTACCGACAGCCACCCGGAATTCGATGCGGCCGAGCTGCCCTACCATGTAGTGGTCTACGATTTCGGCGTCAAGTATAACATCCTGCGCATGCTGGTCGGCCGCGGCTGCCGGCTGACCGTGGTGCCGGCGCAGACCACTGCGGCCGAGGTGCTGGCGCTGAACCCCGACGGCGTGTTGCTGGCCAACGGTCCCGGTGACCCTGAGCCCTGCGACTACGCTATCAAGGCGATCCAGGAGCTGCTGGAGGCCGATACGCCGATTCTCGGCATCTGCCTGGGTCACCAGTTGCTGGCGCTGGCTTCCGGCGCCCGTACCATGAAGATGGCCAGTGGGCACCATGGTGCCAACCACCCGGTACAGGACCTGGACAGCGGTGTGGTGATGATCACCAGCCAGAACCACGGTTTCGCGGTGGACGAGGCCAGTCTGCCGGCCAATGTCCGCGCCACCTACAAATCGCTGTTCGACGGCACCCTGCAGGGCATCGAGCGCACCGACAAGGTGGCCTTCAGCTTCCAGGGCCACCCCGAGGCGAGCCCCGGTCCGGGTGACGTGGCGCCGCTGTTCGAGCGTTTCATCGCCGCCATGAAAAAGAGCGCCTGAGTCGCCGGTCTATCCCCAAGGATTAATTGCACACTATGCCAAAACGTACTGATATCAAAAGTATCCTGATCCTCGGCGCCGGCCCCATCGTCATCGGCCAGGCCTGTGAGTTCGACTACTCTGGCGCCCAGGCCTGCAAGGCGCTGCGCGAGGAAGGCTTCCGCGTCATTCTGGTGAACTCCAACCCGGCCACCATCATGACCGATCCGGCGATGGCCGACGCTACCTACATCGAGCCGATCAAGTGGCAGACCGTGGCGCGGATCATCGAGAAGGAGCGCCCTGATGCGCTGTTGCCGACCATGGGTGGCCAGACCGCGCTGAACTGCGCGCTGGACCTGGAAAAGCACGGCGTTCTGGAAAAATTCGGCGTTGAGATGATCGGTGCCAACGCCGATACCATCGACAAGGCCGAGGATCGTTCGCGCTTCGACAAGGCCATGCGTGCCATCGGCCTGGAGTGCCCACGCTCCGGTATCGCCCACAATATGGATGAAGCCTACGGCGTGCTCGACAAGGTCGGCTTCCCCTGCATCATCCGCCCGTCCTTCACCATGGGCGGCACCGGTGGCGGTATCGCCTACAACCGTGAAGAATTCGAGGAAATCTGCACCCGCGGTCTGGACCTGTCGCCGACCAACGAACTGCTGATCGACGAGTCGCTGATCGGTTGGAAGGAATACGAGATGGAAGTTGTCCGCGACAAAAAGGACAACTGCATCATCGTCTGTTCGATCGAGAACTTCGACCCTATGGGTGTGCACACCGGTGACTCCATCACCGTCGCCCCGGCCCAGACCCTGACCGACAAGGAATACCAGATCATGCGCAACGCCTCGCTGGCGGTGCTGCGTGAGATCGGTGTCGAGACCGGTGGTTCCAACGTGCAGTTCGGCATCAACCCGGTCGATGGCCGTATGGTGGTGATCGAGATGAACCCGCGGGTGTCGCGCTCGTCTGCACTGGCCTCCAAGGCCACCGGCTTCCCTATCGCCAAGATCGCCGCCAAGCTGGCGGTGGGCTACACCCTTGATGAGCTGTCGAACGATATTACCGGTGGGCGTACCCCGGCCTCCTTCGAGCCGTCGATCGACTACGTGGTCACCAAGGTGCCGCGTTTCGCCTTCGAGAAGTTCCCCAATGCCGATGCGCGCCTGACCACGCAGATGAAGTCGGTGGGCGAGGTCATGGCCATCGGTCGTACCTTCCAGGAATCCATGCAGAAAGCCCTGCGCGGGCTGGAAGTCGGCTCCTGCGGCTTCGATCCGCAACTGGACCTGAGCGCTGCCGACGCCACCACCACGCTGACTCGTGAACTGACCGTGCCGGGCGCCGAGCGTATCTGGTATATCGGTGATGCCTTCCGTGCCGGCATGAGTGTCGAGCGCATCTTCGAGCTGACCAAGATCGACCCCTGGTTCCTGGTGCAGATCGAGGATCTGATCAAGGACGAAAAGCGTGTCAGCGAAATGGGCCTGGCCGAAGTTGACCGCGATCTGATGTTCCGCCTCAAACGCAAGGGCTTCTCCGATACCCGCCTTGCACAACTGCTGGGTGTGAGCGAGAAGAACCTGCGCTCGCAGCGGCAGAAGCTGGGTGTGTTCCCGACCTACAAGCGCGTCGATACCTGCGCCGCCGAGTTCGCCACCGATACCGCCTACATGTACTCCACCTATGAGGAAGAATGCGAGGCCAATCCCTCGAACCGTGACAAGATCATGGTGCTGGGCGGCGGGCCGAACCGTATCGGCCAGGGTATCGAGTTCGACTACTGCTGCGTGCACGCGGCACTGGCCATGCGCGAGGATGGTTACGAAACCATCATGGTCAACTGCAACCCGGAAACCGTATCCACCGACTATGACACCTCCGATCGCCTGTATTTCGAGCCGGTGACCCTGGAGGACGTGCTGGAAATCGTCCGCGTCGAACAGCCCAAGGGCGTGATCGTGCAGTACGGTGGCCAGACCCCGCTGAAACTGGCGCGGGCCCTGGAAGAGGCCGGCGTGCCGATCATCGGTACCAGCCCCGAGGCCATCGACCGGGCCGAGGACCGTGAGCGCTTCCAGCAGATGGTCGAGCGCCTGAAGCTGCGTCAGCCGCCGAACGCCACCGTGCGTAGCGAAGACGAGGCGATCAGTGCCGCGGCCAAGATCGGTTACCCGCTGGTGGTACGCCCGTCCTACGTGCTGGGTGGTCGCGCCATGGAGATCGTCTACCAGGAAGACGAGCTCAAGCGTTATCTGCGCGATGCGGTGAAGGTCTCCAACGACAGCCCGGTGCTGCTGGATCACTTCCTCAACTGCGCGATCGAGATCGATGTGGACGCGGTATCCGATGGTACCGATGTGGTGATCGGCGCCATCATGCAGCATATCGAGCAGGCGGGTGTGCACTCCGGTGACTCGGCCTGTTCGCTGCCGCCGTACTCGCTGTCCGCCGAGGTCCAGGACCAGATGCGCGACCAGGTCAAGCGCATGGCGCTGGAGCTGGGCGTGGTCGGTCTGATGAACGTGCAGCTGGCGCTGCAGGGTGACACCATCTACGTCATCGAAGTCAACCCGCGGGCCTCGCGTACCGTGCCCTTCGTCTCCAAGTGCATCGGCCAGTCGCTGGCGCAGATCGCCGCACGGGTGATGGCGGGCAAGACTCTCAAGGAGCTGGGCTTTACCGAAGAGGTGATTCCCAACTTCTACAGTGTCAAGGAAGCGGTGTTCCCGTTCGCCAAGTTCCCGGGTGTCGACCCCATCCTCGGGCCGGAAATGAAATCCACCGGCGAGGTCATGGGCGTCGGCGACAGCTTTGCCGAAGCCTTCGCCAAGTCCCAGCTGGGTGCCAGCGAAGTGCTGCCGACCAGTGGCACGGTGTTCATCAGTGTGCGCGAAGACGACAAGCCCTTCGTTGCCGAGATGGCTGGCGAGCTGGTCGAGCTGGGTTTCGAGATCGTGGCCACGGCGGGTACCGCCAAGATCATCGAGGCCGCTGGCCTGCCGGTGCGTCGGGTGAACAAGGTGACCGAGGGTCGTCCGCACATCGTCGATATGATCAAGAATGATGAAATCAGCCTGGTGATCAACACCACCGAAGGTCGCCAGTCGATCGCTGATTCCTACTCCATTCGTCGCAACGCCCTGCAGCACAAGGTGTACTCCACCACCACGCTGGCCGGCGGCCAGGCGGTATGCATGGCGTTGAAATTCGGACCCGAGCGGGCAGTACGTCGCCTGCAGGATCTGCACGAGAGATTGTAAGACCATGAAATATCCCATGACCAAGCAGGGCGCCCAGGCCCTGGAAGACGAACTCAAGCACCTGAAGTCGGTGATGCGGCCGCAGATTACCGAGGCCATCGCCGAGGCGCGCGAGCTGGGTGATCTGAAGGAAAACGCCGAGTATCATGCCGCCCGTGAGCAGCAGGGCATGGTCGAGGCACGCATCAGTGATATCGAGGGTCGCCTGTCGGCGGCCCAGGTGATCGATGTGCTGAGCATCCCCTATACCGGCAAGGTGATCTTCGGTACCACGGTCACCATCGCCAATGTCGATACCGACGAAGAAGTGCGCTACCAGATCGTCGGTGAGGACGAGGCGGAGATCAGAGAAGGCAAGATTTCCGTGACCTCGCCGATTGCCCGGGCGCTGATTGGCAAGGAAGAAGGCGACGTGGTGGCGGTGCGCACGCCGGGCGGCGTGGTCGAGTATGAAGTGGTCGAGGTGCAGCACCTGTGAGCACCACGGCTGCCCTGTCGCCCATGCGTAGCGGCCGGGTAGCCTGGCAGCTGGCCCAGACCCTGTGGGTTGGTGGACTCTGGATGTTGCATTTCGTCCTGCTGCCGGCGCTGGAGCGGTTCGGGCTGGCGCCGTTGCTGATCGATGAGATCGCCAGCTTCATGCGGCCGCTGATGGTCGGCTTTGCCGCAGTGTGTGCACTGCTGCAGTATCTGGTGGCCTGGTCGGTGCTGGGGCTGGCGGTGTGGCGTGATCTGCGCGGTCAGCTATTGCTGCTGGTGATGCTGACGGCGGCGGTGTTCTTCGCGGTGGGCTGGCTGGCCAATGGCGTCTACTGGCAGCTGTTCAGTTATCTGGTGCTGGCCTTTGCCGGCCTGGTGCTGATACTGCAGCCGCGGCCGGATGAGGATGTGTCGCGCTGAGTGTGCTGTGGTGAAGGTCTATCGCGCCGAGGCGGCGCTCCCACGAGTGGCTGCTGAAGCGGCATGCCCTTTTGTGGGAGCACCGCCCCGGCGCGATCAGCGGTGGCAGAGGACAGCTCAGAGGTCCTTGAAACGCACCAGGTTGGACAGATTGGCGTTGGGCTTCTTGTTGCGCCGCAGCAGCACGACCATCTTGCCGATCACCTGCACCAGCTCCGCCCCCGTGGCCTGGCAGACTTCGCCAATCAGCGCCTGTTTGGTCTCGCGGTCGCCCACAGTGATGCGTATCTTGATCAGTTCATGATCGCTCAGGGCGCGATCCAGCTCGGCCAGAACGCCTTCACTGGCACCCTGCTCGCTGACGATCACTACCGGCTTGAGGTGGTGGGCAATGCGTTTGTAGGCTTTCTTCTGTTCAGAGCTGAGCGCCATAATGATCCGTATGAGTTCCTGTTCGATGAGTGTCGAGAGATGAGTATCGATAAAGGAGCCTAGTATAACCGGCGGCGCGATCCGCTGCATGAGGTATTCCGTGGCAAGATCAAAGACCAGCAAGGGCTGGCTGAAAGAACATTTCGACGATCACTATGTCAAACAGGCGCAGAAGGACGGCTATCGCTCCCGAGCCAGCTACAAGCTGCTGGAGATCCAGGAGAAGGATCGGCTGCTGCGCCCGGGTATGACCGTGCTCGACCTGGGCTCGGCGCCGGGTGGCTGGTCGCAGGTCGCCAGTCGGCTGATCGGCGAGAAGGGGCGGATCATCGCCTCCGATATCCTGCCGATGGACAGTATCGCGGATGTGGTGTTCATCCAGGGTGACTTTACCGAGGATGAGGTGTTCGAGGCGATCCTCGGGGCGATCGGCGGTCAGCCGGTGGACCTTGTTATTTCCGACATGGCCCCCAATATGAGTGGTACGCCTGCCGTCGATCAGCCGCGCGCCATGTATCTGTGCGAACTGGCGCTGGACATGGCCGGTCGGGTATTGCGTCCCGGTGGCGATTTCCTGATCAAGGTGTTTCATGGCGAGGGTTTCGACGAGTATTTCCGGGAGATGCGCAGTCGTTTCGACAAGATCGTCACGCGCAAGCCGGGTGCTTCCCGGGATCGCTCGCGGGAAACCTACCTGCTGGGTCGTGGCTTCAAGGGCGAGTGACCAGCAACAGGTGACATAGCGCGTTACACAGCCGGAACTGCCGTGGTAGTGGAATCTGGTGTAAGGTAGACAGGCCGGATAAACGACGAATACAGCCAGGCTCCGATCATCCAGGTGGCGGGGCAAGAGGATAGCAATTTGAACGACATGGCGAAAAACCTCATTCTGTGGTTGATCATCGCTGCGGTGCTGGTGACTGTGATGAACAATTTCAGCAGTCCCGCCGAGCCGCGTACGCTGAACTACACCGAATTTCTCGAGCTGGTGAACGATCGCCAGGTCGAACGCGTGACCGTGGACGGCTTCGTCATTACCGGCAAGCGTCGCGACGGCGAAACGTTCAAGACCGTGCGCCCGGCGATCCAGGACAATGGCCTGATCGGCGACCTGCTGGACAACAACGTGGTGGTCGAAGGCAAGCAGCCCGAGCGCCAGAGCATCTGGACCCAGCTGCTGATCGCCAGCTTCCCGATCCTGATCATCATCGCCATCTTCATGTTTTTCATGCGCCAGATGCAGGGCGGCGGCGGTGGCCGCGGCGGGCCGATGAGCTTCGGCAAGAGCAAGGCACGGATGCTGTCCGAGGACCAGGTCAAGACCACCTTCGCCGATGTCGCCGGTTGCGACGAGGCCAAGGAAGAGGTCAGCGAACTGGTCGAATTCCTGCGCGATCCGGGCAAGTTCCAGCGCCTGGGTGGGCATATCCCCCGCGGTGTGCTGATGGTCGGGCAGCCGGGTACCGGTAAGACGCTGCTGGCCAAGGCGGTAGCCGGCGAGGCCAAGGTGCCGTTCTTCACCATCTCCGGTTCGGACTTCGTGGAAATGTTCGTCGGTGTCGGTGCCAGCCGTGTGCGTGACATGTTCGAACAGGCCAAGAAGCACGCGCCCTGTATCATCTTCATCGACGAGATCGATGCCGTGGGTCGGCATCGTGGTGCCGGGCTGGGTGGTGGTCACGACGAGCGCGAACAGACCCTGAACCAGTTGCTGGTGGAAATGGACGGTTTCGAGGCCAACGACGGCATCATCGTGGTCGCCGCGACCAACCGCCCTGACGTGCTCGACCCGGCATTGCTGCGTCCGGGCCGTTTCGACCGCCAGGTGGTGGTCGGCCTGCCCGATATCCGCGGTCGCGAGCAGATCCTCAAGGTGCATATGCGCAAGGTGCCGCTGGGTGACGACGTGGTTCCGTCTTCGATTGCCCGTGGTACCCCTGGTTTCTCCGGCGCCGACCTGGCCAACCTGGTCAACGAGGCCTCGCTGTTCGCTGCCCGTGCCGGCAAGCGTCTGGTCGAGATGAACGAATTCGAGATGGCCAAGGACAAGATCATGATGGGCGCCGAGCGCAAGTCGATGGTCATGTCCGACAAGGAAAAGCTCAACACCGCCTATCACGAGTCGGGACATGCGATCGTCGGGCGCCTGGTGCCCGAGCATGACCCGGTGTACAAGGTCTCGATCATTCCGCGCGGGCGGGCGCTGGGTGTGACCATGTTCCTGCCCGAGGAAGATCGCTACAGCCTGTCCAAGCGTGCACTGATCAGCCAGATCTGCTCGCTGTTCGGCGGCCGTATTGCCGAGGAAATGACCCTGGGCTTCGATGGTGTGACCACCGGCGCCTCCAACGACATCATGCGCGCCACCCAGTTGGCCCGGAACATGGTGACCAAGTGGGGCCTGTCGGAGAAGCTTGGTCCGCTGATGTATGCCGAGGAAGAAGGTGAGGTGTTCCTTGGTCGCAGTGCCGGCAGCCAGCACACCAACGTATCCGGTGAGACAGCGCGGCTGATCGACGAGGAGGTGCGCCGCATTATTGACGAGTGCTATGACACCGCCAAGCGCCTGCTGGAGGAGAACCGCGACAAGCTGGACCGTATGGCTGAAGCGTTGATGAAGTACGAGACCATCGATGTCGAGCAGATCAATGACATCATGGCCGGCAAGCCGGCACGCGAGCCCAAGGGCTGGGCGGACGACGACCGTCGTGGTCCCGGCACGGCGGCAAGCTCACAGGACGATGCTGCGCCAGAGTCGAAGGACGAGCCCCGTGATGACGGTGTGATCGGCGGTCCGGCAGGCGAACACTGAGAGCAGCATGACACAAGTCCGCAATAACTCCCGGTTGCCTTGCGGCGACCGGGAGCTTGACCTTTCCCGTACCCAGGTCATGGGTATTCTGAATATCACCCCTGATTCGTTTTCCGACGGTGGCCGCTACACTCGGCGCGATGCCGCCTTGGCGCATGTCGAGCAGATGCTGGCCGCCGGCGCGACGCTGATCGATATCGGCGGCGAGTCGACCCGGCCCGGCGCCGCGCTGGTCGGCGTGCAGGAGGAAGTCGATCGGGTGGTGCCCATGGTCGAGGCCATCAAGGCGCGCTTCGATACCGTGGTGTCGATCGATACCAGTACCCCGGAAGTGATCAGCGGCTCGGCGTCGGTCGGTGCCGGGCTGATCAACGATATTCGCGCACTCTGTCGTCCGGGCGCCATGCAGGCGGCGGTCGACTCGGGTCTGGCGGTATGCCTGATGCACATGCAGGGCGAGCCACAGACCATGCAGCAGGCGCCGCAGTATGAATCGGTGCTGGGGCAAGTGAACTCCTTCCTCGAACAGCGTGTCCAAGCCTGCCTGGACGCTGGCATCGACCGCGCCAAGCTGGTTCTGGACCCGGGATTCGGCTTTGGCAAGAGCCTGCAGCACAACCTCGAGCTGTTTGCCGCCATGCAGCATCTGCGTCCCCTCGACCTGCCGATCCTGGTCGGCGTGTCGCGCAAGAGCATGATCGGCCAGACCCTGGACCGACCGGTGGACCAGCGTCTGGCCGGTGGTCTGGCGCTGGCGGTACTTGCGGTGACCAAGGGTGCGCGTATCATTCGGGTGCATGATGTAGCGGAAACCGTCGATGCCGTGCGCATGGCGGAGGCGGTGATGGCGGCGGGGCAGGGCTGACAGCCGGTCGCCACCGGGTTTTCACCGATTTTTACTGAGTCAGGACACTCCTATATGGAAAAGCGCTATTTCGGCACCGACGGCATTCGAGGCCTGGTCGGCACCCACCCGATTACCCCGGAATTCATGCTCAAGCTCGGCTGGGCGGTCGGCACCGCCTTCAGGCACGACGGTCAGTGCCGGGTGGTCATCGGCAAGGACACGCGGATTTCCGGTTACATGTTCGAGTCGGCACTGGAGGCCGGGCTGTCCGCCGCAGGTGCCCAGGTGCAGCTGCTCGGGCCGATGCCGACCCCGGCCATCGCCTACTTGACGCGGACCTTCAAGGCCGATGCGGGGATCGTCATCAGTGCGTCGCACAATCCGTACTACGACAATGGCATCAAGTTCTTTTCCGCCCAGGGCACCAAGCTGCCGGATACCCTCGAACACGAGATCGAGCGCCTGGTCGATTCGCCCATGCAGGTGGTCGAGTCCAGTGCGCTGGGCAAGGTGGCGCGGGTCGAGGATGCCTCGGGCCGCTATATCGAGTTCTGCAAGAGCAGTGTGCCGACCAGTACCAGCTTCAAGGGCCTGAAGATAGTGCTCGATTGCGCCAACGGCGCCACCTACAAGGTAGCCCCCAGCGTGTTCTCCGAGCTCGGCGCGCAGGTCAGCGTGATCGGCGCAGCACCGGATGGGCTGAATATCAACGCTGGCGTCGGTTCCACCGATCTGGCGGCGCTGGGCCGCGCGGTGGTCGAGCGCCAGGCTGACCTGGGTATCGCCTTCGATGGTGATGGCGACCGGGTGATGATGGTCGATGCCGAGGGCAATTCGGTCGACGGTGATGAGCTGCTGTACATCATGACCCTGGACCTGTACGAGCGCGGCCTGCTGGAAGGTGGTGTCGCCGGCACGCTGATGAGCAATCTGGGTCTGGAGCTGGCCCTGCGTGAGCGGGACATTCCCTTTGTCCGCGCCAAGGTCGGTGACCGCTATGTGATGGCCGAACTGCAGCAGCGCGGCTGGACGCTGGGTGGCGAGTCCTCCGGGCATCTGGTGTGCCTGCGCCATACCACCACCGGCGACGGCATCATCGCCGCGCTGCAGGTGCTGCGCGCGCTGCGTATGTCGGGCAAGACCCTGGGGCAGGCGTGCAAGGGCATGAACAAATGTCCGCAGAAGCTGATCAACGTACGCTATCAGAACAACGGCGGCTCGCCGCTGGAGTCGCCGGCGCTGAAGTCGGCGGTGGCCGATGCCGAGGGCCGGCTGGGCAAGGCTGGCCGGGTGCTGCTGCGCCTGTCCGGGACCGAGCCGGTGATCCGGGTGATGGTCGAAGGCCAGGATGCCGCCCAGGTTAGTCGGGAGGCCGAGGCGCTGGCGGCGCAGGTGGAGAAAATGTTCGCCGCTGGCTGAAAAGGCGGTTGTGTCGTGCTGGCAACTTGGTTAACATTGGCGCCCGCTTGAGCAGAGAGGTTAGGCATGCGTCGTCCGCTGGTCGCCGGAAACTGGAAAATGTACGGTACACGGCACTCCGTTGATGAGTTGCTCTCCGGGTTGAATGCGCAGCAGTGGCCGGAACAGGTTGATCTGCTGATCGCTCCGCCGGCACTGTATGTCCAGCAATGCCGCGAAGCGCTGACTGCATCGCCGCTGCGACTGGCCGGCCAGAGTTGCGCCCACCAGGCCGAGCCAGGTGCGTTGACCGGTGAGATATCTCCGGCTCAGCTGCGCGATGCGGGATGTGAATATGTGCTGGTCGGTCATTCCGAGCGGCGCAGTCTGTTCGGCGAGACCGACGAGGTGATCTGTCGCAAGTTCGCCGCCGCGCTGGCTTGTGGTCTGCGTCCGATCCTGTGTGTCGGCGAGACGCGCGAGCAGTATGATGCGGGCGAGACCGCGGAAGTGGTCGGGCGTCAGTTGCAGGCGGTGCTGGATATCTTCGGCGTTGGCGGGCTGGCCCAGGGTGTGGTGGCGTACGAGCCGGTCTGGGCGATTGGTACCGGTCTGACCGCTACACCGGAGCAGGCGCAGGAAGTGCATGCGATGATCCGTGCACGTCTGGCGTTGCAGGATGACGAACAGGCGCAGTGTGTGCAGATCGTCTATGGCGGCAGTGTCAAGGCGGAGAATGCCGAGGCATTGTTCGGCATGCCGGATATCGACGGAGGGCTTGTGGGTGGAGCCTCTCTCAACGCAGATGAATTTGGTGCGATCGCTCGTGCCGCGGGACAAGTTTAATGATTGAAACCGTTGTTGTGATTGTGCATCTTCTGGTCGCTATTGCGCTGGTGGGGTTGATCCTCATTCAGCAGGGCAAGGGCGCGGAGACCGGTGCTTCCTTTGGCTCGGGCGCGTCCGGCACGGTTTTTGGCAGCCAGGGTTCGGCGACTTTTCTGAGCCGCTTGACAGCGGTGCTGGCCACTGTATTCTTTCTGACCTCGCTGGGTCTGGCTTACTATGCCAGTCACAAGGCCGGTCAGGTTCGCGATGCAGGCTTGCCGGTTCCGGCCCTGCAGAGCCAGCCGGTGGCTCCAGTCAGTGAAGATGTACCTGTTCTTGAAGAGCGGGCTCCTCAGGCTCCTGCGACGGACGATGTACCTGTCGTCGATTGAGCCAACAGTTTTGCGGAAGTGGTGGAATTGGTAGACACGCTATCTTGAGGGGGTAGTGCCTTAGGGTGTATGGGTTCGAGTCCCATCTTCCGCACCAATCAGACAAGGCCTGCGTCATGCAGGCCTTGTTGCTTTCAGGCAGAATGCGTCAGGTTGTCTTGTTTGGTCGCCGGGCGTATAATTCATGCCTCGGATTCGCCGCGGGGTGGAGCAGTCTGGTAGCTCGTCGGGCTCATAACCCGAAGGTCGTAGGTTCAAATCCTGCCCCCGCAACCAGTCAAAGGCCCCTTTTCAGGGGCTTTTTGTTAACTCCGGACTTCACTGAGATGAAGTGGCCGGAACCAGGATGGGCTTTCAGGCCCATTTTTTATTCGTGAAAGAAAGGCGGTGAAATTGTCCGGCAAAGTTACCGAGTTGGAGAGCCTGTTGGTCCCGATTGTCGAGGCTCTAGGCTATCGTTGTTGGGGGATCGAGTTCCTGTCGCAGGGGCGTCACAGCCTGCTGCGCGTGTATATCGATCACCCCGATGGCGTCAGCGTGGAAGCCTGTGCGACGGTCAGCAGGCAGGCCAGCGCGGTGCTGGACGTGGAAGACCCGATCAGTGGTGATTACACTCTGGAGGTGTCCTCCCCGGGAATGGACAGGCCGCTGTTCACTCTCGAACAGTTTGCCGCCTATGTCGGCGAGCAGGCGAAGATCAGATTGCGCGTGCCCTATGAAGGCCGGCGGAATTTTCAGGGTGTCATCCGCGGGGTGGAAGGCGATGAGGTGGTGTTGCAGGTTGAGGATCATGAGTACCTGCTGCCGATCGATTCCATCGACAAGAGTCATATCATTCCGCGGTTTTGAGCATTTTTCGGGCTCCAGTGGCCCCAATGGATGGCGTTAGGCGAGGCATACGATGAGCAAAGAAGTGCTGCTGGTTGTGGAATCCGTTTCCAATGAGAAGGGCGTACCGCCCGGAGTCATTTTCGAGGCTCTGGAGCTGGCATTGGCCACGGCCACCAAAAAGCGCTACGAAGATGAAGTGGATGTCCGGGTGGCGATCAACCGCCAGACCGGCAACTACGACACCTTCCGTCGCTGGACCGTGGTGGTGGATGACGACTTTGAAGAACCCGGTATGCAACTGGCTCTGGATCAGGCCCACGAGCGCGATCCTGCATTGAACGTCGGTGATGTGGTCGAAGAGAAGATCGAATCCGTCGAGTTCGGACGTATTGCTGCGCAGATCGCCAAGCAGGTCATCGTGCAGAAGGTCCGCGAGGCCGAGCGCGCCCAGGTGGTCGATGCCTATCGTGACCGTCTCGGCGAGATCATCAGCGGCACGGTGAAGAAGGTTACCCGTGACAGCGTCATCGTCGATCTGGGCAACAATGCCGAGGCGGTGCTGCCGCGTGAGGAAATGATCCCGCGCGAGACCTTCCGTACCGGTACCCGTATCCGTGCACTGCTCAAGGATATTCGTGTGGAGAACCGCGGCCCGCAGCTGGTGCTGTCGCGCGCCTGTCCGGAAATGATCATTGAGCTGTTCCGCATCGAGGTGCCGGAGATCTCCGAGGAACTGATCGAGGTCATGGGCGCGGCCCGTGATCCGGGTTCCCGTGCGAAGATCGCGGTACGCTCCAAGGACAAGCGCATCGATCCGCAGGGCGCCTGCATCGGCATGCGTGGTTCGCGCGTGCAGGCGGTATCCGGCGAACTGGGTGGCGAGCGCGTGGATATCGTGCTGTGGGACGACAACCTGGCCCAGTTCGTGATCAACGCCATGGCCCCGGCCGAGGTGGCCTCGATCATCCTGGACGAAGATACCCATACCATCGATATCGCCGTGGCCGAGGACAACCTGGCCCAGGCCATCGGCCGTAGCGGCCAGAACGTCCGGCTGGCCAGCCAACTGACCGGCTGGACACTGAACGTCATGACCGAAGATGACATTCGCGCCAAGCAGGAAGCCGAGACCGGCGATGTGCTGCGCAGCTTCATCGACGAGCTGGACGTGGACGAGGAACTGGCGCAGATCCTGGTCGACGAGGGCTTCACCTCCCTGGAGGAAATTGCCTACGTACCCATGGAGGAGATGCTGGAAATCGACGGTTTCGATGAGGATATCGTCAACGAATTGCGCTCTCGGGCCAAGGATCGCCTGCTGACAAAGGCGATTGCCAACGAGGAAAAACTGGAAGAGGTCCAGCCTGCGGACGATCTGCTGAACATGGAGGGCATGGATCGCGCCCTGGCATTCCAGCTCGCCGCCCAAGGCATTCTCAGCATGGAAGACCTCGCGGAACAATCCGTGGATGACCTGCTGAACATAGATGGAATCGACGAAGCCCGTGCCGGTGCCCTGATCATGGCAGCCCGGGCACCCTGGTTTGAATAAACCGGTCGGCTGGCAGCAGCATCACCCGGCGGTAACGCCAGGTCCCCGACTGAGGAGAAAGTGAATGGCGGAAGTGACGGTCAAAGAATTGGCTCAGGTAACAGGCACGCCGGTAGAGCGCCTGTTGCAACAGATGCAGGAAGCAGGGTTGACACATACCCGTGCGGAACAGTCCGTGTCGGACGAAGAAAAGCAGCGCCTGTTGACGTTCCTGAAAAGCGCCCATGGCGACTCCGCGCAGGAGCCGCGCAAGATTACCCTGACGCGTAAAACCGTCAGCACCCTGAAAGTGGCGGGTAGCAAAACCGTCAATGTGGAAGTACGCAAGAAGCGCACCTACGTCAAGCGTGATGAAGTAGACCTGGAAGCCGAGCGCCAGCGCGAGCTGGAAGAACTGCGCGCCGCCGAAGAAGCCCGTCAGGCTGCCGCCGAGGCGCGGCGTCTGGCCGAGGAAGAGGAAGCCCGCAAGGCTGCCGAGGAAGCGGCGCGTCTGGCCGCCGAAGAACAGGCCGCCCAGGCGCAGGCTCAGGCGCAGCAGGCCGAGCCCGCAGCGCCCGCCGAGTCTGTGGTCGAGGCGCCGCCGACCGTGGTAGCCGAAGAGCCGCGTGCAGAGGCCGCTCCATCCCCGGCCGCGGCGGCGAAGAAGAAGGACGAGCAGCGCCGTAAGGACCGTGCCGAGGAAGACGAGCGCAGCCGCAAGCGCGCCGGTGGCCCGGGCAAGGGCCGCAGTGGTGCGCGGGCCGATGACGACGAGGCAGGTGCCCGCCGTCGTGGTGGTGCCGGCAAGCTCAAGGCGCAGAAGAAACGTAATCAGCACGGCTTCGAGAAGCCGACAGGACCTATAGTGCGAGAAGTGGTAATCGGTGAAACCATCACCGTGGCCGAGCTGGCCCAGAAGATGTCGGTCAAGGCGGCCGAGGTCATCAAGTACATGTTCAAGAACGGCAACATGGTGACCATCAACCAGGTGCTGGACCAGGACACCGCGACCATCGTCGCCGAGGACATGGGACACCAGGTCAAGCATGTCAAGGAAAGCGACCTGGAAGACCGCCTGGCGGCGGCCATGCAGTTCGAGGGCGAGGAAGTCAGTCGCGCCCCGGTGGTGACCGTCATGGGCCACGTCGACCACGGCAAGACCTCGCTGCTGGACTATATCCGTCGCACCAAGGTCGCCTCCGGCGAGGCGGGCGGGATTACCCAGCACATCGGCGCCTACCACGTGGAAACCGAGCGCGGCATGGTCACCTTCCTGGATACCCCCGGTCACGCCGCGTTCACCGCGATGCGTGCACGTGGTGCCCAGTCCACCGATATCGTGATCCTGGTCGTAGCCGCCGATGACGGCGTGATGCCGCAGACCGAGGAAGCCGTACAGCACGCCAAGGCCGCCGGTGTACCCCTGGTGGTGGCGGTGAACAAGATCGACAAGGAGCAAGCCGATCCCGATCGGATCAAGAACGACCTGGCTGCCCGCGATGTGATTCCGGAAGAATGGGGTGGCGACACCATGTTCGTCCACGTCTCGGCCAAGGTCGGTACCGGTATCGACGAGCTGCTCGAAGCGGTCCTGCTGCAGGCTGAAGTGCTCGAACTCAAGGCTCAGCCGGCGGCACCTGCACGTGGTGTGGTGATCGAGTCGCGCCTGGACAAGGGCCGTGGCCCGATCGCTACCGTGCTGGTGCAGAACGGTACCCTGCGTCAGGGCGACGTGGTGCTGGCCGGGGTCAACCATGGCCGGGTGCGCGCCATGCTTGACGAGAATGGCAACAACGTCAAGGAAGCGGGTCCATCCATTCCGGTGGCGATCCTGGGTCTTGATGGTACGCCGGAAGCCGGCGACGAGATGACCGTGGTCGCCGACGAGAAGAAGGCCCGTGAAGTGGCGTTGTTCCGTCAGGGCAAGTTCCGCGAGATCAAGCTGGCCCGGCAGCAGTCGGCCAAGCTGGAGAACATGTTCGAGAACATGGGCCAGGGCGAGAAGAAGACGCTCAACATCGTCATCAAGACCGACGTGCGCGGTACTCTCGAGGCGCTGCAGGGTTCGCTCAACGAGCTGGGCAACGACGAGGTTCAGGTCAAGATCGTGTCCGGCGGCGTGGGTGGCATCACCGAAACCGACGCCAACCTGGCGCTGGCGTCGAACGCGGTGATCTTCGGTTTCAACGTCCGTGCCGATGCTTCGGCGCGCAAGGTAATCGAGGCCGAGGGCCTGGACCTGCGCTACTACAGCGTGATCTACGAGATCATCGATGACGTCAAGAAGGCCCTGTCCGGCATGTTGGGCAGCGATGTGCGCGAGCAGATCCTCGGCGTCGCCGAAGTGCGTGACGTGTTCCGTTCGCCCAAGTTCGGCGCGGTGGCCGGTTGTATGGTCATCGAGGGTACCGTGTATCGCAACCGTCCGATTCGTGTACTGCGCGAAGACGTGGTCATCTACGAGGGTGAGCTGGAATCGCTGCGCCGCTTCAAGGATGACGTCGCCGAAGTACGCAACGGCATGGAATGCGGTATCGGCGTGAAGAACTACAACGATGTGAAGGTCGGCGACCGCATCGAGGTATTCGAGCGGGTCCAGGTGGCACGCACGCTGTAACCCGGCGACAAGCACCAAGCTGCAAGCGACAAGCGGTCCGGAAAGGGCCGTTTGTCGTCTATTCAGCAGGTATCAATACAGGGTTGCAGGCGCCAGTGACGATTTGCAGCCAACAGCTCGCTGCTTGCCGCTGAAGGCTTGCAGCCAGGGGTTTAGATATGGCCAAAGAATATAGCCGTACCCAACGGGTGGCGGATCAGATGCAGCGCGAACTGGCCCTGCTGATCCAGCGCGAAGTGCGCGACCCGCGGGTGGGCATGATTACCGTCACCGCCGCTGAAGTCAGCCGCGACCTGGCGCACGCGAAGATTTTCATTACCCTGATGGGTGAGGCCAGTGACGAGGATATCGCGCTCAATCTGGCAGCGCTCAAGGATGCTTCCGGCTTCCTGCGGGTACAGCTGGGGCGTGTCATGAAGCTGCGCAGCATTCCACAGCTGCATTTTCATTATGATGAAAGTGTGCGCCGCGGCGTGCACCTGTCCTCCCTTATCGAGCGTGCGGTGGCAGAGGATCGCCAGCATGCCAGGGATGATGAGGAGTAGACGTGTCGGCGCCACGCAGCAAACGCCGTGATGTCGACGGCATACTGATTTTCGACAAGCCGCTGGGTATGTCCTCCAATGCCGCCCTGCAGAAGGTGCGCTGGCTGTTCAATGCCAGCAAGGGCGGCCATACCGGCAGTCTCGACCCACTGGCCAGTGGCGTGCTGCCGCTGTGCCTGGGCGAGGCGACCAAGTTCTCCCAGTACCTGCTGGATGCGGACAAGACCTATATCACCGAGGCGCGGCTGGGCATGACCACCAGTACCGGTGATGCCGAGGGCGAGGTGCTGGAAATCAAGCCCTGCCAGGTCACCCTGGCCGAGGTGCAGGCACTGCTACCGCGCTTTACCGGCGAGATCGAGCAGATCCCGCCGATGTACTCGGCACTCAAGCATGATGGCCAGCCGCTGTACAAACTGGCCCGTGCCGGTGAAACAGTGGAGCGCAAGCCCCGATCTGTTACCATACGCCAATTGACGCTGCTCGGGCTGGAAGGGGACCGTTTGCGCCTGCAGGTACACTGCAGCAAGGGCACCTATATCCGCACGCTGGTCGAGGACCT
This sequence comes from Halopseudomonas xiamenensis, assembly GCF_014219065.1. Lineage (GTDB taxonomy): Bacteria > Pseudomonadota > Gammaproteobacteria > Pseudomonadales > Pseudomonadaceae > Halopseudomonas > Halopseudomonas xiamenensis. The sequence goes on from NZ_JACLGO010000024.1 coordinate 30,488, forward strand.
TGGCGCCGCTCTGGGTTGCGGTGCGCACGTCGCCGAGCTGCGCCGGGTACAGGCCGGGCCGTTCGATCTGGCCCGGGCAGTGACCCTGGAAACACTCGAGGCGCTGCATGCCGAGGGGGGCGCCTTGGCGCTGGACCGGCTGTTGCTGCCGATCGACAGCGGGCTCGAGGACTGGCCCATAGTCAATCTCACCGAGCAGACTGCCTACTACCTCAATCACGGTCAGGCGGTACGCGTGCCGGGTAGCCCGGCGTTCGGCATGGTGCGGCTGTGCGATCACCAGGGGCGCTTCATCGGCATCGGCGAGATGACTGATGACGCCCGGGTGGCACCCAAGCGCCTGATGCGCTTCAATGGCTGAATGATTTTGCCGGCGCTGCAGTAGCGCCGGCTGGAAGTGGACCCATGAGGGTCACAACGAGGGTGGCTGTCAACAGGCACGGTCATTGCTCGATTTAAAACACGGGACGCAAATCCCGGCCTGTTACCTCAGAGGAATAGCTGTCATGGCACTGAGCGTTGAAGAAAAAGCTGCAATCGTATCCGAGTATGCACGTGGTGAAGCCGATACCGGTTCTCCGGAAGTCCAGGTAGCTCTGTTGACTGCAAACATCAACAAGCTGCAGGGTCACTTCAAGGACAACAAGAAGGACCACCACTCCCGTCGCGGCCTGATCCGCATGGTTAACCAGCGTCGCAAGCTGCTGGACTACCTGAAGAGCAAGGATCTGGCCCGTTACAGCAGCTTGATCGGCAGCCTGGGTCTGCGTCGCTAAGACCAGTCCCGTTTGGACATGGTCGGGTCCGAAACCCGACCGTGCCCAGAGTTTCCCGAAGGGCAAATACAGCAAATAGAGAGAGAAGACACCGTGAAACCGGTTATCAAAAAGTTCAAGTTAGGCAATAACACCATTACCCTGGAGACCGGTCGCATTGCGCGCCAGGCCTCGGGTGCGGTTCTGGTCAGCATTGATGATGCAGTCAGCGTCCTGGTAACCGTGGTGGGCGCGAAAAACGCCGATGCCGGTCGTGACTTCTTCCCCCTGTCTGTCCATTACATCGAAAAGACCTACGCGGCAGGCCGCATCCCCGGTGGCTTCTTCAAGCGTGAAGGCCGGCCCACCGAGAAGGAAACCCTGACTTCCCGTCTGATCGACCGCCCGATCCGCCCACTGTTCGCCGAAGGCTTCATGAATGAAGTCCAGGTAGTCTGCACCGTGGTCTCCACCAACAAGACCACCGATCCGGATATCGCCGCGATGATCGGCACCTCCGCCGCGCTGGCCATTTCCGGTATCCCCTTCGACGGCCCGATCGCAGGTGCTCGCGTCGGCTTCGACGACGTCCAGGGCTACGTGCTGAACCCTACCTACGAGCAGTTGAAGACCTCGCGTCTGGACATGGTCGTGGCTGGTACCGAAGACGCCGTGCTGATGGTTGAATCCGAAGCACAGGAACTGACCGAAGACCAGATGCTGGGCGCGGTACTGTTCGCCCACATGGAATTCCAGCCGGCCATCGAGGCGATCAAGCAACTGGCCGCCGAAGCAGGCAAGCCTGCCTGGGATTGGCAGCCGGCTGCGGAAAACACCGTGCTGCTGGATGCCATCAAGTCCCAGTTCGGCGCCGGTATCAGCGAAGCCTACACCATCACCCACAAGCAATCGCGCTACACCCGTCTGGGCGAGCTGCGTGATGCCGCCATCGCGGCGCTGGCCGGCGATGAAGAAGGCAAGCCCTCTGCCGGTGCAGTCAAGGACGCCTTCGGCGAAATCGAATACCGCACCGTGCGCGAGAGCATCGTCAACGGCAACCCGCGGATCGATGGCCGTGACACCAAGACCGTGCGCCCGCTGAACATCGAAGTCGGCGTGCTGGATCGCACCCACGGCTCCTCGCTGTTCACCCGCGGCGAAACCCAGGCGCTGGTGGTCACCACCTTGGGTACCGCCCGCGATGCGCAGCTGCTGGACACCCTGGAAGGCGAGAAGAAAGATCCCTTCATGTTCCACTACAACTTCCCTCCCTACTCGGTGGGCGAGTGTGGTCGCATGGGTGGCACCGGTCGTCGTGAAATCGGTCATGGTCGTCTGGCCCGCCGCGGTATCCAGGCGGTCATGCCCGATATGGACCAGTTCCCCTACAGCATCCGCGTGGTCTCCGAGATCACCGAGTCCAACGGTTCCAGCTCCATGGCCTCGGTCTGTGGCGCGTCGCTGGCACTGATGGACGCCGGTGTACCGCTGAAGGCACCGGTAGCCGGTATCGCCATGGGTCTGGTCAAGGAAGGCGAGAAGTTTGCGGTACTGACCGATATCCTCGGTGACGAGGATCATCTGGGCGACATGGACTTCAAGGTGGCTGGTACCGAGAAGGGTGTCACTGCGCTGCAGATGGACATCAAGATCAAGGGCATCACCGAAGAGATCATGGAACTGGCCCTGCATCAGGCCCACGACGCGCGTCTGCACATCCTCAAGCAGATGAACGACGTGCTGCCCGAGTCGCGCAAGGAACTGTCGGCCAACGCCCCAACCATGATCAGCATGAAGATCGACTCGGACAAGATCCGCGACGTGATCGGCAAGGGTGGCGCGACCATCCGCGGCATCTGCGAAGAGACCGGCGCCTCGATCGACATCACCGACGACGGCACCGTGAAGATCTTCGCCGCCAGCAAGGACGCCGCCAATGCCGCCAAGGCGCGGGTTGACGGTATCACTGCCGAGGCCGAGATCGGCAAGGTCTACACCGGCAAGGTCGAGCGCATCGTCGATTTCGGTGCCTTCGTCAGCATCCTGCCGGGCAAGGACGGTCTGGTACACATCTCGCAGATCGCCAACCAGCGTATCGAGAAGGTCACCGACGTACTGCAGGAAGGCCAGGAAGTGAAGGTACTGGTACTGGACGTGGACAACCGCGGCCGTATCAAGCTGTCGATGAAGGACGTCGAAGCGGCTGAAAACAGCGGCGTCTGACGCAACCTGCGCGCCGCTGCCCGCCAGCGGCGTCTGAACAAACCCCGGCCAGTTGCTGCGCCGGGGTTTTTCATGTCTGCGGTTTACTCAATCGGACTGATCCGGTTCGCTGCTGGGCGGGGCCTTCAGTCCTTCCTCGGTGGCGGTTTCCGGTGACAGTGGTTCGCTCGGATCACCATCCCAGGCTTTGCCATCCAGCGGCTTGACCCGTCCCAGCTCTGCTTCATCCAATCCATAGCGACCACCGGCGCCGCCCTTGCCGACCTCCGTCAGCTCGGCATCCGCCGCACCTGCATCGGCGGCGGCCTCCTGTGGCGAGCGGGAGCCATCATCCGGCATCAGGGTTTCCGGGGTGGCGTCGTCGGCTGTCGGGCCATGGCCGGGTATGGAGGCCTCGGTCAGCCCGGCTTCGCCGGCGCGCTCGGCGGACTCGGATCGACTGGGGACGTTGCCGACCGGGCCCATTGGCCGGTCATCGGGCGCCTCACGATTGTCGGCTTCGGCCTGGCGCCGAGCGGCTTCGGTGAGGGCTTGCTCATCGGGCTCATGGGGATGCCTGTTCATCATTTCACCTCCGCGTCTATGTCTTCGGTTGACGCTGGCGCCGGCGAAAAGATTCCATCTTTAGCGTGAAAGTCGCGCAGCGACGCCATCTGATGACCTTCTCCCGTCCTGGGAGAAGGTGGCGCGCAGCGTCGGAAGAGGGAACGATCACGCCGCTGCGGACTTTCATTATTCGGGGTGCCGGTGGCGGCATGATCGTTAAATCGGCGACAGGCTAATGGCGAGGCTTGTCTATACTGCTGATGAGTACGACACACAGACGATCAGGAGGGGACATGTTCGAGATAACCCGCAACGGTGACAATCGGCTGGATATGGTGTTCTCCGGCAAGCTGGACAAGGAAGGCATGCGCGCCTGCCTGGGCCAGCTGTTCAGTCAGGCGCGCGGCATTGAGCATGGACGCATGCTGATACGCGTGGGTGATTTCCAGATGCCCACGGCCGGAGCCCTGGGTGTGGAACTGTCGCACCTGCCGCAACTGTTCCGTCTGGTGCGGCAGTTCGACCGCTGTGCAGTGGTCTGCGCCAAGGACTGGATCAGAAAGCTCAGCGAAATCGAGGGAGCAGTGATTCCCGGCCTGCAGGTGAAATCCTTCGCTCCAGAACAGGAAGCGGAGGCGCAGGCTTGGCTGGTTTCCTGATCAGACCCGTTTGACCACTGTGTGCGGATCGAAATCGTGCCATTGACTGTTGCGCAGGTCACCGACGGTCTGTTCCACATCCGCGGCACCGCTGCTTCTCAGCGTATCGATGGCGGTCTGGCGGGATTGCTCGTCAACCCGCACCGCGACCAGCACACCTGGCGCGCGTTCGGTCACCTTCGGCTGTTCGGCGGAGGGGCGGCCGGTCTGCTCGTCCACATCCGATTCCTCGTCGGTACTGCTGACGGCACCGATCAGTGAACCGGTATAAGCACCGACACCGGCGCCAATAGCGATACCGACAGGACCGATGACCGGAGTTGCCACCGCACCGGCTGCAGCACCGACCGCAGCACCTATGCCGCCGCCCTTGGCCGCGCCGACCCCGGAATGGCGGGCACCGGCAGAGCTTTCATCGTCACCGCCGATGGGGTAGATGTCATGCTGGCCGTTGGGGTTGAGGTAGAACGCAGCCAGGGCTTCGTTGTGGAAGCCGGCTCGTCGTAGCGCCGCCAGAGCGGCATCTGCCTGATCCTGCAGCTCGAATCGTCCCGCAATGATGGTATGCATGAGCGTCGCCTTCGGATTGCTGTGGTCTCTTCAGCATAGCAATTGGCTTTCCGGCAAACCAAGCGGCGAGGGGCAGGGCCTTACCGCCCCACCGAATCGACCTCCTGGGCACTCAATGGCCGATATTCGCCGGGTGCCAGCCTGGTATCCAGCGCGATCTCGCCCATGCTTTCCCGGTGCAGGGCCACTACCCGGTTGCCGACCGCATGGAACATGCGCTTGACCTGATGATGGCGGCCCTCATGGATGGTCAGGCGGGCCTGGCAAGGGGAGAGCAGCTGCAGCTGGGCCGGGGAGGTATCAACGCCTTCGCGGGCCAGGTGAATACCTCGTTCGAAGCACGCGGTGGCGTGCCCGGCGATCGGTTCGGCGGTGCTCACCAGATACACCTTGGGGATGCGTCTGCCAGGCTCGGTAAGGTGTCGGGACCAGAGACCGTCATTGGTCAGGATCAGCAGGCCGGTGGTGCTGCGGTCCAGTCGTCCGGCGATATGCAGGTGCTGGCGTAGTGGCTGCGCAAACAGCTCCATCACGGTGGTGTGAACCGGGTCGCGGGTGGCACTGAGATAACCGCCGGGCTTGTGCAGCATGAAGTACAGCGCGGTCTGTTGCTGCAGCAGCCTGTCGTCCAGTTGCACGGTGGTGAAGCGGTCAATGTTCTGTTGCCCGTCACGGGCGGTTTGATGGTTGACCTGTACCCGGCCAGCGGCGATCAGCAGCCGGGCGGTTTGCTGGCTGTATTCGGTATGTTTGGCAATGAATTGGTCGAGGCGCATGGAGCGCTATTATAGACCTGTTCAGACATGTTCAATGGGGTTGCCATGCTGCGCTTATTTGTCGGTATCGAATTGCCGGACGTGGTCAAACAGGCCCTGGCCAAGGTGCGTGAGGCGCATCCCGGGGCCCGTTGGCACCAGCCGGAACAGTTGCACCTGACGTTGAACTTCATTGGTCAGGTGCATGAGGAACATGCCCGACGGATGGCCGAGGTGTTGGTGGATGTGCCCGGCCCGCAGTTCGAGTTGAAGGTACAGGGTGTGGGTTACTTTGGTACTCCCGCGCGACCGCAGGTGCTCTGGGCCGGGGTTGCCGGGACGCCATTGCTCTACCAGTTGCAGCAACGGCTGGAGGCGCGCCTGCTACCGCTCGGGCTGGTGCCGGATGAGCGTTCCTACACGCCTCACATCACCTTGGCACGAGTTCGGCAAGGCATGCCGTTGCAGGCGTTTCTGCAGCGGCATGCGCAGCTGTCACTGCCGGCCTTCCCGGTCGACCACATCTGCCTGTTTCTCAGCAGTCGTGGCGACCAGGGCGTGCGCTACGAGGTGCTCCAGCGCTTCAGGTTGCTCTGAGCGGAGGATTCAGTCGCGTGCCAGCGCCAGGGCCACGCCCTGACCGCCGCCGATGCACAGCGTCGCCAGGCCCTTGCGGGCGTCACGGCGCTGCATCTCATGCAGCAATGTCACCAGGATGCGACAACCCGAACCGCCGATGGGGTGCCCCAGGGCGATGGCGCCACCATTCACATTGACCTTGTCCAGATCCCAGCGTAGCTCGCTGGCCACTGCCAGGGCCTGGGCGGCGAAGGCTTCGTTGGCCTCCACCAGGTCCAGTTCCTCGACTTTCCAGCCGGCCTTGCCCAGGCAGCGCTGGGTGGCGCTGACCGGACCGATACCCATCACCGCCGGGTCCACCCCGGAGCTGGCATAGCCGGCGATCCGGGCCAGTACCGGCAGGCCCAGCTCGCTGGCCTTCTCGGCGCTCATCAGCATGACGGCGGCGGCGCCATCATTCAGGCTCGAGGCATTCCCGGCGGTGACCGTGCCATCGGCCTTGAATGCCGGGCGCAACCTGCCCAGCGATTCCAGGGTGGTGGCGGCGCGGGGCTGCTCGTCCTGGTCGATGCTCAGGGGATCACCCTTGCGCTGGGGCACCAGTACCGGAGTGATCTCGGCAGCGAAGCGCCCAGCCTCCTGGGCGGCCACGGCTTTTTGCTGCGAGGCCAGGGCGAAGGCGTCCTGTTGCGGGCGATTGATCTCGTAGCGCTCGGCCAGATTCTCGGCGGTAATGCCCATGTGGTAATGGTTGAAGGCGTCCCACAGGCCGTCATTGATCATACTGTCGACCAGTTGGCCGTTGCCCATGCGCTGTCCGGTGCGGGAAGTCGGCAGCAGGTGCGGCGACAGGCTCATCGACTCCTGCCCACCGGCGATCATGATCTGCGCATCGCCGCAACGGATGGCCTGGGCGGCCAGATGCACCGCCTTCAGCCCCGAGCCGCAGACCTTGTTGATGTTCAGCGCCGGAACGCTGTGCGGCAGGCCGGCATGTACCGAGGCCTGGCGGGCAGGGTTCTGCCCGCAGCCGGCGGTCAATACCTGGCCGAGAATGACCTCGTCCACACTGGCCGGATCGATTCCGGTCTGGTCGAGCAGAGCCCGGATGACGGTTGCGCCCAACTGATGGGCGGGAACGCCGGCGAACTGGCCACCGAAACTGCCGATGGCAGTTCGGGTGGCAGCCACAATCACGACCTCATGCATGCACGCTACCTCTGTTGTTGTCCTGAGAACGGCAAGAATAGAGGTCTCGCCTGGATTGGACAATCACCTTCGATCACGAAGCACGATTCAGACGCTGCTCGATCAACGCGTCGACCACCGCCGGATCGGCCAATGTCGAAGTATCGCCCAGGGTGTCCAGCTCATCACAGGCGATCTTGCGCAGAATGCGCCGCATGATCTTGCCCGAGCGGGTTTTCGGCAGCCCGGTGGTCGGCTGGATGAAGTCCGGTCTGGCGAAGGCGCCTACCTGCTCACTGACGGCTGCTTTCAGTTCGGCCATTATCTCGTCGGTCAGGGTCACTCCCTTCATCGGCATGACGTAGGCGTAGATGGCCTGGCCCTTGATATCGTGCGGGCAACCGACCACTGCCGCTTCGGCAACGTAGTCGTTCAGCACCAGCGCGCTTTCCACTTCGGCGGTACCGATGCGGTGTCCGGAAATATTCAGTACGTCATCCACGCGACCGGTGATCCAGTAGTCGCCATCCTCGTCACGGCGGGCACCGTCACCCGTGAAGTAGACACCCTTGTAGGTGCTGAAGTAGGTGTCGATCATCCGTTGGTGGTCGCCGTACACGGTACGGATCTGGCTCGGCCAGGATTGCTTGATCACCAGGTTGCCGTCGGCTGCGCCATGCAGCTCGTTGCCGTCATTGTCCACCAGCCCCGGAACCACACCGAACAGCGGACGCATGGCGGCACCGGGTTTGAGGTCGCAGGCACCAGGCAGCGGTGCGATCAGGATCGAGCCGGTCTCGGTCTGCCACCAGGTATCGACGATCGGGCAACGGCAGTCGCCCACCACCTGGTAGTACCACTCCCAGGCTTCCGGGTTGATCGGCTCGCCGACGCTGCCGAGCAGGCGCAGGCTGGCACGCGAGCTGGACTTGACCGGCTCTTCGCCGAGGGCCATCAGCGCGCGGATCGCGGTCGGCGCGGTATAGAACACGTTGACCTTGTGCTTGTCGACGATCTGCCAGCAGCGCGAGGCGTCCGGGTAGGTCGGCACCCCTTCGAACATCAGGGTGGTGGCGCCATTGCACAGCGGGCCGTAGACGATATAGGAGTGACCGGTAACCCAGCCGACATCGGCGGTACACCAGTAGACCTCGCCATCGTGATAGTCGAACACGTAGTGATGGGTCAGCGCGGCGCTGAGCAGGTAGCCGCCGGTGGTATGCAGTACGCCCTTGGGCTTGCCGGTCGAACCGGAGGTATACAGGATGAACAGCGGGTCCTCGCTGTCCATGGCCTCTGGCTCGCACTGGTCGCTGACCGCGGCACAGGCCTCGTGGTACCAGATGTCGCGGTGTTCGTGCCAGGCGATATCGGCACCGGTGCGCTTGACGGTGACCACGGTATGCACATCGGGGCAACTGGCCAGGGCCTTCTCCACGTTGCTCTTGAGCGGGACCTTTCTGCCGCCACGCACACCCTCGTCGGCGGTGATCACCGTCTGGCAGTTGGCGTTCTGGATGCGATCACGCAGCGCATCGGGGGAGAAGCCGCCGAACACCACGGTATGCACGGCGCCGATGCGGGCACAGGCGAGCATGGCGAAGGCCGCTTCGGGGATCATCGGCATGTACAGGCAGACACTGTCACCCTTCTTCACGCCGCGGGCGCGGAGCACGTTGGCCAGGCGGCAGACCTGCTCATGCAGCTGGCGGTAGGTGATGTGGCGATCTTCGCTGGGATCGTCGCCTTCCCAGATGATGGCGGTCTGGTCGCCGCGCTTTTCCAGATGGCGGTCGATGCAGTTGACGCTGACGTTCAGCTTGCCATCGATGAACCAGGCGGCATGGCCCTGCTGCAGGTCGCTTTCATGGACCTTGGACCAGGGCTCCATCCAGTCGACGAAGCGGTTGGCCTGCTCGGCCCAGAATGCATCCGGCTGTTCTATGGACTGGCGGTACATGCGTTCATATCCGTCGGCGTCCAGATGGGTCTGGCGACGAGTATTCTCGGATACCTTGTGGTTCTCGATCTTGTACATGGATCTTCCTCTGTTGTTATTGTCGGGCTCATGGGGCCTGAGGTTATACAGGTCACTGGCTGGCTACATCACAAGATTTGACTAGAAGGGAAGGTAATTCAACCCTGCTTTGGTCGGATATGAAAGGGTACCTTGGCCGGTAGCGGGTACCGGCCAGGGGGGATCAGGCGAGGCTGAAGCGCAGGTTGTCGATCAGGCGGGTGGTGCCGAGGAAGGCCGCGGCGAGTGCGACCATGTCCTGCGTCTGACTGGTTGCCGGTTGCAGGGTGTTGGCGTCGCGCAGGTCCAGGTAGTCGGGCCTGAAGCCGGCCTCGGTGAGAATGATCCGTGCTTCCTCGATTACTGCGGCGAAGTCGCGGCGCCCGCTGCTGAGTTGCTCGCGGATGTGTTGCAGGGTCTGGTACAGGCGCGGCGCGCTGCGGCGCTGGGCCTCGTCCAGGTAGCCATTGCGCGAGGATAGCGCCAGGCCGTCGTCGGCACGCACTATCGGTGCGCCCATGATCTGTGCCGGCAGGCACAGGTCATGGGCCATCTTGCGGATCACCGCCAGTTGCTGGAAATCCTTCTCGCCGAACACCGCCAGGTCGGGTTGGACGATGTTCAGCAGCTTGCTGACCACAGTGGAAACACCATCGAAATGCCCCGGCCGACTAGCACCGCACAGGCCCTCGGAGACCACCGGCACACTGACCAGGGTGTGGCCATCCATGCCTTCGGGGTACATTTCATTGACACTGGGCGCGAACACCATGTGCGCGCCGGCATCCAGCAGTTTGCGCTGATCCTCGGCCAGGGTGCGCGGGTAGCTGTCCAGGTCCTCGTTGGGGCCGAACTGCAGCGGGTTGACGAAGATGCTCACCACCACGTAATCGGTGCGTTGCAGGGCCTTTTCCACCAGGGCGATATGCCCGGCGTGCAGGTTGCCCATGGTTGGCACCAGGCCAATGCGCTTGTTTTCCTGACGGGCGCGCGCCAGCGCAGCGCGCAGCTGCGCAATCGAATGCAATGTGTTCATCGGCTCAGAACTCGTGCTCGGCGGCGGGGAACTCGACGGCCTTGACTGCGCTGACGTAGGCGGCGATGGCAGAGGCGATATCCGGCTGGCCGGCCATGAAGTTCTTCACGAAGCGCGGCAGGCGGCCACTGATCGACAGGCCGAGCATGTCATGCACCACCAGCACCTGGCCATCGGTGCCACTGCCGGCACCGATGCCGATCACCGGAATGCTCACCGCCTGGGTGATCGCGTTGGCCAGCTCGCTGGGTACGCATTCCAGCAGCAGCATGGCGGCACCGGCCGCTTCCAGGGCGATGGCATCTTCGAGCATGGCTTCGGCCTGATCCTGCTCGCGCCCCTGGACCTTGTAGCCACCGAGCACATTGACGGTCTGCGGGGTCAGGCCCATGTGCACGCACACCGGAATGCCGTTGCGGGTCAGGGTGGTGGTGATGTCGCTCAGCCAGCGGCCGCCTTCCAGTTTGAGCACGTGGGCACCGGCCTGCATCAGCCGTGCGCTGTTGAGCATGGCCTGGTCCAGGGTGGCGTAGGACATGAACGGCAGGTCCGCCATGATCAGCGCCCCACGGTTGCCGCGCTTGACCGCTGCGGTGTGGTAGGCCATCTCCTCGACGGTCACCGGCAGGGTGCTGTCGTGCCCCTGAAGGACCATTCCCAGGGAGTCACCAATCAACAGCACTTCCACTCCGGCGGTACTTTCCAGATGGGCGAAGGTGGCGTCATACGCTGTCAGGCAGGCGAATTTCTCACCGCTCTGTTTGAGCTTGTTCAGCGTGGTCACGGTAATGTCAGGCATGGCAGATTCCAGTAGTTCGGCCTTCGAGAGGCAACATGGCTGTGATCGGCAGGCAGGCGGACTGTCTGTCGCTCCGATTGCTCAGGTTGATAACAGCCTCAGCAGTATAGTCTTCCTGACTTGAACGATGATGCTCCAGAAAATACATGTCTCAACCCTGTCCAGCGGTACCTGGCAGGCGTTCCAGCCCGCTGGGCGGGCAGGCCTGCAGCAGCTGCTGTAGCGGTGTGCCATCAGGCATGGTCAGATCCGCTGCCAATTCTGCCAGCGGATACAGTACAAAGGAACGGGCATGCATATGATAATGCGGTACCTGCAGGCGCGGCGTATCGATAATCCGGTCGGCGTATAGCAGCAGATCAAGATCCAGAATGCGTGGCCCCCAGCGTTCGGCCTTGCGTACCCGGCCGCTGCGCTGCTCGATGTCCTGTAATGCATCGAGCAGTGCCTCGGGTTCCAGCTGGGTGTCGAGCATGGCCACCGCATTGATGAACGCCGGCTGGTCCTGCGGCCCCAGCGGTGCGCTGCGGTACAGTGACGAGCAGGCCAGCAGTCGTGATTGCGGTAGCGCCCGTAGCTCGGCACAGGCCTTGGTGACCTGGACCGCCGGATCGGCCTGGTTGCTGCCCAGGGCGATGAAGCAACGCTGCATTACTGCTGGGCTCCACCGCCGGGTTTGCGTTTGCGCCGTTGGCGCGAGCGCTTGGCAGCCGGTTCGCCGCTGCTCAGTTGCTGGATCATGCGGCGGCGTTCATCGGCACCGACTTCCTGGTAGCGAGTCCACCAGCGGCCCAGGCCACCGGTGTCCTCGCCAGCGGCTTCACGCAGCAGCAGGAAGTCGTAGGCGGCACGGAAGCGCGGATGCTCCAGCAGTTGGTCGGCGCGTCGGCCATTGCGCCGTTCCAGGCGGGGTTGCATGTCCCAGATTTCCCGTAGCGGCAGGCTGAAACGCTTGGGAATGGCAGTATGCCGGCACTGTTCGGCCAGCAGCTCATGGGCTGCTTGCTGCTGCGCGGGAATCGTCGGGATACCCTGCTGCTCCAGCTCGCGGGTGCGTTGCGGCAGGGCCGGCCAGAGCAGGGCGGCGAACAGGAACGCCGGCGTTACCGGGCGCTCTTCGCGGATACGCTCGTCGGTGTTGCGCAGGGCCTGGCGAACCAGTTTCAGGGTGTAGTCCGGCTGCTCGTCGATGGCCTCGTCGGTATCGGGGAACAGCGGCGCGAACAGATCATATTCCAGCAGCAGGTCGAAGGTGCGTTCACCCTGGCCGCTGAGCAGAAGTTTCATCACTTCGTCGAACAGGCGCGCTGCCGGTATGTCGTACAGCAGCTCGGCCAGCTCCTCGATGGGCGCGGCGGTGTGCGGCTCGATCTCGAAATCCAGCTTGGCGGCAAAGCGCACGGCGCGCAGCATGCGCACCGGGTCTTCCTGGTAGCGCTGCACCGGGTCGCCGATCAGGCGTACGCGGGCGTTGCGGATATCCTGCACGCCGTTGGCGTAATCATGGATATTGCCGGTGCACACATCGTAGTACAGCGCATTGATGGTGAAGTCGCGCCGTTGGGCATCCTGTTCCAGGTTGCCATACACGTTGTCACGCAGCAGGCGGCCGGATTCGCTCTGCAGCGACTGCTCGCGGCCCAGGTCGCTGTCGTTGCCATCGGCATGGCCGGCGCGGAAGGTCGCCACCTCGATGATCTCGCGGCCAAAATACACGTGGGCGAGCTTGAAGCGCCGGCCGATCAGGCGGCAGTTGCGAAAGGTGGCGCGCACCTGTTCGGGGGTGGCGCTGGTGGCCACATCGTAATCCTTCGGATCGAGCCCGAGCAGCAGGTCGCGGACGCAACCGCCGACGGCGAACGCCTGGTAGCCGGCCTGCTGCAGGCGCTCGACCACGGTCACCGCATTGCGGCTGATCTGGCTGCGCTTGAGAGCATGCTGGTTGGCAGGGATTATCGCAGGCGTGGTACGCCTGTGGGCGGGACGCCCGAAAGGAGAGGGAATCTTTTTCAGTAGCTTGCGAATCATATGAGCGGGTAGTCCACCGGCGTATCCAACCCCAGGGCCTGTGAGCCCGGGAAAATGGCGGCCCAGGTGCAGCCGGGAATCCTGCCGGTCATGCGCATCTACTATCGTACATGCTGCTGGATCGCTGGATTCGCCTATGTCCCTGGCTGGGTACACTTTACCGAGGCTTCAGGAAGCCGAAGTTAACATGCATGAAGGTCATGGGCAAAGCACTGGATAGACACGCGTTCGGGTTCGAATACAGTGTTGCCTGTATCAACAAGCGCACATTCTAGCGTGAATGACCGGGGAAGTGTAAGGAAGGTGAGGCCGGAGGGGAAAGCTCAAGGGGAGTATTCACTCCCCCTAATGGTTTTTGTTTTTATTTTCTGAGCTGTTTCTTGTTCTTTTGGGCTGGGTGACAGTGCCACCCCGTTAAACCCATCCCGGGTTGCCTAAAGCAAGCGGATTGCTTTGGACGCTCAGGAGACAGCAGTGGCCAGACTTGGCATCGGGATCGGTAGGTTGCTTGGGCAACTTTTATTCTTCTCTGTGCCCTTTCGGGCATCCCGTCGAACAGATCGTTCGCTTGCTGTGTTCCCATTCTCCAAAAAAATCAGTTTGCTGCACTCGCACGTTTTGTTCTTGTTAGGTGTGGAGCTGAATCTTGTTTTTGTTATGGGGTCTTGCTGGTTTTTATTCTTGTTGTGTCTGTAATAAAGCATTTGCCGTGCCATGTTTCTAATTTGCTTTAAAAACAATGACTTGGTGTTTTTTGTGGATTGGTGGACGAGGCGGGAGGGAGGGGGTGTTACCGTACGCCTCGTTAAAGTGTTACCTCATTTGGACTAGGGGTAACACTTTTCTCCCTGGGGTGTGGGTAACAGGTAACACTTGTTGTCGGGCGGTCCCCCCGGCAACGGCCCTCGGTGTGGAGGGCCGGCAGTGTTCAGGAGTTGGCGGTCTTCTTGCGCGGGATGCCCAGGCGCTGGCGGCGTTCCCAAAGGCACTTGCGACTGATGCCGAGCTTGTTAGCCAGCTCGGTTTCGGTCATGTGTTCCTGGTGTTCAAGCACGAAGTGCTGGAAGTAGTCCTCCAGCGACAGGTTCTCCGCCGGTTCGCTGCTGACGGTATCCGGGCTGCGCATGGATTCCAGGGCGCTGGTGGCGTGCGAGGTACGTTCCTGTTCGATATCCGGTTCGATCCCCAGCAGATCGGTGGATATCTCATCCTCGTCGCAGAGGATGGCGGCCCGCTCGATGGCGTTTTCCAGTTCGCGCACGTTGCCGGGCCACTGGTAGTGACGGATCGACTCGGCTGCCTCGCGACTGAAGTGCAGTGTCGGGGTGTTCATGTTGCGGCCAATGCTTGCCAGCAGCGCCTCGGCGATGAGCATGACGTCATCGTCGCGCTCGCGCAGTGGCGGCAGGCGCAGTTCGATCACGTTGAGACGGTAGTACAGATCCTCGCGGAACAGGCCCTGGCGAGCCATGCTCTTGAGGTCACGGTGGGTCGCTGCGACCAGCCGTACGTCGACCTTCTGCGACTGGATCGAGCCGACTCGGCGGATTTCGCTTTCCTGCAGTACGCGCAGCAGGCGTGCCTGGGCCTCCAGCGGCAGCTCGCCGATCTCGTCGAGGAACAGGGTGCCCCCATTGGCGGCCTCGACCAGGCCGGTGCGGCCGGCCACCGCACCGGTGAAGGCGCCCTTTTCATGGCCGAACAGTTCGGACTCAATCAGGGTTTCCGGAATCGCCGCGCAGTTGACCGAGATCATCGGCGCATGGGCCCGTGGCGAGTTCTCATGCAGGGCGCGGGCTACCAGCTCCTTGCCGGTGCCTGATTCGCCGCGGATCAGCACCGTGGACATGGTCGGGGCGACCTTGCGGATGCGCTTGAACAGCGTGAGCATCGCCGGACTGGCACCGATGATGCCCATGTCCTGGCTGTCGGACTGCTCGGCGTGGTATTCGGGCGGTGCTGCCGGCTGGTCCTTGGCCTGTCTGCGCTGCTGGCTCGCCTCGATGATGCGTGCCACGGTCTGCAGCATTTCCTCATGGTCGAAGGGCTTGGCTATGTAGTCCACTGCGCCGAGCTTCATCGAGTCCACCGCCGAGCGCAGGCTGGCGTAGCTGGTCATGATCAGCACCGGGGTGTTTTCCGCCCGGCGGATCAACTCGGTCCCGGGCTCGCCGGGCAGGCGCAGGTCACTGATGATCAGGTCGAACTGGTCCAGGTCGTACTTTTCCACGGCTTCGTGAACGGCGCCAGCCTCGCTGACCTGGTACTGGTGGCGTTCCAGCAGCCGTCGTAACGCGGAGCGGATGATGGGTTCGTCTTCAACAACCAGAATATGCGACATATCTACCTCTTGCGGTGACCGTCCGACATCCATCAAGCGGAGGTACCGGAACTAAAGACGCCATAGCGCGGCAGGGTGATGGTGAATCGGGTGCCCCGCTGCGTGGCCTCGTCGATGGGGCTGTCTACCGTGATCTGACCATAATGCTCCTCGATGATCGAGTACACCAGCGCCAGTCCCAGCCCGGTTCCCGTCCCTGGTGCCTTCGTCGTGAAGAACGGCTCGAACAGGCGATCCATCAATGCCCGGTCGATGCCGCTGCCCTGATCTTCCACGCTCAGCAGGATCTGATGTTCATCCTGGACCGTGCGCACGGTGACGCTGTCACCGTCGCTGCTGGCGTCGCGGGCATTGCCCAGCAGGTTGATCAGCACCTGCACCAGCCGCTGGCTGTCGCCGGCGACCCGGTGGCTGGCATCGCACAGGTTAACATAATTGATCTCCGGACCCTTGCGGCTCAACGACAGCAGGTGAATGGCCTCGTTGGTGCAGGCGGCCAGGTCGACCTCATCATTGGCATTGTTGTGCCGGCTGCCGACGTGGGCGAAGTTGACCATCGACTGCACGATCCGCGAGACCCGACGGGTCTGCTCGAGAATCTGCTCGGCCGCCTCATGCGCTTCCGGCTGTTCGGATTCCTCGCGCAGGTTCTGCGCCAGGCAGGCAATGCCGGTGATGGGGTTGCCGATTTCATGGGCGACGCCGGCGGCGAGCCGGCCGATCGAGGCCAGGCGCTCGGAGTGGATCAGTTCGTCCTCGAGCATCTGGGTATCGGTCTGGTCCTCGATCAACAGTACCAGACCACCGCGTGCATTGCCCGGTTCGTCGATCGCCGCCTTGTGCAGGCTGAGCCACTGGGTCTGGCCATTGTTGAGCAGCTTCTGCTTGTGCAGGTGCGCCGACTCGTCGGCGACGAAGCGTTGCAACAGCTCGTTCCAGGGCGCCGGCAGGTTTTCCAGGCGCGAGCCGACTACGCTGTCGGCGGCGATACCGGTCAGCGCCTGCAGCGCCCGGTTCCACATCAGTACCTCGCTGTCCTCGGCCAGCGAGCAGACGCCCATCGGCAGGTCCTGCAGCGTCTGGCGGTGGTAGCGGCGCAGTGCATCCAGCTCGGCGGCCAGGCCGGTCAGCCGCGAGTGGTAGTCCTCCAGACGGTTCTCGATGAAATGGATGTCCTCGGTGACGTAGCCGTTGCGCGCCAGCTTGAACGGCAGGAAGGTTTCGATCATTTCCTGGGCTACTGCCGGGCCCATCAACCCGGACAGGTTGGCCTCAAGGCGGTCACGCAGGCGGCGCAGGGCATAGGGCCGGCGCTCGTCGAACGGCAGCTTGAGGTCGCGCAGGGCCTGCTCCACTTCCTGTTGCGCGGCGCGGTTGCCCAGCGGCTTGGCCAGTTGCTGGGCGAACTCCTGCGGCGAGCTGGCGACCAGCTCCATGCGCTGCGGGCGGCGGACGTTGTCCACCAGGCAGGCCTCGGCGGCACTGACCTCGTCGGTGGAGCGCTGGGTGAACAGCGAGATCAGGGTGAACACGACGATATTGGTGGTCAGCGAGACGATCGCGGCGATGTGCCAGGACTCGGAGTCCAGGGTCACCTCCAGGCCCATCATCTGCAGGGTCTCGACGCCGGTGATCATCGGCAGCAGCAGGGTCAGGGCCCAGACCGCCATGCCGGCGATCAGGCCGCTGATGAAGCCGCGATGGTTGGCCTGCGGCCAATACAGCACCGACAGCGCGCCGGGCAGGAATTGCACGGTAGCGACGAACGAGGTGATACCCAGGTTGGACAGGTGCTGGTCGGTACCCAGCAGCCGGTAGAAGCCATAGCTGGCCATGATGATGGCGGCAATCAGGCTGCGCCGGGTCCACAGCAGCCAGCGATAGATATTGTTGTCGGCGCTGGGCTGGTAGACCGGCAGCACGATGTGGTTGAGCACCATGCCGGACAGCGCCAGGGTAACCACGATGATCAGCCCGCTGGCGGCGGAGATGCCGCCGATGAAGGCGACCAGGGTCAGCCAGTCGGCACCGGCGGCGACCCCCAGACCCAGGGTGTAGTATTCGGCGTTGGTCGGCACGTCCAGGTACAGGCCGGCCCAGAGGATCGGCGGCACCGCCAGACTCATCAGCAGCAGGAACAGCGGCAGCCCCCAGCTGGCCGCGCTCAGCGCCCGGGGGTTGAGGTTCTCGGTGAAAGCCATGTGATACATGTGCGGCATGACGATGGCGGCGGCGAAGAACACCAGCAGCAGGGTGCGCCAGGGGCCTTCCTGCAGCGGGCTGTGCAGCGTCTTCAGCGCCTCCTGGTTGTGGCTGAGCCACAGCTCCAGCCCGGAGGGGCCTTCGAACACCACGAACAGCGCATACAGGCCGACCGCCGACAGGCACACCAGCTTGACCACCGACTCGAAGGCAATGGCGAACACCAGGCCTTCATGCTTTTCCCGGGCCGAGATGTGGCGTGCGCCGAACAGGATGGCGAACAGGATGATCAGCAGGCAGAAGCCCAGCGCCACCGGGCGCTGGCGTGGGTCGTGGGTGAGGATCTGCACCGAGTCAGCGACCGCCTGGATCTGCAGCGCCAGCAGCGGCAGCATGCTGACCAGCATGAACAGGGTGGTCAGGGTGCCTGCCCAGGTGCTGCGGAAGCGGAACGCGAACAGATCAGCCAGCGATGACAGCTGATAGGTACGGGTAAGGCGCAGGATCGGGTTGAGCAGCACCGGTGCCAGCAGGAAGGCGCCGCACACCCCAAGATAATAGGTAAGGAAGCCATAGCCGTACTGGTAGGCCAGGCCGACCGTGCCATAGAAGGCCCAGGCGCTGGCATACACACCGATCGACAGGGTGTAGATCGCCGGATGGCGTACCAGTGAGCGGGGCAGCAGGCCGCGCTCGGTGGCCCAGGCCACACTGAACAGGATGATCAGGTAGGCGACGCTGAGCAGTATCAGCAGACTCAGTTCAAAGCTCATCGGTATCCCTTGGGCTCTGCAGCAGCATGCCGGCGATGATCAGGATCAGCCACAGTACGTAGGGGCGGTACCAGGCGCCCATGGGCTCGATCCACCAGTCCATGATGGCGGGTGAAAACAGGTAGATACCGATGACCAGCAGCAATACCAGTCGGTAGATATACATGGGGGGTGTCCTCAGGCTGTGCAGCGATGGTAATCAGGCCGGGTTGGCTTGTCACCCCCGGGGTCTGCTAGCTTGGCTCCAGTATCTGCCGGGTGGCCGGCAGGCGTTGTGGTTGCCAGTGGTCGATGGCCCACTGCAGCTGCTCGGCGACCGGCGCCGCAGCCAGCGCGGTGGGTGGCTGCGGGGTGAGGATGCGCAGCGCGCGGTACAGGGTGGCCGAGGCCTGTGCCGGTTCCAGCGGGGTCGAGCCGAGGCGCTTGCTGAGTTTCTCGCCTTCATGGCGCATGATCAGTGGTACGTGCAGATAGCGCGGCGCCGGCTGGCGCAGCAAGTGATACAGCCACAGTTGCCGCGGCGTGGAGTCGAGCAGGTCGGCACCGCGCACGATATCGGTGACACCCTGGGCGATGTCGTCGACCACCACCGCCAGTTGGTAGGCGATGATGCCGTCGCGCCGGCGAATGATGAAGTCACCCGAACTGCTGGCCAGCTCCTGGCTGAAGCGCCCCTGCAGTCGATCATCGAAGCTCAGGGTCTGCGCGCTGACCTTGACGCGTACCGCGTGGTCCGCCGCCGCCGGTAGCTGGCGATCGCGGCAGGTGCCGGGGTAGATGCCGTCATGGGCGATGATCTGGCGTCGTGAGCAGTCGCAATGATAGGCCTGGCCGGTCTCCAGCCAGTGGTCGATCACGCTCTCGTACAAGGCCAGCCGCTGGCTTTGCCGTACCACCTCGCCATCCCAGTGCAGGCCGTAGGCTTGCAGGGTACGCAGGATATGTTCGCTGGCACCGGCGACATTGCGTGGTGTATCCAGGTCCTCGATGCGCACCAGCCATTGGCCTTGCTGGCTGCGGGCGTCCAGATAGCTGGCGACGGCGGCGAGCAGGGAGCCGAAATGCAGATAACCGCTGGGGGTGGGGGCGAAGCGCCCGATATAGGCTGGGGAGGGCATGGCCGCAATGCCTTGCGCAGAGGTGATCGGCGACAGTCGGGCAGGCCATGCCGCCGATCGGGTGCAGATCAGCCGCCGATCTGCTTTTCCTTGATTTCGGCCAGCGTTTTGCAATCGATGCACAGGGTGGCCGTGGGGCGGGCTTCCAGGCGACGGATGCCGATTTCGACACCGCAGGAGTCGCAGAACCCGTAATCATCATCCTCGATGCGCTGCAGGGTCTGATCGATCTTCTTGATCAGTTTGCGCTCGCGGTCGCGGGTGCGCAGTTCCAGGCTGAACTCCTCTTCCTGGCTGGCGCGGTCGGCTGGATCGGGAAAGTTGGCTGCCTCGTCCTGCATATAGGACACAGTGCGATCGACTTCTTCCATCAGCTCACGCTTCCAGCTGTTCAGGATGTCGGCGAAATGCGCGAGCTGACGCTCGTTCATGTACTCCTCGCCTTTCTCTTCCTGATAGGGAACGAAGCCGCGAATCAACAATGAGTTCTTCTCTTTGGTATTGCTGGGCATAGAACAGCCTCACTCTTAGCTCAATCATCCTGTGCCAGGTCGAAACCTCTGCTGACCTGCGGGGGTGCGGCCTGTGGCCTGCAAGCGGGCAAAACTACCAGAACCCGATCAGCGAAGCTACTTTTTGCCGACTTAAAGATCATTTCATGATGTCAGCATAGCTCGAAAATGGACCGGGGCTGTCGAGCTTTCGCAATGTCCCTCCGTTGCCGGTATCCGGTACTGCGGCCGAATGCGGCTCGGGGCGGGCCAATCGTCGCCGCGGCGGGTATCATGGCGCTTTTTGCCGGTGGTGGTAACGGAGGTGGGCATGCTGAAACGACGCTGGGCACAGCGGATAGGGGATATCGAACCCTTTCATGTGATGGCGGTACTGGAACGGGCCAAGCAGCTGCAGGCGCAGGGCCATGATGTCATCCACATGGAGATCGGCGAGCCAGACTTCACCACGCCCGAGCCGATCATGCGTGCCGCCCAGGCGGCCCTGGCAGCGGGGCACACCAGCTATACGCCAGCGCTGGGCCTGCCGGCATTGCGCGAGGCGGTGGCGGCCTTCTATCAGCAACGCTACGGCATCGACCTGGACCCGCGGCGGGTGGTGATCACTCCCGGTGGGTCGGGGGCGTTGCTGCTGGTCAGCGCGCTGCTGGTGGATGCCGGCACCAGGGTGCTGATGGCCGATCCGGCGTACCCGTGCAACCGGCACTTCCTGCGCCTGGTCGAAGGCGGAGCCACCCTGATTCCCACCGGGCCGGACAGCGACTACCAGCTGACCCCGGCGCTGATCGAGCAATACTGGGATGCCGACAGTGTCGCGGTGCTCAGCGCCTCGCCGGCCAACCCCTCGGGCAGCGTGCTCAGCCGCCAGCAGCTGCAGGCCATGGCCGATACCACCCGGCGCCTGGGCGGCCAGTTGATCGTCGACGAGATCTACCACGGACTCACCTATGGCTGCGATGCAGCCTCGGTACTGGAGGTGGCGGACGACGCCTGGGTACTCAACAGCTTCTCCAAATACTTCGGCATGACCGGCTGGCGGCTGGGCTGGCTGGTTGCCCCGCAAGAGGCGGTGCCGGAACTGGAGAAGCTGGCGCAGAACCTCTACATCTGTGCGCCGCACCTGTCGCAACAGGCGGCCTTGGCGGCCTTCAGCGAGGAGACGCTGGCGATCTGCGAGGCGCGGCGCGAGGCCTTCCACCAGCGCCGTGACTTCCTGCTGCCGGTATTGCGCGAACTGGGCTTCGGTATTCCCAATACCCCGGCTGGCGCCTTCTATCTGTATGCCGACAGCAGCGCCTTTGGTCCCGACAGCCAGCAGCTGTGCCGGCACCTGATCGAGAGCGAGCATGTGGCGATCACCCCGGGCCTGGACTTCGGTCATCATCGGGCCGCCGAACATGTCCGTTTCGCCTATGCCAACTCGCTGCCGCGCCTTGAGCAGGCAGCGGAGCGCATCGCCCGCGGTCTGCAGAGCTGGCCGGGATGCTGATTCCCTTTGCGCAGCCGCTGCTCGGCGGCACCCTGGTCCGCCGCTACAAGCGATTCCTGGCGGATATCCGGCTGGATGACGGTCATGAACTGACCCTGCACTGCCCGAATACCGGCTCGATGAAGAACTGCGGTGAGCCGGGCAGCCGGGTATGGGTCGACCTGCACCAGCGCCCCGGGCGCAAGTTGCCGGGCACCTGGGAGCTGGTGGAGACTGCGCCGGGGCAACTGGCCTGCGTGCACAGCGCCCGGGCCAATGCGGTGGTCGCCGCGGCGCTGGCCGAGCGCCTGATCCTGCCGTTGGCCGGGTATACGGATATCCGCCGCGAGGTCACCCTGGCCCCGGGTGGCAGCCGTTTCGACTTCCTGTTGAGCGGGCATGGACAAGACAGCTGCGTGGTCGAGGTCAAGAGCGTGACCCTGGCGCTGGGTGACGGCGAGGGGGCCTTCCCCGATGCGGTCAGTCTGCGCGGGCAGAAGCATCTGCGTGAGTTGACCGAGCTGGCGCAGAGCGGTCAGCGCAGTTGCCTGCTGTTCTGCGTGATGCACAGTGGCATCACCCGGGTGCGACCGGCGGACGAGATCGATCCGCGGTACGGCAGTCTGCTGCGCGAGGCGCAGGCCGCCGGGGTGCAGGTGCTGGCCTGGTCGGTACGGCCTTCGCCACGGGGGCTGGAAGTGGCCGGGCAGTTGCCGGTGGATTATTCGGGGAATTGAACAGCCCACTCACGCGGCCGCAGCAATGCAGATTGCGACGCTGCGCTAACAGTCTCTAAGACGTGCTGTTCTTGAGCGCCCGCAGGAGTAGTCATGGCAGAGGCAGAGGCAAGTCGAGCACCGCTGGTCATTTGCGAACATTGTGATTCGGTCTATCAACGCCCTGTGTTGGCCCGCAAGCAGACGGCCCACTGCCAGCGGTGCGGCGCCTTGCTGGCGCGGGGGAGACGTTTGAGTACCGACCAGTTGCTGGCGCTGACCATGGCCGCGGCCATTGTATTCCTGTTTGCCAATACCTTTCCCATCATGGGCATCAGCATGCAGGGGCTGAGTAACGAAGCGACCTTGTGGCAAACCGTCGAGGCACTGGCGCAGGGACGTATCACCCTGATCGCGCTGGTGACCGGTCTGAGCATTATCTTCGCGCCAGCGCTGCAGATCATTCTGCTGGCCTGGGTGCTGGTCCATGCCCGAGCCGGACGGGTGGCGCCGGGGTTTCGCGCCTGCATGCGTGCGCTGGAGCACCTGCGGCCGTGGAGCATGCTGGAGGTCTGCCTGCTCGGTATTCTGGTGGCTATCATCAAGCTGGCAGGCATGCTTGAGGTGCATCCGGGGATCGGGCTGTGGGCCATGTCCATGCTCACGGTGCTGATCATCCTGATCGGCGGCCGTGATGTGCGCGGGCTGTGGGACGAACTGGGAGTAGGGCGTCCATGAGTGCGCCGCCCTATGCCGGTGAACTCGGCCTGCAGCTGTGCCACACCTGTGACAAGGTCTGCCTCCTCGATACGCACGAGTGTCCACGCTGCTGGTCTGTGCTGCACCCGCGCAAGCCGAACAGTCTGGTTCGCACCTGGGCGCTGTTGATCGGTGCGTTGATTCTCTATCTGCCGGCCAACCTGCTGCCGGTGATGTATACCGACATGCTCGGCAACGGCAGCGAAAGTACCATTCTCAGTGGCGTCATCGAGTTCTGGCGGGGTGGCTCCTGGGATATCGCCGTGCTGATCTTCATCGCCAGTGTGGTGGTGCCCTGCATAAAATTTTTTGTATTGGGGCTGCTGCTGGTCACTGTCCAGCGCCGCAGCCGTTGGGCCATGCCGGAGCGTTCGCGGCTATACCGTTTCATTGAAATCATCGGTTACTGGTCGATGCTTGATGTACTGGTGGTCGCTCTGGTGGCGGCGCTGGTGCAATTTCGTGCATTGAGCACCATAGAGCCGCGGCTGGGCATTCTGTTCTTTGGCCTGGTGGTGGTGCTGACGATGATGGCCGCCATGAGCTTCGATCCTCGATTGATTTGGGATGCAGAGAAAAACGATGTCAGATAACCCGTATGACCCCGCCTCCACCCGTACCGGTGAGCCGGATATCAGGCAGCGCCGGGTGCGCATTTCACTGGTGTGGCTGGTGCCTATCGTTGCCGCGTTGGTGGGATTGTCCATGGTGGTGCAGAACTGGCTGTCCGCCGGCCCACAGATCACGGTAAGCTTTCTGACGGCAGAGGGGCTTGAGGCCAACAAGACCCAGGTCAAGTACAAGAACGTGGTCATTGGTCGCGTTACCGGCATCACGCTCAGCGAGGATCGCACCCGGGTGATTGCCAATATCGAGCTGGATCAGGGTAGCGAGGCCTTTACCCGCGAAGATGCCCAGTTCTGGGTGGTGCGCCCGCGCATTGGTGCCAGTGGTGTGTCCGGAGTCGATACCCTGCTGTCCGGCTCGTTCATCGGCGCGGACCCGGGGGACGCACAGGGCACCCAGCGTGAGTTCATCGGCCTGGAAGAGCCGCCGCCGGTGACCTTCGGTGTGGAAGGCAAGCGCTTTACCCTGCGCACCAGCGACCTCGGCTCGCTGGGTGTGGGGTCGCCCATCTACTACCGCCGCATTCCGGTAGGCCAGGTGGTCTCCTATGCCCTGAGCGATGATGGCAAGGGCGTGGTGGTG
This sequence comes from Halopseudomonas xiamenensis, assembly GCF_014219065.1. GTDB lineage: Bacteria > Pseudomonadota > Gammaproteobacteria > Pseudomonadales > Pseudomonadaceae > Halopseudomonas > Halopseudomonas xiamenensis. The sequence continues at coordinate 54,741 of NZ_JACLGO010000024.1, forward strand.
CAGATATTCGTCAATGCGCCCTACGATGACTTCGTGACCAGCGACACGCGCTTCTGGAACGCCAGTGGCGTGGATGTCTCGCTCGCCGCTGATGGCTTCAAGGTCAATACCCAGTCGCTGTCGGCGATTCTGGCTGGCGGTATTGCCTTTCGCGCGCCCAACTACAGTCCTGATCCCGAACCAGCCGCCGAGGGCCGTGCGTTTCAGCTGTTCAACGATATGAGTCAGGCGATGGCGCCCGATGATGGGCCGGCGCGTTTCGTGCAGATGCGTTTCGACCAGACTCTGCGCGGGCTCAATGTCGATGCGCCGGTGGAGTTTCTTGGCGTGCCGATTGGACATGTGGTGGCGGTCGACCTCGACTATGACGAGCAGAGCAAGAGTTTTCCGGTGGTGGTGGGTGCGCTTATCTACCCCAACCGGCTCGGTGGCGCGCAGGACAAGCTGCTGGCGCAGATCGACGGCGACGGTGAGGAGCGCAATGCGCAGTTGATGCAGGTGTTCGTCGAGCGCGGGCTGCGGGCCCAGGCGCGTACCGGCAATCTGTTGACTGGCCAGTTGTACATATCACTGGATTTCGATCGCCGTGCCCCCGCCGTGGTGTTTGATGCGCACGCTCGACCGCTGATGATCCCCACCATTCCCGGCAGCTTCGACAAGTTGCAGGAGCAACTGCAGGCGGTGGTGGACAAGCTCAGCAAACTGCCTATCGACTCGCTGGCCAACAACCTCGACGGTAGCCTGAACGAGCTGCGCAAGACCATGGAGCAGGTCAATGGCAGTGTGCTGCCGCAACTGCAAAGCACCCTGGAGCGCTCGGAGCAGACCCTGCAGAACGCCAACCGGGCCATGGCCGATGGCTCGCCCCAGCGCCAGCAGTTGACCGATACCCTGGAGGAGATGCAGCGTGCTGTACGTTCCGTACGGGTGCTGTCGGACTATCTGGGGCGCCATCCCGAATCCCTGATCCGGGGTCGTGGCAACGATGCCGCGCCGCCGAGCTTCAAGGGCGGTGCGACCTCGCGTGAACTCAATACGGAGCTTCAATAATGACCCTGCGTTCCCATCTGCTGATTCTGGGCTGTCTTCTGTTGAGTGCCTGCAGTTCAACGCCCATGCGCTACCACACGCTGATTCCGACCCAGCCGACCGCCGCCGGCGGCGCGCAGGCTGACTTCCAGTTGCAGTTGATGCCGGTGCGCATCCCTGTGCAGGTCGACCAACCGGGACTGGTGGTACGCGAGAGTGACGGACGCCTGGCGATTCTGGATAACGTCCTCTGGGCTTCGCCGCCGGCGGATGAGTTCCATGACGCGCTGGCCTTCGCGCTGGAACATCGCCTCGGTGTGCGTGATCTGGCGGGCCTGCCGGGCAATGCGGTGCAGCCGGTGGTGATCGTGCGTACCGATGTGCGCCGTTTTGACTCCCTGCCCGGCATGCATGCGGCGCTGGATGTGGTCTGGAGTCTGGAACTTGGCAATCATCAGCCGCCACGCCCGGCGCTGACCTGTGCCAGCGTCATTAGCCAGCCGGCGACGGTGGAGGTTGATAGCCTGGTACTGGCCCATCAGCGCGCGATTGACCAGTTGGCGGAGAAGATCGCCAGTACCGCGCGGCAGTGGGTTGGCAGCGGTGCCACGGTGTGCCCGTGATGAACCCCTTTGCTACTGGCAAATGAAACGGGAGCAGCCCCTGGATGAAGGACTACTGGTCTGAATCCAGCCACACCTGCCCGGCCTCGATGTGGCTGGCAACTGGGGTCAGGCTGGCGCCGCTGCAGGGGCCGGCCACGCACTCGCCGGACTCGGGCAGAAACAGCGCACCATGGCTGGCGCATTGGATCAGTTTTCCGGAGCTGTCGAGAAACTGGTCGGCTACCCATTCCAGCGGGATGCCACGGTGCGGGCAGCGATTCTCGTAGACGAACACCTGGGACCCCTGGCGCACGGCGAACAATTGTCGGCCCTGTACCACGAAACCCTTGCTGCCCGGATCGTCCAGGGCAGCAAGGCGGCATAGCGGCAGGGGATGGTTATCAGTTGGCGCTAGCATGCCGGCAGTAGCAACGCGGGGCTGTGGCGCATGATATCGATGATCCCGCTGGCCAGACGGTCGGCCTGCTCGGCCAGGGAAAAGTCTTCCGGGCGCAACAACCAGGTATCCAGGGTGCCAATGATGTAGGCATGCAGGGAACGGGCAGCCATGGACACATCCAGCTGTTCCGGTAGCTGCCCCTTGCTGATGGCGTTGCGCAGGGTGCTTTCCAGCTTCTGCAGCGATTGCAGGCGCAGCAGGCGCATATGTTCACGCAGATCACACATCTGGTCGGTATATTCACACTTATGAATTATGATCTCGTTGATGCGCCGCGCGGATGGGTCGCATTCGACCTGGCGAAAGACTTCCGCCAGCAGGGCATGCAGGCGCCCGAGTGGGTCGGGCTCATCACTGCTGCGACTGGCTTCCTCCAGGTGCTGCACCGGCGTCTTGGCTCGCAGCAGCAGGGCATCGAGCACTTCGCCCTTGTTCTCGAAATGCCAATAGATGGCGCCCCGCGTCACCCCGGCGGTCTTGGCGATATCCGCCAGGGAAGTCTGCGAAACGCCTTTTTTGAAAAAACACATCTCCGCTGCGTCGATGATCTGCGCACGGGTTTCCAAGGCTGCCTGTTTGGTGCGTCTGGCCATGTAGCTCTCTGGTTGTTGTAAGGCCATCTCGACAAGGGAGGCCGGCTGCAAGAAAGGGCGGTGAGGGTTGAAGAATGACTGCTGAATAAATGTTAGCCAATGTGAAAACAACTTACAAACATTCGTGAATGTAAGTATTATTGCATGTCTCGAATGAGCCGTTTCCTGTTTTTGTCACGTTTCTTTTTGCTGATCCACTGCATTCCCAAGAGGTGCTTCGCCCATGTCAGTCAAGCCAGCCCGCGCTGCCCTGATTCCCCTGTTTGCCATGATGGCTCTGCTCAGCGCCTGCTCCGAGCCGGATTCTACCGATGCCGACACCGCCGAGGTGCCACAGGTTGGGGTGGTGACCATTGATGCCGAGCACTTCCTGATGACCTCCGAACTGCCAGGGCGCACCAAGGCCTATCGCGTGGCTGAGGTCCGACCCCAGGTCAATGGCATCATCCAGAAGCGTCTGTTCGAGGAAGGCAGTGAGGTCAAGGCCGGCCAGCAGCTGTATCAGATCGATGCTGCGGTCTATGAGGCGGCTTTGAAGAGTGCTGAAGCCACTCGCCTGTCCACAGGCACCCTGGCCGAGCGCTATGAAGTGCTGGTCAAGGATCGTGCGGTCAGCCAGCAGGCCTACGATGAGGCGCGGGCGGCCAGGCTGCAGGCGGATGCGGCGCTGGAACGAGCCAGGATCGACCTGCGCTACACCAGCGTGGCTGCGCCGATTTCCGGGCAGATCGGCCGTTCCGCGGTGACCGAGGGCGCGCTGGTCAGCAACGGCCAGGCTCAGGCACTGGCGACCATCCAGCAACTGGACCCGATCTACGTCGATGTGACCCAGCCCTCGCGCGATCTGCTGGCGCTGCGCCGCGACCTGAACAGTGGGCGACTGGAGCGGGCGGGTGACAACGCCGCCAAGGCGATACTGCGGCTGGAGGACGGCTCCGAGTACGAACATGAGGGCCGTCTGGAGTTCTCCGAAGTCTCGGTCGACTCGAGCACCGGTTCGGTGACCCTGCGGGCGGTCTTCCCCAACCCCGACCGCCTGCTGCTGCCGGGCATGTTCGTGCATGCACAGCTGGTCGCCGGGGCCCGGAGCGATGCCATCCTCGCGCCGCAGCAGGGTGTGACGCGCAATCCGCGTGGTCAGGCGGTGGCGATGCTGGTGAACGCCGAGAACAAGGTCGAGCAACGCATCATCAAGACCGAGCGCACCGTGGGTAACCGCTGGCTGATCAGCGAAGGGCTCAACGTGGGTGACCAGTTGATCACCGAAGGCCTGCACATGGTGCAGCCGGGCATGCTCGTGGAGCCGGTACCGGCAGCCAATGTCGACACTGCTGGCGCCGTCAATACAGTCGAACAGGAAGGATAATCCCGCATGCCACGCTATTTCATCGACCGCCCGATCTTTGCCTGGGTGCTGGCGATCCTGGTCATGCTGATGGGCGGCCTGGCGATCGTCGGGCTGCCGGTCAACCAGTACCCGAGCATCGCGCCGCCAGCGGTCAATATCGCCGTCAACTATCCGGGGGCCTCGGCGCAGACCGTGCAGGATACCGTTGCCCAGGTCATCGAACAGCAGTTGAACGGTATCGACGGGCTGCGCTATATCAAGTCGGAGAGCGGTTCCGATGGCAGCATGCGCATCACCGTCACCTTCGACCAGGGCGTCGATCCGGATATCGCCCAGGTACAGGTGCAGAACAAGCTGCAGCTGGCCACGCCGATGCTGCCGCAGGAAGTGCAGCAGCAGGGTATTCGGGTGACCAAGGCCTCGGCCAACTTCCTGATGGTCGTCGGCCTGATCTCGGCTGATGGCAGCATGAACAATGAGGACCTGTCCGACTTCATCATCTCCACCGTGCAGGACCCGATTTCCCGGACCAGTGGTGTGGGTGACTTCCAGGTGTTCGGTTCCGCCTACTCCATGCGCATCTGGCTCGATCCGGCGCAGCTGAACAAGTTCCAGCTGACACCGGTGGATGTGCGCAACGCCATCGCTGCCCAGAACGTCCAGGTTTCCGGTGGTCAGCTGGGTGGCGCACCGGCGGTGCCGGGCCAGCAGCTCAACGCCACCATCATCGGCAAGACCCGCTTCGAGACACCGGAGCAGTTCAGCAATATTCTGCTGAAGGTCAACAACGATGGTTCCCAGGTGCGTCTGGCGGATGTCGCCCGGGTCGAGCTGGGTGCGCAGAACTCCGCGTTCCGTGCGCTGTACAACGGCCAGCCGGCCACCGGTATGGCGATCCAGCTGGCTACCGGTGCGAATGCGCTGGAAACCACCAAGGCGGTCAAGCAGACCATTGCCGATCTGCAGCCCTTCTTCCCCCAGGGGGTGGAGGTGGTCTATCCGTTCGAGACCGCGCCGGTGGTATCGGAATCCATCTCCGGCGTAGTACATACGCTGATGGAAGCCATCGTGCTGGTGTTCCTGGTGATGTACCTGTTCCTGCAGAACTTCCGCGCCACGCTGATTCCGACGCTGGCGGTACCTGTGGTATTGCTGGGTACCTTCGGCGTGCTGTCGATGTTCGGCTTCAGCATCAATATCCTGACCATGTTCGCCATGGTGCTGGCCATCGGTCTGCTGGTGGATGACGCCATCGTGGTGGTGGAGAACGTCGAACGGGTCATGGCCGAGGAGGGGCTGTCGCCGGTCGAGGCGACCCGCAAGTCCATGGACCAGATCCAAGGGGCGCTGATCGGTATCGGTCTGGTGCTGTCGGCGGTATTCGTACCCATGGCCTTCTTCGGTGGCTCCACCGGGGTCATCTACCGGCAGTTCGCCATTACCATCGCCTCGGCGATGACGCTCTCGGTACTGGTGGCGCTGATCTTCACTCCGGCGCTGTGCGCGACCATCCTCAAGCCGATTCCCAAGGGACACAATCACGAGAAACGTGGTTTCTTCGGCTGGTTCAACCGTACCTTCGAGCGTGGTGTACACCGCTATGAAAAAGGGGTCGCCGCTGTGCTCAAGCGCAAGGCACCCTACTTGCTGCTGTATGTGGTGATCGTCGGGGCCATGGCCATGCTGTTCACCAAGCTGCCCAGCTCGTTCCTGCCGGACGAGGACCAGGGGGTGATGTTCGTCCAGGTCCTGGGACCGGCCGGCTCGACCATGGAGCGTACGCAGAAGACCGTGGATGCGATGCGTGAACACCTGCTCACCGAGGAAGGCGATCTGGTGCAGTCGGTGTTCACCGTGACCGGCTTCAGTTTCGCCGGGCGTGGCCAGAATGCCGCCATCGCCTTCGTCGGCCTCAAGCCCTGGGATGAGCGCCCGGGTGCCGACATGAGCGTGTTTGCGCTGGCCGAGCGGGCGCAGGAACACTTTTCCCATTTCCGGGACGCGGCGGTGATGGCCTTCGCGCCGCCGGCGGTGATGGCGCTGGGCAACGCCACCGGCTTCAACTTCTTCCTGCAGGACAACGCTGGACTGGGGCATGAAGCGTTGATGCAGGCCCGTAATCAGCTGCTCGGGCTGGCCGCGCAGAGCGATATGCTGACGGCGGTACGCCCCAATGGCCTGAACGACGAGCCGCAGTACAAATTGCTGATCAATGATGAAAAGGCCCAGGTGCTGGGTGTGTCGCTCAGCGACGTCAACAGCACCCAGTCCATCGCCTGGGGTTCGAGCTACGTCAACGACTTCATCGATCGTGGCCGGGTGAAACGGGTATACATGCAGGCCGAGGCCGATGCACGGATGAACCCCGAGGACATGGACAAGTGGTTCGTGCGCAACAACCAGGGGGAGATGGTGCCGTTCAGTGCCTTCGCCTCCGGTGAGTGGATCTATGGCCCGCCCAAGCTGGCTCGCTACAACGGTGTGCTGGCCATGGAAATCCAGGGCGAGGCGGCACCGGGCTACAGTACCGGCGACGCCATGGCGGAAATCGAACGCCTGGCCCAGCAGCTGCCGCCCGGTATCGGCGTGGACTGGACCGGTCTGTCCTACGAGGAACGCCTGTCCGGCGACCAGGCACCGGCACTCTATGCCTTGTCGCTGCTGGTGGTGTTCCTCTGTCTGGCAGCACTGTATGAAAGCTGGTCGATCCCGTTCGCGGTGATGCTGGTGGTGCCGCTCGGGGTGATCGGTGCGCTGCTGGCGACCATGGGGCGTGGGCTGTCCAATGACGTGTTCTTCCAGGTGGGGCTGTTGACCACCATCGGCCTGACGGCGAAGAACGCCATTCTGATCGTGGAGTTCGCCAAGGATCTGCACGAGCAGGGCATGTCGCTGTTCGATGCCGCGGTGGAAGCCTGCCGTATGCGTCTGCGTCCGATCGTGATGACATCGCTGGCATTCACTCTGGGTGTGGTGCCCCTGGCGATTGCCAGTGGCGCCGGAGCAGGCAGCTCGCATGCCATCGGCACCGGGGTGATCGGCGGCATGCTCACAGCCACGGTGCTGGTGATTTTCTGGGTACCGTTGTTCTATGTAGTGGTGTCTTCGCTGTTTTCGCGCAAGGTCACCTATACCGATGAGGAGAAAGCACAGTGAAGCGTTCGTTGATGTGTCTGGCTGTGCTGGGGGTGCTGAGCGGCTGCTCGATGATCCCCGGGTATGAGCGCCCCGCTTCGCCGGTGGCCGATGTATGGCCCTCGGGCGAGGCCTACGGAACGCAGAACTCGCAGACCCAGCCGATGGACCTGAGCTGGCGCGAGTTCTTCAAGGACCAGTCGCTGCAACGGTTGATCGAAGTGGCGCTGGACAACAACCGTGACCTGCGGGTTGCCGCATTGAACGTCGAAGCCTACCGCGCCTTGTACGGTATCCAGCAGTCGGCGCTGTTTCCCGAGCTGTCGGCCGATGGCAGTGGCACCCGCACGCGCACGCCGGAGACGTTGAGCCAGACCGGTGAGGCGGTCACCAGCAGCCAGTACAGTGCGACCCTGGGCGTGTCCTGGGAGCTGGATCTGTTCGGCCGCCTGGGCAGCCTCAGCGAGCAGGCGTTGCAGGAGTACCTGGCCAGCGAGGCGACGCAACGCAGCGTGCAAGTCAGCCTGATCGCCAGCGTGGCTACCAGCTATCTGACCTGGCAGGCCGATCGCGAGCTGCTGGCGGTCACCGAGCAGACCCTGGAGGCCTACCAGGACAGCCTGAGGCTGGTGCAACGCAGCTACGACGTCGGGGTGGCGTCCACGCTGGAGCTGACCCAGGCGCGCACGGCGGTGGAAACCGCACGGGCAGCACTGGCGCAATACCGCCGGCTGGTGGCGCAGGACCGCAACGCGCTGACGCAACTGCTGGGACAGAACATCCCGCTGGATGAGATCGATATCGGCGGTGTGGACATGGATCTGCTGGCCGAACTGCCGGTCGGCCTGCCCTCCGAGTTGCTGTTCAAGCGGCCCGACATCATCGCTGCGGAGCACCAGCTGCGGGCGGCCAACGCCAGCATCGGGGCGGCGCGGGCGGCATTCTTTCCGAGCATCCGGCTGACCGGCGCCGCCGGCAGTGCCAGTAGCGATCTGTCGGATCTGTTCGACAGCGGTTCCGGCTACTGGAGCTTCATGCCGAGCATCAGTGTGCCGATCTTCAATGCCGGCCGTCTGCGGGCGAACCTGGACTATACGGAAATCTCCCGCGACATCCGCGTGGCCCAGTACGAGCAGTCGATCCAGGATGCCTTCCGCGATGTGGCCGATGGTCTGGCTGCGCATGAAACCTACGCCCAGCAGGTGCAGGCACAGCGCGACCTGCTGGAGGTCAGCGAGCGTTATTACGCCGTGGCCGAGCAGCGCTACCGCACCGGCGTGGACAGTCACCTGACCCTGCTCGATGCGCAGCGGCAACTACTGACCGCGCAACAGCAACTGGTGAATGACCGGCGCAACCAGCTGGTCAGCGAGGTTAATCTGTTCAAGGCGCTGGGGGGCGGTTGGCAGGTAGGGAATACGGCGGCGGCTTCGGCGGTTCCGGAAGCCTGATAGTCGGGTCGTGTCAGCCTGGCTGGCGCGGCCCATCCTGGATGGCATGCCACAAAAAAAAGGGCCCGCTCAGAGAGCGGGCCTAAATCCGTGATTAGCCTGATGAGGAGATAACCGTCCGTCTTGCGACATTCCGTTATCAAAGCCATCTCGCGATGACTTGTAGCTAATAATAATCGTTATCATTTGCATGTCAAGCACAATTGCAAATTAATTTATTGCCAGCTGCTTGTAGTGGGTCAGTTCCTTGTTCATCAGGTCGATTCGGCGGGCCATGCTTTCGATCAGGCTGTGGGCGATTCGCGGGTTGCTCTGCATCAGTGCAAGAAACTGTTCCTTGGGAATCATCATCACTGTGGTCGGTACGCTGGCGATGACCGTGGCGGAGCGTTTTTCCCGGGTGAACAGGGCCATCGCACCGAAAATCTCATCCTTCTGTACATCACCGACCTTGATCCCGCCGACGAAAGCCTCGGCATGCCCTTCGGTGATGATGAACACATGACCGGCATCATCACCCTGGCGGATCAGCTCCGCCCCCGGTGCGAAATGCTGGAAGCCGGTCACCGGGCGCACTTCGACCGGCTTGCTGCGTGCCAGAGCGTCGGACATCAGCGCGGCCTGGCCGAGAATGTATTGGGTGAATTGCTCCTGGCGGTCGTTGCTGGCATGGATATGCCGGAACAGGGACTCGCGGTCGTAGGGCACCAGGACCAGCGGCTCCTCACTCATGTAGACGCAGGGCGCGGTATTCAAACCCTGGCGCAAGCCGATGAGATCGCCTTCCTGCATATAGAACAGTGGCTTGTCATCGATCAGTGCATGCAGCAGGCCGCTCTTGAGCAGATACAGGTTGCGATTGCCGATCAGGCTGTAGAGATCATCCACCGCCTGCAGGCTGATCGGCGCAGCACAGGGCTCGAGTCCGGCAAGCAGCTGTTCGGGTATGCGTTGCAGGGTATTGATCAGCTTTTCCGCATAGGGGGGCTGGTCGCCGATGAGATACATGCTGAATTCCTTTTTCCTTGGCTGTCGATACCATACTGCAATTGCTTTCGCTCCCGCCAATGGAAAAGCGCGCAGGTGTTGGCAAAATTGCACTCTCGTCAACAACTCCTACTGCTGCTGGTGTTCCTCCAGTTGTTGCAGCAGCTGTTGCTTGTAGGTGGGGTCCAACTGGTTCCAGTGAATGTCCTGCAGGGCGCCGGCGATGGCGAACAACAGGGTCTTGGAGGCGCGGAAGCCGCGCGAACGCACCGCGCAATAGGCGGCGACGGGGCCGCGTCGGCGCAGTTCTTCGGCGCTGTGTATACCGGTAGCGCGCAGCCACTGGACCGAGGTCTTGCCGAGATTGCGCAGGCTGAGGAGTTCGCTGTCGGACATGCTTACCCCGCTGCCTGAGTGGGCGGGCGGCGATCATGGCGTGCCATGAACCGGCAAGGTGGGGCACCGACCGAGACGGTCGGGAGGTAATCGATTCTTGGCATGGCTCGGGCTTCTTTTTATTGGTTCCCGAAAACCAGTGTAGTTGCCGCCGGCTGATCCGTACAGCCGGCGGCCCGGCTCACAGTCGCTGGCGCAGTTGCTCGGTGACCCGGTCGATATTGTCGCGCTGCTCGGTGGCCACGCTCAGGGTGATCTGCTGCTCCTGCTCATCCAGCGGCTCGAGTTGCTCAAGCTGATGGCGAACCACGTGGATATCGGCATCGGAGGGGTCGCCGCCCTTGCGCTGGCGCTCGTTCAACCAGATTTCGATGGTGTCCAGCGGTGCCTGGCAGTGCAGGATCAGGCAGGGGACACCCTGGTCCTCGATGGCCTGGCGCACCAACTGGCGCTGGGCGCGCTGCAGGTGGGTGGCATCGACCACCACCGGATAGCCGGCGGCGAGGATCTGCGCCGCCAGCTCGGCCAGGCGGGCATAGGTCTGCTGGCTTTGCTCGGGGGTATACAGGCCCTGGTCCAGCACGCCGACCTGCTGCTGCCCGAACAGGCGCTTGCGCTCGATATCGGAGCGCACACGGATCATGCCCAGGCGCGATACCAGCTGGATGCTCAAGGTGCTCTTGCCGGAGCCGGATACGCCATGGGTTAGCAGGCCGAAGCGTCGGGGTATACTGGTGTAGCTTTCGGCCAGGGCAATATAGCCATGGTAGCGGGCAAGCACCTGGTTGCGTTGCTGCTCGCTATCGGCGTGGCCCAGGCCCAGCAGGGCTACCTTGGCGCGCACCATGGCACGGTACGCCTTGTAATAATTCAGCACGCCAAGGCCGGCATAATCCCCGGTATGCTCCAGCCAGGCATTGACGAAACGCTGGGACAGGTCCGACAGGCCGCGGTCCTCCAGATCCATGGCCATGAAGGCGACATCGCTCATGACGTCGGTCCAGCGGAAGGCGTCATTGAACTCTATGCAGTCAAACAGGGTCACTTGTCCGTCAATCAGCGTGACGTTGTCCAGATAGGTGTCGCCATGGCATTCGCGAATCAGCCCGTCGGCTTTGCGTTGTGCCAGTTGGGGAATCAGCCGTTGAAAGGTAGTATGCGCCCATTGTTCCAGCTCATCGAGTTGTGCGAGGTCGGCCGGGTCGCTCAGCAGCGGGCGGATCTGCTCGAAGTTCTGGGCTACCGGGGCATGCACCTGCTCGGGCTGGCCCCAGATGGAGTCCGGCGCCGCCTGTTCGATGCGCTGGTGAAAGCCGGCGAGGGTGGCGGCCAGCGAGTCGATGTGCTCGGCGGTCAGGGTGCCGTCACGCTGCATGTTGCCAAGCAGGTCCTGCTGGCGGAATTGCCGGGTCTTGACCATGTATTCGATGATCGGGCCATCACCATCCAGGTTGGGCGCGCTGTCGCTGCCGTGGATGGCGACCACGCCCAGGTACAGGTCGGGTGCCAGGCGCCGGTTCAGGCGCACTTCCTCGGCACAGTAGTGCGCCCGCTGCTCGAGGCTGGAGTAGTCGAGAAAACCGAAGTTGACCGGTTTCTTGATCTTGTAAACGAAGTCGCCGGTGAGGATGACCCAGGAAATATGGGTTTCCATCAGCGTAAAGCCGCTGACCGGGTGGTCATACAAGGCCGGGTTTTGCAGGGCGTTCAGCAGTGTCTGGCTCACGTCGGATCCTGTGGTGGGCTGGCAATCCGGGCATTATGAAGGCTGGCCGCAGTGAGGCCAACCGTTGTCACACCCGCCAGAGCGGGTGTCGCTTCCCGAAATATGGGGTAATCAGGGGATTATGGGTAGAAAACGCAGTAAACGGGCAGCCCGCAAGGTCGGGTTCTGGCGGCGCTGGTCAGGCCTGCTGTGGAAGCTGGCCCTGGTCGGGCTGGTCCTGCTGGCGGCGCTGACCATCTATCTGGATGCGGTGGTGCAGGAGAAGTTTTCCGGCAAGCGCTGGGCGGTGCCGGCCAAGGTGTTCGCCCGGCCGCTGGAGCTGTATGCCGGACAGAAGCTCAGTCGTGATGATTTCGTTACCGAGTTGTCGGCGCTGGGCTATCGTTCGGTGAACGCCATCAGCCAGCCCGGCCAGATGTCGGCGGCCAGCAATCGGGTGGATGTGTACACCCGTGGCTTCCAGTCCTTCGAGGGCTCGGAGCCGGCGCAGCGCATCAGCGTCCGCTTCAATGGCCAGCAGGTGTCCGGCCTGTCGGGCAGCGGTGACGTGGTCATGGCGCGGCTGGAGCCGCTGATGATCGGTGGTATCTACCCTGCGCACAACGAGGACCGCATCCTGGTACGTCTGGACCAGGCGCCGGCGTACCTGGTGGAAGCGCTGGTGGCGGTCGAAGACCGCGAGTACTTCCAGCATTTCGGCGTGTCGCCCAAGGGCATCGCCCGGGCCGCCTATGTCAACCTGGTCGCCGGCGGTGTGGTGCAGGGCGGCAGTACCCTGACCCAGCAGTTGGTGAAGAACTTCTATCTCAACAGCGACCGCAGCCTGCTGCGCAAGGGCACCGAAGCGATCATGGCGGTGTTGCTGGAACTGCACTATTCCAAGGAAGAGATTCTGGAAGCCTACCTGAACGAGGTATTCCTCGGTCAGGACGGCCGCCGTGCGGTGCATGGCTTTGGCCTGGCCAGCCAGTACTATTTCGCCCAGCCGCTGCATGAGCTGGAGCTGCACCAGGTGGCAATGCTGGTGGGCATGGTCAAGGGGCCGTCGCTGTACAACCCGCGGCGCCAGCCCGAACGGGTGAAGAAGCGTCGCGACCTGGTGATCCAGATGCTCGAGGAGCAGGGCGTCATCAGCAGCGAGCAGGCGCAGGCGGCGATCGAGCGGCCGCTGGATGTCACGGTGCGCGGCAGCATGGCCGATACCAGCTATCCCGCGTTCATGGACCTGATCAAGCGCCAGCTGCGCGAGGACTACCAGGATGAGGACCTGACCAGCGAAGGCCTGCGGATCTTCACCAGCTTCGATCCGCTGCTGCAGCTGAAGGCCGAGAAGGCGGTGGAAACCGCGTTCAAGCGCCTGGGCGAGCGCGCCGGCAGCGAAATGGAGGCCGCCATGGTGGTCACCGGCGCGCAGACCGGTGAGGTGCTGGCGCTGGTCGGTGGGCGCAACCCGCGGTTCTCCGGCTTCAACCGCGCGCTGGATGCGGCGCGGCCAATCGGCTCGCTGGTCAAGCCAGCGGTGTTCCTGACGGCGCTGGAGCAACCACAGCGTTACTCGCTGATCACCCCGGTGGATGACTCGCCAATCACCCTGCCGGCCGAGCGCGGCAAGACCTGGTCGCCACAGAACTACAGCCGCGAAAGCCACGGCCTGGTGCCGTTGCATGAGGCGCTGTCGCGCTCCTACAACCAGGCGACGGTACGCCTGGGGGTGGATATTGGGGTCGACAAGGTATTGAACACCGTCGAGCGCATGGGCGTGCGGCATCGCTGGCCGACCTATCCGGCGATGCTGCTGGGCTCGGGGGCGATGACGCCGCTGCAGGTAACCGACATGTATCAGACCCTGGCCAGCGGTGGCTTCAATACACCCCTGCGAGCGATCCGCAACGTGCTGACGGCCGATGGCGAGCAACTGCGCCGCTATCCCTTCGAGATCGAGCAGCGCTTTGACTCGGCTACCATCTTCCTGATGCAGGAAGGTCTGAGCCGGGTGATGGCGGAAGGGACCGGGCGCTCGGCCTATAATCAGGTACCATCGAGCATTCGCCTGGCGGGCAAGACCGGTACCACCAACGATCTGCGCGACAGCTGGTTTGCCGGTTTCTCCGATGATCTGCTGGCGGTGGCCTGGTTGGGGCGTGATGATAATGGCCAGACGCGCCTGACCGGAGCGACGGGCGCGTTGCAGGTGTGGAGCGCGTTCATGGCGCAGGCGCATCCGCGTAGTCTGTCGGAGGTGCCGCCGGAAGGTATCGTCTATGCCTGGGTCGACCGGCTGACCGGTGAGGGCAGCGATGCCAGCTGTCCGGACACCGTGCAGGTGCCCTTCCGTGAGGGCTACCAGCCGCTGCCGGGACCGGGCTGTCGACCGCTGATCGATGTCGAACCGGTGAAGGAAGGTGCCGGTCGAGTGATGGACGTCATCCGTGGATGGCTGCAATGAACATGAGGAACAAGGCGATGGATACTAAGCGAATTGGCCTGCTGGCCGGCTGCATCATGGTACTGGCGGGCTGTGCCGGTTCGGGCGGCGCCATACCGGTCGTGGATTCAGGGCGTCCGGTCTCCAATGAGGACATGCAGACCGGCGCCGGCATGTCGGCGCCGACGCCGACGCAGGCCCAGACGCAGCAGCCGGACGATGGCGGAGTGGTGGTGCTGGTGCCGGATGGTGAGGGCGGCTCCAGCGCGGTTGAATCCTATCCGCTGGACAGTGCGCCGGTCAGCAGCCAGCCATCGACCCAGACGCCGACGTCCGGCGGCAGTAGCAGTCTGCAGGACGATGAGCAGCTGGACGGGCCGGTGCTAGCGTTGCTGACCTCGGCACGCCAGCAGGAGAGCAGTGGTGACCTGAACAGTGCCTCGGCCAGTCTGGAACGGGCGCTGCGCATCGCCCCGCGCGAGCCGCAGGTGCTTTACCGGTTGGCCCAGGTGCGGCTGGAGCAGGGTGATGCTGCCCAGGCCGAACAACTGGCGCGTCGCGGGCTGTCCTACGCCGCGGGCCGCCCCGCATTGCAGGCCGGACTCTGGGGGCTGGTGGCCGATGCGCGGGAGCGCCAGGGTGATGCCGAGGGCGCGGCGCAGGCCCGTCAGCGGGCCAGGGTGTCGCTGTAATGCGCTGTTGGCACGGGCTGGCTGATGCATTGCTGGAACTGGAGCGCGAGTTGCGGGCGCTGGAGTTGTGGTCGGCGCAGGCCCCTGCGCCCGCCGCGCTGGCCAGCAGTGAACCTTTCTGTGTGGATACCCTGGCCTTCGAGCTGTGGCTGCAATGGGTATTCCTGCCGCGCATGGCGCAGATCATCGAGAGCGATGGCCTGGTCCCGCCAGGTTGCCATATCCAGCCGATGGGCGAGGAGGCCTTCGCCCATCTCGGCCGGCGCGGTCATGGCCTGCTGGCGACGCTCGGGCGGATCGACCGGCAGGCCGCAAAGCTGGCGTCGGCTGCCCCCTAACTTCCCTGGCAGTAGCCCTGTATATCCTCTCGCGTCGTGCTGATCAGCCGCTGACGCTCATCCTCCCCGATACGTTCGACTTCGCCGGCCGCGTTGGTGCGGCGCAGTCGTGGGTTGTCGAGCAGGGTCTGCAATTGCTCGCGTAGCGTCTGGCAGGTGGCAGCGCGCTGTTCGGCCTCGGACCGTGCCGTGCGGCGCTGCTCAGCGACGGCTTGGCGTTCCGCTTCGGCCTGCTCGGCCTCGATCGGCGCGGCGGGGGTGCGCAACTGGCCGCCGGGTGGTGGCGCGGCCTTGATGTCGATCGAGCGGTACTGGCTGTCGGCTGGTGGCAACTGGCCGTACTGCACCCTGCCGCGCTCGTCGGTCCATTGGTAGATCGGTTGCGCCAGGCTGGCGCAGCTCAGCAGGCTCAGCGTCAGTGCGGTGAATAGCTTTCGCATGGTGTCTTCATCCCTGTTGCGTGCATCTCATTACCGGCCTGGCTACTATAGCCGTTTGCCGGGTGAGCGGTACACGGCTGCGACAGATGTGTGAAACGTTAGGCTTTTGTCTTACGTGGCTTGACTTGTCGGTCTCGAGTGTAAACAATTCGGGGTTCTCATGAGCATGCTGTGATCGGTGCCTACTCGGCCGCCGGGGCAGTCTGCTTTGTTGCTCAATCCGGGAGGCGACAACCGCTTTCTCCCGGCCTGGCCCCGCACGCGCTACCTCGCGCTGGGTGAGGCTGCTACCGCCATCTGCGGGGCATGCTTCCATTGCACGCAGTCAAGCTGTTGCATGACAACCACCGTTGCCAATGCACTGCCGAGCAGTAAACAGGTATCCTGCCGCTCGCCTTGGGGTGAACGGCATGCTAGAGGTGATTCAAAAGTGGAACTTTTATCCGGCGCTGAGATGGTCGTCCGCTCCTTGCGTGACGAGGGTGTAAAATTTATCTACGGGTACCCCGGTGGTGCCCTGCTGCATGTATACGATGCGATTTTCCGCCAGGATGATGTAACCCATGTGTTGGTGCGCCACGAACAGGCCGCCGCCCACATGGCTGACGGTTATGCGCGTGCCACCGGCAAGCCCGGTGTGGTACTGGTGACCTCCGGTCCCGGCGCGACCAACACCATCACCGGTATCGCCACCGCGTACATGGACTCCATTCCCATGGTGGTCATTTCCGGCCAGGTGGCCAGCCACATGGTCGGTACCGATGCCTTCCAGGAAACCGACATGGTCGGTATTTCCCGTCCGATCGTGAAGCACAGCTTCATCGTCAAGGACCCGCGCGAAATTCCGGAAATCGTCAAGAAGGCCTTCTACCTGGCCCAGACCGGTCGTCCCGGCCCGGTGGTCATCGATATTCCCAAGGACATGACCAATCCGGCGGAGAAGTTCGAGTACAGCTACCCGAAGAAGGTCAAGCTGCGCTCCTACAATCCCGCGGTACGTGGTCATTCCGGGCAGATCCGCAAGGCGCTGGAGCTGCTGGTCGAGGCCCGTCGCCCGATCATCTACTCCGGTGGCGGGGTCATCATGGGCGGCGCAGCCAAACAGCTGACCGAACTGGGCAAGGAACTGGGCGTGCCGGTCACCAATACCCTGATGGGCTTGGGCGGCTTCCCCGGTACCGATCGCCAGTTCGTCGGCATGCTCGGCATGCACGGCAGCTATACCGCCAACGTGGCGATGCACCATGCCGATGTGGTCATGTGCGTCGGTGCGCGCTTCGATGACCGCGTCATCAATGGCGCGACCAAGTTCTGCCCGAACGCCAGGATCATTCATATCGACATCGACCCGGCGTCGATCTCGAAAACCATCAAGGCCGACATTCCGATCGTCGGTCCGGTCGACAGCGTGCTGACCGAGATGCTGGCCATCGCCCGTGAGCACAAGCTGCGTCCGAACGCCGATGTGCTGGCTGCCTGGTGGAAGCAGATCGATGAGTGGCGTGGCGATGGCAAGCTGTTCCCCTATGACCAGGGCGACGGTTCCATCATCAAGCCGCAGCGCGTCATCGAGACCCTGTGGGAAGTGACCAAGGGTGATGCCTACGTGACCTCGGATGTCGGTCAGCATCAGATGTTCGCTGCCCAGTACTATCCGTTCGACAAGCCCAATCGCTGGGTCAACTCCGGTGGCCTGGGCACCATGGGCTTCGGCTTGCCGGCGGCCATGGGCATCCAGCTGCACCATCCGGATGCGGCGGTCGCCTGTGTTACCGGCGAAGGCAGTATCCAGATGAATATCCAGGAGCTGTCGACCTGCCTGCAGTACGATCTGCCGGTGAAGATCATCACCCTGAACAACCAGGCCCTGGGCATGGTGCGTCAGTGGCAGGACATGCAGTACAACAGTCGCTACTCGCACTCCTACATGGAGTCGCTGCCCGACTTCATCAAGCTCACCGAGTCCTACGGTCACGTCGGCATGCGTGTCGAGAAGCCGGAAGACCTCAAGTCGGCCATGGAGGAGGCGTTTGCCCAGACCAAGCGCCTGGTGTTCATGGATATCCGCGTGGACAACACCGAGCACGTCTACCCGATGCAGATCGCCGGTGGCTCGATGCGTGACATGTGGCTGAGCAAGACGGAGCGTACCTGATCATGAGACATATCATTTCCGTACTGCTGGAAAACGAGCCCGGTGCATTGTCCCGTGTCGTCGGGTTGTTCTCCCAGCGTAACTACAACATCGAAACCCTGACCGTGGCGGCTACCGAAGACCCGACCCTGTCGCGTCTGACGCTGACCACCATCGGCCAGGAAGATGTCATCGAGCAGATCACCAAGAACCTCAACAAGCTGATCGAGGTGGTGAAGCTGGTCAATCTGTCCGAAGGCGCACATATCGAGCGTGAGCTGATGCTGGTCAAGATCAAGGCCACCGGCGCCCAGCGTGCCGAGGTCAAGCGGACCACCGATATCTTCCGCGGCCAGATTGTCGATGTGACCAGTAGTGTGTATACCGTCCAGCTCACAGGTACATCTGATAAGCTGGACAGCTTCATCGAAGCGGTTGGCCCGGCGACGGTACTGGAAGTCGTGCGCACCGGTGTGTCCGGTATCGCGCGCGGCGACAAGGTTCTGAGCATTTAAACAATTGAGCAGTGGTCCGGCGGGACCCGCATAGCAAGGGGATTTACATGCAAGTTTATTACGATAAAGACTGTGATCTGAGCATCATCCAGGGCAAGAAGGTCGCCATCATCGGTTACGGCTCCCAGGGCCATGCCCATGCCTGCAACCTGAAGGATTCCGGTGTCGACGTCACCGTGGGTCTGCGCCCGGGTTCGTCCTCCATCGCCAAGGCAGAAGCCCATGGTCTGAAAGTCTCTGACGTACCGGCTGCCGTTGCGGCTGCCGATGTAGTCATGATTCTGACTCCTGACGAGTTCCAGTCCCAGTTGTACCGTGACGAGATCGAGCCGAACCTGAAGCAGGGCGCCACTCTGGCCTTTGCCCACGGTTTCGCTGTCCACTACAACCAGGTCGTGCCGCGCAAGGACCTGGACGTGATCATGGTCGCGCCCAAGGCGCCGGGTCACACCGTACGCTCCGAGTTCGTCAAGGGCGGTGGTATTCCTGACCTGATCGCGATCTTCCAGGACGCTTCCGGCAATGCCAAGAACGTCGCCCTGTCCTACGCCAGCGGTGTGGGCGGTGGTCGTACCGGCATCATCGAAACCACCTTCAAGGACGAGACCGAAACCGACCTGTTCGGTGAGCAGGCGGTTCTCTGTGGTGGTGCGGTCGAGCTGGTCAAGGCCGGCTTCGAAGTACTGACCGAGGCTGGCTATGCGCCGGAAATGGCCTACTTCGAGTGCCTGCACGAGCTGAAGCTGATCGTCGACCTGATGTACGAAGGCGGCATCGCCAACATGAACTACTCGATCTCCAACAACGCGGAGTATGGCGAGTACGTGACTGGCCCCGAGGTGATCAACGACGAGTCCCGTGCTGCCATGCGCAATGCCCTGAAGCGCATCCAGTCCGGCGAATACGCCAAGATGTTCATCGCTGAAGGTGCGCACAACTACCCGTCGATGACTGCAGCGCGTCGCAACAACGCTGCCCATCCGATCGAGCAGGTTGGTGAGCAGCTGCGCGCCATGATGCCCTGGATCGCGTCCAACAAGATTGTGGACAAGTCCAAGAACTGATCGTGGTTCGATGACGAAAAACGCGGCCTCGGCCGCGTTTTTTTATGGCTGAGCGGTGAGCAGGACTGGTCATTTGCGGGTCAAGTTGCGACACTGCATCACTCGGCCCAGTGGTAAGGTTTAGCATATGAAAGACGATCCGCAGCACGATTCCAGTTTCGAGGGTGATGGCCCGCATAACCTCCTGCCCATCGATGAGCACATCGAGGAAGTCCCCGGGCCTGACGGCAGGAAGATTCGTCATCGCGGGATCTATCTGTTGCCCAACCTGTTCACCACGGCAGCACTGTTCTCCGGCTTCTACGCCATTGTCAGTGCCATGAACGGCAATTTCTCACATGCTGCCATCGCTATCTTCGTGGCCATGGTGCTCGATGGCCTGGATGGCCGTGTGGCGCGGCTGACCAATACCCAGAGTGCCTTCGGTGCCGAATATGACTCGCTGTCGGATATGGTCGCCTTCGGGGTGGCCCCGGCACTGGTGGCCTTTACCTGGGCACTGGCCGATATGGGCAAGGTCGGCTGGATCTTCGCTTTTATCTACGTGGCTGGTGCGGCCCTGCGCCTGGCGCGCTTCAATACCCATATAGGCTCTGCCGACAAGCGTTACTTTACCGGCCTGGCCAGCCCCTCCGCTGCAGGTCTGGTGGCGGGGATGGTCTGGGCGTTGAGTGATTTTGGTGTTGATGGCGGTGATATTTCGCTGCTGGTGGGCGTGCTGACCGCACTTGGCGGTTTGCTGATGGTCAGCAACGTACGCTATTACAGCTTCAAGGATCTGGACATGCGCGGCCGAGTGCCGTTCGTGGTGATCCTGCTGGTGGTGCTGGTGTTCGCGGTCATCTCCACTGATCCGTCACGTATTCTGTGGTTCATCTTCATCGCCTACAGTATCTCCGGCCCGCTGCAGGCGGTCTGGCGCTGGCATCGTCGGGACAAAGTGCCCAGCGATTCCGATAAAGTTGA
Organism: Halopseudomonas xiamenensis; assembly: GCF_014219065.1. Taxonomy (GTDB): domain Bacteria; phylum Pseudomonadota; class Gammaproteobacteria; order Pseudomonadales; family Pseudomonadaceae; genus Halopseudomonas; species Halopseudomonas xiamenensis. Next base: position 75,045 of record NZ_JACLGO010000024.1, read on the forward strand.
ATAAACTGCTTGACGGCAAAACTGTCGGGCCTATAATGCGCCCCTCGCTTGTCGCGTTGCGGTTTGAAAACCTCAATTCAATCAAGGGGTTATCCTGTTTTGCACGATGTGCTCAGGGTGATTTTCCAGTTGACAGACAAGCGAAACGGCGTAGAA
>NZ_JACLGO010000025.1 GCF_014219065.1 Halopseudomonas xiamenensis
CGACGCTAGCCCCTCCACCCTGACAGGTCCCATTTTGGACCTGCAGGAAAACCATACAAGCGGCGCCCCGCCGCGATAGCGCAAGACCAGGCAAACAGGCCCGCCGGCTCAACCGGGCTTGCGGTCCAGCCCGAAGCGCTTGCGCAGCCGACTATCCAGCACCGAGGTCGGCAGCCAGCGTTTCAGCCGCACCATGCTGCGGGCGCCGGAGCCGATCAGCGCGGTTTCCGGGCGTAGCGGGTTCTTGATGTAGCCCATCAACTCCACGGCGAAATCCCGTGCCGAGGTCGAGCTGGCCTTCTGCGAGGCGTTGGCCCGCGCCTGCACGGCCTTTTCCCAGGGCTTGAACCAGGAGGCATCGGCCATGGTGATGGCGGCGCTGGCATTGTTGCCGAAGTCCGAGGCAATGGCGCCCGGCTGCACGGTCAGGACACTGATGCCGAAGGGCGCCAGTTCCAGGCGCAGGGCGTCGGACAGCGCATGCAGCGCCGCCTTGGAGGCGCAGTACACACCGGAGAACGGGGTAGTGGTGACCCCGGACACGCTACCGATATTGACGATCAGCCCCTGGCTGTCGCGCAGCAGGTCGGCGTTGGCGCGAACCAGTTCCAGCGGCGCGAAGACGTTGGTGTCGAATTGTTTGAGCAAGGTGGCGCGGTCGGCATCCAGTACCGGCCCCATGGCGCCGTAGCCGGCGTTGTTGACCAGCAGATCCAGGCGCCCGGCCTGCTGGCGCAGCAACCCGCTGCAGGCCGCTACCTGAGCGGCATCGTTGACATCCAGGGTCACGGCGATGGCGCCCCGGGCAGTCAGCGGGGCCAGGGTGTCGGGATTGCGTGCGGTGGCATAGACGGTGTAGCCCTCATCCAGGCAGACCTGGGCCAGGGCCTGGCCGATGCCACTGGAACAGCCGGTGATCAGTGCGACGGGGTTGCTCATGGGAGTGGTCCCTTTATCCTTGTTGTAATGGTCGATTCAATCGTGAAACTCGGCCCGAACGCGCTCGGCCTGGTATTGCAGGTCGCCGGCCCGATAGCCGCTGCGCAGACGCGGCACGCTGTAGCACTGTTGCCATTGCCCGGCGGCCGGCAGCGGTTGGCTGAGCTGGTAGATGCCGTCGCTGACGCCGGTATCCAGCAGGTTGGTGTTGTACCCGGGCTGTACCGCGCGCAGGTGCCAGGTGATCTGGGTGGCGGTGCGCTGGCCGGTATTGCGGATGCTGACCTGCAGTGGCTTGCCGAAATCGCACTGGTCGGGCACATGACGCACGCTGATCTCCAGTTGCTGCACCTGCCGGTCATGTCGCCATTGCCATATGCCGACACCGGCTGCCAGCAGCAGGGTGATGGCGACGATGACACCACTGACCGGAAGCATGATGCGCGGGAAGCGCACCAGCAGTATCAGCCAGATCAGCAACAGGGTGATGCCCAACGGCATGGAGTCTCCTTGCGACGGCGTTTGTTCGATGCCCTGACTGTACCAGACCTCTGCGTTCAGGACACCGCCGTCACGGACCAGTCGAACAATTCACAGGTGTTATGCAGGCACTGGCGGGCCAGTTGTTCGGCCGATTCGCCGCGCAGTTCGGCCAGCTCGGCACAGATCTGTGGCAGGTTCTGTGGGCTGTTGCGCTGATAGGGTCGAAATGCCGGGGCCATGTCCGGGCTGTCGGTCTCCAGCACCAGGCTGTGTGCCGGCAGCTGGGCAATGACCCGGTGCATGCGCTTGGCCTGCGGCCAGGTGGCCGCACCGCCCAGGCCCAGCTTGAAACCCAGGCGAATATACTCGCGGGCCTCTTCGGCGCTGCCGGAAAAGGCATGGATGATGCCCGCCCGGCGCAACTGGTAGCGTTTCAACGCAGCGATCACCGGGGCATGGGCACGGCGTACATGCAGCAGCACGGGCAGCTCGACATCAGCGGCGATCTGCAGCTGGGCTTCGAACAGCCTCTGTTGCCGTTCGCGGTCGGGGTGGTCGATAAAGTAGTCGAGGCCGAACTCGCCCACCGCGCAGCAGCGCGGATCGCCGGCGTGTTGCTGCAGACGATCGCGCAGCTGTTGCAGATCTTCCTCGCGGTGCTGGTCGAGAAACACCGGGTGCAGCCCGAACGCGGCATACAGCCGGGAGTCATCCTCGACCAGTTGCCACAGGCGTTCCCAGTTATCCTGGGTCACGCCCATCAGCAGCAGGCGACGTACGCCCAGTCGGTAGCTGTCGGCGAGCACCGCCTGGCGGTCGGCATCGAAATCGGCAAAGTCCAGGTGGGTGTGGGTGTCGATATAGATGTTCATGCCCATAGCATCGTCACCGCTGGGCTGATGTGCAAGCGTGACGCTGCTCAGCCGGCCTGTTCGAGCAGGATTTGCCATTGTTCCGGAGTCACCGGCATCACCGACAGCCGGCTGCCGCGCTGTACCAGCGGCAGCCCTTCCAGACCTGCCAGCGTCTTGATCTGCTCCAGCGACAGTACCTGCGCGAAGCGGCGCTCGAAGATCAGATCGACCGCCTGCCAGCGGGGCTTGTCGCTGCTGCTGCGCGCATCGAAGTAAGGTGAGGCGGGCTCGAACTGGCTGGGGTCGGGATAGGCGCTGGCGACCACCCGGGCGATACCGGCGATGCCGATCTGCCGGCAGCTGGAGTGGTAGATCAGCACCAGGTCGCCTTCGCTCATCTGCATGAGAAAGTTGCGCGCCTGGAAGTTGCGCACGCCATCCCAGCGAATCGGGGTATCCGGCGCCCGGGCAAAATCATCGATGCTGCATTCGGAGGGTTCGGTCTTTACCAGCCAGTAGCTCATGCCATTGATCCATTGAACGGAAAGGGTGATGGGGCAGTGAGCATGATGCACCAGACCCTGCTCGCCCGCCATCGGCAAGGAGGCGGAGTGTGTCAATTTGTAGCGCATGCGGGAATGCAGGGTTTTTCGCGCTACAATTCCGCGGTTTTGACACTTTTACCGCTAATCTGATTACCGGTCGGCGCTGCCGGCGGGCAGTAGGTAATCGCTCGCAAGGAGTTGCACATGTACAGGAAGTTTGGCGTTGCATTGCTGGCCGCTCTGGCCGCTCTGGCCGCTCTGGCCTTCCAGGCCCAGGCCAAGGTGGACCCGGCCCAAGCGGCCCGTCTGGGTGCCGACCTGACGCCGCTGGGTGCCGAGCGTGCCGGCAACCCGCAGGGCACCATCCCGGCCTGGACCGGCGGCGTGACACCGCCAGCCCACTACCAGCGCGGAATGCATCACCCCGATCCCTATGCCGCGGATGCGGTGCTCTACCGCGTCGCTGGCGCCGACCTGGCCCAGCACCGGCCGTTGCTGCCGGCCGGCCTGGCCGATCTGCTGGAGCGCAATCCGGAGTATTATCTGCAGGTCTACCCGACCCGCCGCAGTGCCGCCGCACCGCAGCGTATCTATGATGCCACCCGGGCCAATGCCGAACAGGCCGAGCTGATCGCCAACGGCAACGGTATCGCCGGGGCGGTGGCCGGTATTCCGTTCCCCATCCCGCAGAACGGTATGGAGATCATCTGGAACCATATCCTGCACTACAAGGGTGAGCAGACTCACTTCATCAACAACCAGGCGGTGGTGATCAATGGTCGCAGCAACCTGATCAAGCGTGAGCGCTATGTCTACTACGTCTACAACCGCGAGGGCATGACCCACGAGGCCATGGACAACACCCTGCTGTACTACCGCTACCAGGTTACCGCGCCAGCCAAGCTGTCCGGCACCTCGCTGGTGGTGCAGGACCCGCTGGACCAGGTGCTGACCACCCGCCGCGCCTGGCGTTACAGCCCCAGCGACCGGCGTGTGCGGCGGTTGCCGTCGCTGGCCTACGATTCGATCCAGCCCGACACCAGTGGCCTGGCTACCGCCGACGTGGTGGATTCCTATAACGGTGCACCGGACCGCTACGAGTGGACGCTGGTGGGCAAGCAGGAAATGCTGGTGCCCTACAACAGCTATGCAGTCCACCAGCAGGGCATCGACTACGATCGCATCGTGCTGCCGAAAACCCTCAACCCCGAACTGCTGCGCTATGAGCTGCACCGGGTGTGGGTGGTGGAGGCCAATCTGCGTACCGGCTACTCCCATCCCTATCACACACGGCGCTTCTATATCGACGAGGACAGCTGGCAGATCCTGGCGGTGGACCTGCGCGATACCAGCGGTGAGCTGGTGGGCCTGCAGGAAAGCCATCCCATCAGCTACTACGAACTGCCGATGTTCAACAGCACCCTGGAAACCCTGTATCACCTGAAGACCGGCAACTACTTCGTCGATGGCCTGGACAACAACGAGCCGATGTACGACTTTGACTACCCCATGTCACCGCGGGACTTCTCGCCCCAGGCGCTGCGCCGCGCCGGCAACTGAGCAGGCTGGCGCACCGTCCTAGCGGCGCTTGTGGTCGCGCCAGCGTTCGCTGATGCTGGCGAGCCAGGCGGGGTCCAGGCGCTGTTGCTCGGGGTCCAGGCCTTCGGCCAGCATCTGCTCGCGGTGCAGGTCCACCGCCTTGACCATATCGCTGATGGCACTGCTGTTGCCGTCGAGCTGGTGCATCTGCAGCAGGCCCAGGTGATAGAAGCGCTGCACGCGCATGGCGGTCGCATCCCTGGCGGCGACGCCGGCCTCGACCTGATGCAGGATATTGGTCACCTTCATCAGGTTGCGCTTGAGGCGAAAGCCATAGACCGCCGGGGCCATCCACGGCTGCTGCCACAGGTACAGGCGTACCACGGCGATGGTCAGCAGCAGTCCGGCCACCACGCCGCCCAGGTTCCAGCGGAAGTTGTTGCCGCCGGGCTCGCCGAACAGGCTCACCGACAGAGTGGCCAGCGCGATGCACAGGGCAGCCAGGATCGCGCACAGCACCAGTGTGCTGCGGCGGGTCTGCTGGCGGTACAGTTCGGCATCCATGGGCTGAATCTCGAACATCGGCTGGCCCTCAGAGTTTGCTTTTCAGCGGCACGTTGATGACGATGGGTTCCGCCGGCCGGCAGCAGCAGGGCAGGATCTCGTCACGCTTGAGAAAGGCCAGCGGTGGTTTCGGGTAGACCACGCTGCCGACCTTGAGTTTGACCCGGCAAGCGCCGCAGTAGCCACTGCGGCACTGGTACTCGACATGATGGCCGGTACGTTCCAGGCCTTCCAGCAGGCTTTCATCCTCCTCCAGCTCGAAGAAGGTGTCGCGGGTGAATACCTGCACGCCTACAGCTCGAACTCGCCCAGGTCCTCCACCGATACCTCGGAGTCGATCTGGCCGACCAGGTAGGAGCTGACCTCGACCTCCTGGGGCGCCACCTGCACGTTATCCGAGACCAGCCAGGCATTGATCCAGGGGATCGGGTTCTGCGTGGATTTGGGGAAGATCGGCTCCAGGCCGACCGCGTTCATCCGCAGGTTGGTGATGTACTCGACGTACTGGCTGAGGATACTGTAGTTCAACCCGATCATCGAGCCGTCCTTGAACAGGTACTCGGCCCACTGCTTCTCCTGCTCGGCGGCATGGCGGAACAGCTCGATGCACTGCTCATGGCAGGCCTGGGCGACTTCGGCCATTTCCGGGTCGTCCACGCCTTCCTGCATGATATTGAGGATATGCTGAGTGCCGGTCAGGTGCAGCGCCTCGTCGCGGGCGATCAGGCGGATGATCTTGGCGTTGCCTTCCATCAGCCGGCGCTCGGCGAAGGCGAAGGAGCAGGCGAAGCTGACATAGAAGCGGATCGCCTCCAGCACGTTCACCGACATCATGCACATGTACAGCTTCTTCTTCAGCTCGAAGCGCTCGATGGTCACGCTGCGGCCACCGAGCTGGTGGGTACCCTCGCCGAACTGGTTGTACAGGTTGCCGTACTGGATCAGCTCGTCGTAGTAGTTGGAGATATCGCCGGCGCGCTCGATGATGTGGCGGTTGCGCACGATATCGTCGAACACCACCGCCGGATCGTTGACGATATTGCGGATGATGTGGGTGTACGAGCGGCTGTGGATGGTCTCGGAGAACGACCAGGTCTCGATCCAGGTCTCCAGCTCGGGGATGGATACCAGCGGCAGGAAGGCCACGTTCGGGCTGCGACCCTGGATCGAGTCCAGCAACGTCTGGTATTTCAGGTTGCTGAGGAAGATGTGTTTCTCGTGATCCGGCAGGTTGCGGAAGTCGATGCGATCCTGGGATACATCGACTTCCTCCGGGCGCCAGAAGAACGACAGCTGCTTCTCGATCAGTTTCTCGAAGATCGGGTACTTCTGCTGGTCATAGCGGGCAACGTTGACCGGCTGGCCGAGGAACATCGGCTCGCGCATCTGGTTGTTGTCGGTCTGGGAAAAGGTGCTGTATTTCATTTTCATCAATTGGCCCTCAAGGAACCGGAAAGCTGGAGGTTGCTGGTGGGGAGGGGGTGGTGGTTTCCCCCTCTCCCCCTGCGGGAGAGGGCCGGGGAGAGGGGGGAACTTCAGATCTTGCACGCACCACCAGCGCAGTCATCGGCCATATCGCTCTGCGCATCATCGGCGCCATCGCGGGTGTTCTGGTAGTACAGGGTCTTGAGGCCGAACTTGTAGGCGGTCAGCAGGTCCTTGAGCAGTTGCTTCATCGGCACACGACCACCCTCGAAACGCTGCGGATCGTAGTTGGTGTTGGCCGAGATCGCCTGGTCGACGAACTTCTGCATGATGCCGACCAGTTGCAGGTAGCCATCGTTGCCGGGCATCTGCCACAGCAGCTCGTAGGCACCCTTGAGCTCCTCGTAGTCCGGCACCACCTGCTTGAGGATACCGTCCTTGGACTGCTTGACGGTGACCAGGCCGCGCGGCGGCTCGATGCCGTTGGTGGCGTTGGAGATCTGGCTGGAGGTTTCCGACGGCATCAGCGAGGACAGCGTCGAGTTGCGCAGACCGTGTTCGCGGATGTCGGCGCGCAGCCCTTCCCAGTCCAGATGCAGCGGCTCGGAGCAGATCGCGTCCAGGTCCTTCTTGTAGGTATCGATCGGCAGGATACCCTGGGCATAGGTGGTCTCGTTGAAGCCGGAGCAGGCGCCGCGCTCGCGGGCCAGCTGGTTGGAGGCCTTGAGCAGGTAGTACTGGATCGCCTCGAAGGTGCGGTGGGTCAGGTTGTTGGCCGAGCCGTCGGAGTATTTCACGCCGTTCTTGGCCAGGTAGTTGGCGAAGTTGATCACGCCGATACCCAGGGTGCGACGCTTCATCGAGGCTTTGCGTGCCGCTTCGATCGGGTAGTCCTGGTAGTCCAGCAGCGAGTCCAGCGCGCGCACTGCCAGGTCGGCCAGCTCTTCCAGTTCTTCCAGGCTGTTGATCGCGCCCAGGTTCAGTGCCGACAGGGTGCACAGGGCGATTTCGCCGCTGCCGTCATCCACGCCCTGCAGCGGGCTGGTCGGCAGGGCGATTTCCAGGCACAGGTTGGACTGGCGCACCGGTGCCACCTTCGGGTCGAACGGGCTGTGGGTGTTGCAGTGGTCGACGTTCTGGATATAGATGCGACCGGTGCTGGAGCGCTCCTGCATCATCAGCGAGAACAGTTCGACCGCCGGCATGCTGCGCTTGCGGATCGACGGGTCCTGCTCGTACTTCTCGTACAGCCGCTCGAACTCGTCCTGATCGGCGAAGAAGGCGTCGTACAGGCCGGGAACATCATGTGGCGAGAACAGGGTGATGTTGCCATTCTTAATCAGGCGCTGGTACAGGGTGCGGTTGATCTGCACGCCGTAGTCCATGTGCCGCACGCGGTTCTCTTCGACGCCACGGTTGTTCTTCAGCACCAGCAGCGACTCCACTTCCAGGTGCCACAGCGGGTAGAACAGCGTGGCTGCGCCACCGCGCACGCCGCCCTGAGAGCAGGACTTGACCGCTGCCTGGAACAGCTTGAAGAACGGGATACAGCCGGTGTGCTGCGCTTCGCCGCCACGGATCGGGCTGCCGACGGCGCGGATACGTCCGGCGTTGATGCCGATACCGGCGCGCAGGGATACGTACTTGACGATCGCCGAGGTGGTGGCGTTGATCGAATCCAGGCTGTCACCGCACTCGATCAGCACGCAGGAGCTGAACTGCCGCGACGGCGAGCGCACGCCGGACATGATCGGCGTCGGCAGCGAGATCTTGAAGGTCGAGATGGCGTCGTAGAAGCGCTTGATGTAGCCCAGCCGGCTATCCTGCGGGTAATCGGCGAACAGACACATGCCGATCAGCATGTAGAGCATCTGCGGGCTTTCATAGACCCGGCGGCTGACGCGGTCCTGGATCAGGTACTTGCCTTCCAGCTGCTTGACCGCCGCGTAGGAGAAGTTCAGGTCGCGGCTGTGGTCGATGTAGTCGTTGAGGGTGTCGAACTCATCGCGACTGTAGTCGCGCAGAATGTGCTGGTCATAGCGGCTCATTTCCGTCAGCGTGGTGACGTGGTCGAACAGGTGTGGCGGTTCGAACTGACCATAGGCTATCTTGCGCAGATGGAAGATCGCCAGGCGCGCGGCCATGTACTGGTAGTCGGGGGTATCCTGGGAGATCAGGTCGGCGGCGGCCTTGATGATGGTCTCGTGGATATCCTGGCTGCGAATGCCGTCGTACAGCTGGATCTGCGATTTCAGTTCGACCTGGGAAACCGATACATTGTCCAGACCCTCGGCGGCCCAATCCAGCACGCGGTGGATCTTGTCCAGGTCAATGGGTTCCTGACGGCCGTCACGCTTGGTTACTTTGAGGGACTGGAAATCGGTCATGGGGCTCATCCTGGTGATAAAAAGGGCTTGATTCAGACGCAAAATCGATGTATGTGAAATACACAATATATAGTGATGAAAGCTCGAATGAACGCAATATAGAGTGCAATGGCGCTGGGGTCAAATATGAATCAGCTTGAATTTTTCGAAATACCCAGTCCATGCATAGGCGTCTGCGAAGTCAATAGCAAAGGCTTCTGCAAAGGCTGCTTTCGCTCGCGGGAGGAACGCCTCTACTGGCTGCAACTGTCGGCCGAGCAGAAGCGCCAGGTGGTGCGCCTGTGCCAGTCGCGCAAGGCGAGAGTGCTGCGGGCGAAGCAGGAAGCGGCATTGCGACAGGACGACGCCAGCAGCACGCAAGCGGACCAGTCCGACCTGTTCTAGGTCCTTCCCATGGTCCAACCTCTTCTCTGCAGGTTGCCACCTTCTCTACAGGCCGACACCCTCTCTCGTCATCCTCGGCGTAGGCCGAGGATCCAGGGTGTCGGTTGACTCGGAGTGGCCGGTAGATCCTTCGCCTTCGCGAAGGATGACGGGGAAGCGAAGGATGGCGGGGGAGGCGCAGGATGACGGGTTTAGTCGTGCGCCGAGGATGACGGTGCGGCTAGGTATCAATGATGCTCGCGGGTGGCGTTGAAGCGGATTTCCGGCCAGCGTTCCTCGGTCAGGCTGAGATTGACCCGGGTCGGTGCCAGGTAGGTCAGATGCCCACCGCCATCGATGGCCAGGTTCTCCATGGCCTTGCTGCTGAATTCGGCGAGCTTCTTCTTGTCGGTCGATTCGATCCAGCGGGCGGACCAGACGTTCACCGGTTCGTACAGGCACTCGACCTTGTATTCTTCCTTCAGGCGGCTGGCGACCACATCGAACTGCAGTACCCCGACCGCACCGAGAATGATGTCGTTGTTGCGTTCCGGGAAGAACACCTGGGTGGCACCTTCCTCGGCCAGCTCCTGCAGGCCCTGGCGCAGTTGCTTGGATTTGAGCGGGTCCTTCAGCCGGACACGGCGGAACAGCTCCGGGGCAAAGTGCGGGATACCGGTGAAGCTCATGTTCTCGCCGGCGGTGAAGGTGTCACCGATCTGGATGGTGCCATGGTTGTGCAGGCCGATGATATCGCCACCCCAGGCCTCTTCCAGGCGTTCGCGGTCACTGGAGAAGAAGGTCAGGGCGTCGGTGATCTTGATGTCCTTGCCGATGCGCACGTGACGCATCTTCATGCCCTGCTCGTATTTACCGGAGCAGACGCGCATGAAGGCGATGCGGTCGCGGTGCCGCGGGTCCATGTTGGCCTGGATCTTGAAAACGAAGCCGCTGAAAGTGTCTTCCGTGGGTACCACCTCACGTTCCTGGGTCATGCGCGACAGCGGTGCCGGAGACCAGTCGACGAAGGCATCCAGCACATGGTTGACGCCGAAGTTGCCCAGCGCCGTACCGAAGAACACCGGGGTCAGCTTGCCCTGCAGATAGGCCTCGGCGTCGAATTCGTGACAGGCACCCTGGACCAGTTCCAGCTCTTCCAGAAAGCCGTCGTACATGTCGCCCAGCAGGGCACGGGCGTCGTCGCTGTCCAGCCCCTGGATGACGGTTTCCTCGGTGCGTTCGTGGCCATGCCCGGCGGTGTAGACGTAGATGCAGTCCCTGGCCAGGTGATAGACACCCTTGAACTCGCGATAGCAGCCGATCGGCCAGGTAATGGGCGCGGCCTTGATGTCCAGCACCTCCTCGATCTCGTCCAGCAGCTCGATGGGGTCGCGGATGTCACGGTCGAGCTTGTTGACGAAACTGATGATCGGCGTGTCGCGCAGGCGGCAGACGTTCATCAGGGCAATGGTGCGCGGCTCCACGCCCTTGCCGCCGTCGATCATCATCAGCGCGCTGTCCACCGCGGTCAGGGTGCGGTAGGTGTCTTCGGAGAAGTCCTCGTGACCGGGGGTGTCGAGCAGGTTGATCATGTGCTCGCGGTAGGGAAACTGCATGACCGAGGTGGTGATCGAGATGCCCCGTTGCTTCTCCATCGCCATCCAGTCCGAGGTCGCATGGCGATCGGACTTGCGCGACTTGACCGTGCCGGCGACCTCGATGGCCTTGCCCATCAGCAGCAGGCGTTCGGTGATGGTGGTCTTACCCGCGTCGGGGTGGGAGATGATGGCGAAGGTACGGCGTTTGGCGACTTCTTGCTGAATCTGCTTGCTGGACATAATGTGCTGTTCGGTTTTTGCTGGGCAGGGAGCCAAGGCAGAGAAACGCGCCAGCCGGCTCCAGGCGAGGATAAAGGGAATCGGCGCGTATTGTGGCCGATTCGCCGGGGCAAACAAAGCAGAAAATCGACAGATGCTCCTATCGGCGGCGCGGCGGGCTATGGTGCAGCTTGGGCCGGGCGGCGAAGAGCATGTGCCGGGCCGGCCTCCATCCGCTCACTATTCAAGATTCAAGCACCAACAGCAGGTCGCCGGCATTGACCTGCCTGCCCGCCGCGCAGTGAATCGCGCTGACCCTGGCACTGCGGTCGGCATGTACGGCAAATTCCATCTTCATCGCCTCGACGATCAGCAGCGGTTGGTTGATCTCCACGCGCTGGCCGGGTTCCACCAGCAGCTTCCAGATATTGCCGCTGATATCGGCAGTGACCGCATGGCCGTCCACCTCGATGGGGCCGCTGCGGGCCGGCAGCCGCAGGGCAGCATCGACCTGGGCCTGTTCGTCGGCCTGCCACAGTGCCACTTCCCGGGTGAAGGCGGTCTGCTGGTCGGCCTTGAAGGCGGCGATGCTGTCGGCGTGGTCGTGCAGAAACCGCTCATGCTCGGCCAGATCGAACCAGCTTTCCTCGATACGCAGGTCCAGGCGGCCCTCGCGGAAGGCCTCGCGCTGTTCGCTCAGTTCGGCCTCGCTGACCGGGTAGTAACGCACCTGGTCGAAGAACTTCAGCAGCCAGGGCTCGCCGTTGACGAAGGCCGGGCTCTTGAGGAACTTGTTCCAGATCGGCAGGGTGCGGCCGACCAGCTGATAGCCGCCGGGCGAGTCCATGCCGTAGATGCACATGTACACGCCGCCGATGCCCACGGTGCCCTCGGCGGTGTAGGTGCGCGCCGGATTGTACTTGGAGGTCAGCAGGCGGTGGCGCGGATCGACCGGCACCGCGCAGGGCGCGCCGAGGTAGACATCACCCAGGCCGAGCACCATGTAGCTGGCGCTGAACAGGATGTCGCGTACCTGTTCGATACTCTCCAGGCCGTTGATGCGGCGCATGAATTCGGTGTTGCTTGGCAGCCAGGGCGCGCTGTCGCGCACCGACTGGCGATAGCGGGCCACGGCATCCAGGGTGGCGGAATCCTCGAAGGCCATGGGCAGGTGGATGACCCGGCTGGGCACGCGCAGGCTGGCGGCGTCCGGCAATCGGGTTTCCAGGCTCAGCAGCTGCTCGAGCAGTTCGCGCTGGTGGATGACCCGGCTGTCGTAGTTGACCTGCAACGAGCGCACCCCGGGTGACAGTTCGATGATGCCGTCGATGGGGTTGGCCTCGAGCACTTCCATCAGCGCATGCACACGCAGGCGCAGGCGCAGGTCGAGCACGTTGGGGCCGTATTCCAGCAGGATGTACTTGTCGCCGGCCTGGCGGTAGGTAACTTCCGGGCGCGCGCCCTGTTCCGCCAGGCTGGCGAGTATGCAGGCGCACAGGGTGCCCGCGGGGCGGTTCTCCATCAGCGCTTCCGGCGCCGGCTGCGCGGCCAGTTGCTCGATGGCACGGTCGGTGGCCAGTTCCAGGGCCAGCGCGCTGTCGAAGCTCAGGCGCTTGAAGCGGATGCGGTCACCGGGTTTGACCTGGCCGACTTTCCACAGCTCGGCCTTGGCGATGGTCACCGGACAGACGAAACCGCCGAGGCTGGGACCATCCCTGGTCAGGATCACCGGCATGTCGCCGGTGAAGTTGATCGAGCCGACGGCGTATTCGGTGTCGTGGATGTTGGAGGGGTGCAGTCCGGCCTCGCCACCGTCACTGCGGCTCCAGGTCGGCTTCGGGCCGTTCAGGCGGATACCCAGGCGGTTGGAGTTGTAATGCACTTCCCAGGCGGTGGCGAAGAACATCTCGATGGCGTCGTCGGTGAAGAAGTCCGGCGCGCCATGCGGGCCGTAAAGCACGCCGATTTCCCATTCGCCGGGGTACTCGGGAATCAGCGCGGTTGGCGCGGCGGCGGGCTGATACGCCGGCGCAGGCGTGGTGCAGGCGGCGATCCGCGGATCGCTGATCGGCAACATGTCGGTGGTGCGCAGGGTGCGCCCGGCGTGGCCGCCGAACTGGCCGAGGGCGAAGGTCGAGCGGCTGCCCAGGTAGACCGGTACGTCGAAGCCGTTGCGCACTGCCAGATAGCTGCGGCAGCCGGTTTCGGCCTTGCCGACGTCCAGCACCTGCCCGGCCTTGACCATGATCGGCACCCAGAAGGGCACGCTTTCGCCATCCAGCCTGGCATCCGAGCGGGCGCCGGTCAGGGCGATCAGCGTGTCCCTGTGAAAGCGCAGGGTCGGGCCGATCAGGGTGCATTCCAGGCCTGCGGCGCTGGCGTGGTTGCCGACGATGCGGTTGGCCAGGCGGAAGGCATAGTCATCCATCGGCCCGGAGGGCGGCACGCCGATGCTCCAGTAGCCGGCGCGGCCGGGATAGTCCTGCACGCTGGTGTAGGTGCCGGGCTGGAGTACCTCCACCACCGGCGGGCGGTAAACGAAGCTGGCCAGCCGGTTGGTGGCCACGTCGCCCCGGGCGAAGAAATCGCTGGCGATGATCTGCCGCAGGTAATCCAGGTTGCTGGCGATGCCGGCGACGCGGGTGGCGTCGAGCACCTCGCGCAGCTTGCCGAGGGCCTCGGCGCGGTCGCGGCCATGCACGATGATCTTGGCGATCATCGGGTCGTAATAGGGCGATACCTCGGTGCCGGTGGCGACCCAGGTGTCGATGCGGGCGCTGGCCGGGAAGCTGACCTCGGTCAGCACGCCAGGCGAGGGCTGGAAGTCGCGGACCGGGTCCTCGGCATACAGGCGCACCTCGATCGCCGCCCCGCTGGGCTGGATATCGATATCCAGCGCCGGTGGCTGGCCGCCGGCGCTGAGGATCATCCATTCGACCAGGTCGACGCCGGTGCAGGCTTCGGTGATCGGGTGTTCCACCTGCAGGCGGGTATTCACTTCGAGGAAATAGAAGGCGTCGCGGGTGGCGTCATAGATGTATTCCACGGTGCCGGCGGAGCGGTAATTGACCGCCTTGCCGAGGCTGACCGAGGCGTCCAGCAGTTGTTGGCGGGTGGCGGCTGGCAACTGCGGCGCCGGGGTTTCCTCGACCACCTTCTGGTTGCGGCGTTGCAGTGAGCAATCGCGTTCGCCAAGGGCGATCACGTTGCCCTGGCCGTCACCGAATATCTGCACTTCGACGTGCCGGGCATTGTCGACGAAGCGTTCGAGGAATACGCCACTGTCGCTGAAGAAGTTCTGGCCCAGGCGCTTGACGCTTTCGTAGGCGTCGATCAGCGCCGTCTGGTCATCGCAGCGGGTCAGGCCGATGCCGCCACCGCCGGCGGTGCTTTTCAGCATCAGCGGGTAGCCCAGCTGTTCGGCGGCACTGAGTGCCTCGTCCAGCGAGCCAAGCAGCCCGGTGCCGGGCGTCAGCGGCACGCCGGCCTGTTCGGCGATCTCGCGCGAGCTGTGCTTGAGGCCGAACTGGCGGATCTGTTGCGGCGTCGGACCGCAGAAGGCGATACCGGCGGCTTCGCACTGTTCGGCGAAGACGGCGTTCTCGGAGAGAAAGCCATAGCCGGGAATGATCGCCTGGGCGCCGCTTTCGCGGGCGGCGGCGAGGATCAGGTCGGTGCGCAGGTAGCTGTCGGCGGCGCTGTTGCCGCCCAGGCTGATGGCCTGGTCGCAGGCGCCGACATGGGCGCTGTTGCGGTCGGCATCGGAATACACGGCAACGGACCTTATGCCCATGCGCTTCAGGGTGCGGGCAATGCGGACGGCGATCTCGCCACGGTTGGCTATGAGTACGGTATGCAGCATCTGTTTCATTCCTTTATCAACCGCGCGAGGCGATATAGGCGCGCCAGCCGCCCAGGTGGGTAATATCGGTGGCGCCTTCGATGGCCGCGCCCTCGCAGATAAAGCCCTTTACCTCGCGCCCGTCCTGCAGGGTCAGGGTACCGATGCCCAGCGGAGCGGGAATCAGAGCGACGAAACTGCCGAACAGGTGGGTCGGCATGTCCCATAGCTCGACGGCGATCGCTGCGCCGCTGGCCGAGCGGATCAAGCCGGGTTTTGGTGGTGTGGTGTCGGGCAGCGCGAACAGGCGGTAGTTGTCGGCGCTGTAGGTGGCCTCGACGAAGCGGGCGTGGCGTTCGGTCAGTTGCCAGTTGAGCGGCATGCCGCGCAAATGGGCGCCGACCACGGCCAGGCGTATATGGCCGTCGGGCACCTCGCCGGAAGTGACTGGTGGCGGCAGTTCGCGGTCGGTGGCGCCGCCTTGCCAGGGGGCATGGAGCTGCCAGCGCCGACCGAACTCGGCCAGCGCGGCATCCTGCCAGGCGGCGCCGATCAGGGTGATGCCGAAGGGCAGGCCGTCGCTACGGATGCCGGCGGGCAAGGCCAGGGCCGAACAGTCGGCCAGATTGACGAAATTGGTCCAGATGCCCAGCTGACTGTTGCAGCCGACCGGGTCGGCCGCCACGGCGGCGAGGCTCGGCAGGGTAGGTGCGGTGGGTACCAGCAGGGCATCCACCGACTGCATCAGGGTGTGGATCTGGCGGGCCAGATCGGCGCGGTGGTATTCGGCACGGAAGCTGTCGACGGCGCTGAAGTTGCTGGCCTGGGCAAGGATGTTGCGCACCACTTCGTTCATCTGTTCGGCATGCGTGCCGAAGAATTCCTTGATGGCGGCATGCCGTTCGGCGACCCAGGGCCCGCCGTAGAGCAACTGGGCCAGCTCGTGCATGGGGCTGAAATCCAGCTCCTGCAGTACCACGCCCAGGTCACGCAGCCTGGCCAGGCTGGCTGTCCAGGCGGCCTCGGCCTGGTGGTCGCCAAACCATTGCGGTTGCGCGGGAATGCCGAAACGCGGCTGCTGGCCCATCAGCGTGGCCAGTAATGGCGCGCTGCGCGAGTAGCTGTCGTCAGGGTCGAAGCCTTCGAGTACCGCGGCCACCGCTTCGGCATCGGCCACGTTCAGGGCGAATACCGAGACGCAGTCCAGGCTGCGGCAGGCAGGGACCACGCCGCTGGTGCTGAAACGACCACGGGTGGGCTTCAGTCCGACGATATTGTTGAACCCGGCGGGCACTCGACCCGATCCGGCGGTATCGGTGCCCAGGCTGAAGGGCACCAGGCCACGGGCGACGGCCACGGCGGAGCCGGAACTGGAACCGCCGGAAACGTATTGCGGGTTGAAGCTGTTGGGCACCGCGCCATAGGGCGAGCGGGTGCCCACCAGGCCGGTGGCGAACTGGTCGAGGTTGGTCTTGGCCAGCACGATGGCACCGGCCGCGCGCAACCGGGCGACACTGGTGGCGTCCCGGCTGGCGATATAGGCGAAGGCCGGGCAGGCGGCGGTGGTCGGCAGCCCGGCCACATCGATGTTGTCCTTGACCACGAAGGGGATGCCATACAGCGGCAGGTCGGCGGCATCGGGCTGGGCCTCGAGCTGATCGAGCTGGGCATCCAGTTCTGCGTTGGAGAGAATATGGATCCATGCCGGATCGCTGTTGTGCAAGCAGGCGCGCAATGCGTGCAGGGCGCTGCGGGGCGAGAGCGAGCCATTTCGATAGGCCTGTCGCCAATCGTCGATAGTCCATCCGGTTTGCTGCGGCATCGAGCCTCCTGGGTTCCTGGAATACCATCTTGTATGCAAGTGGGTATTCAGCAGGGACTGTGCCAACAGTCGACAATGCCGAGATTTTTGTTTTTATCTAATAAAATCAATCGGTTGGTAGGTTTTTTTCTGATGCTGATGAAGGCTCGGGCCGGGCACGGGAGATATTGGCTGCGCAACTTTGGTGCCGAGCCGAGGGACTACGGCTAACTCTGGTGCGCTGCGAGCGGTTGCGCAGGTTGGTCGAGCGTGACCGGCTGGCCGAACAGGTGCCCCTGGGCATAATCCACGCCTATGTCGCTGACGGCGGTATGGATGGCCGCGGCTACCTTGATGAATTCCGTGGGCGGTATGTGTTCGCCGCGCTCATCGACTACCGTCAGCAGGGTCTCGAAGTGCAGCTGTTCGCCGGTGTTGGCCGGCACCGGAATGATCTGCTGGCAGCGAATCCTGAGACTGTTGGTGTCCAGGACCCGGTTGATGCGGGTGCCCCAGCCCATGACTTCATCGAGTTCCTCCAGTCGCTCGTCTCCGGGCCGCACCATGCGGATGCCCTGCTGGTTGGCGTAGACCAGGCGGTATCCGTCGGCGGAGATCCAGATCAGCTGTGACAGCTGGGCCTGCAGATGCTCATGGGTCAGCTCGAACCACTAGGTTGCCGGCACGCTTGATCCAGCGTTGCAGGGAGCGGTCCGAGGCCAGCAGGCTGAAGCTTGGCGCGGAAAATATCTGCCAGTGTCAACTATCGGCGTAAACGGATGCCGCGCTGCCTGCCTTGCTTTAGACCTTGCGCCACTTGCTGCGGATGTCCATGAAGTCCTGCAGGGCGGCTACGGCATTGCCCTTGATATGCAGGCCCAGTTTGGTCCGCCGCCAGAGCACGTCTTCGGCATCAAGTGCCCATTCCTGCTGGATCAGGTAGCGGACCTCCTGGGCATACAGGTCGGCGCCGAAATGCCGGCCCAGATCATCCATGCCGTGGCAGCCCTGCAGCAGCTCATGGGTCAGGGTGCCATAGGTACGGGCGAAGCGCCGGGCCAGGCTGTCCGGCAGCCAGGGATAGAGCTTGTACAGGTCGGCCAGCAGCGTATCGCGGTCCTGGAAGTCACCGCCGGGCAGCACGCTGCCCGCGGTCCAGGCGCGGGCTGGGCTGTGCAGCAGTTCGCACAGCTGATCGGTGGCCTGCTCGGCCAGCCGCCGGTAGGTGGTGATCTTGCCGCCGAGTACCGACAGCAGAGGTGCCTGCCCCGGCCGGGTATCGACATCCAGGGCGTAGTCGCGGGAGGCGGCCTGGGCCTTGCCGTTGGCATCATCGAACAGCGCCCGCACCCCGGCATAGCTCCAGACGATGTCGTTGCGGCTGAGCTGCTGGCGGAAATGCGCGTTGACCACCCGCAGCAGATAGTCGGTCTCCTGCGCCGAGATGCTGGCGGCGGCAGGGTTGCCCTGGTAGTCCACGTCGGTGGTGCCGATCAGGCTGAACTCGTCCTCGTAGGGAATGACGAAGACGATGCGGTTATCGGTATTCTGCAGGATGTAGGATTCCTCGCCCGGATGCAGGCGCGGCACCACGATATGGCTGCCCTTGACCAGCCGCAGCGGGCGGCGTACCGCTGTCTCCACCACCGATGCCAGTACCTGGTCGACCCAGGGGCCGGCGGCGTTGACCAGGGCCCGGCTGCGGTGCTGGCTGCGCTGGCCGGTCTGGCGGTTCTCCAGGGTGACATGCCACAGGCCATCGGCGCGTTGCGCTGCGATGCAGCCGGTGCGGGTGAGAATCTGCGCGCCATGCCGGGCGGCGGCCTGGGCGGTCAGCACCACCAGGCGGGCATCATCGACCCAGGCGTCGGAGTACTCGAAGCCGCGGACGATCTGCGGCCGTAGCGGGCTGTCAGCAGTGAAGCGCAGGCCGCGCGAGCCCGGCAGGGTCTCCCGGCGGGCCAGGTGGTCATAGAGGAACAGGCCGATGCGGATCATCCAGGCCGGGCGCAGGTGTGGCTGGTGCGGCAGGCGGAAACGCATCGGGCGGATGATGTGCGGCGCGTTGCGCAACAGTGTCTCGCGCTCGGCCAGGGCCTTGCCGACCAGACGGAACTGATAGAACTCCAGATAGCGCAGGCCGCCGTGGATCAGCTTGCTGCTGCGCGAGGAGGTGGCCGAGGCCAGGTCATCCTGTTCACAGAGCAATACCTTGAGGCCGCGTCCGGCGGCATCCATGGCGATGCCGCAGCCATTGACCCCACCGCCGATGACCAGCACATCATGAATGTCATCTTCGGCTGCCAGAATGGGCTGGTGAACGGACGCGTCCGGCATGTCGGGATTCCTCTGTCAGGTGGGGCGCGAAGGTGCCCGCGGTGGATTATTGCATACTCGACGTCAACTGATGGTCTGCACCTATTGACCGCGAAGTCACTTGGTTTTATGGTGCGCACCGAACGTTGAGGCTGGCACGATCCATACGGCTCAAGTACTGACGACGAGACAGCAAGACCGGTTCCCCTGGGGAGCGGACTTATTGCTTTCGGCGCACGCCTTGGGAAGTAGGCGAACCAAAGTGGGGATACTGATCAGACGTTCGCACCCCCGGGTTGTGTGTTGGCTATACGTTCAGAGTCGCTTACGGAAGGCGTACCTGTCCTGGCTTTGTGCCGGGCGCATGGGTACGCCTGTCTGCCCTGCATCTGATCCCATGTCCCCACGCGGCCCGACACCAGAACTATTGCTTTGGAGCCGACGCCATGACCATCAAGCTGGACGAATATTTTGACCGCGACACCTTCAGCCGCATCCGTGCCTGTGCTGATCAGCATGAAACCCCTTTCCTGGTGGTTGACCTCAAGACCATCGATCGTGCCTACGACGACCTGGTAGCGGGCTTCCCCTACGCCAAGGTCTACTATGCGGTGAAGGCCAACCCGGCCAATGAAGTGCTGGGCCTGCTGAAGAACAAGGGATCGAACTTCGACATCGCCTCCATCTACGAGCTGGAGAAAGTGCTGGCACTGGGCGTCAAGCCTGAGCAGATCAGCTACGGCAACACCATCAAGAAGTCCCGCGACATCCGCGCCTTCTATGAGAAGGGTGTGCGCATGTATGCCACCGACTCCGAGGCGGACCTGCGCAATATCGCCAAGGCCGCGCCCGGCTCGAAGGTCTACGTGCGCATCCTGACCGAGGGTTCGACCACCGCTGACTGGCCGCTGTCACGCAAGTTCGGTTGCCAGAGCGACATGGCCATGGACCTGCTGGTGCTGGCCCGGGAGCTGGGCCTGGAGCCCTACGGCGTATCCTTCCACGTCGGCTCGCAGCAGCGCGATATCGGCGCCTGGGACGGAGCCATCGCCAAGGTCAAGGTGATCTTCGAGCGTCTGAAGGAAGAAGACGGCATCGTATTGAAGATGATCAACATGGGCGGTGGCTTCCCGGCCAACTACCTGACCAAGACCAACACCCTGCAGACCTACGCCGAGGAAATCACCCGCTTCCTGCAGGAAGACTTCGGCGAGGAACTGCCGGAAATCATCCTCGAGCCGGGCCGCTCGCTGATCGCCAACGCCGGCGTGCTGGTCAGTGAGGTGGTACTGGTCTCGCGCAAGTCGCATACCGCGCTGGAGCGCTGGGTGTTCACCGACGTCGGCAAGTTCTCCGGCCTGGTGGAAACCATGGACGAGGCGATCAAGTTCCCGATCTGGACCGACAAGCGTGGCGAGTTGGAAGAGGCGGTGATCGCCGGCCCGACCTGCGACAGCGCCGATATCATGTACGAGAACTACAAGTATGGCCTGCCGCTGAACCTGGCCATCGGTGATCGTATGTACTGGCTGTCCACCGGCGCCTATACCACCAGCTACAGCTCCATCGAGTTCAATGGCTTCCCGCCGTTGGAGGCGTTTTACGTCTGAAGCCGGGCAGGGGCATGGTGCCCCTGCGCTACGACTGTGGGTTTGCTGTCGCCGACGTCGTCGAGCAGGTGCTCGCCAACCCGAAAGGGCCGGGTTTCATCCCGGCCTGCGCTGTATTGCGTGGCACCCTGGGTCGAGATGGAGCTCGACCGCTGATTTCAGGTGGCTGGCTTGCAGCCGCCAATCGGGCCGGGGCGGCCCTCCTACACAGTGCCTGCCCGGGTTATCGAGCGCCCGCTCGACGACATGCGGACCTGCTGCTGCGCTCGGCGCCTGGCTATAACAGTGCCGCCGCGTCCCTATCCACAATCACCGTCACATCCGCATGCAACCGCAGCGCGGAAGCGGGCATCTGTTCGCTGATCGGACCCTTGATCATGTCGGCGATGCACTGGGCCTTGCCCTTGCCACTGGCGATCAGCAGGATGGATCTGGCCTGCAGGATGTTGCTGATGCCCATGGTGATGGCGGTGGTCGGTACTTCATCCAGGGAAGCGAAGAAGCGCTGGTTGTCCTGGCGGGTGCTTTCCGACAACCGGGTGTGAAAGGTTTCCTGGTCGAAGGGGGTACCCGGCTCGCAGAAGCCGATATGGCCATTGCTGCCGATGCCCAGCAGTTGCAGGTCCAGCGGGGTGGCGTGCAGCAAGGCGTTGTAGCTGTCGCACTGGGTTTGCAGGTCGTCGCCTTCGGTGCAGGGAATATGAATGTTGTCCGGGCGGATATCCACATGCCGGAACAGGTTCTGGTACATGAAATGGTAATAGCTTTGCGGGTGACTGCGCGGTAGCCCGCAATATTCGTCCAGATTGAAGGTCTGCGCCTCGCGCAGGGATATCTCGCCAGCCTGGTAGCGCTGCACCAGGTACTGATAGGTGCCCAGTGGCGTACTGCCGGTGGCCAGGCCCAGCGTACAGGCGGGCTTGCTGTGCAGCAGCCCGGCAATCATGCGACCGGCTGTACTGCTCAGCTCGGCATAGTCGTTCACGATGATGACATTCATGGGCTGCGCTTCTGTCCCTGGCTGACATAAAGCGCGAAATTCTACTGTGCAGGCCCGGACAGGGAAAGCCGAAATAAAACGGCCCGCCCTGTTGCCAGGGCGGGCCGCTCACAACCAGCAGGAATCAGGCGAACTTCTGGATGTTCTGCATCAGTTCCTTCAGCGCCTCGATGTTGTCCTTCGGATGCACGGCATTCTCGAAGCTGCACAGCTGTTCGAAGTTGGCCTGCACATCTTCCGGGCTGAAGCCTTCGTCGGGGTTGAAGCCGATGCCCAGCGAGCGCTCCCAGCGCACCTTGCCCATCCAGCCGCCGCCGACTTCGAACAGGCTGCCGGTCTCCTGGCTCTGTTCGGAGCACAGGTAGACCACCAGCGGGCTGACCAGCTCGGGCTTGAGTTTTTCGAAGGCGCCGGGCGGGAACAGACCTTCGGTCATGCGGGTGCCGCCAGTGGGGGCGATGGCGTTGACGAAGATGTTGTTCTTGCGACCCTCGATCGCCAGGGTGCGGGTGAAGCCGTACAGCCCCAGCTTGGCCATGCCATAGTTGGCCTGGCCGAAGTTGCCGTAGATGCCGGAGGTGGAGGAGGTAAAGATCACCCGGCCGAAGTTGCTGTCCTTCATGTATGGCCAGGCGGCGTGGGTTACCTTGTAGGCGCCCTCGACGTGTACCTTGTACACCAGGTCCCAGTCGGCATCGGTCATCTTGACGAAGCTCTTGTCACGCAGGATGCCGGCGTTGTTGACCACCACATCGACCCGGCCGAAGTTGTCCATGGCGCATTGCACGATCTTGTCGCCATCGACCACGCTGTCCGGGTTGGCCACCGCAGTGCCGCCGGCTGCCTTGATTTCCTCGACCACTTTCAGCGCCGCTTCACTGTTGGCACCTTCCCCCTGGGTGCTGCCGCCCAGATCGTTGACGATAACCTTGGCACCGTGCTTGGCGAACAGCAGCGCGTGGGCACGGCCGATGCCACCGCCGGCACCGGTAACGATGACGACCTTGTCTTCAAAACGGATATCGCTCATGGGGAGTCTCCTGAAAATGGGCAATGACAAAACTGGCTGCTAGTTTCAGACAGTTGTTTGAAGTCGGCAAGATGCCCGTGGCTGGTGAATGGTTTGTCATAAACCATCACCCTGCGACGCTTCAGACCAGCTCGATCGCCACCGCCGTCGCCTCGCCACCACCAATGCACAGTGAAGCCACGCCGCGCTTGCCGCCGGTCTTCTGCAGGGCATTGATCAGGGTGACGATCAACCGCGAGCCGGTAGAGCCGACCGGGTGGCCCTGGGCGCAGGCACCGCCGAAGATGTTGACCTTGGCGTGATCCAGACCGTGTTCCTGCATGGCCAGCATGGTGACCATGGCGAAAGCCTCGTTGATCTCGAACAGGTCGACATCATCCTTGCTCCAGCCGGTCTTGTTGAACAGGTTGCTCAGCGCACCGACCGGGGCGATGGTGAACTCGCTCGGATCCTGGCTCTGGGTCGCATGGCCGACGATACGTGCCAGCGGCTTGAGGCCGCGCCGGTTGGCCTCGGACTCGGTCATCAGCACCAGGGCGCTGGCACCATCGGAGATCGAGCTGGCGTTGGCGGCGGTGATGCTGCCGTCCTTGGCGAAGGCTGGGCGCAGACCGGGGATCTTGTCGAGATTGGCGTTGTGCGGCTGCTCATCGTCCTTGACCAGGCTCTCGCCCTTGCGCGAGGTCACGGTCACCGGGACAATCTCGCTGGCCAGGGAGCCATTGTCGATGGCGTTCTTGGCGCGGGTCAGCGATTCGATGGCGTAGGCATCCATCTGTTCACGGGTCAGGCCGTACTTGTCGGCGGTCTCCTGGGCGAAGGAGCCCATCAGGCGACCGCTGCGGGCATCTTCCAGGCCATCGAGGAACATGTGGTCCTTGATCTCGCCATGGCCCATGCGCAGGCCGCCGCGGGCCTTTTCGATGATATAGGGGGCATTGGACATGCTCTCCATGCCGCCGGCCAGCATCACCTGGTTGGAGCCGGCCTTGAGCGCATCATGCGCCTGCATCACCGCCTTCATGCCGGAGCCGCACAGCTTGTTGATGGTGGTGCAGCCGGCGGAGGAGGGCAGGCCGGCATTCAGCGCTGCCTGGCGTGCCGGGCCCTGTTTCAGGCCGGCGGGCAGGACGCAGCCCATGATCACTTCCTCCACATCGGCCGCCGCGATGCCGGCACGGGCCACGGCTTCGCGGATTACCAGTGCGCCGAGATCGACTGCGGAGAGGCTCGACAGGCTGCCCTGGAATCCGCCCATGGGCGTACGCGCGCCGCTGACGATGACGATGTTTTCCGACATGTTCACTCCTGGAAATATGACTGATTGTTTATTTGTGGTCATCAATCGACTTTATACGCGCTTTTTCCCCTTATTGTCGATCGCAAAGCTTTGTATGATCGAGTCACACAACGGCCATGGTCGCCACCTCGCTGCCTCGCTATAGTTGAGCGAACAGGCAAGGCAGCATCGCTACCTGACCCGGACAAGCCCAATAAAAAAGGTCGCATCATGTTGAATACACGGATCTTACCGCCCACCGAGCAAGCCCATTCCACGCCTTTGTTGATCAAGAACCTGCTGTTGTCCGGGGTGCGTTATGAAGCCTCGCAGGAAATTGTCTACCGCGACATCAGCCGTTACGACTATGCCACCTTCAATCAGCGCATCTGCCGGCTGGCCAACGCGCTGACCAATGCCGGGGTCAAGGCGGGCGATACCGTGGCGGTACTGGATTGGGACAGCCACCGCTACCTGGAATGCATGTTCGCGGTGCCGATGATCGGCGCGGTGCTGCATACCGTCAACGTGCGGTTGTCGCCGGAGCAGATCGTCTACACCATGAATCACGCCGATGACATCATGGTGCTGGTCAACAGCGAATTCCTGCCGTTGTACCAGGCCATCGAGCCGCAACTGACCACCGTGACCACGACCATCCTGCTGACCGATGGCGATGACAAGTCCGCCGAGCTGCGCGGTTTTGCCGGTGAGTATGAGCAACTGCTGGCCGCCGCCGACAGCACTTATGAGTTCGCCGACTTCGATGAGAACTCGGTAGCCACTACCTTCTATACCACCGGTACCACCGGCAACCCCAAGGGTGTGTACTTCACCCATCGCCAACTGGTGCTGCACACCCTGACCCAGGCCGGCATGCTCAATGGCCTTGGACATGAGCAGATGATGAGCAATCGCGATGTGTACATGCCGATCACGCCGATGTTCCATGTGCATGCCTGGGGCATGCCCTATACCGCGACCCTGCTCGGTGTGAAGCAGATCTACCCGGGGCGTTACGAGCCGGAGTTGCTGGTGAAACTGATCCAGCAGGAGAAGGTGACCTATTCACACTGCGTACCGACCATCCTGCAGATGTTGCTCAATGCCAAGGCGGCCGAGGGCTATGACTTCGGCGGAATGAAGGTCATCATCGGCGGCAGCGCGCTGACCCGTGGCCTGTACGAGACGGCTGGCGCCCGGGGTATCCGCTTGTCTGGCGCCTACGGCATGTCGGAGACCTGCCCGCTGATTTCCGCCGGCTACAACAATCTGCAGGTCGAGGCGGGCAGTGAGGAGCAGCGCGTCGCCTACAAGATCAAGGCGGGCGTGCCGGTGCCGCTGGTGGAAGCGCGGCTGATGGACGAGCAGGGCAACTTCCTGCCCCATGATGGCCAGACCCAGGGAGAGCTGGTGTTGCGTGCGCCCTGGCTGACCCAGGGCTATTTCAAAGAACCGGAGAAGAGCCGCGAGCTGTGGGAACATGGCTGGATGCACACTGGTGACGTGGCCAGCATCGACCATACCGGTAGCATCGATATCCGTGACCGCATCAAGGATGTGATCAAGACTGGTGGCGAATGGCTGTCCTCGCTGGAGCTGGAAAGCCTGATCAGCCTGCATCCGTCCATCCGCGATGTGGCGGTGGTCGGCGTGCCGGACCCGCGCTGGGACGAGCGGCCCTTCGCCCTGGTGGTGGTCAAGCCGGGACAGCAGATGAACGCCAGTCTGCTGGCCGAGCATCTGCAGCCGTTTGTCGAGGAAGGGCGCATCAACAAGTGGGCGGTGCCGACGCAGATCGCCGTGGTTGAAGAAATCCCCAAGACCAGTGTCGGCAAGTTGGACAAGAAGCGCATTCGCGTGGAAATTGCCGGCTGGCTGGAGCAGCAAGCGGACTGTATTTCCTCGATCTGAACCGCACTGGCGGTGGATACCCCTGGGGGTGTAGCGCGCCGACGCTACGCCTGGGGTTCAGCAGCAGCTGATATCTATCGGCGAGCAGGTGCTCGCCAACCCCGGCAACCCCCTGCTTCTGCAATCTGGTAACCCTGCGCTGGATGCTGGGGCTGGGCCTATGAGGTATTCTTTCCCGCTCACAGTAAAGGAGAGTGACCTTGCCCAGTCTCAACCGTCTGATCTTCATCGCCGCCGGTATCGGCATACTTGTCGGCTGGCTGCTCGGCCTGCTGCCGCAGGAGGCAGGGCTGCGCGACGGTGTGCTGTATGCCAGCACCCTGGTCGGGGCCGTGTTCATCGGCCTGCTGAAGATGATCCTGATCCCGCTGGTATTCACCTCCATCGTGGTCGGTGTGGCCAGCCTGCAGGCGCACCATCAGGTGCACCGGGTGTGGATCACCACCTTGCTGTATTTCATGCTCACCTCGGCGCTGGCCATGCTCCTGGCGCTGGTGGTGGCCAACGTCCTCAAGCCTGGCAGCGGCATGTCGCTGGCCATGTTCGCCGATGCCATGGCGTCGTTCGAAGCCAGGCAGATGACCATGCCGGAATTCTTCCAGCATTTCCTGACCGGCCTGTTCAAGAACCCCTTCGAGGCGTTCACCAACGGCGATATCCTCTCGGTCCTGATGTTCGCCCTCTTCGTCGGCGTGGCCCTGGTTGCCGGCGGCCAGCGCTACCAAACGATATTGCAGTTGATGCAGGAGCTGCTCGACATGCTGCTGCGTATCATTGGTTGGATCATGTGGCTGGCGCCGCTGGGCATCATGGCGCTGTTGATCCGCCTGGTCGCTGAGCAGGATGTGGCGCTGCTGGTCAGCATGCTCGGCTTTGTCGTGCTGATCTTCGGTACCACGCTGTTTCACGGGGCAGTGGTGTTGCCGGGCATTCTCTATGCGGTTACCCGCAAGTCGCCGCTGTGGTTTTGGCGTGGCTCACGCGAGGCGATCATCACCGCCTTCGCCACCAGTTCCAGCTCGGCAGCCTTGCCCATCTCGCTGCGCTGCGCCCAGGAAAATCTCGGAGTCAAACGCCGTATAGCGGGGTTTGTGCTGCCGCTGGGTGCAACGGTGAACATGGACGGTACCGCGCTCTACGAAGCCGCCGCCGCCCTGTTCGTCGCCAACCTGATCGGTGCGGAGCTGTCACTGGTGCAACAACTGGTGGTGTTCATGACCGCGATGATCGCTTCAAGCGGAGCGCCGGGCATTCCCAGTGCCGGAATGGTGACCATGGTCATGGTGCTGCAGGCGGTGGGCCTGCCGGCCGAAGCCATTGCCATCCTGCTGCCGATCGACCGTTTGCTGGACACTGTCCGTACCGCGGTCAACGTGGAAGGGGATCTGGTCGGCAGCCTGGTAGTGCAGGAGCTGGCCGACGACGGTGCCGAATACCAGGGCGCCTGACTAGCTACCATACAGACCCCGCGGACCTTTTTGTTGGGGCGCATACCTTGTGGGAGGGCCGCCCCGGCCCGATTGGCGTCCGTAGGCACCTATGCCGTTCAGCCCGCCCTGCGCCCCTTGAACCGGAAACACAGCCAGATCAACCCTATCCACACTGGCAGGGCGAATGCCGATAGCCTGGTGCCGCTATCCAGTGTCAGCACCACCAGGATGAAAGCCACGAACGCCAGGCACAGATAATTACCGAACGGCGACCATAAAGCCCTGAAGCTCGGGATGACGCCGCGCTCACGCATGGCCTGGCGGAACATCAGGTGCGACAGGCTGATCATCGCCCAGTTCAGCACCAGCGCCGCTACCACCAGCGACATCAGAATGATCAGCGCGCCCTCCGGCAGCACATAGTTCAGCGCCACGCACAGCAGGGTGATGGCGCCGGACACCAGGATGCCAAGCATAGGTACACCGCTGCGGCTGAGCCGGGTGAATACCCGTGGCGCGTCGCCCTGCTCGGCCAGGCCGTAGAGCATGCGGCTGTTGCAATACACGCCACTGTTGTAGACCGACAGGGCCGCGGTCAGCACCACGAAATTCAATACATGCGCGGCAGTGTCGCTGCCGATCAATGAGAAAATCTGCACGAAGGGGCTGCGGGCGTAAGGATCGTCACCGCTGGTCAGCGTCTGCACCAGGCTGTCCCAGGGGTACAGCGACAGCAGCACGCCCAGCGCCAGGATGTAGAACAGCAGAATCCGGTACACCACCTGATTGATCGCCCGGGGAATCACCTTGCGCGGGTTCTGCGCCTCCGCTGCGGTGATACCGACCAGCTCCAGACCGCCGAAGGAGAACATGATCACCGCCATGACCACCACCAGCCCGCTGACGCCGTTGGGGAAGAAGCCACCATGGCTCCACAGGTTGCTGACGCTGGCCTGCGGCCCACCCGCACCGGATATCAGCAGGTACAGTCCCAGCGCGATCATGCCGAGAATGGCGCCGACCTTGATGATGGCGAACCAGAACTCCGCCTCGCCGAAGGCCTTCACATTGGTCAGGTTGATCAGGTTGATCAGCACGAAGAATGCCAGCGCGGTGGCCCAGGTAGGGATATGCGGGTACCAGTACTGCACGTACTTGCCCACCGCCGTCAGCTCGGCCATGCCCACCAGGATATACAGCACCCAATAGTTCCAGCCCGACAGGAAGCCGGCGAACGGCCCCCAGTACTGATGCGCGAAATGGCTGAAGGAGCCGGCCACCGGCTCCTCGACGATCATCTCGCCCAGCTGGCGCATGATCAGGAAGGCAATCAGACCACCGATGGCATAACCCAGCAGCATCGACGGCCCGGCACTGCTCATCACCCCCGCCGAGCCCAGGAACAGCCCGGTGCCAATGGCACCGCCCAGGGCGATCAGTTGAATGTGGCGATTGGTCAGGCCACGCTTGAGCTGGCCTTGCTGTGCGGGTGCAGTCATGAAAAAGGGTCCGTGGCGGCCGGATGGCGAAAAAACGGGCAATTGTACACGGAATAGTCAGGTACCGCAGACTGCTGGTCCGACATTCGGGTAGCGTGGATGCGCCATCAAACAATGGTTGAAGCGCAGGGTGGATACGGCCATGCTGTGCAACTGAGACTCCGTAACCTGGTCAGAGAATGCCATGCAAGCTACAACTCCCACGCTAATCCGTGAAACCTTCCCTGTTGGTCCGTTGCAGTGCAACTGCACCATCATCGGCGACCCCATCAGCAAAAAGGCCATCGTGGTCGACCCGGGTGGGGATCATCAGTTGATTCTGAACCGTCTGGACCAGTTGGGGTTGAAGGTGGTCAGTATCATCCATACCCATGCGCACCTGGATCACTTCCTCGCCTCGGGCGAGATGAAGAAGGCCACCGGGGCTACCTTGCATCTGCACAAGGAGGACCAGTTCCTGTGGGACAACCTGGAGATGCAGTGCAAGCTGTTCGGTGTGCCCTACACGCCAGTGCCGGCGCCGGACCAGTGGTTGCAGGACGACGAGGAACTGGCCTGCGGCTGTGGCGTGGCGCTGCATACGCCAGGGCACACGCCTGGGTCGATGAGCTTCTGGTTTCCGCAGGCCAAGCTGCTGATCGCCGGTGATACGTTGTTCCGCCGGGGTATCGGCCGTACCGATCTATGGGGCGGAGACCATGCCAGCATCGAGAAGTCGATCCGCACCCGGCTGTATACCCTGGACGAGGAAGCGGTGGTGGTGACCGGGCATGGACCCGACACTCGGATCGGCGACGAGATTCGCGAGAATCCTTTCATTCGTGGCTGAATCGACCATAATTGTCTGACTGCGGGATAAAAATCCGGGCTCCGGTGGTCATACTTCCGGAACTGGGCATCCGGCTCTGGATGCCACGCTGCGATGACGACGTCAATTAAGGAAAAACGCATGAAAATCAAAGCACTGATTGCCGCTTCTGCCTGTGTTGCGCTGCTGGCTGGTTGCACCAACAACCCATATACCGGTGAACGTGAGGCTGGCAAGGCGGGTGTCTATGGTGGTGGTGGGGCCGCGGCCGGAGCGCTGATCGGGGCTGCCACCTCGAGCAAGAAGGACCGCGGCAAGGGCGCACTGATCGGTGCCGTGGTCGGTGGTGCAGCCGGCGCCGGCTATGGTTACTACGCGGATCGGCAGGAGCAGCGCCTGCGCCAGGAGTTGACCGGTACCGGTGTGCAGGTGGTGCGCAATGGCGACAACCTGCAATTGATCATGCCGGGCAATATCACCTTTGCCAGCAGCTCCTCGGACATCTCCAGCAGCTTCTACCCGACGTTGAATTCGCTGGTCAAGGTGTTCAAGGAGTTCGACCAGAACGGTATCGACATCGTCGGGCACACCGACAGCAGCGGCTCGCTGGAGCTGAACATGCGCCTGTCCCAGGAGCGTGCCACCAGCGTGGCGTCCTACCTGACCGGCCAGGGCGTTTCCGGTGCGCGCATCAGCAGCCGTGGTGTTGGCCCGAGCCAGCCGATCGCCAGCAACGACACTGCTGCCGGCAAGGCGCAGAACCGCCGTGTGGAGATCAACCTGCGTCCGCTGTGAGCCGCCGCCGGTTGATGTGAAAACGGGACGCCAGGTGCGTCCCGTTTTTTATTCCGAGGAAGGTTAGCTCTGCGGCGGATAGTCCCGGTGCAACTGCTCCAGCAGGGCGTCCTTCTCTGCCCACAGCTGGTTGATCCAGGCCTGGAACTCGGCGCGGAAGGCCGCGTCGTGCTGATAATCCTTGCCCAGGAACCCGGCGGGGATGGGGCGCGTCTGCACACGCATCACCACCTTGCGAATCCGGCCGCTGAGCAGGTCCCAGAAGGTCGGGCTGCCATCGGGGTAGTGGATGGTGATATCGACCAGTGAGCGCAGCTGCTCGCCCATGGCGTCCAGCACGAAGGCAACGCCGCCGGACTTGGGGCGCAGCAGGTAGCGGTAGGGTGATTGCTGTTCGGCATGCTTTTCCGTAGTCAGCCGGGTGCCTTCGAGAAAGTTGAACACCGCCACCGGGGTGGTCTTGAACTTTTCACAGGCGCGCTGGGTGGCCAGCAGGTCCTGGCCGGCCTTTTCCGGATGCCTGGCCAGATAGGCCTTGCTGTAACGCTTCATGAACGGAAAATCCAGCGCCCACCAGCAGATGCCGATGACCGGCACCCAGATCAGCTCCTGCTTGAGGAAGAACTTGAGCATCGGCATGCGGCGGTTGAGGTTGTGCTGCAGTACCAGGATATCGACCCAGCTCTGATGGTTGCTGGTCACCAGGTACCAGCCGTCATGGTCCAGCCGTTCGTGCCCCTGGACATCCCACTGGGTACGTCCGGCCAGCCGCATCCAGGCGCTGTTACCGAGCATCCAGGTTTCGGCGATGCGGATCATGACCCTGGTGAGAAAGGCCTGCAGCGCCGGTATCGGCAGCAGTTTGATCAGTGCGCAGGGGAACAGCAGGCTGAACCAGAACAGCGTGTTAAGGATCAGCAGCAGGAGCGAAATGGCTCCGCGTATCGAGGCAGGCAAAAAAGACAGCATTGTCTGGTGGCTCGTCCGTGGTGGCCCAGTGGCCTGTGAGGTGGTCATAATCAGACAGGCCACCTCACCAGTTCCTGGTCAGTTGTCGGTATCGGCCTGTATGGCGGTCAGTGCGATAGTAAACACGATATCGTCCACCAGCGCACCCCGGGACAGGTCGTTCACCGGTTTGCGCAGTCCCTGCAGCATGGGGCCGACGCTGATCACGTTGGCACTGCGCTGTACCGCCTTGTAGGTGGTGTTGCCGGTGTTCAGGTCGGGGAAGATGAATACCGTGGCCTTGCCGGCGACCGGGCTGTCCGGCGCTTTCTGCTGGCCGACGCTGGCAATCGCGGCGGCATCATACTGCAGCGGTCCGTCGATCAACAGCCCCGGCTGGCGCTCACGGGCCAGCCGTGTCGCTTCGCGAACCTTTTCCACATCTTCGCCGGTGCCGGAGCTGCCGGTCGAGTAGCTGATCATCGCCACCCGTGGCGGGATGCCGAAGGCTTCGGCGGAGCGGGCGCTCTGGATGGCGATTTCCGCCAGTTCCTCGGCGTTGGGGTCAGGGTTGACCGCGCAGTCGCCATACACCAGCACCTGGTCGGGCAGCAGCATGAAGAACACCGAGGACACCAGGCTGTAGTTGGGTGCGGTCTTGATCAGCTGGAACGCCGGACGGATGGTGTTGGCGGTGGTATGGATGGCGCCGGAAACCAGCCCGTCGACCTCATCCAGTGCCAGCATCATGGTGCCCAGCACGACGTTATCCTCCAGTTGCTGCAGGGCCATCGGCGCAGGCAGGCCGCGGTCCTTGCGCAGCTCGACCATCGGTGCCACGTAGCTGTCGCGCACCAGGTCCGGGTCGATGATCTGCAGCCCTTCCGGTAGGCTGATGTGGTGAGCGCGGGCGACCGCTTCCACTGCCTCGGGCTTGGCCAGCAGGATGCACTGGGCGATGCCGCGACGTTGGCAGATGGCTGCGGCCTGCACGGTGCGCGGCTCGTCGCCCTCGGGCAGGACGATGCGCTTGCCGGCCTGCTGCGCGCGGTTGACCAGGTCGTAGCGGAACGCCGGCGGCGACATGCGCCGCTCGCTGGGTTGGCCGCAGCGGTGCTGCAGCCAACCATGGTCGATATGCGAGGCGACGAAGTCGGTCACCAGGGTGGCTCGCTCGCTGTCATCGACCGGGATCTCGCGGTTCATGCGGTCGAGCTGCGAGGCGGTGGCGAAGCTGCCGGTGCCGACCAGGAAGATCGGCAGACCGTTGTCCAGCGCCGGCTGGCACAGCTGCATGACGCGCTCGTCGGGCATGATGTCGCCGGTCAGCAGCAGGCCGGCCAGCGGTGTACCGGACAGTGATGCCAGGCTGCTGGAGATGATGATGTCGTCGCGATCACCCGGTACCACCAGCAGCGTGCCGGGGCGGTACAGGTGCAGGGTGTTGGGCACGGTACGGGCGCACAGGATGATGTCCAGCACGCGGCGCTGGCGCATTTCGCCGGGATGCAGGATCCTGGCATTGAGCAGCGCGGCGACGTCGGAGCTGCGCGGGGCGCTGAGCTCGTTTTGCCAGGGCACGCAACCGATCAGGCGGAAGCCTTCGGTATCCAGCACCTTGGATTCCTGCTTGAGCGCGATGGCATAGTCCTTGAGCGTGCGCTTGAGTTCGCTGCGATCGGTCGGCACATCACCGCCCAGATCCAGGTTGCGCACCTTGTTGATGATCACCCCCAGCACCTTGGGATCCTGTGGGCCGCCGAAACCCTGGGCATGCAGTTCGACACGATGCGCCAGGGTCGCCAGGTTGTCATCGTCCGGTGCGCTGACCAGGATCACATCGGCATCCAGGCTCTTGGCGATGTGCTGGTTGATACGCGCGGCATAGGCGGCCTGGCGCGTTGGTACCATGCCCTCGACCACCACCACGTCGGCATCGCGGGCCGCCTCGCGGTAGCGGCTGACGATATCCTCCAGCACTTCGTCCAGTTCGCCATTGGCCAAGCGCCGCTCGACCTCGGGCAGCGCCAGCGGGGTCGGCGGTTCCAGGCCCATGGTCCGGCTGATCAGCGCGGTGGAGCGCTCCGGGCCATCGTCACCGGGGTGCGGCTGGGCGATCGGCTTGAGGAAGTGCACGCGCAGGCCGTTGCGTTCGAGGGCGCGAATCAGGCCCAGGCTGACCGAGGTCAGGCCGACGCCGAATCCGGAGGGTGCGAGAAAGAAGGTATGCATGAATCAGGCTTCCTGTTCCACGGGCTGGGTGGCGGCAAGGTCGAGCAGGGCCAGGCACTCCTCGGTGATCTGGCGTTCCTCGTCGGTCGGTATGACCAGGATGGCGGGGGAGTTGTCCGCCTGGATCTGTCGGGCCGGGTTGCCGGGCGGGGTGGCGTTGGCCGCCGGATCGATGGCCAGGCCGAACAGCGCCAGGTGGCGCACGGTCAGCTCGCGCACCAGCGGCGAGTTCTCACCGATGCCGCCGGTGAAGATCACCCCGTCGATGCGTGGCAGCGCCACCGCCAGGCCGGCCAGCGAGCGGGCCAGGCGATAGCAGAACACTTCCACCGCCAGGGTTGCGCCGGCGTGGCCCTCGGCGCGGGCGGCCACCAGGGTGCGCATGTCGTTGGACAGGCCGGACAGTCCCAGCAGGCCGCTTTCGCGGTTAAGCATGTGGTCGATACGCTCCAGGTCCCAGCCCAGGGTCCGGGCCAGGTGCGAATGCAGGTTGGGGTCGACGTCACCGCTGCGGGTGCCCATGACCAGGCCTTCCAGCGGGGTCATGCCCATGCTGGTGTCCAGGCTTCTGCCGTCGAGGATGGCGCAGGTGGAGCAGCCGTTGCCCAGGTGCGCGGTCAGCCAGGCGCCGTGGCCGGGCTCCATGCCCATCAGCAGGCTGGCCTGGGTCGAGACGAAGCGGTGGCTGGTGCCATGGAAGCCATAGCGACGCACGCTATGCTTGGTATACAGCTCCTCGGGCAGGGCGTAGCGGTAGGCGTGCGCTGGCATGCTTTGGTGGAAGGCGGTATCGAAAATGGCGATGTGCGGAATATCGGTGAACACCGTCATAGCTTCGTTGATGCCGGTCAGTTGCGCCGGGTTGTGCAGCGGTGCCAGCGGCGAGCTGTCCTCGATGGCGGCGATCACTTCGTCGTCGATGACGCGCGCTCCGGTGAAGTGCTCGCCGCCATGCACCACGCGGTGCCCCACTGCGGTCAGCGGCTGCTGGGCGAAGCGCGCGATCAGTGGTAGCAGGCTGGCCATGGCGGAGCTGTGCCTGCCGTCCGGGAGCTGGACCTGCTCGCCGGCGTCACCGGCCTTCCAGTTCATCACGCCCTCAGCCGTACCCAGGCGCTCGGCCAGTCCACTGAGCAGCGGCTGCCTGGCAGACTCGCTGCGCAGGGCGAACTTGAGTGATGAGCTTCCACAATTTATGACAAGTACCAGGCGATCAGTCATGGTGCTCCATTTTTTTCCTGCGTGGGAGGATGGGTTCTCTGCCGTCAACTTATACCCCAGCCTCCAGCGTAGTGGAACCGTCCGTGCGTTTCCGCCTATTTATGCGTAAACTGACGACTTCCTAGCCCGAAAAACACAGGATTTTTTTATGCAGATTGCTGCCAACAAAGCCGTATCGATTGAATACACCCTGACCAACGATGCAGGCGAAGTGCTGGATACTTCTGCTGGCGGCGAGCCGCTGGTGTACCTGCATGGTGCTGGTAACATCATCCCCGGCCTGGAACGGGAGCTGGTCGGCAAGCAGGTGGGCGACGAGCTGAAGGTGACTGTCGAACCGGAAGACGCCTATGGCGAATTCAGTGCCGAGCTGGTCGCCGTACTGGGCCGCAACATGTTCGAAGGTGTCGACGAGCTGGAAGTCGGCATGCAGTTCCATGCCTCTGCGCCGGATGGCGGCATGCAGATCGTTACCATCACCGCGCTGGACGGCGATGAAGTCACCGTCGATGGCAACCACCCGCTGGCTGGGCAGCGCCTGACCTTCGAGGTCAAGGTCGCCGATATCCGTGATGCCTCCGAAGACGAACTGGCCCATGGGCATATCCATGGCGAAGGTGGCGTTCACCACTGAGGTCGTCACCCGCAGGTCCGAGGGCCGGTTCCCGTCAGGGGCCGGCCTTCTGCATTTGTGGGTTCTGATGGCAACGGCTTCTATCCTGCCATCAATTACATCAATTCAACTGCTGAACAAGTATTCCGCCCTTATAGTGGCCATCCGAAAACATTTGCAGGAGTTGATCGATGTCTGCCCACGCCAGCCCTCTGTTCGAGCCCGTGGTACTGGGCTCACTGAGCCTTCCCAGCCGCCTGGTCATGGCGCCCATGACCCGCAACTTTTCGCCCAATGGCGTACCCACCGAGCAGGTGGTCGAGTACTACCGTCGCCGCGCGGCGGCCGGGGTCGGCTTGATCATCACCGAGGGCACCACGGTCGATCACCGCGCCGCCAATGGTTATCCGGATGTACCGCGCTTCCATGGCGAGGATGCCCTGGCCGGCTGGAAGAAGGTAGTGGATGCGGTACATGCCGCCGGCGGCAAGTTCGCTCCGCAATTGTGGCACGTCGGTAACGTGCGTCGCCTGGGTACCGGACCTGACGGCACGGTGCCGGGTTACGGTCCGATGGACAAGTTCAAGGACGGCAAGCAGATAGTGCACGGCATGACCGCCGAGGATATCCGTGACGTGGTCAACGCCTTCGCCCAGGCGGCCCGCGATGCCAAGGCCATCGGCTGCGATGCGGTCGAGCTGCATGGCGCGCATGGCTATCTGATCGACCAGTTCTTCTGGGAAGGCAGCAACCAGCGTGATGACGAGTATGGCGGCAGCCTGGATAACCGCGGTCGTTTCGCGGTGGAGATCATCCGCGCGGTGCGCGAGGCGGTCGGCCCGGCGTTCCCGATCATCTTCCGCTTCTCCCAGTGGAAGCAGCAGGACTACAGTGCCCGTCTGGTCGATACGCCCGAGCTGCTGGAGCAGTTCCTCAAGCCGCTGGCCGAGGCGGGCGTGGATATCTTCCATTGCTCGCAGCGCCGCTACTGGGAGCCGGAATTCGAGGGCTCTGCGCTCAATCTGGCTGGCTGGACCCGCAAGATCACCGGCAAGCCGTGCATCACCGTGGGCAGTGTCGGCCTGGACAGCGAATTCCTCGAATACATGGTCAAGACCGACAAGGTGGCCAAGACCGAGGCCAATATCGATGACCTGCTGCAACGGCTGGCGGAGCGTGAGTTCGACCTGGTGGCGGTCGGACGGGCGCTGATCGTCGATCCGCAGTGGCCGGCGAAGCTGCGTGCCGGGCGTTTCGACGAAGTATTGCCCTACAGTCGCGAGGCTCTGAAAGAGCTGGCCTGAGGTGGCCGCCCCGGCTACTTGCCGGGGATAGCCTGGGACAGCGGCCGTGCTGGATGGCAGCAGCGCTGCAGGTAACCCTCGAAGCGCTGCAATACCGACGGCCAGCCCAACTGGCAGGCACGGTGCCGGGCATGCATACGGATGCCGCGGCGTCCTTCCGCATCGCTGACCAGCCAGCGCAGGTTATCCAGGAACAGCTCTTCATGCGCTGGCGGCGCCAGGCAGCCACTGTAGCGATCGCGGATGTGCTGATGGGCGGCGGCGGTGTCGAAGGCATTGACCGCCAGACCCGAGGCCATGGCTTCGGTGACCACGTTGCCGAAGGTTTCCGTCAGGCTGGGAAAGACGAATACGTCGGCGCTGGCGTAGACGGTCGCCAGCTCGGCGCCGGACAGAGCGCCGGTGAAGTGCGCCCCAGGCATGTCCTTTTCCAGTGACTGACGCAGCGGACCATCACCCACCACTACCATGTGCAGGCGTGTGCCGGTTGACTGGTTCTCCCGCAGGTTCTGCCAGCTGTGTTGCAGCAGTTGCAGGTTTTTTTCCGCCGCCAGGCGCCCCACATGCAGCAGCACGATATCGGTATTGCCCGCACCCCACTGGCGGCGCAGTTCGGTATCGCGGTGCGCCGGATGAAACAGCTCGCAATCCACCCCGCGCCCGAGCAGCATCAGGTTGTTGATACCCAGGCGTGACAGCTCGCGCTGCTGGGTGGTGCTGGCGGTCAGGGTCAGCAGCGTCTGGTTGTGGAACCAGCGCAGGTAGGCCACCACCGGGCGGTACAGCAGGCTGATGCGGTAATGTTCGCTGTACTGCTGGAAGTTGGTATGGAAGCCGCTGATCACCGGAATGCCCAGCCGCCGCGCAGCGCGCAATGCCGACCAGCCCAGTGGCCCTTCGGTGGCCAGGTAGACGGTATCGGGGCGGCTGTTGCGCCAGTGTGCCAGCAGCCGCCGGTAGGCTGGCAGACCGAATTGCAGCTGGCTGTAGCCGGGAATAGGCAGGCCACGCACCAGCAGCTCTTCCATCAGGCCGCTGGTAGCCAGGCCGACGGTCTCGCCGGGCTGGGCCGGGCGTACCAGTTGCAGGCGGTTATTGTTCTGCAGCAGTCCGTCACACAGGCGACCGAGGGTATTGGCCACGCCATTGATCTGGGGCCGCCAGGTTTCGGTGACCAGGGCGTAGTGTCGGTCTTGGGAGCTGAGTGTCGTCATGACACCCAGTATGGGTGCCATTGGTGATCGCGTTGTTACCGGGAGATGACCGATTTATGGCAGTGGCGGCCGGCGGGGACCTTCGCGTACCCAGAGCAGGGTCGAGCCGGCTACCGCCGACGGCATCACCAGCAGGTTGACCAGGGGAATCAGCATGCCGATATACACCGGCAGACCGAATCCCAGCGACAGGCTCCTGCGGCTGCGCATCCAGCGCAGCATATCGATGAAGCCGACCTGGTCATTGTCAGCCTGATAATCGATGTACTGCACCGCCATCATCCACACGCCGAATACCAGCAGCAGCGGCGAGGCGACCAGGTTCACCACCGGCACCAGCGTCAGCAGCAACAGGCCGAGCAGACGCGGCAGGTAATAGGCGATCTTGCGGCACTCCCGGCCCAGGCTGCGTGGCACCACCATGGCGATGTCCTGCCAGCTGGTCGGCGGGCTGACCAGGCCGCGTTCCTGCTCGGCGATCTTTTCTGCCAGGAAACCGTAGAAGGGGGAGGCGATCAGGTTGGCGATCATGCTGAAGCCGAAAAACAACACCAGCAGTACCACCAGTGCGAACAGCGGCCACAGCAGCCACTCGACGAAGCCGGCCCACTCCGGCATGTGCGGCATCAGCCGGCCCATCCAGTAGTTGAACTGCCGCGCGCCCCAACCGATCAGCGCTATGAACAGCACCAGGTTGAGCAGCAGCGGGATGACCAGGAAACGCCGCAACCCCGGCTGGCGAATGCGCTGCCAACCTTCGCGCAGATAGCCCGAGCCACGCAGGGGAGCCAGTGGCTGTGTCATGCAGAGTCCTTATTCAATTGGCGTTATAGGGATAAACTATGCGCCTGATATAGTGACAGCGGTAGGCATCGCCTCTACCATGCATCCGGTGAAATTTCCGCAAGAATCCGTAGAACAGAGTCTGTCGAACACCACGGCGGCGTTGCCTGCAGCCGCCAGGCCGCACCATTATAGAGAGCTTCGACCTCAATCTCTGTACCGGGTTCTTGCCACCCTCTTTTCAGCAGTTGGTCCTGTCGGTCCTGCTGCAGAGTTATCTTGACTATCACGCCGCTGCGGCGGTGATCTGGAGGATTCAATGTCTGAAACACGCCACTCCCGTCTGATCATCCTGGGCTCCGGCCCGGCCGGTTACAGCGCAGCGGTCTATGCCGCACGGGCCAACCTCAAGCCGCTGCTGATCACCGGTATGCAGATGGGCGGTCAGCTCACCACCACCACCGATGTCGACAACTGGCCTGGTGACGTGGAAGGGCTGCAGGGGCCGGACCTGATGGAGCGGATGCGCAAGCACGCCGAACGCTTCGAGACCGAGATCGTGTTCGATCACATCAACCAGGTGCAGCTTGGTCAGCGTCCATTCACCCTGACCGGCGACCAGGGCGAATATACCTGTGACGCACTGATCATCGCCACCGGTGCCTCGGCACGCTACCTCGGCCTGCCGTCGGAAGAGGCCTTCATG
Organism: Halopseudomonas xiamenensis; assembly: GCF_014219065.1. Lineage (GTDB taxonomy): Bacteria > Pseudomonadota > Gammaproteobacteria > Pseudomonadales > Pseudomonadaceae > Halopseudomonas > Halopseudomonas xiamenensis. Next base: position 39,261 of record NZ_JACLGO010000025.1, read on the forward strand.
GGCAAGGGCGTATCCGCCTGTGCTACCTGTGATGGTTTCTTCTATCGCAATCAGGACGTGGCTGTCGTGGGTGGCGGCAACACCGCTGTGGAAGAGGCGCTGTACCTGGCCAATATCGCGAAAAAGGTCACCCTGGTGCACCGCCGTGAGAGCTTCCGCGCCGAGAAGATCCTGGTCGACAAGCTCATGGCCAAGGTTGCCGAAGGCAAGATCGAACTCAAGCTCAACGCCGTGCTGGATGAAGTGCTGGGCGATGACAGCGGCGTCACCGGCATGCGCCTGGCCTTCAATGACGATCACAAGGAAGACATCGCCCTGGCCGGCGTGTTCATCGCCATCGGCCACACCCCCAACACCGGTCTGTTCGAAGGCCAGCTGGACATGAAGGACGGCTACCTGAAGATCAACAGCGGCACCGAAGGCAACGCCACCGCCACCAATATCCCGGGCGTATTCGCCGCCGGTGATGTGGCCGACCATGTCTATCGTCAGGCGATTACTTCCGCTGGCGCAGGTTGCATGGCGGCGCTGGATGCGGAGCGGTTTTTGGACCAGCAGTAAGCTGCTTGGCGCTGTCGTCGTCGGTGGGTGCTGGCGACGACAGCGTCTGGGTATCAATGAAGAGTTCTTATATGTCTTAAAAGACTTTTAGGGGAGTTCTAATTTTCGTCGTTGCCTGCTGGGCAGCTCCAAGAGCTACCAGTACAAGCCCAGGCCGATACTGAACTGTCTGCCGCCGTTCTGCTCCAGCAGTAACCGGATATCACTATTGACTGAGAGGGAGCGCCTGGCTTCCAGCTCTATCATGCTGAATGCGGGCCGATCGCCGTCTACTGGTATCCCCAGCTTGTAGGAGGCGCGTCCCGACCATTCCGCATGGCGGTATATGGCGCGACCACCCACCTGCATAAGTCCGTTACCATAGCCCATACGACTGTCCTGTAAGGCTCCGCCGATGTGAAATGCGGTCACCAACTGATCGGAGAAACGCGTTGCGGTGCCTATATCCCCATGAAGACGAGCAACCAGACAATCGGCACAATCCAACCGCAGACTATGGAAACCTGCACCGAGACTCCACATGGAGCCATCATCTCCTGGCAGGCCGGTGACGCCTGGGTTTAGATTTTCTATTGAGAAGAGGGTGAGGCGAGACAGGGAGAAGTTGTCCTTTGTCATCCTGATGGTCATATCTCCCATCGACAGCGAAGCATTTGGCACATGTCCGCTAGTGCCGTCGAGTGCATCATAGTATGCAGGCCTGATTCTGAGTTGAGTCAAGGGACCATGTGAGCCGTTATAGCCCAGGCTGGCCTGGATCCAGCCGGGAGCACGGCTGGAGTGGGGTGAAGACGGAGCGGGTATATCGAATGTTCCTCTACCAGGTGGTAATTGGTATCTCTTCGCCAGAGCCTCTCTGTAGCGTCTCTCAAGTACATCAGCATCATCTACCTTGCTTCGTATGGCGAACTGATAATAGTCAAGTGTTGTATCGATAATAGCGTGTTGAGAATCAAGTGGTAATGACTCGAACTCTACTGAATTGAACCAGTCGGCGTCAGCTATCGCTGTGGTTAAAAGCATCTTCTCATGTGCTTTAAGCTGTCGGAAGCGGTGATATAGACGGGACTGGCGCGACGGGTAGTAGCGTATCGCCTCGGTGTTAAAGTTAGCTCTCTTATCAGTATCGAGGTGCTGGATTACGCTTTGGGGAATTGTCCAAGGGCGGTTGGCTGGGATCGCCTCCACCTCGGTGGCCATTTCCAGCAGCTCCGCCATTCGAAACGCGCAGTTACGGCGGAAAAAATAATAGGTGTAGCGCATGCCTAGAACTTCCCAGGCATGATTTACAATGAATCGTGCATCTTCAGGAGAAAGCTCCAGGGGATACTCCCAGAGATCACGTAACTCTGCTTCGCCGTAGTTGTGATTATGAAAGTAGTATCTTATATGGCTGAACCCTCCATCGTAGCCGCCAAAGATTCCCTTTGCTATATAGCTTAATGGATCGGTACGGCCCTCCAGAATCGCTCCATAGTTGACGCTTACATCGAGAAGTTTAGTGGGGCTGACAAGGTCGGCGTCCGTTGCTGAATTCAGCTTCAGCAAAGTGTGTCCATAGTAGGATGCCGGATTACCGAGAAAACCTGTGGCGAAGATGACGCTTACGGAGTCAATGCTCTGGTCTTTTGTCCACTCATCCAATGTCGGGCAGGGATGCGTGTAAATGGAAGCCGCTGTTCCCAACTGGGCCTTGAGCCATTGCGCTCTGGCCGGAAAGCGACAGTAGGCATGTTGGTCTAAATCAGTGGTGGGCGGTTTCTCTAGATCGTGCAGAGTAGCGCGCAATTCGGCAAGAGCATTAGTCTGCCCAATGGGAGAGAGAAAAAAAGCAGGGCTATGGATAGCGCTACGCAAGCTTCCCAAGAAACTACGTTCATAATGCAGCAGCTCCAGCCACATGGGGTGTTGTGCTAGCTTCTGCAACGACTCCTCGGATGGCTTGGATGCATCGGCAGCAGGGCTGATCAGCAATGCAAAGACCAGCCAGAGTGGCTTTTTCAATGTAGGCCTATGGTGTGATGAGTATGCTGCCGAATATCTCCGGCAGCAAAAGAGATCAAACTGAGCAGTTCAGGGCTGCAGAGGATTCGATTATCGAATAGAAGCTTGCAGCCTTTGCCAGTTGGCTCTGACTGGAGTACTCGGCTGAGATAACCTGCTGGGTCATTGCAGCGCGTGCCGTTTGTGTGGCAGCTGCATGGCGCGAACTGTCGCATTCCATCATGTTCAAGACGGTTGCAAGGTGTTCGCCCTCACCGCGGGCTGTTTCTTCAACCAAGGTATCATAGGTATCGCGAATGAATAGCGCTGTTTCAACTGTCTTGCCGCTACAGGTTTGCGGGCTGGCAGTTGCTGACGTAACTGCAGTAATGCCGATATCCCAGATGACATTGGATGTCACGGCTGCCCAATGCGTATTGGGAAACAGTGCAGCACCAATACCACAATCGGTGAAGGGGTTGGGGCCTGAACCGGGAGTCTTGTTTTGAGCAATTGCCGAGGAAGCGGCGGCTGTACAGGTCAGCAGTGTGAATACAGCCAGTTTTTTCATGATCATGTCCGTGATCCTTGGGAAATATAATATCGGAGCGATGGGTTAATCGCTGCTGGACTATATTTCAATATCATTAAGCTATCAATGGCTCGGAGTGAAGATGATCGTGCTTGCGCTCAAGCGTCAAAGCTTGCGTCATTTTGTGTGAACTGGAACAGGATTAAAAAGGCACATAAAAAAACCGGCTCAAGGCCGGTCTGTCATGCTTGACACTCTATGTGCACCATTCATCGCTGAATGGTGCCTCGGGGGAGAATCGAACTCCCACTCTGTCACCAGAAGCGGATTTTGAATCCGCCGCGTCTACCAATTCCGCCACCGAGGCTTTCTGCAAGCCGCGCGGAGTATACGGAGCCTTGCTTGTTCAGGTCAATGCTTTGCATGGCCGAAAAGGCGGTTTTCCGCTACCATATGCGCCCTTTTTGTCATGCCGGATATTCTTGCTATGCGCGTCAGCGATTTTCAATTCGAGCTGCCCGACCGGCTGATCGCCCGGCATCCGCTGGCCGAGCGGCGTGCCAGCCGGCTGCTGTGCCTGGACGGGCCCAGTGGCGAGCTGGCGCACCGGCAGTTCGCTGATCTGCTGGAGTATCTGCGCCCCGGTGATCTGATGGTGTTCAACAATACCCGGGTGATTCCGGCGCGCCTGTTCGGCCGCAAGGAGACAGGTGGGCAGTTGGAGATCCTGGTCGAGCGGGTGCTGGATAACCGGCGGGTGCTGGCCCATGTGCGTTCCAGCAAGTCACCCAAACCGGGCAGCCGTATCCTACTGGAGGACGGCAGCGGCGCGAGCATGCTGGCGCGGCATGATGCGTTGTTCGAATTGCAGTTCGACGAGCCGGTGCTGGGGCTGTTGGAGCGAGTTGGCCACATGCCGCTACCGCCCTATATCGATCGGCCGGACGAGAGTGCCGACCGCGAGCGCTATCAGACGGTGTATGCGCAGCGGGCCGGTGCGGTGGCGGCGCCGACCGCCGGGCTGCATTTCGATCGCGAGCTGCTGCAGGCGATCGAGGCCCGGGGCGTGACCACCGCCGAGGTGACCTTGCATGTGGGCGCCGGCACCTTCCAGCCGGTGCGGGTCGAACGTATCGAGGACCATCACATGCACAGCGAGTGGCTGGAGGTCGACCCGCAGGTGGTCGATGCGGTCGAGGCCTGCAAGGCGCGTGGCGGGCGGGTGATCGCGGTGGGCACCACCAGCGTGCGCTCGCTGGAAACCGCGGCACTGGGCGGGCAGATCCGGCCGTTCAGTGGTGACACCGATATCTTCATCTACCCAGGGCGGCCATTTCATGTGGTGGACGCGCTGGTGACCAATTTCCACCTGCCCGAGTCGACCCTGCTGATGCTGGTCTCGGCCTTTGCCGGTTATCGCCAGACCATGGCGGCCTATCGGGCGGCGGTGGACAACGAGTACCGATTCTTCAGTTACGGTGATGCCATGTTCATCACCCGCAATCCGGATGCCCGCGGGCCCGAGGACGTGCAATGAGTCATATGCAATTCGAGCTGCTGGCCACCGACGGCAAGGCCCGTCGCGGCCGCCTGACCTTCCCCCGGGGCGTGGTGGAGACCCCGGCCTTCATGCCGGTGGGCACCTACGGCACGGTCAAGGGCATGCTGCCCAGGGATGTCGAGGATATCGGCGCGCAGATCATCCTCGGCAATACCTTCCACCTGTGGCTGCGCCCCGGTACCGAGGTGATCCGCATGCACGGCGATCTGCATGACTTCATGCAGTGGCAGGGACCGATCCTGACCGACTCCGGCGGTTTCCAGGTGTTCAGTCTGGGAGCGATGCGCAAGATCAAGGAGGAGGGCGTGTACTTCTCCTCCCCGGTGGATGGCGCCAAGGTATTCATGGGGCCGGAGGAGTCGATGCAGGTGCAGCGCGATCTGGGCTCGGATATCGTGATGATCTTCGACGAGTGCACGCCCTATCCGGCGGATCTGGATACCGCGCGCCGCTCCATGGAGCTGTCGCTGCGCTGGGCCAAACGTTCCAAGGCGGCCCACGAGGGTAACCCCTCGGCGCTGTTCGGCATAGTCCAGGGTGGCATGCACGAGGAGTTGCGCGCCCGTTCGCTGGATGGGCTGTGCGAGATCGGCTTCGATGGTTTGGCCATCGGTGGCCTGTCGGTGGGTGAACCCAAGCAAGACATGATCCGTATCCTCGATTATCTGCCGCCACTGATGCCGCCGGAAAAACCCCGTTACCTGATGGGCGTGGGCAAGCCGGAGGACCTGGTGGAAGGCGTGCGCCGCGGGGTGGACATGTTCGATTGCGTGATGCCGACGCGCAATGCGCGCAATGGGCATTTATTCACCGACAGCGGTGTGGTAAAAATCCGCAACGCGGTGCATCGGCATGATGATTCACCGCTGGATCCGGGCTGCGATTGCTACACCTGCCGCCACTTCACTCGCTCCTATTTGCACCATCTGGACAAGTGCGGCGAGATGCTCGGTAGCATGCTCAACACCATCCATAACCTGCGCCATTATCAGCGTGTCATGCATGGTTTGCGCGGTGCGATTCAACAGGGTACATTGACCGCCTTTGTGGATAACTTCTATGCACGTCTCGGCCAGCCGGTACCTCCCCTGGAGGCTTGAATAGCGGTCAGGAAGCCCCATTATTTTTTCTTGCGAGTATATAAAACAGGAGTTTTGCATGAGTTTCTTCATCCCCACCGCTATGGCCCAGAGTGCAGGCGCCGCTCCGGCTGCTGGTTTCGATCCGATGAGCCTGATCTTCCTGGTCGGCTTCGTGGTCATCTTCTACCTGATGATCTGGCGTCCCCAGGCCAAACGTGCCAAGGATCACAAGAACCTGATCGGCAGCCTGAGCACCGGTGATGAGGTGGTGACCAATGGTGGCATCCTCGGCAAGGTCAAGAAAGTCACTGATGAATTCATCGTTCTGGAAGTGAGCGAAGGTCAGGAACTCAAGTTCCAGAAGGGCGCTGTCGTTGCTGCGCTGCCCAAGGGCACACTGAAAGCCATCTAACCTTCCAAGACTTGTATCCGGGCGCATTCAGCGCCCGGTTCACTATCGGGCCCTGACATGCTCAATCGTTACCCGCTGTGGAAATACCTGCTTATCGTGGCCGTGCTCGCGCTTGGCCTGGTATACGCAACCCCCAACCTGTACCCCGACGATCCAGCCATCCAGATCTCCGGCATCAGCTCCACCCAGACCATCCAGCAGAGCGACCTTGCGCGCATCGAGCGGGCGTTGAACGACGCCGGCATTGCTACCAAGGGTGTCGAGCTCAGTGCCAATGCCAGTTCCGGTCTGGTGCGCCTGACCGAGCTGGGAGACCAACTGCCCGCCCAGGATATCGTCCGTCGCGTACTGGGCAACGAATTCGTGGTGGCGCAGAACCTGGCCGCGACCACCCCTGACTGGCTGCTGAATATCGGCGCCGGGCCGATGAAGCTCGGTCTGGACCTGGCCGGTGGTGTGCACTTCCTGCTGGAAGTGGACATGGAGAAGGCCATCGAGGCACGCATCAATGTCTACGACAGCGAATTGCGCACCCTGTTTCGTAACGAGCGTATCCGTTATCGCAGCCTGCCCAAGCAGGGCAACGTGCTGCAGTTCGGTTTCACCGAGAGTGCCGACCTGAGTGCGGCGCAGCGCCAGTTGGCCAGCAAGTACAACGAGTTCCAGGTGACCAGCACGCGCCGCGACAACATGGACGTGCTGCGCCTGACCCTGACTGACGCCAAGATGACCGAGATTCGCGAGTACTCGGTACGCCAGAACCTGACCACGGTGCGCAACCGGGTCAACGAACTGGGTGTGGCTGAGCCACTGGTTCAGCGCCAGGGTGCCAACCGTATCGTTGTCGAGCTGCCCGGCGTACAGGATACCGCCGAAGCCAAGCGTATCCTCGGTAAGACTGCCAACCTCGAGTTCCGCCTGGCGGCCGAGCCCAATGCGCCGCGCGCCACCATCGAGACCTTCGAGTTCCGGGACGGCATGAATCGCCCGGCGGCGGATGTCGAGCGCAGCATCATCCTCACCGGTGACCAGGTCACCGATGCCCAGTCCAACTTCGACGAGAACGGTCAGCCCCAGGTCAACATTCGCCTGGACGGCCATGGTGGCGAGCTGATGACGCGCGCCACGCGCAATAATGTCGGTCGAGGTATGGCGGTGCTATTCATCGAGCAGCGCGAAGTGCCCAGCACGGTGATGCAGGAAGTCGACGGGGTGATGCAGGAAGTGTCGGCACCGACCTTCGTCGAGGAAAAGACCATCATCAGCCTGGCGACCATCCAGAGTACCCTGGGCAACCAGTTCCGTATCACCGGCCTGGGTTCGCCGGCCGAGGCTTCCGAGCTGGCGCTGCTGCTGCGTGCTGGTGGCCTGGCCGCGCCGATGTACTTTGCCGAGGAACGCACCATCGGGCCGAGCCTGGGTGCCGAGAACATTGCCAACGGTGTCGCCGCGACCCAACTGGGTTTCATTCTCGCCATGCTGTTCATGGTGGTGGTGTACCGCGGCTTCGGCTTCCTGGCCAGTATCGCGCTGAGTTTCAACCTGGTGCTGTTGCTCGCGCTGATGTCCCTGTTGGGGGCAACCCTGACGCTGCCGGGTATCGCCGGTATCGTATTGACCCTGGGCATGGCGATCGACGCCAACGTGCTGATCTTCGCCCGGGTGCGTGAAGAGCTGGCCGCCGGCTCCTCGGCGCAGCGGGCAATCCATGAGGGCTTCGACAAGGCTTTCTCCGCCATTCTCGACAGTAACCTGACCACGCTGCTGGTGGGTGTCATCCTGTTTGCCATGGGCTCGGGGCCGATCAAGGGCTTCGCCGTTACCCTGTCGCTGGGCATCGTGACCTCGCTGTTCAGTGCCATTCTGGTAACCCGCGCGTTGATCAACCTGTTCCTTGGTGGGCGTACCAGTAGAACGCTCAGCAAGCTGTGGCTGTGAGGAGTCATTCGATGCTCAATAAAACCATCAACTTCATGCGCTGGCGTAAGCCTTTCTACGCCATTGCACTCCTGTTCAGCCTGTTCTCCATTGGCAGCCTGGCGGTCAAGCAGCTCAACTTCGGTCTGGAGTTCACCGGCGGTGCCCTGGTGGAGCTGAACTACAGTGAGCCGGTCGAGCTGGAATCCATCCGCCAGACGCTGCATGGCGCTGGCTGGGGGGATGCCATTGTGCAGAACTTCGGTTCCACCTCGGATGTGATCATTCGCCTGGCCAGCGAGGATCCGGAGCTGGGTAACCAGATCGCCCGACTGATCCAGCGTGAGGATGCCGAGCAGGACGTGACCATCAAGCGTGTCGAGTTCATCGGTCCGCAGGTGGGCGAAGAGTTGCGTGACCAGGGCGGCTTGGGCATGCTGCTGGCCCTGGCCGGGATCATGCTCTATGTCGCGCTGCGTTTCCAGCTCAAGTTCGCCGTGGCCGGTCTGGTGGCGCTGTTGCATGACGCCATCTTCACCCTGGGGTTGCTGTCCTTCTTCGGCGTTCCCTTCGACCTGACGGTGCTGGCGGCGCTGCTGGCGGCGGTCGGCTACTCGCTGAACGATACCATCGTAGTGTTCGACCGGATCCGCGAGAACCTGCGGCTGATGCGCACCTCAGACCTGACCCATGTGATCAACGTATCCACCACCCAGACCCTGGCGCGTACCCTGGCTACCTCGGTCTCGACCATTCTGGTGCTGATGTCGTTGCTGATGGTCGGTGGTGAGTCACTGCAGGGCTTTGCCATCACCCTGATCATTGGCGTGGTGATAGGTACCTACTCGTCGATCTACGTGGCCAACGGCCTGCTGATCAACCTCAAGCTGACCCGTGAGGATCTGATTCCCAAGCAGTTGGAAGAGGTGGACGACCGGCCCTGAGTTCAGGGGCGTGCATGAAAAACCCGGCTGCCGCGAGGCGCCGGGTTTTTTGTGGCCTGCCGTCCGTGGCGGCAAGTGGGTTGCGATGGGGGCTGGGGGTGTAGCGCCCCTGCGCTACGCCGAGTCTCGGCGGGCAGGGAGGTTGTCGTCGAGCGGGGGCTCGACAACCCCGGCAAAGACCATCCCGGCGCAGATGCCGCGCCCTGGGGTGTGGAGGCGCTTCAGGGTCGGTCGATCAGCGCTTCATCGCCGGTGTCAGGTGCGGCTGGATGGCAGTCAGCACGGCCTTGAAGCACTTGGGGTTGCCGGCTACGACATGACCCTTTTCCAGGAACTGGTGGCCACCGGTGAAGTCGCTCAGCAGGCCGCCGGCTTCCTGGATCAGCAAGCTGCCTGCGGCCATGTCCCACTCGGCCAGGCCGAATTCCCAGAAGGCGTCATAGCGACCGGCGGCCACGTAGGCCAGGTCCAGGCTGGCGGCGCCGCAGCGGCGAATGCCGGCGGTCTGGCCGACCAGGCTGCGGAACATGCCCAGGTAGTTGTCCAGCGACTCGATCTGGTCTTCCTTGAACGGAAAGCCGGTACCGAGCAGGGCGCCTTCCAGGCTCTTGCGTGGGCTGACGCGCAGGCGCTTGCCATTCAGTGCGGCGCCGCGGCCACGGCTGGCGGTGAATTCTTCCTGGCGCACCGGGTCCAGTACCACGGCATGTTCGATACGGCCCTTGATGCGGCAGGCGATGCTCACGGCGAAATGCGGTACGCCACGCAGGAAGTTGGTGGTGCCGTCCAGCGGGTCGATGATCCAGACGATATCGGCGCCTTCGCCATGCCCGGGTTGGAAACCCGATTCCTCGGCGTGAATGCCGTGGTCCGGATAGGTCCGGCGCAGTTGCTGGATGATTGCCTGTTCCGCAGCCCGGTCGACCTCGCTGACGTAGTCGTTCGCTTCCTTCTCGTTGACGGTCAGGACATCCAGCCTTTCCATGGAGCGGTAGATCAATTCTCCGGCGCTGCGCGCAGCGCGCAGGGCGATATTCAACATGGGCTGCATACGGGGTATCTCTGATAGGGGTACGGAAAAGCCGGACATTATAGCAGAGTTGTCGGGCGACTTGCACAAACGATCATGCCGCCATCGTAGGCAGCGACAGCCGAATTTTAGTAAGATGCGGGTCTTTCCTTTTCCGCATCGCTGCAACTCTGGAGTGTCCGTGTTCGATAAAGTACGTGTGGTCCTGGTGAACACCAGCCATCCCGGCAATATTGGTGGCGCAGCGCGGGCCATGAAAAACATGGGCCTGAGTCAACTGGTGCTGGTCGATCCCGAGCGTTTCCCGGACCCTGAAGCGGTATCGCGTGCCTCCGGGGCGGATGACCTGCTGAGCAATGCGCGGGTGGTCGCCACCTTGGAGGAAGCACTGGCCGATTGCGTGCTGGTGCTCGGCACCAGTGCCCGTGACCGGCGCATTCCCTGGCCGGTGGTCGATCCGCGGGAAGCGGCCGACAAGGTGCTCGACCAGCTCGAAGGGCCGGCCAGCGGCCCGGTGGCGCTGGTCTTCGGTCGCGAGGATTCCGGCCTGACCAGTGACGAGCTGCAGCGTTGCCGCTTCCATGTGCACATCCCGTCGAACCCGGAGTTCAGCTCGCTGAACCTGGCGACCGCAGTCCAGGTGCTGGCCTACGAACTGCGTATGCAGAGCCTGCAGCGCCAGGGCCAGCCGACCAAGATGCAGAAGATCGAAACCACGGCGCCGGACAATGAAGTACCGGCCACGGCCGAGCAGATGGAGTTGTTCTACCAGCATCTGCAGCAGGTGCTGGTTGAAATCGGCTTCCTCGACCCCCAGCATCCGAGGAAGCTGATGTCCCGCCTGCGTCGCCTGTATGGGCGCAGCCAGCCGAATGTGGTGGAGATGAACATCCTGCGCGGCATCCTGACCGAAACCCAGAAAGCCATCGGCGTACAGGCGTCCGGTGCGCGGAGACATTGAGTATGTTCGACAGCATGAAGGAAGATATCGCCAGCGTATTTCACCGTGACCCCGCTGCGCGTACCCGGCTCGAAGTGCTGCTCTGCTATCCCGGCCTGCATGCCATCTGGCTGCATCGCCTGGCCCACTGGTTCTGGCGTCGCGATGCGCGGCTGCTGGCGCGCATGGTGTCGAACCTGGCGCGCTGGTTGACCGGTATCGAGATCCATCCCGGCGCCAGGCTCGGCCGGCGCTTCTTCATCGATCATGGCATGGGCGTGGTGATCGGTGAGACCGCCGAGATCGGTGATGACGTGACCCTGTACCAGGGCGTGACCCTGGGCGGCACCAGCTGGAACAAAGGCAAGCGCCATCCGACCCTGGAAGACGGCGTGGTGGTCGGGGCCGGGGCCAAGGTGCTCGGCCCCTTCACCGTCGGCAAGGGCGCCAAGATCGGTTCCAACGCGGTGGTCACCAAGGCGGTGCCGGCCGGTGCCACGGCGGTGGGCATTCCCGGCCGCATCATCATCAAGGAGGAGACTCGGGATGATGAGCAGCAGGTCAAGCGCCAGGCCATGGCCGAGAAGATCGGTTTCGATGCCTACGGCGAGACCCGCGACATGCCGGACCCGGTGGCCAAGGCCATTGGGCTCATGCTGGATCACATGCATGCCGTCGATGGCCGTATCGAGGGCATGTGCAAGGCACTGAACGAGCTGGGCAGCGACTACTGCGCCCGTGATCTGCCGAAACTGGATACCGAGGATTTTGAAGCGCTCATGGAAGACGCGGACATCGAACCGTCCGCGCAGGATGCTGATGCCTCCAAGTCGCGCTGAGGTTTTACCATGAAGTTACCGATCTATCTCGATTACGCTGCCACCACTCCGGTCGATCCGCGGGTGGCGCAGAAGATGTGTGCCTGCCTGACCATGGACGGCACCTTCGCCAATCCCGCGTCGCGCTCGCATCTGTATGGCTGGCAGGCCGAGGAGGCGGTGGAGCTGGCACGGCGGCAGGTGGCCGATCTGGTCGGTGCTGACCCGCGGGAGATCATCTGGACCTCCGGGGCTACCGAATCCGACAACCTGGCGATCAAGGGCGCCGCGCATGCCTTCGCCGAACGCGGCCGGCATATCGTCACCTCGCAGATCGAGCACAAGGCAGTGATCGACAGCTGTCGCCAGCTGGAGCGCGAAGGCTTCGAGGTCACCTACCTCAAGCCCGGTGCCGATGGCCTGATCACGCCCGAGCAGGTTAGCGCGGCGCTGCGCGAGGACACCATCCTGGTGTCGCTGATGCAGGTCAATAACGAGATAGGGGTGATCAACGACATTGCTGCCCTGGGCGCGATGGTGCGCGAGCGGGGCATCCTGTTCCATGTCGATGCCGCCCAGTCCACCGGCAAGTTGCCGATCGACCTCAAGCAGTTGCCGGTCGATCTGATGTCCTTCAGTGCGCACAAGAGCTACGGCCCCAAAGGTGTCGGCGCGCTCTACGTACGGCGTTCGCCGGATGTGCGCATTGAGGCGTTGATCCACGGTGGTGGCCATGAGCGTGGCATGCGTTCGGGCACCCTGGCGCCGCACCAGCTGGTCGGCATGGGTGAGGCCTTTGCCATGGCGGGGGCGCAGATGGTGAGCGAGACCCGGCGCATTGCCGCACTGCATGCGCAGCTGCTGGAAGGCCTGGCCGGACTGGATGGGGTATCGCTCAATGGCTCGGCCGAGCACCGCGTGCCGCACAACCTGAACCTGGCGTTCAGCGGGGTGGATGGCGAGCTGTTGCTGCTGGCCCTGCGCGACCTGGCGTTGTCCACCGGCTCGGCCTGCACCTCGGCCTCGGTCGAGCCGTCCTACGTGCTGCGCGCCATTGGCCTGCCGGACGGTCTGGCGCACAGTTCCATCCGTCTGTCGCTGGGTCGCTACACCACCGAGCAGGACGTGCAGCAGGCTGCCGAGATCCTGTGCAAGGCGGTGACAAGGCTCCGCCAGACCGGGTAATACGGCGTTTCAACTCGATTGTCGGGGGCTGTTACGCATTTGCGGTCAACCTGCGTATAATCTGCGGGTTAACAATTCCTGTTATCCCAAATCCACCTTTTTTACCTTCTGGAGAGTTTCATGGCCGTAGAACGCACCCTGTCCATCATCAAGCCCGATGCCGTCGCCAAGAACGTGATCGGCCAGATCCTGAGCCGCTTCGAGCAGGCCGGTCTGAGCATCGTTGCGGCCAAGATGGTGCAACTGTCCCAGGCTGACGCCGAAGGCTTCTACGCCGAGCACAAGGAACGCCCCTTCTTCAAGGACCTGGTCAGCTTCATGACCTCCGGCCCGGTCGTGGTACAGGTGCTGGAAGGCGAAGGCGCGGTACTGAAGAACCGTGACCTGATGGGCGCCACCAACCCGAAGGAAGCCGCTGCCGGCACCATCCGTGCCGATTTCGCCGAGTCGATCGACGCCAACGCCGTACACGGCTCCGACTCCGCGACCTCCGCTGCCCGTGAAATCGGCTACTTCTTCGCCGAAACCGAGCTGTGCCAGCGTACCCGCTGAGCCAGCCGCAGACACCAACGAGTGATGTATCGCCATGACTGACACGACCGGCAAGATCAACCTGCTGGGCCTGACCCAGGCCAAGCTGGAGGCCTTCTTCGAGGAGCTCGGGGAAAAGCGCTTTCGTGCCGGGCAGGTCATGAAGTGGATCCATCACTTTGGTGTCGACAATTTCGATGACATGACCAATGTCGGCAAGGCCCTGCGCGACAAGCTCAAGGCCTGCGCCGAGATTCGCGGCCCGGAAGTGGTCAGCGAAGATATTTCCAAGGATGGCACGCGCAAGTGGGTGGTGCGCGTGGCGTCCGGTAGTTGCGTCGAGACCGTGTATATCCCGCAGAATGGCCGCGGCACGCTGTGCGTGTCCTCGCAGGCCGGCTGCGCGCTGGACTGCAGCTTCTGCTCCACCGGTAAGCAGGGCTTCAACAGCGACCTGACCGCCGCCGAGATCATCGGCCAGGTATGGATTGCCAACAAGTCCTTCGGCACGGTGCCGGCCAAGGTCGACCGAGCCATCACCAACGTGGTGATGATGGGCATGGGCGAGCCGTTGCTCAACTTCGACAATGTGGTCGACGCCATGACCCTGATGATGGACGACCTCGGTTACGGTATTTCCAAGCGCAAGGTGACACTGTCCACCTCCGGCGTGGTGCCGATGATCGAGAAGCTGGGGCAGGTGACCGACGTGGCCCTGGCGCTGTCGCTGCACGCGCCGAACGACGAACTGCGCAACCAGTTGGTGCCGCTGAACAAGAAGTATCCGTTGTCGGTATTGCTGCCGGCCTGCAACGCCTACATTGCCGGGCTGGGCGAGAAGCGCTTCCTGACCATCGAGTACACCCTGCTCAAGGACGTCAACGACCAGCCGGAACACGCCCGGCAGATGATCGAGCTGCTGCGCGAGACGCCGTGCAAGATCAACCTGATTCCCTTCAACCCCTTCCCGTATTCTGGTTACGAGCGGCCGAGCAACAATGCCATCCGCCGTTTCCAGGACCTGTTGCACAACGCCGGCTACAACGTCACCGTGCGCACCACCCGGGGAGAGGATATCGATGCAGCATGCGGACAACTGGTCGGCCAGGTCATGGACAGGACCCGGCGCAGTGAACGCTATATCGCGGTACGCCAGCTTGCCGATGAGCAGGCCGGCGTGACCGTACCGACAAATCGCCGATAACATCCAATCGAGGAACGAGGGTGATGAGCAAGCACATTGTCGTGATCGGATTGCTGGCTGTGCTGCTGGGTGGCTGTGTGACCACCAGCGACCAGCCCCGACGCAAGACCAACCCGGACGAGGCGCGGGATGCCTACATCCAGCTTGGCCTGGGCTACCTGCAGAAGGGCGAGACCGAAAGGGCCAAGGCGCCACTGAGTGAAGCGCTGAAGATCGACTCGCGCTCGGAGTCGGCGCATGTTGCCCTGGCCCTGGTGTTCCAGCAGGAGGGCGAGAACAAGTCGGCGGAAAAGCACTTCCGTGCGGCCCTGGCCAGCGCGCCCAACAATGCGCGCATCCTGAACAATTACGGTGCCTTCCTGATGGAGCAGCAGCGCCATGGCGAAGCGCTGGAGTATTTCCGCAAAGCCTCGGAAGACACGCTCTATGCCGAGCGCTCGCGGGTGTTCGAGAACCTGGGGCTGGCCTATCGCAGCCTCGGCAATACTGACGAGGCCAGGGCCAGCTTCGAGCGTGCGCTGCGGCTGAACAGTCGCCAGCCGCTGGCACTGCTGGAGCTGGCGCAGATGGAATTCGAAGCACAGAACTTCGTGCCGGCCTGGAACTATTACCTGGGCTTCACCCAGATGGCCCCGCAGAGCGCTTCCAGCCTGTGGCTGGGCGTACAGCTGGCGCGGCGCTTCAATGATCACAACCGGGCGGCCAGCTATGCCTTGCAACTGCGCCGACTGTATCCGGCCACGCCGGAAGCCCGGGCCCTGCTTGAGTCGGAGTCGTCCTGATGGTGGAAGAACTGGGAGCGGGGGCCGGCACCGAGACCGGCCCAATCAATCCGGGCGAACTGCTGCGCAGTGAACGGCTGCGGGTGGGTTTCAGCGCCGAGGAGGTAGCCACCCACCTGCACCTGTCGAAAACCACGCTGGGTTATCTGGAGGAAGGGCGTTTCGACCGTTTGCCGGGTGACACCTTCGCCCGCGGCTATGTGCGTGCCTATGCACGGCTGCTCAAGCTGGACCCCAACACCCTGGTCAAGCATTACGATCGCTACGTGGGTGCCGATACCCGCGAGCAGCGGGTCAGCAGCATCGACAAGGTAGTGGTGCCCCCGCGGCGCGGCGCGCGCCTGGTCATGGCGCTGACCACCCTGCTGGTGGTTGCGGTGATGCTGTCGCTGGGTCTGTGGTGGTGGAGCGTGAGCCGAGACGGTGCGAGCCAGCCCGAGGACGCTGGCGTCCGGGCGTTGATCGATGATGTGCAGATCGATTCCATGGCCCTGCCGGAAAGTTTTGCCAATCCCTCGGCCGTCGAGCCGCTGGCACCGCTGCCGGCGGACCCGGCGCAGCCAGAGCAGCCAGAGCAGCCGGCGTCCGACGAGGAGCAGGACAGCGTTGCCGAAGGCGGCAGCGCGCAGACGGACCTCAACAACACTCCGGCGACGGCCACCGATACCCCGGCGCCAGCGCCGGCGCCGCAGGCCGCTGCGCCTGAAACAACAGCGCCGGCAGAGACCGCCGCAGTGAATACGCAGAGCGGCCTGGTGATGACCTTCTCCGGCAATTGCTGGGTGCAGGTCAGTATGCCCGGCGGGCGGGTATTGCACAGCGCGCAGATGCAGCAGGGCCAGACCCTGAACATCAGCCAGCAGGGCCCGCTGGATCTGGTGATCGGCGCGGCCAGTGCGGTATCGACAATCGAGTTCAACGGCCAGCCAGTGCAGCTCAACGCCAACAGCCAGTCCGGCGTGGCGCGGCTGCGTGTCGGCCAGTAAGAGGTAAGCCAATGCATCAGGAATCTCCTGTCAAACGAAGAAAGTCCCGCCAGATACGGGTCGGCTCGGTACTGGTCGGTGGTGATGCGCCGATCTCGGTGCAGAGCATGACCAACACCGAGACCTGCGATGTTGCCGCAACGGTGGGACAGATTCGCCAGCTGGAGGCCGTGGGTGCCGATATCGTCCGGGTATCGGTACCGAGCATGGAGGCGGCCGAGGCCTTCGGCCAGATTCGCCAGCAGGTGAAGACACCGCTGGTGGCGGATATCCACTTCGACTACAAGATCGCCCTGCGGGTGGCCGAGCTGGGCGTCGACTGCCTGCGCATCAACCCCGGCAACATCGGTCGCGAGGACCGGGTCAAGGCGGTGGTCGACGCGGCGCGTCACCATGGCATTCCGATCCGCATCGGCGTCAACGCCGGCTCGTTGGAGAAGGACCTGCAGAAGAAGTACGGCGAGCCGACCCCCGAGGCGCTGGTCGAGTCGGCGCTGCGCCATGTCGATCATCTCGACCGCCTGGACTTCCAGGACTTCAAGGTCAGCGTCAAGGCCTCCGACGTGTTCATGGCGGTCGGTGCCTATCGGCTGCTGGCGCAGCAGATCGAGCAGCCGCTGCACCTGGGGATCACCGAGGCCGGCGGCCTGCGCTCGGGTACCGTCAAGTCCTCGGTGGGCCTGGGCATGCTGCTGGCCGAAGGCATCGGCGATACCATCCGCATTTCCCTGGCGGCTGATCCGGTGCAGGAGATCAAGGTCGGCTTCGATATCCTCAAGTCCCTACGCCTGCGCTCGCGTGGCATCAACTTCATCGCCTGCCCCAGCTGCTCGCGGCAGAACTTCGATGTGGTCAAGACCATGAACGAGCTGGAGGAGCGCCTGGACGACGTGCTGGTGCCGATGGACGTGGCGGTGATCGGCTGCGTGGTCAACGGCCCGGGCGAGGCCAAGGAAGCTGACATCGGCCTGGCCGGCGGCTCGCCCAACAACCTGGTCTACGTGGATGGCGCGCCGAGCGAGAAAGTGACCAATGACAACCTGGTGGATCGGCTGGAGCGGCTGATCCGCGACAAGGTCGCCGCCAGAAAGGCCCTGGACGACAACACCATCGCCCGCGGCTGAGTGCCCGATTGAAAGGAAACGACACTTGAAGAACCTGCAAGCCGTGCGCGGCATGAACGACATCCTGCCTGCCGACAGCGCGTTGTGGCAATACCTGGAAAGCACTGTGGCCAAGGTCCTGGCCGGCTATGGTTACCAGCAGATCCGCCTGCCGATCGTCGAGCCCACCGAGCTGTTCAAGCGCTCGATCGGCGAGGTCACCGATATCGTCGAGAAGGAAATGTACACCTTCGCCGACCGTAACGGCGACTCCCTGACCCTGCGCCCGGAAGGCACCGCCGGTTGCGTGCGCGCCATGCTCGAGCATGGCCTGCTCGGCGGCGGCGTCAGCCACAAGGTCTGGTATACCGGACCGATGTTCCGCCACGAACGTCCGCAGAAGGGCCGCTACCGCCAGTTCCACCAGGTCGGCGTGGAGACTTTCAACCTGACCGGGCCGGATATCGATGCCGAACTGATCATCCTCAGCTGGCGTCTGTGGCAGCAGCTGGGTCTGGACCAGGCCGTCACCCTGGAACTCAACAGCCTGGGCTCCAGCGCTGACCGTGCCCGCTACCGCGAGGACCTGGTGACCTACCTGCGTGCGCGGTTCGAACAGCTGGATGAGGACAGCCAGCGCCGGCTCGACAGCAACCCGCTACGCGTGCTGGACAGCAAGAACCCTGACACCCAGGCGCTGTTGGCCGATGCGCCGAAGCTGGCGGACTACTTGAATGACGAGGCCCGCGCGCACTTCGACGGGCTGCGCGCCTTGCTGGATGCCGCCGGCATCCCCTACGTGATCAATCCGCGCCTGGTGCGTGGGCTGGACTACTACGGCCTGACGGTGTTCGAATGGGTCACCGACAAGCTCGGCGCCCAGGGCACCGTGTGTGCCGGTGGCCGCTATGATGGCCTGGTCGAGCAACTGGGCGGCAAGCCGGCACCGGCGGTGGGCTTCGCCATGGGTATGGAGCGCCTGCTGCTGCTGATCGAGACCCTCGACAAGGTGCCGGCCGAACTGTCCCGGCAAGTCGATGTCTATCTGGTCACGCTTGGCGATGGCACCCAGCAGGCGGCGATTCGCCTGGCCGAACAGCTGCGCGACGCCTTGCCCGGCATACGCCTGGTAGTGCATTGTGGCGGTGGCAGTTTCAAGAGTCAGTTCAAGAAGGCTGACAAGTCCGGGGCGCTCTATGCGCTGATCCTCGGTGAAGAGGAAGCCGCCGCCGGACAGGTGGGGCTCAAGCCCCTGCGTGGCGATGGCGAGCAACTGAACCTGGCATGGGACGCCGTGCCGCAGCAGCTGCGCAGCCTGCTGTAAGAATACGAACCAAACTGACGCGGTAAAGGAGAGCAGGGTGAGTTACCAGACGGAAGAAGAACAGGTAGAACGCATCAAGGAAGTCTGGCAGCGCCACGGTGTGCCCGTGCTGACCGGTGTGGTATTGGCACTGGCCGGCGTATTTGGCTGGAATGGCTGGAACAATTACCAGGAAACCAAGGCCGCCAACGCCTCCGCCGTGTACCAGAGCATGCTCGAAAGCGTGTTGCAGGATGACAGCGAAGCCAGTCGTACCCGTGGCGCCGAGCTGGCCGAGCAACTGCGCAGTGACTATCCCGGCACCCGCTATGCCCGTTTCGCCGCGCTGATGCAGGCGCGGCTGGCGGTGGAGGCGGGTGATTTCGCCGCCGCCGAAACGCTGCTGCGGGATGTCGCCAAGGAGGGCAAGGATGCGGCCCTGCAGGAAGTTGCCCGGCAGCGCCTGGCCCGTGTACTGGCCCAGCTGGAACGTGCCGAGGAAGGACTGGAACTGCTGTCCGCACCGGTGACCGGCGAGTTGCTGGCCGGTCGCGAGGAAGTACGCGGCGACCTGCTGCTGAGTCTCGGCCGCCTGGCCGATGCCCGCCAGGCCTATCAGGCCGCACTGGATGCCACCACCGATCAACGTGCGCGTCCGCAACTGCAGTTGAAACTGGATGACCTGGCGGAGGAAGCCTCTTGAAGTTGATGACCCGAACTCTGGCTGCCGGGCTCGCCGCCCTGTTGCTGGCCGGTTGTGGCAGCTCCTCGAAGAAGGAATTGCCGCCGGCGGAACTGGAAAAATTCACTGCCGAAGTGCAGCTCGAGCGTAACTGGAAACGCAGTGTCGGCGTGGGCCAGGGCGAGCTGTTCAACAACCTGCAGCCAGCGCTCGATGGCCTGACGTTGTATGCCGCCGACGCCAAGGGGCGGGTGGTGGCGATGGACCGCGACACGGGCAAGACCAACTGGCAGGTCAAGCTCAAGGAGCCGCTGTCCGGTGCCGTGGGCGTGGGCGGTGGCCGGGTGATGCTCGGTACCCTGGATGGCCGCGTAATCACCCTCGATGAAAACGATGGCAGCGAGCTGTGGCGCGCGCAGGTATCCAGCGAAGTGCTGGCGCCGCCGCAGACCAATGGCGACATCGTGGTGGTACAGAGCCAGGACGACAAGCTGGTGGCCCTGGATATCGGCACCGGCGAGCAGCGCTGGATCTACGAGTCCAGCCTGCCAGTACTGACCGTGCGCGGTCACAGCACCCCGGTGGTGTCCCTGCACCGGGTCTATGCCGGCCTGGCCAGTGGCCGGGTGGTGGCGCTGGATGCCGAGAACGGCATTCCGCTGTGGGAGCAGCGTATCGCCCAGCCCCAGGGCCGCTCGGAGCTGGAGCGCATGGTCGACATCGACGGCCGTCTGCTGCTCGATGACCAGACCCTGTATGCCGCCACCTACCAGGGTAACCTGGTGGCCATCGACGCCGAATCCGGCAACATCCGCTGGCAGCGTCCGACCTCCAGTCACGCCGGCCCCGGCGCGGGTTTCGGCAGCGTCTACCTGAGCAAGGCCGACGGCAGCGTCGAGGCCTACGACCAGAACCGCGCCACCCCGCTGTGGACCAACGACAGCCTGCTGCGCCGTCAGCTCACCGGACCGGTGGCGTTCAGCAGCTATGTGGCAGTGGCTGACTTCGAAGGCTATCTGCACCTGCTGGCACAGACCGATGGTCGCCTGGTCGGTCGCGTTCGCGTCGACCGCAAGGGTGTCCGGGTAGCGCCGATCGTACAGGGCGGCGTGCTGTATGTGTATGGCAACAGCGGCGATCTGGCAGCCTACCAGCTGCGCTGAAGCCGAAACAGGTTATACTTTCCGGCCGCTGCCCGCTGAAGGCGCAGCGGCCTTTTTGTTTTTGTTTGGCACCACAAGGTGCGCGGAGTAAGCATGGTTCCTGTTATCGCCCTGGTGGGCCGACCGAATGTCGGTAAATCCACGCTGTTCAACCGTCTGACCAAAAGTCGTGACGCCATAGTCGCCGACGTGGCCGGGTTGACCCGCGACCGCCAGTACGGCGAAGCGGTCTGGCAGGGCAGGCCCTATATCGTCGTCGACACCGGCGGCCTGACCGGGGATGAGCACGGTATCGACACCATCATGGCCGGGCAGTCGCTGCAGGCCATCGAGGAAGCCGACGCGGTGCTGTTCCTGGTGGACGCGCGGGCGGGCCGTACCGCCGGCGACGAGATGATTGCCGAGCATCTGCGAAAGCGTGACAAGCACACCTTCCTGATCGCCAACAAGATAGATGGCGCCGACCCGGACTCGATCATCGGCGAGTTCGCTGCGCTGGGCCTGGGTGCGCCGATCGGTATCGCCGCTGCCCATGGGCGCAACATCAATCCCATGCTCGAAGCGGTACTGGTCGAGGGTGACATCCAGGCCGAGCCGGAGCTGGATGAAGAGGGCAACCCGGTCGAACGCCTGCCGGTCACCCCGATTGGCACCAAGATCGCCGTCATCGGCCGGCCCAACGTCGGCAAATCGACGCTGGTCAACCGCATGCTCGGCGAAGATCGGGTGGTGGTGTTCGACCAGGCCGGCACCACCCGCGACAGCATCTACATTCCCTACGAGCGCCATGACAAGCCTTACACCCTGATCGACACCGCCGGTGTACGGCGTCGCGGCAAGGTGTTCGAGGCGATCGAGAAGTTCTCGGTGATCAAGACCCTGCAGGCGATCCAGGATGCCAACGTGGTGATCTTCGTGGTCGATGCCCGCGAAGGCATCGTCGAACAGGACCTGCACCTGCTGGGCTTCGTGCTGGATGCCGGTCGCGCGCTGGTGGTGGCCATCAACAAGTGGGATGGTATGGAGCCGGGCGAGAAGGAATACGTGAAGAAGGAGTTGGAGCGCCGGCTGATCTTCACCCAGTTCGCTGACCAGCACTTCATCTCGGCGTTGCATGGCAGTGGTGTCGGTCTGCTCTACAAGTCGGTGGATCAGGCCTATGAAAGCGCCATGACCAAGATCCCGACCAAGCGCATGACTGAGATCCTTGAAGCGGCGGTGGCCGAACACCAGCCACCGCTGGTCAATGGTCGTCGGATCAAACTGCGCTACGCCCACCTGGGCGGCTCCAACCCACCGATCATCGTCATCCACGGCAACCAGGTGGACGCGGTACCGCGCTCCTATACGCGCTACCTGGAGAACATCTTCCGCAAGGTGCTGAAACTGTCGGGCACGCCTATCCGCATCGAATACAAGGGCAGCGACAACCCCTATGCGGACAAGAAGAACAAGCTGTCGGAGCGCCAGGTGAACAAGAAGCGTCGCCTGATGAGCCACCACAAGAAGGCGGAAAAGAAGCGCAAGGACAAGAGCTGATCCCCCTCGGGGTGTAGCGCCCCGGCGCTACGCCTGCAGCCTTGCAGCGGCTGATGCCCGTCGGCGAGCAGGCGCTCGCCAACCCGTTGCAGTGCGGTGCGAGGGTATAGAGGTGCGGCGTTCAGGGTTCGGGGTGTAGCTCCCCTGCGCTACGCCTGCAGCCTTGCAGCGGCTGATGCCCGTCGGCGAGCAGGCGCTCGCCAACCCGTTGCAGTGCGGTGCGAGGGTATAGAGGTGCGGCGTTCAGGGTTCGGGGTGTAGCTCCCCTGCGCTACGCCTGCAGCCTTGCAGCGGCTGATACCCGTCGGCGAGCAGGTGCTCGCCAACCCGTTGCAGTGCGGTGCGAGGGTATAGAGGTGCGGCGTCGGGGGTTCGGGGTGTAGCGCCCCTGCGCTACGCCTGCGATCTTGCATCAGCGACAATCCGTACTCTCACTGCAACAGAAACCCCGCCGCCCGCTCACCTTCAAGCACCACCCGCGCCAGGCTGTCATCCCCGCCATCGGCGAAGCTGATCTTCCACAGGTCCACCCGATACCCCTGTTGCTGCAGCGAGGTCAGGTACTGGGCCTGGTAACCCTGTTCGATGCGTGCGCCCACTATCTGCGCGACCTGACCGAACTGGTCCTGGCTGATGCCGGCCTGGAATTCGCTGGTGCCCAGTTGCATGAATTGCTGGTAGTCCTGGTTGGCCACCGTCTCCAGCAGTTGGGCAAGCATCTGCCGGGCCGGCGCCGGTTCGCTGTCGGCGACGCTGCCAAACGACAGCAGCAGGCTTGCCGCAAGCAGGACGCAACGTGACATGGAAAGGTGCATGGGGTTGGCCTCATGAGGGTGGTGAAGGAACTGAGTATAGTCAGCGTGCCAGGGCAAGCCTAACGACAGGACTCGCGAACCCGGGCCTCGGGCTGGTAATGATCTGTATCAAGCTGACGGGCTTTTCCTGGCCATCCCGGTGGACAGTCAGCTCGGGCGACTTGTAGTCTTTGCCGAGGCCTGTCTCTGCGGGCAGGTCTTGCAGTACATCTTTCCAGCCAGCGAAGGCCTGATTGCATGACTGACCAAGCACCGGATCGCACCCTGTCGACAACAGCCTGGCATACCCTGGAGCGGGAGGCGGTCGAGCAGCGACTGGATACCGGCCCCAGCGGACTGCCGGACGTGGAAGCCGCGCGGCGGCTGGCCGAACACGGTCCCAATCGCCTGGCGCCACCCAAGCGCCGTGGTCCCCTGCTGCGCTTCATGCTGCAATTTCACAACATCCTGCTGTACGTGATGCTGGGTGCCGCGCTGATCACCGCGCTGCTCGGCCATTGGGTCGATACCGGGGTTTTGCTCGGGGCGGTGGTGATCAATGCCATCATCGGTTTCATTCAGGAGGGCAAGGCCGAGGCCGCCCTCGACTCCATTCGCACCCTGTTGTCCACCCATGCCACGGTGCTGCGCGATGGCTCCCGTCGAGAGATCGATGCTGCCGACCTGGTGCCGGGTGATGTGGTGCTGCTGGCCTCAGGCGACCGTGTTCCGGCTGACCTGCGACTGGTCGAGGTCAAGGACCTCAAGGTGGAGGAAGCGGCGCTGACCGGTGAGTCCCTGGCGGTGGAAAAAGGCACCGGCGCTGTTGCCGACGACGCGCCCCTGGGCGATCGCTACGGCATGGCCTATTCCGGCACCCTGGTGGTCTATGGCCAGGCCCGGGGAGTCGTGGTGGCTACTGCCGGCGCCACCGAGCTGGGCCGGATCAACCGCATGCTGGCCAGCATCCGCAACCTGTCCACGCCGCTGCTGCGCCAGATCGACCGTTTCGGGCGGATACTGGCATTGGTGATCCTGGCTTTCTGCGCCGTCACCTTCGTCATCGGTACCCTGCTGCGTGGCCATCCGCCGTCGGACATGTTCATGATGGTGGTGGCGCTGGCGGCTTCGGCGATTCCCGAGGGCTTGCCGGCGATCATGACCGTGACCCTGGCCCTGGGTGTGCAGCGCATGGCTCGGCGCAATGCGATCATCCGCCGCCTGCCGGCGGTCGAGACCCTGGGTTCGGTCACCGTGATCTGCTCCGACAAGACCGGCACCCTGACCCGTAACGAGATGACGGTGCAGCGCGTGGTCTGCGCCGACGCGGTATTCGATGTGGACGGTGTCGGTTACGCCCCGGTCGGCAATTGCAGTATTGCCGGGCAGGTGGTCGATCCGGCGCACTATACCGCGCTGAGCCTGGCGGTGCGGGCCGGCGTGCTGTGCAATGATGGTCGGTTGCGTCAGACCGACGGTCACTGGCATATCGAGGGTGACCCCACCGAAGGTGCGCTGCTGGCGCTCGGCGGCAAGCTCGGCCTGGCCCAGGACGAGACCGCCACGGCCTGGCCGCGCCTGGATTCGATCCCGTTCGAGTCGGAGCATCGCTTCATGGCAACCCTGCACCATGATACCGAGGGGCAGCCGTGGACCTTCGTCAAGGGTGCGCCGGAGCGGATCATGGAAATGTGCTCGCATCAGCTCGGGCCCGATGGCGATCAGCCGCTGGATGCCGACTACTGGCGGCGCATGGCCACGGATATCGCTGCCCGCGGCTTGCGTCTGCTGGCCTTTGCCTGCAAGCGCCAGGGGCCGGGCGGTGAGCGCCTGGATTTTGCCGATGTGGAAGGCGGTTACAGCATGCTGGCGCTGGTCGGCATCATCGATCCGCCACGGGAGGAGGCGATCCAGGCGGTTGCCGAGTGCCATCGGGCCGGCATCCGGGTGAAGATGATCACCGGTGATCATGCCGAGACGGCCAGGGCCATCGGCGCACAGCTGGATATCGGTGTGGGCAAGCCGGCGGTCACCGGCGCCGAGCTGGCGCTGATGGATGACGCGGCCCTGCGCCGGGTGGTGATGGAAGTGGATATCTTCGCCCGCGCCAGCCCCGAGCAGAAGCTGCGCCTGGTGCAGGCGCTGCAGGATGATGGTGAAGTAGTGGCGATGACCGGTGACGGGGTGAACGACGCGCCAGCGCTGAAACGGGCGGATGTGGGTGTGGCCATGGGCCTGAAGGGCACCGAGGTGGCCAAGGAAGCCTCGGACATGGTGCTGGCCGACGACAACTTCGCCACCATCGCCCGTGCCGTGCGCGAAGGCCGGGCGGTCTACGACAACCTGAAGAAGTTCATCCTGTTCATGTTGCCGACCAATGGTGGCGAGTCCCTGGTGGTGCTGGCGGCGATCCTGTTCGGCCTGACCCTGCCGCTGACGCCGGCCCAGGTATTGTGGATCAACATGGTCACCGCCGGTGCACTGGGCCTGGCGCTGGCCTTCGAGCCGGCCGAGCGCGGCATCATGGACCGCCGCCCGCGACCACCGGGCGAGGCGCTGCTGTCCGGCTTCTTCGTCTGGCGAGTCTGCCTGGTCTCGGTGCTGATGATGACCGGCGCGCTGGGGCTGTTCCTCTGGGAGCTTGACCAGGGCGCGAGTCTGGAAAGCGCCCGCACCATGGCGGTCAATGCCGTGGTGGCAGCGGAAATGTTCTATCTGATCAACAGCCGCCATATCCTGGCTCCGGTACTCAACCGCGAGGGGCTGCTGGGCAACCGCTACGTATTGCTGGCCATTGCCGTGTGCATTCCGCTGCAACTGCTGTACACCTATCTGCCGCTGATGCAGAGCATCTTCGGCTCGGTGGGGCTGACGCCGGAGCAGTGGCTGAAAGTGATCGGTGCGGGACTGCTGGTGTTCGTCGGCGCCGAACTGGAAAAGCGGCTGATCCGCAATACGCGCTTTGCGCCCGAGTCGGCGAAGGACTGAGTGTTGGGGGGAGCGGTGTATTCTGGGGGGAGTTCAGGTTGTGGGAGTCGCGCCCCGCGACGATAGGGGCTTGCCAAATACACCTGGCAGGCAAGGTGGTTGGTGCCGGCTGGTAGTGCGTTTCGCGCCGAGGCGGCGCTCCTACAGGGTGAATCCGGGAATACCGTGGAGTATATGCAACTGGTTGCATGAATGTCACGGGGTTGTTAATTTATGCAACGGGTTTCATATTGGCGCCACGACTCCTGTCGCGCTGATCGGAAGCCGGCCGTTCGTCTTGCCCATCAAGGAACCATCATGCAGACAAAACAATTATCCCCTGCAGCACAGCAAACCCTCGCCAGCTGGCACTATATCCTCGAACGCAATGCCATGGAGGAACTGGACCCCTTGCTGGCAGATGATATCGTGTTCCGTTCCCCGGTGGCGCACAGCCCCTATCCGGGGCGGGCGGCGATCAAGCTGGTGCTGAAGAACGTCAACCAAGTGTTCGAGAACTTCACCTATCACCGCAGCTTCGTCAGCGAGGATGGCAACAGTGTGGTGCTGGAGTTCAGCGCCGAGGTCAATGGCAAGCAGCTCAAGGGCATCGACATGCTGCGCTTCGATGAGCAGGGCAGGATTCTCGAGTTCGAGGTCATGGTGCGTCCGCTCAGTGGCCTGCAGGCACTGGGCGCGGAGATGGCCAAGCGCATGGCGCCACATGCGGCGGTGCTGCGCGGTGATGGCGCCGACGCCTGATCGGTATTTATTTCTTATTTCTGTTGCGGAGTGATCATGTCTCTACCCGATATCCTCAAGGGCCGCCTCTCCATTCCGGTGGTTGGCTCGCCACTGTTCATCATCTCCAACCCTGACCTGGTCATCGCCCAGTGCAAGGCCGGTGTGGTGGGCTCCTTTCCGTCGCTGAACGCCCGCCCGGTGGAGGTGTTCGAACAGTGGTTGCAGCGTATCACCAGCGAACTGGCCGAATACGATGCGCAGAACCCGGAGCGGCCGTCGGCGCCTTTCGCGGTCAACCAGATAGTGCACAAGTCCAACGACCGTCTGGAGCAGGACCTGGCGCTGTGCGTCAAATACAAGGTGCCGATCGTCATCACGTCGCTGGGCGCCCGTGAGGATGTGAACCAGGCGATACACTCCTATGGCGGCATAGTGCTGCATGACGTGATCAATAATTTCTACGCGAAAAAGGCCATCGAGAAAGGGGCCGACGGGCTGATCGCGGTAGCCGCTGGTGCCGGTGGGCATGCCGGTACGCTGTCGCCGTTTGCCCTGATCCACGAGATCCGCGAATGGTTCGATGGGCCGCTGCTGCTGTCGGGGGCCATCTCCAACGGCAACGCCATTCTCGCGGCGCAGGCGGCCGGGGCGGACCTGGCCTATATCGGATCGGCCTTTATCGCCACCGAGGAGGCCAACGCCGACCAGGGCTACAAGGACATGATCGTCGGCAGCGCGGCGTCGGATATCGTGTACTCCAACCTGTTCACCGGCGTACACGGCAACTATCTGAAGCAGAGCATCATCAACAGTGGCCTGGACCCGGAAGCGCTGCCCGAATCCGACCCGTCGAAGATGAACTTCGGTTCCGGCGGCAGCAGCAAGGCCAAGGCCTGGCGGGATATCTGGGGCGCGGGGCAGGGGGTTGGCGCGGTGAAGCAGGTGGTACCTGCGGCGCAGTTGATCGAACGCTTGCAACGCGAATACCAGGCGGCCAGGGAGCGGCTGGTGTTGTAGGCAGGCTATCGGCTGACTCGACAGCAGTTGCGTTTCATTCCACCAATGGCCGGGTCTGCTCGGCCCATTTCAACCAGTTCTCCTCGGCCATGATGCCCATGCGCAGCACGGCATGTTGCAGCTGCTGCGCATGGCTCGGATTGGCGGTGGAGAAGTCGCGCTGTTCGATGTCGCGATAGACCTGCAGCCGGGCCTGGTGCTCTCCAACCAGGCGCTGCAGTTCCCGCCCCGCGCCCAGCGGGCCTATCACCGCCTCGGCGCGCAACTTGATCAGCAGTGCCTGGTCGCCGCTACCGGGGCTGCCTGGTTCCGCCACCCAGCGGGCCAGCTCCCGGCGGCCGGCTTCCAGGACGTGGTAGGTCTTCTTGCGCCGGCTGGCGCCGCTCGGATCATCCTTTACCAGTACCCAGCCAGCATCGGCCATGCGCCCCAGCTCGCGATAGATCTGCTGATGGCTGGCCTGCCAGAAGTAGCCCATGGAATGGTCGAAGCGGTTGGCCAGTTCGTAGCCGGAGGAGGGCTTCTCCAGCAGCGAGGTCAGCAGCGCGTGTTGGATCGACATGCAGGCGCTCAGTCGCGCAATACGTAGGACAGGATCTCCACCACCTGCTCGGTGGTCGTGGCCCAGGCCATGGCGGCGGCATCCACTTCCTTGAGCGGATGGATGATGTCCTCGGCATGCAGGGTGACGTAGGGCTTGCCCAGGGCGGCGCAGTAGCCCGCATCGAAGGCGGCATTCCACTGCTTGTACTTGTCGCCGAAACGGACCACCACCAGGTCGCTCTGCTCGATCAGGGTCTTGGTGCGGATGGCGTTGACCTTGGCCGACTTGTGGTCGCGCCAGAACGC
Organism: Halopseudomonas xiamenensis; assembly: GCF_014219065.1. Lineage (GTDB taxonomy): Bacteria > Pseudomonadota > Gammaproteobacteria > Pseudomonadales > Pseudomonadaceae > Halopseudomonas > Halopseudomonas xiamenensis. Next base: position 67,890 of record NZ_JACLGO010000025.1, read on the forward strand.
CTGGTCCTCGGTGCCCAGGTGGTCGCCGGCGGCATCGCTGGCGTCATGGTCAGTTACCGCCGAGGTGAACTCGATGTTCAGGCCACGGGCTTCTGCGCCGCGCTTGATCTCCTCACGCCAGTCGGTGTGAATCTCGCCGGACAGATAGACTGTGAAATACATGTTGCCTCCCATTGTGTGAACCGCCCGACCTTACCAAAGTCGGCGGCAAAGACAAAATCATCGATGGGGCAAGCGATCCGGGGAACCTTGTCAGCGCCCGCTCTCTCCATAACTGATATGAAGCGCAATCCGCAGGACCACATAACGCTGCGTGCCAGGTTGCTCGCTGTCGGGCTCGGACTGGTGCTGCTGCTCGCCGCGCTGCCGGTAGCCTACCTGCTGTGGCCCGCCCGCGTGCCGGTGGCCGGGCCGGTCGACAGCGGGGCGCTGGCGACGCTGTACGGGTTGCAGCAGCATGACGGCCAGCAGGTCACGCGGAATAGCTATCAGGGGCGCTGGTTGCTGGTGTTCTTCGGCTTTACCCATTGCCCGGATATATGCCCGACGACACTGAGCAGCATGGCCGGGGTACTCAAACGCCTTGGCGACGATGCCGCGCTATTGCAGCCGCTGTTCATCACCCTGGACCCGGAACGCGATACGCCGGAGCAACTGGCGGCCTATGTCAGCTTCTTCGACGAGCGCATTGTCGGGCTGACCGGCACTATCGGGCAGATTCAGGGCGTTGCCGATGCCTACGGCATATACTTTCGAAAAGTACCGAGCAACGACAGCTACCTGCTGGACCACAGTTCCACAGCCTTGCTGCTGGGCCCTGATGGGCAGTTGCTTGAGCGTTTCTCCCAGCAGGCAACCGCCGATGACATGCTGGCCGGGATCGTCCGGGTACTGGGCCGGGACAGGGGTGCGGAGGCCGACAGCATGCGCAGTACCGAGCAATGAGCATCAGTCTGGACCGGCGCGCCTGGCCGCTCACCCTGGGGTTCGTGATCCTGGCGGGGCTGTGGCTGGGACCGCTGCCGGCAATGAGCAGGACCGCGTTCTCGGCGCACATGCTGCTGCACCTGGGGGTGATGGTGCTGGCGGCGCCCCTGCTGGCCATCGGCCTGGTGCGCTTGGGTGTGTGCCTGGACCGGGTCAGCGGCCTGAGAACCTGGATGGTGGTGGTCTTCGCCATGGAGATGGTGGTGGTCTGGGGCTGGCACGCGCCGGCTTTGCACGAGGCGGCAGCCCGGCATGTGGCGGTGTTCGTCGTGCAGCAGTTCAGCTTTCTGACAGTGGGGCTGGCTATCTGGCTGCTGGGTTTCGCCACCCTGCGCAGAGACGCCATGGCTACCGCCATACTCGGGTTTGCCCTGACTTCCATGCATATGACCATGCTCGGTGTGCTGCTGACCATGACCCCCAGGCTCATCTATCCGGCGGACCTGTGCCTGGGCGCGTTCGGTTTCGAGCAACTGGAAGATCAACGCTTCGGCGGGGTGCTCATGGCTGCCTGGGGCGGGCTTGGCTATATGCTGGGTGGGGTAGTGCTGGGGTGTCGCCTGTTGTGGGGAGCTGATGCGGAGGAGGTGTCGGGGGAGCAGCGCGACTGGCGATGAAATGGGAGCAGGTCCGAACGGCACTTGGTTAAGCGTTTTTCCCACCTCGTCATCCTTCGCGAAGGCGAAGGATCCACCGGCTACTCCGGCTCAGCCGGCACCCTGGATCCTCGGCCTCGGCCTCGGCCTCGGCCTCGGCATCCTGCGTCGCCCTACCTCCTGCATCCATGCAGTCGTGCGCCGAGGATGACGATGTCATGGGGCGGATCAGGCCGCCTGTGCCTCGGCCTGGCGCTTGGCCCGGTTCAGCGCGCTGAACAGGGCGCGGAAGCTGGCGGTGGTCAGGTTCTCGTCGATACCGATGCCGTGCAGCGGGCGACCATTTTCCAGGCGGATTTCGATATAGGCTGCAGCCTTGGCGTTGCTGCCCGAGCCGATGGCGTGCTCATGGTAATCCATGATCTCCACGCCCACCGGCAGACCGGCGACTAGCGCCTCCAGCGGACCCTTGCCAATGCCGCGCCAGTGCAGGGTATTGCCGGCGCTGAGCACCTCCACATCCACCGCACTGGTGCCGTTCTCCTCCTGCAGACGATGGCGAATCAGCGCATAGGGGCTGGTGGCCTGCAGGTACTCGCGATCAAGCAGTTCATGGATTTGCTGCGCGGTCATCTCCAGGCCCAGGCGGTCGGTCTCGCCCTGCACCACCTGGCTGAACTCGATCTGCAGGCGTCGTGGCATGCTGATACCGTATTCCTGCTCCAGCAGGAAGGTGATACCGCCCTTGCCGGACTGGCTGTTGACCCGAATCACCGCCTCGTAGCTGCGACCGATATCCGCCGGGTCGATCGGCAGATAGGGCACTTCCCAGACACCGTTCGGGTCCTGCTGGGCGAAGCCCTTGCGGATCGCATCCTGGTGCGAGCCGGAGAAGGCGGTATGCACCAGGTCGCCGGCATAGGGATGGCGCGGGTGCACCGGCAACTCGTTGCAGTCCTCGACCACCTTGCGCACGGCGTCGATATCGGAGAAGTCCAGTTGCGGGTCGACGCCCTGGGTGTACAGGTTCAGCGCCAGAGTGACCAGGCAGACGTTGCCGGTGCGCTCGCCATTGCCGAACAGGCAGCCCTCGACGCGGTCGGCACCGGCCATCACCGCCAGCTCCGAGGCGGCTACGCCGGTGCCACGGTCATTGTGCGTGTGCACGCTGATCAGCACGCTGTCGCGGCGGTCGATATGCCGGCCGAACCACTCGATCTGGTCGGCATAGTTGTTCGGCGTGCCGCACTCGATGGTCGCCGGCAGGTTGAGGATCAGCTTGTTCTGCGGGGTCGGCTCGAACACGCCGATCACCGCGTTGCACACTTCGACGGCAAAATCGGTTTCGGTCGAGCTGAACACCTCGGGTGAATACTCGAAGCCCCAGCGGGTTTCCGGCGTGGCCTCGGCCAGGCGCTTGATGGTCTTGCCGGCGGCCACGGCGATGGCCTTGACCCCGGCCTTGTCCTGATTGAAGACAATACGGCGGAAGGCCGGTGCGCAGGCATTGTAGTAGTGCACTATGGCCTGCTTGGCGCCCTTGAGCGATTCGAAGGTGCGCTCGATCAGATCGTCACGCGCCTGGGTCAGCACCTGAATGGTCACGTCATCGGGAATATGATCACCCTCGATCAACTCGCGCACGAAGTCGAAATCGGTCTGCGAGGCGGATGGAAAGCCCACTTCGATTTCCTTCATGCCCACGGCCACCAGGCACTTGAAGAAACGCATCTTCTTGTCGGCATCCATCGGCTCGATCAGCGACTGGTTGCCATCGCGCAGGTCGGTGGACAGCCAGATCGGCGCCCGGTCGATGATCTTGTCCGGCCAGGTGCGGTCGGGCAGGGCAATGGGAGTGAATGGACGGTACTTGCTGGACGGGTCACGGAGCATGCTCATGGCGAAAATCCTGTTCTGTATCTGTATTCAAGGGGCCACCGGGGCCGGAAAAATCGGGCAGACGAAGGAAGGAGCGTCAGTGACGCAGTCGCCGGCTGACCAGGCAGAGGCAGGCATGCTGCCGAAGGGTGATGAGGGTATGTGGCGTTTTCATGCTGAAAACTTTACGACTGTGCGGGTTTTATGGCAACAAGTCTTGTAAAAAAGCAATATTGCATCGCTTTGTGGGTGTCCTGCGGGTTTTCGTTGCGCTGATGGGGCTTTTTTGCCGATCCCGCGGCAGAAAGCGGCGCACTTGTCAGGGTGCGCCGCAGGTGGTTCAACCCAGCGAACTCACGCCGGCCTGTTGCTGTGGCTGGCTGGCGCTACCGAACTCGCGCATGTCCTGGCCACTGGGCTGCTGATATACCCGCAGCCCGAACTCCGGCAGGATCGACAGCAGGTGGTCGAAGATATCGCCCTGGATACCCTCGTAACCGACCCAGGCCACGGTGTTGGTGAAGCAGTACAGCTCCAGTGGCAGGCCTTCCGGGGTTGGGGCAAGCTGGCGCACCATCAGGGTCATTTCCTGGTGAATGCCCGGATGGCTGCGCAGGTAGCGCTCCACATAGGCGCGGAAGGTGCCCAGGTTGGTGATGCGCCGGGTATTGACCGGCTCCTTGCCGGCCTCCTCGAGCTTGCGGTTCCAGTCATCGATATCGACCTGTTTTTCCTTCAGGTAGTCATCCAGCAGGCGGAAGCGCTGCAGGTGATGACACTCGTCCTGGTCCAGGAAATGCACACTCTGCTGGTCGAGCATGAGGCTGCGCTTGATGCGCCGGCCGCCCGACTCCTGCATGCCGCGCCAGTTCTTGAACGGGTCGCTGATCAGGCGCTTGGTGGGAATGGTGGTGATGGTCTTGTCCCAGTTCTGCACCTTGACGGTATGCAGGGCGATATCGATCACGTCGCCATCGGCGCTCAGCGCCGGCATCTCGATCCAGTCGCCGACGCGGACGATATCGTTGGAATTGATCTGGATGCTGGCCACCAGCGACAACAGCGTGTCCTGGAAGATCAACATGAGTACCGCGGCCATGGCACCCAGGCCGGACAGCAGGATCAGCGGCGAACGGTCGATCAGGGTGGCGATGATCAGGATCGCGGCGATCGAGTAGATGACGATGTTGACCACCTGGATATAGCCCTTGATCGGCTTCAGGCGTGCCTTGGGCCGGCGCTCGTACAGGGTGTTGATCAGCGTCAGGGTATGGGTGATGGCCAGTGCCACTGTAAGGATGATGAAGGCCCCGCAGACATTGCGCACTATGGTGACCAGTGTCTCGGGCAGCCCCGGCACCACGCCGATACCTATGGACAGGATCAATGCCGGGACAATGTTGGCCAGCCGCGACACCACCTTGGAGTCATGCAGCGCGTTATCCTGGCCTATCGGCGTGGCGCGCAGCAGATGCATGAGCCCGCGGATCAGAATGCGCTTGACGATCCAGTTGGCGATCCAGGCGCCGAGGATCAGGGCGGTGAGAGCGATGAGCGTATACAGCTGGGGATAATGTTCCAGCCAGTTGATGACGTCGTTGTATTGCGATTCCATAACGTTCCATTGGGTTGATGAATGGACGCGCCCCAGGCGAAGCGCGGACCCATCCTAGCAAAGACTGACGACAAACCCGTAATCCACGACGGCATGCCCCCCCCCCCCCCCAGGGGGGTACGGGCTCTCGGGTTGTCGTATATGGTCTCCTCCCTCATTGCAAGGCTTTCAACATTCACTGACAAGAGCAGGCTGTCTGTCGTAT
>NZ_JACLGO010000026.1 GCF_014219065.1 Halopseudomonas xiamenensis
GTAAGGCCGGAAGCCCCGATTGCCCCTCCACCCTGACAGGTCCATTTTGGACCTGTAGGAAAACCATACAAGCCCCGTCTCGGGGCGATGCGCTCAGGGCTGCTGTCTGCTCACGCTCTGCAGATGCTGCTCCAACTGCCCCTGATAGGGCTCGCGCAGCCGCTCCACGCAATAGATGCCCGGTTGGCTCGCCAGCCGGCGCAGCGTGGCCTTGTCGCTGAGCAGGCCGCTGCCGGCCAGCTCGGCGTCCAGCAGCAACAGGTTGCGGCTGTACTGCATGCGCTCGAGCATCAGCGCGCAGTCATCCGAGACCTGGGCCAGCTCATCGGCCGGAATATCCTGGCACGGCGTATGGCACAGGGCGATCTGCACATGCAGGGCGACGCCGGTATCGGCGATCTGGATCTGCAGTTCATGCCCCAATACCCGCATCAGCTCGCCGCAGCACAGGGCGTTGCCCAGCTGGTCGGCATTATCCGGGTGGAAGAAGATCAGGCTGGTGCCATCCATCAGCGTGTGCAACTGGCCGTCGCAGGCGCGGCTGGCCTGCTCCAGTTGCTCGCGGTAGCGCTCCAGCAGGCCAAGCAGGCGGGGCCGCGGCAGGCGGTGCAGAGTATTCTGGTCACCCAGGCGTATCGCCAGCACCGTGCTGGCAGGCGCTGGCGGCACCGGAGCAGATTCCAGTTCGGTCAGCTCGTCGCTGAGCGTGACGGCGGTATCCGCTGCAGCGGTGTTGTCCGGCTCGATGGCAGCGGTTTCGTTGTCCGTTTCTGTATCGATGCGGGGTGTATCGACGGCGGCTGACGGGCCCGGGTCTTCGGTTTCTGGCTCCATCTCTGCCGCCAGCAATGGCTGGAGCTCTTCCACCAGTTCCTCGAAGGATTCCATCTCGGCTTCATCAATCTCTGGTTCCAGCTCCGGTTCCGGCTCGGGTTCCGGTTCCGGCGGCAGGTCGGTTATGCGGCGTTCGGCCAGGCGCCTGGCCAGGTCGCCCAGCTCATCGGCGCGGCGAATCCCCGGGGTTGGCATATCGGAGTCGCCATACCAGTTGCCGAGACCGGCCAGTACATGACGCATGCCGACGCCAAGCCGCCAGGCAAGCAGTCCGGCGATCACCAGCAGCAATGCCAGGCTCCACAGCAGTCCCTGCAGCATATTGCTCACCGGCTCGGTGAAGGGCGCGCGGGCCAGGCTCAGGTGCAGTTGGCCGATCAGTTCATCCTGGAAGTGTACGGCGGCGATGAAGCGTCCCTGGCCGGGTGCCAGACTGTTGGCGGCGGGTCTCCTGCCAGCTTCGGCAACGACCCGGTTATTGGCTCCGGTCAGGCTGGCCTGCGCGATCATCGGGTTCTGCACCCATTGGGCGAGGATGATATTCAGGCTCAGGGTGTCATTGGCCGCGAGTGGATCGGCGACCAGCGAGGCGATCTGCCGGGCCAGTTCGCTGCCGGCCTGGTCGGCCTGCCGGGCGATGTCGCGTTGCAGCTGGAACTGGCCGAACCAGAGCACCAGCACGAACATCAGCAGCAAGGGGACCAGGGTCAGCAGCATCAACATGCTGGGCAAGGTCAGGCGTTTTTTGCGCAGCGAGGCATGGCCGCGCAGAAACAGATTGTCAGATGAGTTCGGTGTGTGATTCAAAATATGACTCGATCGATGAATGAGAGGCAGGGCCGGCAGCCTGAAACGCCGTAGGAATTGAAGTATAGCCATTAGCACTGAGGGGAAAAAGGTTGCGCCCGTGATGAATTGGGCATTTGCGGGTAGAATGGCCGATCCCAAATTCTGACTGGAGCGGCCACCTTGAAGGAAATCGTCCTGATCAACATTACCGGTCCCGATCGGCCCGGCCTGACGGCGGCCATCACCGGCATCCTGGCGCGGGCGAGCGTCAGGATTCTGGATATTGGGCAGGCTGTTATCCATGACACGCTATCGTTTGGCATCCTGGTGGAAATGACTGGTGAAGGTGGTCTTTCTGACGTGCTCAAGGATGTTTTGTTCCGCGGCTATGAACTGGACCAGCAGGTGCGCTTCACGCCGGTCAGTGCTGAGGAGTACAGCCGCTGGGTTACTGGCCAGGGCAAGCCACGGCATATCGTCACCCTGCTGGCGCGTCGGGTCACCGCCGAGCATATCGCCCGGGTCAGCGAAATCACCGCCCGCTACGGCCTCAATATCGATCATATCGATCGTCTGTCCGAGCGTATTCCCGATGGCATGCCGGCTGATCAGGGCAAGGGTTGCATCGAGTTCTCGGTGCGTGGCGAGCCGGCTGATCCGGCGGCGCTGCGTACCGAATTCCTGGCCATCGCCCAGGAGCTGAACGTGGATATCGCCTTCCAGCAGGACAGCGTGTTCCGTCGCAACCGCCGTCTGGTGGTATTCGACATGGACTCCACACTGATCGACGCCGAGGTGATCGACGAGCTGGCCAAGGCCGCTGGCGTGGGTGACCAGGTCGCCGAGATCACCGAGCGGGCGATGCGCGGCGAACTGGACTTCAAGGCCAGTTTCCGCGAGCGCATGGCGCTGCTCAAGGGCTTGCCGGAAACTGTACTGGAGGAGATCGGCCAGTCGCTGCGCCTGACCGAGGGGGCCGAGACCCTGATCGGGCAACTGCGCCGCCTGGGCTACAAGACCGCCATCCTGTCGGGGGGCTTCAGCTATTTCGCCGAAGGATTGCAGAAGCGTCTGGGTATCGACTACGTCTATGCCAATGCGCTGCCGACACGCGATGGTCTGGTGACCGGCGAGGTGCTGGAGCCTATCGTCGATGGTCAGCGCAAGGCTGACCTGCTGCGCGAGCTGGCCCAGCGCGAGGGTATCAGCCTGGAACAGACCATTGCCGTGGGTGATGGCGCCAATGATCTGCCGATGCTGTCCATCGCTGGGCTGGGCGTCGCCTTCCGCGCCAAGCCACTGGTCAAGCAGTCGGCCAAGCAGGCGATTTCCACGCTGGGGCTGGATGGCATTCTGTATCTGCTGGGGTTCCGTGATCGGGAAGGGTTCTGAGAAGAACGCCCTCGATTGGTACCTTGCTGGTTTTCGTCCTGGGCTTTTCCCCGGCATCCTTAACTCTCGTTCACCGTCATCCTCGGCGAAGGCCGAGGATCCACCGTCCACTCCGGGTTGGCCGGTACCCCTGGATCCTTCGCCTCGGCTTTGGCTTCCTGCGTCGCCCTACCTCCTGCATCCATGCAGTCGTGCGCGAAGGATGACGAGGTGGGAGGGCTGGCGAGGTTAGGGAAGGATGGCGGGGAGCAGCGGAGACTGATTACTCGCTGGAGAAGTTGTAATTCATGCTGTCGCTGGGCGGTTGCAGGTAGTCGCCCTGGATATAGTTGACGCCGGCCTGCCACAGCGTCGGCATCATGATCGCGCTGTCGACGCAGGATACGATGGTCAGCTTGCCCTGGTTATGCAGTGTGGCAACCATTTCCTTGAGCTGTTCCACGGCCTGGGCGTCGGACAGGTCGCGGCTGAAGGATTCGTCGATCTTCACATAGTCGACGGGCAGGTGCTTGAGGATCGTGTAGGGGTTCAGCGCGCCGCCGAAATGGCTCAGCGATATCTTCGAGTGCATGCTGTGCAGTGACTCGGCCAGGACCTTGGCGTGTTTCAGGTAGTTATTGGCGTCGGCGTCGTTGAACTGGAAGACCAGGGCATCGGCCGGCAGCCGGGATTCCTGCAGCAGGCTGGCGATCCACTTGATGATTCCGGGGTCCTGCAGGCTGGCGCTGCTCAGGTTGAGTATCAGCCTGGTGTCGCTGCCCTTGGCCCGGTGCTGGGTCAGCCGGTCGATCGACCGGCCGATCAGCCAGCGATCGATGTCCATCGCCAGGCCCGACTCCAGGGCGGCGGACTGGAAGTCCGCCAGTGGCACTTCCTCGCCCTGGTTGCTGGGCAGTCGCAGAAAAGCTTCGTAGTGTTCCGAGTTGTCGCCGCGCAGGCTGATGATCGGCTGGAACTGCAGGCTGAAGGCGTTGGTTTCCAGGGTATGGCGAATCAGCGCGATGATATTGCCGCGATTGGCCAGATGTTCCAGCTCCTCGAGCGGATTGAATACCTTGATGGCGTTGCCGCCGGCCTGGCTGACCTGTTCGGCCAGGCGGTGTGCGCGCTCGATGGCCTGGGTCGGTTCCGGATTGGTTTCGCTGATGGCGGAAACGCCGATGCTGGCGGTGATCTGGATGGTACGGCCGTTGGCCTCGAACAGGTTGCTCTCGATCTGCTTGAGCAGTGCCGGCAGCTGGCTTGCGACCGCCTCCGGTTCCGTGGCGGCGATCAGGACGCTGCAGGCATCGTCACTGAAGCGGGCGAGCAGGGCGTTTTCCGGAACGAAGCGCCGCAGGATCTGCGCCAGGTCGGCCAGGATCAGGTCCGAGCCGCCGATGCCGATGTCCGCCTGCAGCGCGCTGAAGTTGTCGATGCTGATGTACACCAGGGTACTGGGCTGGCTGTTGCGTACAGCCTGTTCGCTGACGCTGTCGAGCTGTTCCTGGAACCAGGAGCGGTTGTACAGGCCGGTCACCAGGTCATGGCTGGCCATGGCCTTGAGCTTTTCCTCGAATTCGGCGCTGGCGGTCTCGGCGCGTATTACCACCTGGGTGCAGGGTTCGCCGTCGTAGTTGGCCGGTGAGAAGCCGAGCATGATGGGGAATTCCTTGCCATCGCTGTCCACCGCTGTGCAGCGCATCTCGCTATGCTCGCCGCGGCTGGCGTAGTGACGCATGAAGTCCTTGAAGTTGTTCTGGTCCTTGGCGGCGATCAGCTCGAGCATTGGCTCGGCGGCCAGATCGTCGGCATCGTCGTAGCCGAACAGGCGGGTATAGGAGCGGTTGGCGTAGATATGCATGCCGTCGAGCACGTAGGCGATGGCGTCGACCGAGCTGTCCAGCAGCAACTGGCAGCGCTTTTCCGTTTCGCGCAGGGCCTGCTCGGCGATGCGCCGCTGGCGGCGTGCGGCCAGGTTGGTCAGCTCGCGCTTGACCACCATGGTCAGCAGGGGCTCGGCATCGCCCGGGACGCAGTCCTGCATACCATTGCGCAGGGCTGCGGTACGGGTGTCGGTGTCGTCCTGCTCGGCCAGCAGGATGAAGGGCACGTCATGCGACTGGCTGATGATCAGGCAGGCTTCCTGGGCGCTCATGAAGCTGGTCTCGGGGCATGCCAGGCACAGGTCCCAGGTCTGCTGCAGGGATTCGTGCAGATCTTCCAGCGAACTGATGCGGTGTGCGCGGGTGGCATGCCCGGCGTTGCGCAGCATGCTGACCAGACGTTCCGCGTTGTTCTGCGAATCATCCAGAATCAGTAGTCTAATGGCGTGTGCATCGATGGCCATGGCGTCCCATTCGTCTAAAGCAGTCCCATCCTTGCGGATCCCAGACGATTGAATCTACAGAGACTTCCAGAGCGAGTCAAAGTCATCCTCCGAGCCAATGCTGAAACTTGTGCTATCGGTCTCGGTTTGGCCCTGGGTGTGATCCGGCTGATTCAATATGTGGTGCTCGAACTGGCTGAAACTGCCGGTGGCGGCGATACGCTGGATCAGCTGCGCGCGCAGCTCCTGACCACCGAGCAGCAGCATCACCTTGCTGTTCACCTGGAACGGCAGGCGTGGGGTGATCAGTGTTGCGGGGCGGTCGATGGCGGTGACTTCCGGCAACAGCAGCGCGCGCAGGTAGCGGCTGGGGTGCTCGGTCTTGCGCAGCAGCTTGATCGCGCAGGGGGTGCAGTGCGGGGCGACCAGCTCGATGCCCATCTGGGTGCCGCCACCGCGTACCTGGCGAATCCAGCGTACCACTGCCAGGCTCCAGCCCTGGTCGCTTTCTTCCTGTACACCCAGCAGTTCACCGGCCTGTAGCTGCTTGGGGACTTCGCGTGGCCAGGTCAGGCAGAAGCCGCCGGGGCTGTGGTTGATGATGCGCAGGCTGTGCACCGGGTAGTTCTCGGCGTTTTCTTCGTCGCTGGGCTCGCTGCTGGTGGTGGTGTAGTTGATCTTTTCCACATCCGGCGTCCAGTCCACCGACCTGTCGCCATCGAAGGCGGTGCTCCAGCCGTCCTGCTGGGCGCGGCGGTTGGCATCGGAAAACGGATTGCTGTCCTCGGCATTGATGAAGCGCGAGAAGCTGGTGCCGGCGATCTGGAAATGGGTGGCGCTCATGCCGATGGTGATGCGCAGCTCGCCGCGACCGGGCATGCGGTTGAAGGTCCGCTCGGCCAGGTCGCCCCAGGACTGGCTGATATGCTGCAGCAGTTCCACACCCAGGCCCTCGGGGACCTGCAGGTGGTGGCGGGCCGGTTCGTTGTCGAGCAGGTACTGCTTGATGGTATCGACCAGGTGGCGAGTATCCAGGCCGAGACTGCCGGTGAGGTCTTCGTCCAGCACCAGTGAGCGGTAGCGCGGCGGGCAGTCCATGGCCGGGTTGATGATGAACAGCGCACCCTTGGCGTCCGGTTCGACCAGCGCGGCCATGCTGCTCCAGTGCTCGAGCACAGCGAACAGCCGCGCCATGACGCTCTGGCGCATCTGGTTGGGGCGGGCGGTGCCCAGCAGCAGTACCGCCAGGTAGGCCTGCTCGATGCTCAGCGCCTTGCCGGCCATGCTTTCCCTGTCAGCGACAGCGACCTGGTGCAGCTTGCGCTTGCGCGCCAGTTGGTACAGCTGGTGGATCTCCAGCCAGATGCCGTCGGCGACCGGGCAATACAGCTGGTAGGCGCGCAGCAGCGGGCCGCACAGGGCGCGTATGGCGCGCTGGATGGCCAGTGGCATGATGTCGGCGCGGTCGCGGCTCTTCATGCTGGCTTCCTGGGCGACGACGATCTTGTAGCCGGTGGCCAGGTGGTTCTGCAGTGACTGGGACAGGTTGGCGACCTTGCGCGGGCGATCCTCCAGGACGATGGACTGCCCCAGGTAGTAGCGTGACAGGGCGGTGCAGACGTAATGCACCTGGGGCCGGATCAGTTCCAGCATGGCCAGGCGTTTGTCCGGGGCGATCTGTAACTGGTTGAGTTCGATCAGGCCCTTGTACAGCTGGCGGGCGGTTTCGCCGATATTGGCCTTGGGCAGGTTGGCGATCCAGTGGGCTATGCCCTTGTCGGTGCTGTCGGCGAAGCTCAGGGATTCGAGCGTTTGCGCAGGCACTCGCAGATTCATTGTGGGCGTGGCGTTATCCATAACATTTTTCTTCCGTTGTAGCCCCTTGAGGCCAAATCGAGAACGAATCAAGCTGGAGTCCAATACATGAGTTACGCCAAGAATGAGTGTTTGATCACACTGTAGCAGTTGGTCAATGCCTAAGCTAAGCGGTCATTTGCCCTGATTAACTCGGGATGCAATGGTGTCTTGCTGGTTTCACCTGCGATCTCCCGCACCAGACGTGGAACCAGGAAACCCGGCAGTCTAGCGAGCATCTCACCGGCCAATCCTCTGGCCGTTGCGTCGTCTACATGAAAATGCTGTGCCCCTCTGACATGATCCAGCACGTGCAGATAGTAAGGCAAAACGCCATGATCTCCTAGGGCTTCGCTGAGTGCCAGCAGATCCTCGATACGATCGTTGACGCCCTTGAGCAGCACTGTCTGGTTCAACAGCATGATGCCCGCCCGGCGCAGGGTGGTGATGGCCTGGCCAAGCTGTCCGTCGAGTTCATTGGCGTGGTTGCAGTGCAGCACCATGCTCACTGGCAGGCGCGTGCCGCACAGGGCGTCGATCAGGCTGCTGGTCACCCGCTGCGGGATCACCACCGGTAACCGCGTGTGCACCCGCAACCGGCGGACATGGGCTATGTCGGCAATTTCCCGGGTCAGCCAGGCCAGGCGCTTGTCGTTGGCCGCCAACGGGTCACCGCCGCTGTAGATGACCTCGGCAATGCTAGGGTCCTGGCGTATGTAGTCCAGCGCCTGTTGCCACTGGTCGGTACTCAGGGCGTTGTCGGCATATGGGAAATGCCGGCGGAAGCAGTAGCGGCAGTTGACGGCGCAGCCGCCGCTGACGATCAGCAGCAGCCGGCCGTGGTACTTGTGGATCACGCCCGGGCGGGCATTGCTGTGCTGCTCACCCAGTGGGTCGAGCACGAAATCCGGGTGTTCCAGCAGTTCCTCGCCCAGCGGCAGCACCTGGCGCAGCAGCGGGTCGGTGGCATCGCCCGGGCGCATGCGGTTGACGTAGGGCTCGGGCACGCGCAGCGGGAAATCGGCACTGGCAGCCTGTGCCGGGGCCAGCAGGGCCGGGTCCAGCTGCAGGCGTCGCAACAGCTCCCGTGGGTCGGTAATACTCTGCGCCAGCAGGCTTTGCCAGCTGACGGACTCAACAGGCGCTAAAGATCCATGTATCATTGGGGTTTTTCCGCGCATGGGTGGCAGGGGCATCCGTCGGGCGTTGCACGCAACGCCGGGCTGTGACCATCGGTCGGCGCGTTTTCGGATGTATCCGTTCAAACAGCAAGTGGGAAATCTATGGCCAACTATTCTACCAACGAATTCAAGCCGGGTCTTAAGGTGATGCTCGACGGCGATCCTTGCGCGATCCTCGAGAACGAGTACGTCAAGCCGGGCAAGGGACAGGCCTTCAACCGGGTCAAGGTGCGCAACCTGAAGACCGGTCGGGTCAACGAGCGGACCTTCAAGTCGGGTGACAGCCTGGAAGGTGCCGACGTGATGGATCGGGACATGGAATACCTGTACACCGATGGTGAGTTCTGGCACTTCATGGCCACCGACGGCTCCTTCGAGCAGTTCGGTGCCGATGAGAAAGCCGTGGGTGACACTTCCAACTGGTTGAAGGAGCAGGTCGTCTACACCATCACCCTGTTCAATGGTTCGCCGATCGCCGTGACACCGCCGAACTTCGTCGAGCTGGAAGTGGTCGAGACCGATCCGGGTGTGCGTGGCGATACCTCCGGCGGCGGCAACAAGCCGGCCAAGCTGGTGACCGGTGCGGTGGTCAAGGTACCGTTGTTCATCAACGTTGGTGATGTGCTCAAGGTCGATACGCGTACCGCTGACTACGTCGGCCGTGCCTGAGAACCCGCTTACGATCTGCTGCGCGTCGGCCCTGCTGCGTTAAAAACAGGCTCGGAATGCTCATTTACGATTTGTAAACTCCGCTTCCTCGCCTGTTTTTGCCTTGCATGGCTCTAGCTCGCGAGATCGTAAACGGGTTCTGGACAAGCGCTGATGCACTAACGAAACCGGGGCCCAGGCCCCGGTTTTTCATTCGTGGAGTTCATGCATGATCGACTGGCAACCCAGCGCCCCGCTGGCCAACCTGCGCCGCCGGGCGCAGATCATCGCCGGCATCCGCCGGTTCTTCGCCGAGCGCGACGTGCTGGAGGTGGACACCCCCACGCTGTCCGCGGCGGCAGTCAGCGACCCGCACCTGTTCCCCTTCGCCGCCGAGTACGTCCCCGAGGGCGGCGGCCAGGCGCAGACCCTGTACCTGCATACCTCGCCGGAATATCCGATGAAGCGCCTGCTGGCCGCCGGCAGTGGCTGCATCTGGCAACTGTGCCGGGTCTATCGCAACGGCGAAAGCGGTAGCCGGCACAACCCGGAGTTCAGCATGCTGGAGTGGTATCGGCTGGGCTTCGATCATCATCAACTGATGGATGAGGTGGATGAGCTGGTCGATTCGGTGCTGGGCTGTGGGCGCTCGCGCCGGGTGACCTATGCCGCGCTGTTCGCTGAGCACCTGGGCGTGGATATCCATGGCTGTGAAGACGCCGAGCTGGCGCGGCTGGGGCGTGAGCATTGCGACTTCCGTGGCGAGCTGGACCGCGATGGCTGGCTGAACCTGCTGTTCTCCCACTGCATCGAGCCCAGGCTGCTGCAGCCGACCATGGTATTTGCCTTTCCCGCTTCCCAGGCGGCGCTGGCCAGGGTGGTGGAAGGTGATGACCGGGTGCCCAGTGCGGCGCGTTTCGAGCTGTTCATCCAGGGCATGGAATTGGCCAACGGCTATTTCGAGCTGACCGATGCTGCCGAGCAGTTGCGCCGTTTCGAGTCCGATCAGCAGTCGCGCGAGGTATTCGGGCGTGCCGCGTTGCCGATTGACCGGCGGCTGGTCAGTGCCCTGCAGCAGGGCTTGCCGGAGTGCGCCGGCGTGGCGCTGGGGGTTGACCGATTGGTGATGCTGGCGCTGAACGCCAGCCATATCGATGAGGTGATTGCCTTCCCGTTGCAGCGGGCCTGATTGGTAAGGCTGTCGGGGGTGTAGCGTGCCTGTGTCCAGCAGCACCTGTGCTGCCGTCGAGCGGGCGCTCGACAGCCCGGGGCTGTGCCTGGGGGTGTAGCGCGCCCGCGCTACGCCTGCGGCCTTTCAGTCTGTACGTCGTCGAGCGAGCGCTTGGTAGCCTTGGGCAGGGGCAATTGAAAAATCCCCGGAGCAGTACCGCCTCCGGGGATTCGTCTGGTGCCGGTCCAGCCTTAGTGGGCTACCGCTCCACTGCGACCGATACCGGTCTGGCTGCGCACGGTCAGGGCGTCGAAGGCATCGCGCTCACGCTCGGCGCGCGCGGTCCTGTCGGTGATCGAGAAGAACCAGATCGCGATGAACGCCAGCGGGATGGAGACAATACCCGGGTTGGGGAAGGGGATGATTGGCTCGGCGTTGCCGAACACATCGACCCATACGGTCTTGCTCAGCACCACCCAGACGGTCGCCACCAGCAGGCCGATGAAGCCGCCCATCACCGCACCACGCGTGGTGCAGCCACGCCAGGAGATCGACAGCACCAGCACCGGGAAGTTGGCGCTGGCGGCGATGGCGAAGGCCAGGCCGACCATGAAGGCCACGTTTTGATCCTCGAAGATGATGCCCAGCAGGATCGACAGCACGCCCAGTACCAGGATCGAGATCTTGGAGATGCGCATCTCCTGCTTCTCGGTCGAGCGTCCGCGGGCGATCACGTTGGCGTACAGGTCATGGGCGATCGAGGCGGCGCCGGCCAGCGCCAGGCCGGCGACCACCGCGACGATGGTGGCGAAGGTGACCGCCGCCAGGAAGCCCAGCAGCAGACTGCCGCCCACCGCATTGGACAGGTGCACCGCCGCCATGTTGGTGCCGCCGATGAGGTCGGTCAGCATGTTGAAGCTGCCGTCCAGGCCACCGTGGAAGAATTCCGGATGACGGACCAGCAGGGCGATGGCGCCGAAGCCGATGATGAAGGTCAGGATGTAGAAGTAGCCGATGAAGCTGCTGGCCCAGATCACCGACTTGCGTGCTTCCTGGGCGCTGGAGACGGTGAAGAAGCGCATCAGGATGTGCGGCAGGCCGGCGGTACCGAAGGCCAGGGCCAGGCCCAGCGACAGCGCGTTCAGCGGATTGCTGGTGACAGCCTCGCCCGGTGACATCAGTTCCTCGGCATAGGGGTGCACGGTCACCGCCTCGGCGAGCATGGCATCAGGGCTGAAGTTGAAGGCATACAGTACCAGCGCCGACAGCAGCGTACCGCCGGCGAGCATCAGCACCGCCTTGATGATCTGTACCCAGGTAGTGGCCGTCATGCCGCCGAAGAACACATAGATCATCATCAGCGCACCGATGATCACCACCGCGAACTTGTACTCGATACCGAACAGCAGCACGATCAGCTTGCCGGCGCCGACCATCTGCGCGATCAGGTACAGCGCGATGATCAGCAGCGAGGCGCTGGCGGCGAGGATGCGTACCGGCGTCTGTTCCAGGCGGAAGGCGGTGACGTCGGCGAAGTTGTAGCGCCCCAGGTTGCGCAGGCGCTCGGCGACCAGGAACATCACCACCGGCCAGCCGAACAGGAAGCCGATGGCATAGATCACGCCGTAGTAACCGGAGACGTAGACCATGCCGGCAATCCCCAGGAAGGAGGCCGCGGAGATGTAGTCACCGGCAATCGCCAGACCGTTCTGGAAGCCACTGATGCCTCCGCCGGCGGTATAGAAGTCGGAGGTGGTCTGGGTCTTGCGCGCAGCCCACCAGGTGATGCCCATGGTGCCGGCGATGAATAGCAGGAACATCACGATGGCTTCGGTGTTGGCGCCATGGCCGGTCTCGGCGAAGGCGGCTGGCGCGGCCAGGGCGAGCAGGGCGCCCCACAGGAGCTTGTTCATTGCACATCCCTCATGATCGCTGCCAGCAGCGGGTCGAATACCTTGTTGGAGAAATAGGTGTACAGGGCAATCAGGATCACCGCGCTGCACGCCACCAGCAGGCCGACGAACAGTCCGACACTCATGGTCCAGGTCGCTCCCAGGGGCTGGGCGAACACCTCGGGCAGATAGGCCATGGTCAGGATGAAGCCGGCATAGATCAGCAGGGTGAGCCCGAAAAAGCTCATGCTGACCCGGGTACGGCGTTTCACCAGTTCCTGGTATTTGGGGTGCTTGAGCACCTCGGCCACTACGTCTCTTTGCATTGTTATTCTCCTTTCTGGTTTTGCTCGTCCACCGGCAGGCTCGGCATGGACGCTGTTTTTATTGCTCTTGGGTTATCGGTATGGAGTTGTCCGGGCCGGTATGGTCACGGCTGATGGTGTTGAAATGCAGGGTGGCCAGGACGAAGGTCAACAACAGCAATAGCAGGCCAAGCCCCCAGAACAGGGTGCTGGAGGCAGTCGACAGGGGCGCGCCGAGCCATTCGGGTTGAAAGGCGACCAGTACCAGAAAGCCCAGATACAGCAGGCTCAGGCCCAGGGTGCAGGTCCAGACGAAGCCACCACGCTGGCGCTCACGGGCAGCGGGGAAGCACGGCTGGGGGACTCGCAAGTCAGTTTTCTTATGCATGTTGTTATTTTTCCTGGCCGAATACGGGCTGGTATGCAGACTCTAAATCAGTGCTGGAAGGAGAAAAGGCGACCTTAGTCTTAGGCCGCCATGGGGAGTGATTGCGCAGCGCGGGGTAGGGATGTTGTGTAAGACATTGGCTATATGGAGCGTGGGAAATAGTAGTCAATCACTGTGAGATGAGTAGGATATTTGACAGGCGTAAATTTTTAACTTATTGATATTAAATGTAAAAAATAAAAATAACCTGAATGGGTGAGACAGTTATTGATATTGAACGGGAATTTTTTCTGGCTATGATGTGTCCATGCGCGACGGACTGCGCTACTTGGCAGGGAGCTGAGTCAGGGATCATCAGGGAAGGTGGCAGTCAGGACGACTGGTCAGGGACGGCAGGTAGGGATAGCGCAAAAAATCAAGGGCGGGGGTAACCCCGCCCTTTTTTTTGTCTGCTATCCATACCACCGGCCACCCTCGGGCCGTCGCAGGCGACATCGGAAACTTCTCCCTTCTTCCCGTGCTTCACTTTCTCCTCGTCTGATCAGACGATGCCGGCCTTTCGCGGACTTTCCAGAATCGATGCAATCGACCCCGGGCAATCCTGGCCGAGCCGCCACCGTTGGGCATGGCTCGGCCAGCGGTCCATTCGTTTCGGAGACCAGCATGGCAGGCATCGAACAACAACTATCCCGAGCCTATACCCCGATCACCATCGGCCCGTTGACCCTGCGCAATCGTTTCATCAAGTCAGCCACCAACGAGGGCATGTCCCCGGACGGCGTGCCGTCGCGTCAGCTGGTGCAATTCCATGCGGCGATGGCCGCCGGTGGTGCCGGCCTGACCACTGTGGCCTATTGCGCGGTCAGTGGTGACGGTTGCACGTTACCCAATCAGATTGTGATGAACCGCGCCACCTTGCCGCATCTGCGTGCGCTGACCGATGCCGTGCATGCAGAAGGTGGTGCGGTTTCCGCGCAGATCACCCATGGTGGTTGCTTCATCTTCGTCAAGCCGCCGGGCCAGGGGCGTCCGATTTCGGCCAGCGGTGGTTTCAACAAGATCGGCCTGATGAGCGGGCAATACCTCAAGCGAGAAATGAGCGTGGCGGACATGCAGCGGGTGGCGGCGGATTTCGCCGCGGCCGCCGAGCTGGCCCGCGAGGCCGGTTTCGACGCGGTGGAAATCCACATGGGCCACGGCTACCTGCTCAGCCAGTTCATCTCGCCGCTGTACAACAAGCGTCGGGACGAATACGGCGGCAGCCTGAGCAACCGGATGCGCTTCCCGCGCATGGTGCTGCGCCGGGTGCTGGATGCGGTGGGCGAGGACCTGGCAGTGATCTGCAAGTTCAGCATGACCGAGGGCGTGCGCAGTGGTAATCGCATCGAGGACGGCGTGGCGGTGGCGCGTGAGCTGGCCGAGGAGGGCGCGCATCTGCTGGTGCTGAGCGCGGGGATGAACGCCGAGTCGATCAAGACCATGTTCGGCTCCTCCTTCCCGCCGGAAAACCGGGCGGTGGTGACCAACCCGATCATGAAGGCGGCCATGTTCCTGCAGTCGCTGTCCGAGAAGCCGCTGGAATTCCGTGAACTCTATCTGCTCCAGTACGCCCGCAAGGTGCGCGAAGCCGTGGATGTGCCGCTGGCCTATCTGGGCGGGGTAACCTCGGCCCAGGGGGTTGCCCAGGTCATGGAGGAGGGGTTCGACACCCTGGCCATGGGCCGGGTGCTGATTCATGACCCGAACTGGGTAAAGCGGCTGGGCGAAGGACAGATCCAGCGCAGCGGCTGCACCGCCTGCAACCGCTGCGTGACCATGATGTACACCGATGGGGGCACCAGCTGTGTGCTGGGCCAGCCGGGTGATGCGCAGCTCAATCGTATGCCGGCAGCTGGCTGACACTCCCCTCGACAATCAATGCAGAAGGACGCTGGAATGCAAGACGACAAGAGTTATTCCCCCGCCAGGGCTTGCCCGCTCGCAGCAGTGCCGGGCTGGGACCTGGAAGCCGATGTGGTGGTTGTGGGCTTTGGTGCCGCCGGGGCATGTGCGGCGATCGAGGCGCGCGAGGTCGGGGCCGATGTGGTGGTGCTGGAGGTGGCCGGCGTGGGTGGCGGCAGTGCCAGCCTGTCGGGTGGCGAGGTCTATGTGGGTGGCAACGGTGGCACCGATGTGCAGCGCGAGCATGGCTTCAGCGATGCCACCGAGGATTTTCAGCGGTACCTGATGATGGCCGGCGGGCCAGCTGCCGACGCCGAGCGCGTAGCGATCTATGCCGATAATGGTGTGGCGCATTTCAACTGGCTGCGCGAGCAGGGCGTACCCTTCAAGGGTACCTACCTGCCGGGAAAATGGATCGAGCCGCCGACGGACGACACCCTGTTGTGGTCCGGCAACGAGAAGTCCTGGCCCTATCTGGAGCAGGCCAGACCAGCACCGCGCGGGCACACCGTGCAGTTCGTCGGCTGGGGTGGTGGCCAGGTGCTGATGGAAACCCTGTGTAGCCGTGCCGAGGAACTGGGCGCGCAGGTGCGCTATGACAGCCGGGCGCTGGCCCTGGTCGTCGATGAGCGGCAGCGTGTGGTCGGTGTGGTCACCCGTGAGGCGGGTACGCCGCGCTTTGTCCGGGCGCGGCGTGGGGTGGTTCTCTGTGCTGGTGGTTTCATCAGCAACACCGCCATGGTTGAGCGCTTCGCTCCCGCCGCGCTGGATTGCGAACTGCAGGTCAGTGCCGGCAATGATGACGGTGCCGGTATCCGCATGGGCATGAGCGTCGGTGCCGCCACGCTGAACATGCAGGAGTTCTTCGCAACCCTGCCGTTCTTCCCGCCGGCCTCACTGGTCAAGGGCATCTTCATCAATGAGCGTGGCCAGCGCTTCGTCAACGAGGACTGCTATCACGGGCGCGTTGCCCATCACGTGCTGCGCCAACCCAATGGTCGTGCCTGGCTGCTGGTCGACAACGAGATATTCGGCCGTCCGGTGATCCAGGAAGATATCCAGATAGCGGCGGTTGGCGAGAGTTGGGAAGAGGTCGAGCAGGAGCTGGGCTTGCCGGCCGGTGCATTGGTACATACCGTCGAGGAGTTCAACCGGCTGGCGGCACAGGGGCAGGACCCGTATTTCCACAAGACCGCCGAATGGCTGCGCTCCCTGACCGAGCCGCCGTTTGCCGCGTTGAGCTATTGCAAGGGAGATTTCCAGGGCCATGCCTTTACCCTCGGCGGATTGGCTGCGCGGCCCAGCGGCGAGGTGCTGGATGCCGAGGCTCAGCCCATCGCCGGATTGTATGCTGCCGGACGAACCGCCTGTGGCCTGCCGCGCTGGGGCGAGGGCTACAGCTCGGGGCTGTCGCTGGGCGACTCGACCTTCTTCGGCCGGCTGGCTGGACGCAGTGCGGCAGCGGATGACTGAACAAGCATGCCGCCAATCGTCCGTCCGGACGACGTCGCGACGCTGGTGCTGGCGTTAGAGTCGACGCATAACCAAGACCGGGTCCGCGATCTGGTGAGAACAACAAGCAGGTAACACGATGAACGAGCTAGAAGTATTTCGCCAGGAAACCCGAGCCTGGCTCGAGGCCAACTGCCCGGCCTCCATGCGCACGCCCATGCCCTCCGACGAGATGGTCTGGGGCGGGCGTACGGTCGAGTTCAAGCATGAGGACCAACGCCTGTGGTTCGAACGCATGCGCGACAAGGGCTGGTTCTGCCCCGACTGGCCGGTGGAGTACGGTGGTGGCGGACTGAGTCCGCAGCAGGTGGCGATTCTCGATGCGGAAATGCGCCGGCTGCACTGCCGCCCGCCGCAGATCAACCTGGGTATCTGGATGCTCGGGCCGGTATTGCTGGAGTTCGCCAGTGAGCAGCAGAAACAGCAGTTCCTGCCGCCCATGGCCGGTGGCGAGATCCGCTGGTGCCAGGGTTTCTCCGAACCCAATGCCGGCTCCGACCTGGCCAGCCTGCGTACCAGTGCGGTGGTCGACGGTGAGGACTTCGTGGTCAACGGCACCAAGATCTGGACCTCCTACGGCAACAAGTCTGATTGGATGTATGCATTGGTACGCACCGGCCCCATGGAGCCGAAGCAGGCCGGTATCAGCCTGATCGTGCTGGACATGGCCTCGCCCGGGGTGACGGTGTCGCCGATCGACCTGATCAGCGGCAAGTCCAGTTTCTGCCAGGTGTTCTTCGACAATGTGCGGGTACCGCGTTCGCAACTGATCGGCGAGCTGAATGGTGGCTGGCCGCTGGGCAAGGCGCTGCTGCAGCATGAGCGCAGTGCCATGTCCAAGTTCAGCGAGTCGGCGCTGCCGACCCATTTCGACCTCGGTGAGTTCCTCGGCAAATACCTGGCCAGCCCGCAGACCACCGCCGAAACCGTGCTGCAGCAGCGGGCCGTCGTCTGCCTGATGCAGGAGGAGAGCTTCCGCCTGACCAACCAGCGGATCTACCAGACCCTGCGTGCCCGACAGGATGCGTCCGGCCTGATGGCTATCGCCAAGCTGGTGCATACCGAGCAGGAGCGCAGCAAGTTCGAGCTGTTGCTGGAAATCATGGGCAACCATGCCATGGGTTGGCAGGGCGAGGGCTTCGACCAGCGCGAGCTGGATCTCACCGGCGCGTGGCTGATGAGCTTCGCCCAGACCATTGCCGGTGGCTCATCGGAAGTGCAGTTGAACGTGATTGCCAAGCGCGTGCTTGGCCTGCCGGAAGCCAAGTGAGGAGAGTGCCGTGAGTCTGGTTTATAACGAAGATCAACTGCAATTGCAGGACAGCGCACGTGACTTCCTTTCGGCGCGTTCGCCGGCTTCCGTGCAACGGGCAATACGCGACCAGGATATCGCTGCCGGTTACGACGCGGGCGTCTGGCAGAGCATGCTGGACCTGGGTTGGAGCGCGGTGGCGTTCAGTGAAGCCGATGGCGGGCTGGATTTCGGCTTTGCCGGATTTGCCCCGCTGTTCGAGGAAATCGGTCGTCACCTGGGCGCCTCGCCGCTGCTGAGCAGCATAGTGCTCTGCGGTGGCCTGATCGAGCAACTGGGCAGCGAGCAGCAGCGCCAGCAAAGGCTGCCGCAACTGATCAGTGGTGAATTGCGCCTGGCGCTGGCGCTGGAGGAAAATGCCCGGCATGCGCCCGAGGCTATCCAGCTCGAGGCTCGTCGCGATGGGGACGGCTGGGTACTGAGCGGTGAGAAAACCTGGGTGGCCGATGCCCGCGAGGCTGACGGCTGGTTGGTGGTGGCCCGTGAGTCAGAGGGCCGTTGCGGTGTATTCCATGTGCGAGCCGACCAGGCCGGCGTGCAGACCAGTGCCCGTAGCATGATCGACTCGCGCAACATGGCTGCCTTGCGCCTGGATCAGGTGCGGGTTGCCGCCGACGATCGACTCGGCAGCAACGATGCCGGCAAGGCGCTGGATCTGGTGCTGGACTGGGGGCGGGCGTGCCTGGCCGCAGAGCTGCTGGGCATGTCGGAAACCGCCTTCAGCATGACCGTCGAATACCTCAAGACCCGGGTCCAGTTCGGCGTACCGATCGGTAGCTTCCAGGCGCTGCAGCACCGTGCGGCACGTTTGTATGCCGATCTGCAACTGGCGCGCAGCAGCATGATGGCGGCCTTCGCCCAGCTTGATCGTCCCGGCGGTGATGACCGTGAGCGCCGGCGGCTGGTCAGCCTGGCCAAGTGGCAGGCGGGCCAGGTGGCCCAGCGGGTCAGTAACGAGGCGATACAGATGCATGGTGGCATCGGCGTCACCGACGAATATGATCTGGGACTGTTCCTCAAGCGCATGCGCATGGCACAGAACCAGCTGGGCAACAGCGATTACCACTGCCAGCGCTACAGCGACAATCGCAGCGCCTGAAGGCCGTTGCCGATCATTACAAGAACGACAAAGAGGTGAGCATGCAAACCAGTCTTCTGGAACAATGGCAGACCTGTAACCAGCAGTTGTTGAGCGCCCAGTCGCCCTTTGCCCTGGGCGAGGACGAGCAGGGTCGCAAATACTTCATCAATGCCCCGGCGACGCTGACCGAAGCCATCCAGGCCGGTCGCCGCCATGCTGATGCGCCTTTCCTGCTGTGGTGTGACCAGCGCTACAGCTTTGCCGAGTTCTACGCGGCTGCCGACCGCATGACCGCTGCGCTGCAGCAGGTTCTTGGCGTCCGTCCCGGTGAGCGGGTGGCGATCGCCATGCGCAACCGCCCGGAATGGATGATCGCCTTCACCGCCTGCGTGCAGGCCGGCGCCGTCCCGGTACCGCTGAACAGCTGGGGGCTGGGCGATGAACTGTTGCACGCCATCGGGGATGCCGGAGCCGGTGTGTTGATCTGCGATCCGGAGCGTTATCAGCATCTGCAGGAGAACCTGGCACAGATCCAGCTGGTATTGGTCGATGGCACACCTCCGCCAGGCCAGTATGCCTGGCAGGCGTTGATGGATGCCGAGCTGGCGCCCATGCAGTTGATCGAACCCAGGCCGGATGATATCGCTCAGGTGCTCTATACCTCCGGCACCACCAGTCGTGCCAAGGGCGTGGTATCCAGCCATCGGGCCGTTGCCCAGGCGCTGTTCGCGCTGGACTACCAGGGGGCCTTCGCCGGCATGACATCGCCGGAGCGGGTCAGGCCGATCATCGAGTCCGGCCTGCAGCCCACGGCCCTGATCAGCTTTCCGCTGTTCCATGTCAGTGGCCTGCAATCGCAGTTTCTCAGCATGCTGCGCAATGGTCGGCGCATGGTGATCATGTACAAATGGGATGTCGAAGAGGCGTTGCGGCTGATCGAAACCGAGCGTTGCACCCAGTTCAACGGTGCGCCGGTGATGATGCAGCAACTGATCAACCATCCGCGATTCGACAGCTCGGCCACCGCCAGCCTGTTCGCCCTCGGCATGGGCGGTGGGGCCTCCTCCGAGGTGCTGCTGCAGCGGCTGCTGGCGGCCAAGCCCAATGCCATGGTCGGTGCCGGTTTCGGCATGACCGAATGCAACGGCATAGGCGCTGCGCATTCCGGAGAACAGTTCATGCATTTCCCCGGCAGTGCCGGATGGCCATTGCCACTGGTTGACCTGGTCATCGGCGAGTCGCCGGAGCAGCCCCTGCCGGCGGGCGAGGAAGGGCCGATCTGGATGCGTTCGGTAACGCTGATGGAGGGTTACTGGAATCGCGCCGAGGAGACCAGCGAGGCCTTGCACAATGGCTGGCTGTACAGTGGTGATGTCGGTTACCTCGATGAGTACGGCATGCTCTACGTCACTGGCCGGATCAAGGACATCATCATCCGTGGTGGCGAGAACATTTCCGCGTTGGAAGTCGAGCAATGCGCCGGTGCCCATGCCGCCGTGGTCGAGGCGGCTGCCTTTGCCTTGCCCGATACCGAAATGGGTGAGTGCGTGGCGCTGGTAGTGCATGTGCGCGAAGACCTCGGCGAACAGGAGTTGCGCAACTTCATGGCTGGCCGGTTGGCGGCCTTCAAGCTACCCAGCCGTATCTGGTTCACCGATCAGCCGCTGCCGCGCAATGCCACGGGCAAACTGCAGAAAACACAGATCAGGCAGGCTGTGGGGCTCGCTTGAACAGCGTCGAGGTGAGACCAGCATGAGTAATCTGAATGGAAAGGTCGCCATCGTCACTGGTGGCGCCCAGGGCATCGGCCGCGGCATCGTCGAAGCCTACGTCAACGCCGGTGCCCGCGTGCTGCTGAGTGATATCAACAGCGCGGCCATCGAGCGGGCCGTGGATGAGCTGGAGGCGTTGCAACCGGGCCGGGTATTCGGTTACCGGGCCGACGTCACCAGCAAGGAGCAGGTCCAGGCTATGGTCGCCGCCGCCATCGAGCATTTCGGACGGCTGGATATCCTGGTCAACAACGCCTGGAAGGGTGCCGGACTGGCGCGTCTGGAGCAGCAGACCGATGAGCAACTGCGTGGCGCCTTCGACATGGCGGTGATGGCGGCGTTCTGGGCCATGCAGGCGGCGCTGCCGGAGTTTCGTCGGCTGGGTGCCGGGCGGGTGGTCAACCTGTGTTCGCTGAATGGCGTCAATGCGCATATGTACAGCGCCGACTACAACGCCGCCAAGGAAGCACTGCGCAGCCTGACCCGCACTGCAGCGCGGGAGTGGGCCGCGGACCAGGTGTGCTGCAACATCATCTGCCCCGGTGCCGCCAGTGAAGCCTATCGGCGCTTTGCCGAAGCGAGTCCGGACAATGCCCGGGCCATGGAGCAGGCCAACCCCATGGGGCGCATCGGTGATCCGCTGCACGATATCGGTCCGGTGGCGGTATTTCTCGGCAGCGACGATTGCCGCTACGTGACCGGCAATACCTTCTTCGTCGATGGCGGGGCGCATATCAATGGAGTGCACTGGGCCCCGCAACTGCCTGCCTGAGTTCGAAAGCGGTTCCCACAACAATAACGACAATCCAATCGAGGGTCCGATGAGTCAAGATGTCGCCAAGCCCTGGGCCAGCTTCATCGCCCTGTTGTTCGCCACCTTCGTCACTATCGAGGCGGCAGCCTTCCAGGCACCGGTGCTGCCCAGTGTCACCGAGCACTTTTCCATTCCGGTCAACCTGGCCGCCCTGATCCTGATCTTCTACTTTGTCGCGGTGGCGGTGTGCGCGCCGATGATGGGACGGCTAGGGGACCAGCATGGGCGCCGGCGCATGATCAGCATCGGCCTGGTGGTATTCGGTATTGCCGAATTCATGGCCGCCTGGGCACCGAGTTTCTGGTTGTTCCTGGTGGCGCGCTTTCTCCAGGGACTGGGGGTGGCCTGCATATTCCCGGCGGTATTCAGTTACGTGAACCGCCTGTTTCGTGAGGACCAGCGTGGCATGGCCCTGGGTGTGCTGATGTTCGTCATGACCTTCGGTGCCGCCAGTGGCGGTCTGCTGGGTGGCCTGATGATCGACGCCCTCGGCTGGCGCAGCGTCTATCTGGTCAGCGGGGTTCTGGCGTTGTTGGGGCTGGCCCCGTTGCTGCTATGGGTACCGGAACAGCGTGGCGAGGTGGCGGCGGGGCGCTTCGACTGGTTGGGGGCGGTGCTGTTACTATCGACCATCACCGCGCTGCTGTCGCTGCCGACCTGGGCCGCCAACTTCGGCAGCGACTCCTGGGTGACCTGGAGCATAGTTGTGGTCGGTGTTGCCAGTCTGTTGTGGCTGTGGCAGCACAGCGGGCGTGAGGCGGCGCCGATACTGGACGTCTCGCTGCTCAAGGACCGGCGCTTTGCCGTGCCCAGCGCCATCTACTGGATACAGATGATCCTCAGCAGTGGTGTGGTCTACTCGCTGGCGTTCTTCATCAATACCCGCCCCGGCGGCAGCGCCGCGCAGTTCGGCATGGTCACCCTGGCGCTGTATGGCAGCACCATGCTGGCTTCGCCGATCGCCGGCAAGCTGATCGACCGTATCGAGCCACGCCGGGTCGCTACCCTGTCGCTGGTTGGCAGCCTGCTGGCGCTGATCCTGTTTTCGCGCATGGGGACGTCGGTACCGCTGGTGTCGGTACTGCTGCTGGTGAGCCTGATCGGCCTGATGATGGCGGCCAACAGTACGGCGCTGATGAAACTGGCGCTGGGGGCAGTACCGCCGCATAAATCCGGCGCCGGTTCCGGTCTGTTCAGCATGTTGCGTGATCTTGGCCTGCCGACCGGCTCGTCGCTGGCGCTGGCGATCTTCGGCTTGTCCTCGAGTTTCCATACCCGCCGTGTTGCCGAGCAGACCGCCGCCGAGCTGGAGCTGGGCGAGACCCTCGCTGCTGAATTACTAAGGGCAGCGACGGTGCGGGGCACCGAGATGAGCGCTGAGCTGACAGCGGCATTGCTGGACTCCGGTGCCGGAGTCGATCAGGTGCTGGAGAGTATTACCGTTGCCTCACTGGGCGGGGCAATCAGCAGTGTTGGTTATCTGCTCACCGGGCTGTTGGTGCTGGCCCTGGCGTTGACGCCGTTTCTTGGGCGGAGGGCGGATGTGCAGGCGGTTTCCGGCGTGGGGGCGGCTGTTTCGCGCTAAGTGTTGCGAGCGGACAAGAAACCGGCCCGCATCAGCGGGCCGGGTCGGTATGGCAGGGGATCAGTTGATCGGCCTGGAGGTAATATTGCACTGGCTATCCAGCGGCTGGATCATTTCCAGCAGACGCTTGTAGCCGGTACGCAGGATGCGCCATTGGCCATCGACCTTGGTATAGCGATCTTCGTAGATGGCGCTGCCGTGCAGGATAGTGCCTTCATCCAGGTTGATGAAAATATCGTGGAGGTACCATAGGCCAGTGGCCTCATCACCCTTGACGCTGATTTCCGGGGTATGGCCGTTGTGCATGCCGAAGCGGCGATTGGTGAAGGAGGTACCGTAGAAATCCATGGCTTCGCTCATGCCATTGATCTCGAGCTGATAGGTTGGGCTGTCAAAACGGATCAGTACATCCTGCGCCAGTATCCCGCGCAGCAGTTCCAGGTTACAGGTGTCGATACCGCGGAAATAGCGGGCCTTGAGTTGCTTGATCTGCTCTATCTCATACAGCTCTTGCATGTTGTGTCCTTTTAATCGGGTAGGAAGCGGGGGATCAGTGGGGCAGGTAGTGGCCGCCATTGACATCCAGTTGGGCGCCGGTTACGACCTTGGAATAGTCGCTGGCCAGATACAGGGCAGCGGAAGCACAGTCAGCATCGTCGGGAATCTTGCGTAGCGGGATCTGCTGGGCGATCTGCTCGACCAGTG
This sequence comes from Halopseudomonas xiamenensis, assembly GCF_014219065.1. GTDB lineage: Bacteria > Pseudomonadota > Gammaproteobacteria > Pseudomonadales > Pseudomonadaceae > Halopseudomonas > Halopseudomonas xiamenensis. The sequence goes on from NZ_JACLGO010000026.1 coordinate 23,485, forward strand.
ACTCGACGCTGGCTCCCAGGCGTTTGGCTTCACTCTCGAAATACTGGATCACCGGCGTGCCCCACATCCAGCCATTGAAGGTGCTGTTGACACGGATACCGAACGGCCCCAGGTCTTCAGCCAGGTACTGCACAGCGGTCTTCAACGCACCCTTGGAGACCGCGTATCCGGCTTCCATCTGGTTGGGGCGGCGGGTGGCCATGGTGTTGACCATGACGATGCTGCCGGATTTCTGCTGTTTCATCTGTGGCACTACCGCCTGGGTCATGTTCATGCTGCCGAACAGGTTGACTTCCATGGTCTTGCGCCAGTCATCCATCTGCGAGTTGCTGGACGACCCCCAGTTGCCGTGGGCGTAGGCGGAGTTGATCAGCGCATCGATACGTCCGAAATGCTCCACTGTCAGCTTGGCCAGTTTTTCGCATTGGGCGGTCTGGGTGATGTCGGTAGGCAGTTTGAGGATATCGCAGCCATGGCCGGCCTCGCGGATGGCGGCTTCGGTCTCATCCAGCATGGTTGGCGTGCGAGCTGCCAGCACCACGGCTTTGGCTTGATATTCGGCGGCGCGCAGCGCCAGCTTGATGCCCATCCCCGGGCCGATTCCGGAGATGATGATGATCTTGTCTTTCAATAGCATGGAGCACCTCTCTTGTTGTATGGGCGTGTTCAGCGGCGGCTGGCGTAGAGCGCCTCGGCGCGTTGTTTGAGATCGCGGGCTACCTGGTCGAAGGCCTGTTTCACCCAGGCACCGTGTTCCGCCATGATGGTGTCGGCATTGATGCCGAGGAACTGATCGGTGGTGAAGTAGGTGCTGCGCTCGGGGCCGATGGCTTCGACATACTGATCGCGGCGGGCGGCGTCCTTGTTTTCCGGCACTGGTCGCTGTTCCCAGGACAACAGCTGCTCCGGCTCGCAGGCCACCAGGTATTCATTGACCGGTACCTCGGTATCGGTACCCGGCAGGCGCACCAGCATCTCCACCGGGTCATTGATCTGCATGCCGCAGCGGATGCTGAAGCAGAAGCTGTTCCACTGCTCGTACTTGTCCAGATCGGTCAGTACCTCCCAGACCACGCTGGCCGGGGCATCGATCTCGACCTTGATCGAGGTGACAAGGTTTGCGGCTTTGGTCATGTCGAACTCCTTCTTGTTGTTGTCAGTTGATTGGTTTGGAGGTGATCTGCAGCTGTTCAGGCAGCGGCTCGACGGTCTCCAGCAGCGTCTGGTAGCCGGTTTCGGCGATCAGCCACTGGCCGTCGCGCTTGACGTAGCGATCCTGATAGATCGCGCTGCCCTGCATATGGGTGTTTTCTTCGAGGTTGATGAAGATGTAGCTCAGGTACCACAGTGCCGTAGCCTGATTGCCGTCGACCTCGATTTCCGGGGTATGTCCGTTATGCGTGGCCAGGCGGGTAGGGGTGAAGGAGGTCCGGTAGAACTCCAGCGCCGGCTCCAGCCCCTCCAGGTGGAACTGGTAGGCGGGGCTCTTGAAGGCCAGTTTGACGTCCTCGGTCAACATGGCCCTGAGCATGTCCAGGTTGCAGGTGTCGATAGCGCGGAAATAGCGCGCCTTGAGTTGCTTGATACGTTCGATGGCTTCGAGATCCAGCATGTGCAGATACTCCCGATGGTTCAGCTGTTGAGGACAACCGGCTAGGCCTCACTGGCCTGCAGGTGGCGTGCCCGGTACTGGGCGTAATCGGTTTCCATCTGCTCCGGTGTCAGGCCGAAACGCTCCAGGCTGTAGTCATGCGTGGCACGTTTCTCCCGGCCATTCTTCGCCAGCCATTGCTCGGCATCGGCGCGCGCCTTGTCGGTGAAGGGCATACTGGCGAAGGTGTATACGCGCTCCAGCACCTGCATCGGCCTGGCCACAGTGTCGGCGAACTGGATGTCCAGGAAACGGTCAAGGGGATGCTGGTCACGCACCTGCATGGTGTGGCGAATCCCCCGGGCCATGCGACGGTTCCACTGGATGCCGGCGGATCTGGGGTCGGGCTGATCGCTGTACATCTGCCACAGGGTGTGTGCCATGCTGGCCATTGAGGGGATGGTCTGCGCCGGTTCGCGATGGGTCAGGATCACCTGCGCCCTGGGAAATACCTCCAGCAGCAGATCGATGGTATGCAGGTGCTGGGGTGCCTTGAGCAGCCAGCGTTGGCCGCCGGTTTCTCCGCGTTGCTGTTTCTGCCACTGCAGGAATTGCAGCATCTTCTTCAGCTGGGTGTAGACGGGGCGCTGGTCCTGCTGGTCGAGCCACTGGGTGTAGCTGGGTACGTCGGCGTAGGCGTCCATCGCACACAGGAACGAATGTTCCATGAGCATGAATTCCTCATCGCAGAGCATGGCATCGAACGGATGGATCGAGAGGATCTGCGGTATGGCCTCGATAGTCTGTTGCACCTCGGCCTTGGCCTGGCTGATACGTTGCTCGGGCGCGGCCAGGGATTCACCCTCCAGCGGCGCCGGGTAGCGGGTTTCCCACCAGGCGGCGGAGTGGAAGCGTGGGTCCACCGCCAGGGTGCGCTGCAGCATGGTAGTACCGGTGCGCGGCAGACCGACGATGACCAGCGGATCATCGATGGCTATCCGGGTGATTTCCGGGAACCTGCGCAGGTAGTCCTCCATCACCAGCCGGTTGAGCAACTGGCCGACCAGCCGCTCGCGCATCAGATAACGTCCGGTATCTGACAGCTTGGCTTCGCGATCCAGCGCATCGGCCAACACCTCCAGGGCCTGTCGATAGTTATCATCGCCGAAGTGACTTAGTCCGTTGGCACGTTGGCTGGCTTCACTGAGCAACTGGTCGATATCCAGCGCCTGGCGTGTGGTTTGCGTGGTCATGTTCATACCGCCTCCTGAAGCTGGTCGATCTTGACTACCCGCGTAGTCGGGTGGCACTGCTGACTGGCGCCGACCCAGCGCAGGCACAGCGTGCCCTGGCGGATACCGGCGGTCTGCAGCCAGTTGGCCATCCCCGGGTCGCGCTCGCTGAGCACCAGGGTGACTCCGCCATCCTGGTCATACGTGGCCTGGTGCTTGTTGAAGCAGATCCGGTGGTAGCGGTAATCCAGCGACTCCATCCAGTAATTGTTGATCTGCAGGTTCCAGAAGTCGCATTCGGGTACCTTCTGCACATGGATCACCAGCGCTTCGTCTTCGGCCAGCGCCCAGTGTGAGTGGTAATAGAAGATGTTCGGGTCGCCACCCACCGACTGACATAGTGCCTGGTCGGCCGGAGGCAACTGATTACTGTGCGCCAGGTAGCTCTGTGTCCAATCGGCGAATAGCCGGGCGGTGTTTTCCACATAGCTGCTGACGCGCTGCAGGGCCTGTTCGAACGTGGCCGGGTCCAATGGACCGGGCTTGGCATCGGCGCCGATACGTTCGATGGACAACTGCGCCGGTACTTCCGTGTCGCGATCGAGGAAGGTCTGGCGCACCAGTACCGAGTTGCTGGCCGGGTCCACCTTCAGCCAGTTGCCCGGTTGCGGGTGACGGCTGATGAGGATCTCGAAGTTGCCGTCCTGATCGGTTTCCAGGGTGCTGGCATCGATGAAGCCGGTCTGGACCATCTTGCCGTCGGTTTCATAGCCGCCTTTCTGGGTGCCGAAGCTGAGGTAGTAGACCGAACCACGGTTGCCCTTGATGCGGTATTCCAGGTTGCCGTCCAGGCGTGCGTATTCATACAGATTGTCGGGATTGTCCGCGCCGATCTTCGCGGTTTCATGGGAGGTCTTGAAAAAACCGGGAAACGCCGGGTCGGCAAACTCGACATGCATTTCCAGGCCGATACGCAGCAGGCGGGTCAGGTAGCGGAAGCCTTCGGCGCGGGTGGCGGCGTCGGCCGGGGTTTCCGGGCGCAGGATCTGCTCGCCGCAGCGCTTGAGGTTGTCGCAGAAGTCCGACCAGGCCTGGCCGCTGACCAGGGCGGGATGAGAGGTATTTGTTGTCATTGTCTGTCTCCGGGGTAGCAGGGCCTGCGAACAGGCCCTCGACTTGCTGTTTTTCCAGCAGGACTGCCTGGTTTCACTCGATGTGACCACGCTCGATCAGGGTGGCGATGATCCTGTCCACGGCCTGTTCGGGCGACATCCGGGTGGTCTCGATATGAATGTCCGGGTTGGCCGGCGCTTCATAGGGAGAATCGATACCGGTGAAGTTCTTCAACTCGCCCCGACGGACCTTCTTGTACAGACCTTTTGGGTCGCGTTCTTCGGCTATCGGTAGAGGGGTGTCGATGAAAATTTCCAGAAACGCCTCATCACCCAGCAACTGGCGCGCCATTTCCCGTTCGGAGCGGAACGGCGAGATGAAGGCGGTGAGGGTGATCAGGCCGGCATCGACGAACAGCTTGCCGACCTCGGCGACGCGGCGGATATTCTCCACCCGATCGGCATCGGTGAAGCCCAGGTCGCGGTTCAGGCCATGGCGCACGTTGTCACCATCCAGCAGATAGGTGGACTGGCCACGGGCATACAGGCGTTTTTCCAGCAGGTTGGCAATGGCCGACTTGCCGGCGCCAGACAGGCCGGTGAACCACAGCAGGACCGGCTTCTGCCCCAGTTGTTCGGCGCGCACCTTCTGGTTCACATCGGTGTGCTGCATATGGATGTTCTGCGAACGGCGCAGCGAGAAGTCAATCAGGCCGGCGCCGACGGTGGCGTTGCTCAGCCGATCGATCAAAATGAAACTGCCGGTTTCGCGGTTGCTCTGATAGGGATCGAAGGCCACCGGCTGACTGCAGGAGAGATTGCACACGCCGATCTCGTTCAGCGCCAGCTCCTTGGCGGCCAGATGCTCCAGAGTATTGACGTTGATCTTGTGCTTGGGTGCGGCGAGGGTCACCGGCACGGTCTTGCCACCGATCTTCATCAGATAGGGGCGTCCGCCGAGCATGGGTTGCTCATGCATCCAGACCAGAGTGACTTGGAACTGATCGGCCACGCTCGGCGGTTCGTTGGCGGTGGCGATCACATCGCCACGGCTGCAGTCCACTTCGTCGCTCAGGGTCAGGGTGACCGACTGGCCGGCCACGGCCTGCTGCAGGTCGCCATCCTGGGTGACGATGCGGGCAATATGGGTTTCCCGGCCGGCGGGCAGAATACGCACGCGGTCGCCCGGTTGCACTACGCCAGCGGCGACGGTGCCGGCAAAGCCGCGGAAGTCCAGGTTCGGGCGGTTGACCCACTGCACCGGCATGCGGAAGGGCAGTTTCTGCTGGTGGGACTCGTCTATCTCGACGGTTTCCAGGTAGCCCATCAACGTGGTGCCCCGGTACCACGGCATATGCTCGGTGCGCTCGGTGATGTTATCGCCCCGCAGTGCCGACATCGGGATGGCGGTGATCTCGGGCAGGTTGATCTTGCCGGCGAATTCACGGTATTCCTCGACGATTTCGTTAAAGACCTTTTCCGAGTAGTCCATCAGATCCATCTTGTTGACCGCCAGCACCACCTTGCGAATGCCGATCAGCGAGGCCAGGAAGGAGTGACGCCGGGATTGAGTCAGCACGCCGCGACGGGCGTCGATCATCACGATGGCAACATCGGCGGTGGAGGCACCGGTGACCATGTTGCGGGTGTACTGCTCGTGGCCGGGTGTGTCGGCGACGATGAACTTGCGACGGTCGGTAGAGAAGAAGCGATAGGCCACATCGATGGTGATGCCCTGTTCGCGCTCGGCCGCCAGGCCATCCACCAGCAGAGCGAAGTCCAGTTCGCCGCCCTGGGTGCCGACCCTTTTCGAGTCGGCTTCCAGTACGTCCAGCTGATCCTCGAAGAGCATCTTGGCTTCATACAGCAGGCGCCCGATCAGCGTGCTCTTGCCGTCGTCGACGCTGCCACAGGTAATGAACCGCAACAGGCTCTTGTGTTCATGGGATTTGAGATATGCCTCGATATCGTCGGCAATCAGGTCGGATACGTGAGCCATCAGAAATACCCCTCTTGTTTTTTCTTCTCCATCGATGCTGCGGCGTCATGGTCGATCATTCGGCCTTGTCGTTCCGAGGTGCGGGTCAGCAGCATTTCCTGAATGATCTTCGGCAGGGTGTCGGCATCGGACTCGACCGCGCCGGTCAGCGGATAGCAACCCAGGGTGCGGAAGCGCACGTTGCGCAGCATCGGGACCTCGCCCGGGTTCAGCGGCATACGTTCGTCGTCCACCATGATCAGCATGCCGTCGCGCTCGACTACCGGGCGCGGGGCGGCGAAATACAGGGGAACGATGGGAATGTTTTCCAGATGGATGTACTGCCAGATATCCAGCTCGGTCCAGTTGGACAAGGGGAACACACGGATCGACTCGCCCTTGTTCTTGCGGGTGTTGTACAGATGCCACAGCTCCGGTCGCTGGTTCTTCGGGTCCCAGCGATGCTGGTCGGAACGGAAGGAGAAGATACGTTCCTTGGCGCGTGATTTTTCCTCGTCACGACGTGCGCCGCCGAAGGCTGCATCGAAGCCGTATTGATCCAGCGCTTGCTTGAGACCCTCGGTCTTCATGATGTCGGTATGGATCTGCGAGCCGTGCTTGAACGGGCTGATCCCCATTGCCAGCCCGTCGGGATTGACGTGGCTGATCAGCTCCAGGCCCAGTTTCGCCACCATCTGGTCGCGGAAGCGATACATGTCCTGGAATTTCCAGGTGGTATCGACATGCAGCAGGGGGAACGGCGGCTTGGCTGGATAGAAGGCCTTCATTGCCAGGTGCAGCATTACCGCGCTGTCCTTGCCAATGGAGTACAGCATGACCGGGTTGTCGGCCTCGGCCACTACTTCGCGCATGGCCTGGATGCTTTCGGCTTCCAGTCTCTGCAGGTGCGTCAACGTCATAGCTTTTTCCTTCGACTTTTGTTGTTGTCGACGCTCAGCGTATCGGGGCTGATTCGCCGAGTTATGCGCGAGTTGAAGTTTTAATATGCGTTGCAGCATGAACAGCATCGGGTTGCCGGGCGGGCTGGCGGGGAGCCCTGCAGCGCCTGCGTTGCCCACATCTGTAGCGCGTTGGCTGTGGTGACGGATATCCTCGGCCAACTGCTGGGCGCCGTTCAGCATGTCGGTGGCTTGGGGCAGGTGAAACAGCTGCAGTTGCTCGGTGCGCTTGCTGGCCCAGGCGCTGAAGGTGGCTGCACGCTGCCATTGCATGCCCGGCAGCAGAGCGAAGAGCTTGCGCCCGGTACTGCGCTGCAGGCGGTCGAAGAAGTTCTCCAGATGTGGCGCACGCAAGCCACCATCGTAGGGTAGCCAGAGCACCTTGCCGCGGTTGCTCATGGCCCTGAGTACGCCATGCCGCAGTTTCTTGCCGGGGCTCGGCGCACCGAAGTCGTCGACCCAGAAAATCTCACCACCTTCCTCCCGGGCCTGGGAGGCGATCTGTTGATAGGTGCTCTGGTGCCACCGCTGGACGCTGAGGGGAGCGTTGGCGATGCGCCGGGCCGGGCGCTCGGCATTCAGCCGCCAGCGTTGCAGGTAGTGTGTCGCGGTGCGGTCGGGAATGCTGATCCGGTACTGCTTACGGACCAGCGCCTGCATGGCTTCGAGCTGCCAGAGCAGGTATGGCAACTGGTGGGCTTCCGGCGCGGTGGCGACCAGCGTCTGGTACATCTCCAGCTCCTGCTCGGCGCTCAAGGTACGTCCTTCCCCCATCTTGCGGCCACGCTCGCGGATGGGGACGGCCTGCCAGCCACCGTTCTGCCAGGCCTTATGCGCGGCAATGATGGTCGGCGAGGACAGCCCTGTGGCGGCACTGATGGTCTTCAGGGTATTGCCCGCCAGGCGCAGCTTCACGGCCTGGATGCGCAGGGTATTGAGCTGCCCGATGGGCAGGCGGTTACCACGTGCCATGACCGCTCCTTTAAATATCCAATTGCTGATTGGGGGGATAGTTGGTCCCTGTACTCTTGCGGGTACGGAAAAAAGACGCATAGTCCGTTTGGACCAATCTGAAAAAAAGAGGAAAGCTATGAACGAAGCCATGTCAGCGCTGCTTGAGCAGGTGATCGATATCACCCGTGTCGCCGGTGAACAGGTGCTGCAGATCTATCACTCCGATTTCGAAGTGCGAGGCAAGGATGATGCTTCACCGGTGACCGAGGCCGACGAGCGTGCCGAGGCTCTGATCCTGCGGGCCCTGGCGCAGTGCGCGCCCGCTGATCCGGTGATTTCCGAAGAGGCTGCCGCTGCGGGTCATGTACCCGAGGTGGGTCAGCGCTTCTGGCTGGTGGATCCGCTCGATGGCACCAGGGAGTTCGTCAGTCGCAATGGTGAATTCACGGTCAATATCGCTCTGATCGAAGCTGGCGAACCTGTGCTGGGCGTGGTACTGGCTCCTGCGTTGGGCCGCCTGTTCGCCGGGGCCAGGGGCTGTGGCGCTTTTGTCGAGGAGGCCGGTATACGCAAGCCCATCGAATGCCGCGAACCCTCATCCGAGGGGCTGGAAGTGGTGGCCAGCCGCTCCCATGGGGATGCCCAGGCGCTGGATGCCTTTCTGGCCGGGCGCAAGGTCCGCTCGCTGAAAAGCGCCGGCTCATCATTGAAGATCTGCCTGGTGGCCGCTGGGGAGGCGGATCTGTATCCGCGTCTGGGTCGTACCATGGAATGGGATATCGCCGCTGGTCACGCAGTGCTGCTGGCGGCTGGTGGCCAGATATTGACGCTGCAGAACGAGCCGCTGCGATACGGCAAACCGGGCCTGGACAACCCGTATTTCTATGCCCGGGGTAGATGAGACGGTACGATCAGAGACAGCTCCCCTGGAAGAGCCGGGTTTCATCCCGGCCTGCGAAGTTTCCGCCAGCATCGCGGGTCGAGGTGGAACTCGACCCTCCATGGAGCGCCCCCGCTCAGGGGGATGGCTTTAGAGTGCCAGTGCCAGGTCGGTAGCTGAGCGCAGCGCGCCTTCGATATAGCCCAGATTGTGACTGTCGCCGAGGCGATGGATGGGCAGACCGCTGCTGGCCAGCTCATCGGCCAGGCTGGGGTCTGGGCCGGCTCCCACCGCCAGTACCACGGAATCGGCTGCCACATGCAGGCTGTCGCTGTCCTGGGTGCGGTAATGCACGGCACGCCCATCGATGCGGTCGATCTGCACCTCGGTCAGCAGGGCGACATCGTGCTGCCGCAGATTATCCAGTACTCGCCAGCGGCGTACGATCGACAGTTCCCGACCCAGGTTGGCGTCCGGCTCCAGCACCGTTACCCGGCGACCACGTTCGACCAGGAACTCGGCCAGTTCCAAACCCACCAGCCCACCGCCAATGATCACCACCTGCTTGCCCAATGGCATCCACAGCTTCGACAGTTGCTTGATGGCATCGGTGCTGTTGGTCGCCCCGGTCAGACTGCCGGCTTTCATCATGGTCCGCTGTGCCAGTGATAGCTTGGCTTTGGCAATCTCCTCGGCGCGGTCGCCAGTCATCAGCCGGCGCAGTTCATCGCCACTCCACACATGCTTGAGGTCGGCGCCGGGAATGTCCGGTGCGGCGCGGCGCGCGCCGTTGGCCACCAGTACCTGATCAGCGCCCAGCTCCCGCAGCAGCTCGGGAGTGGCTGCGGTGTCCAGGTGTACATCGATGGGTAGCTGGTTGACCTGGTGCACCAGGTTATCCAGCAGCGCACCGTTCTCCGGGTAGGCCAAGGCGGCGAAGAACAGTGTGCCGCCGAGTCGGTTGCTGCGTTCGAGCAGGGTTACCCGGTGCCCACGCAGGCTGGCCAGCCGCGCCGCTTCAAGCCCCGCCGGACCGCCACCGACCACCACGATATGCTGCGGCTGGGCCGCTGGCAGGATGACTTTCTGCGCTTCATGGCCGGTGAAGGGATTCACCGCGCACTTGACCCGCTGGTTGACGAAGATCTGGCTGACGCAGACATAGCAGTAGATACACGGGCGGATGGCCGCTGCATCACCCTTGATCAGCTTGTTCGGCAGTTCCGGATCGGCCAGCAGCTTGCGGCCCATGGCGATGAAATCGCATTTGCCCTCGGCCAGGGCACGGTCGGCGGTGGCCGGATCGAGCCGGCCGACGGCGATTACCGGTATCCCAACCTCCTTCCTGACCTCGGCGGCCCAGTCAAGAAAGCCCGCCGGCTTCTGCACCAGCGGTGCTTCGGTGAAGGCCACCCCGGTGGTGGTCGCCGCATACGCCGATACCGATACCGCATCCACGCCGGCGGCTTCGGCCAGCCGGGCGAAGGCCTGGCACTCCTCCAGGGTGATGCCGCCGTCCAGGCGCAGCTCCTGGGCATCCAGGCGTAACCAGACGCCGAAGTCATCACCAGTGCGTTGACGTACCTCGCGTATCACCTCGAGCATCAGCCGAGCACGGTTTTCCAGGCTGCCACCGTACTCGTCGTCGCGCTTGTTGTAATAGGCAGAGAGGAAGCCGGCGATGATATAGGTATGCGCGGCATGGATCTCCACCCCATCGAAGCCGGCACGCCTGGCGCGGTCAGCGGCGTCGCCAAACCAGCTCACCAATTGGGCGATATCGGCCTTGTCCAGCACTCGCACCTGCGGCTTGTTCTTCGGCCTGCCGGAGCTGATGAAGGCGCCCAGCTCCTCGCGGGTCAGCGAGTCCATCATGTCGGTCTTGAACGGTGGTGGCAGGGATGGCACCCATAGCTCACGGCCTTCGGCCAGGTCACGCACGGCGGTCTTGCCGGCATGCTGCAACTGGATGGCGATCTTCGCCCCGTGCCGGTGAACCCGTTGTACCAGCTGGCTGAGGCCGGGCAGGAAGCGATCGTCCGACAGGCCGACCTGGTAGGGCTCGGCGGTGCCAGCGGGGAAGGCGATGGCCCCCACGCCCATGATCAGCAGGCCGGCACCACCGGCGGCGCGCGCTTCGTAATAGGCCTGGATGCGTTCGCCGCAGCTGCCATCCGATTCGGCGAAGTTGGAGCCCATGGGGGCCATGATGATACGGTTGCGCAGCTGCAGCTTGCCGATCCGGCCAGGCTGCAGCAGGTGGGAATTATTCATGGGGATAGACCTCGAAGGCCGGGCAATCCTGTTGCCCGGCCATGATTGTCATTCGTCGTTGAGGAAGGTGATGCATTCGCGGTTGAATAGCGCCTGGTGCTCTACCTGCACCCAGTGGCCACAGCGATTGAGCATAATGAAGCGCACATGCGGGCTGTGTTCGAGGATCTTCAGGGCGCCGGCCGGGGGGTTGAACAGGTCATCGGTGCCCCAGAAACCGAGAATCGGCACGCGGATCTCGCCCAGGCGTTCGGTCATGTTCGGCACCAGCATGGTGGAGAACAGGTTGGCTGGCTGGGTGACTGCCACCGCGGCACGCTCCTTCAGCAGGTTCTCGTCCAGCTGGCTGGCGTCGAACAGCTGCAGGCTCATGACCTGGCGCATTTCCTCGACGCCCATCGGCCCCTGGCCGAATACCTCGACCATGCGCACGATGCCGGGCATCTGGAAGTAGGTCTCGCGTTCCTCCACGCCGCCGGGGGCCATCAGGATCAGCTTTTCCACCCGTTCGGGGTAGGCCAGTGCCGCGCCCAGGGCAATGGCGCCGCCCAGCGAGTTGCCGAGCAGGGTGCAGCGGTCGATGCCGGCCTTGTCGAGGAAGTCGCCCAGGCAGCTGACGAAGAATTGCAGGTCGTATTTCACGTCATCCGGTTTGTCGGAGCGACCGAAACCCGGCAGGTCGAGGACGATATTGCGGTAACCGGCCTTGTCGAATACCGGGTAGTTGCCTTTGAAATTACTGAAGCCACTGGCACCGGGCCCGCTGCCATGCAGCCAGACCACCACCGGACCGCTGCCGATATCCAGATAGTGCAGGGTCAGTCCGTTGTCCAGGGTGACGTGACAGCCGGTGGGCAGTGGCAGGTCGGCGTTGGGGGTCTTGCTCATGTTCAGGCTCCTTCAAGCACAGGGGATGCGGTGGGCAGGTCCGGACCGGACACCTGCCGACGATAGCGGGGGATTGCCAGAGCCAGGCTCAGGCAGGGAAGCACCAGAATGACCATGGTGCTGGCCATCGCATAGCGCAGGGCCTCGGCGCCGATGGCCAGTTCAAAAAAATCACTGAGTACGCCAACCACCAGCGGGCCGAGGCCGACACCGAGCAGGGTCACGCCCATCAGGAATATGGCGGTGCCCTGGGCCATCTTCGAGGCCGGGAACAGGTGAGTCATGGCGCCGAAGCAGGGGACCGACCACCAGACACCGAAAAATGCGAAACCCAGGTACAGCAGGAAAGGCATGGGTACGCTCATCTCGCCCAGGCTGAACACCGCGCCGGCGGGCCACAGGAAAAACAGCAGGCCGAAAGGGATACTCATTGCTGTACCGAACAGCGCTGTGCCCAGTTGCCAGCCGCTGTCACGTCGCACCAGGCGGTCGGTGGCCCAGCCACAGACCAGGGTGCCGATCACTGACATCAGTCCGCCGCCGACGCCCAGCAACATGCCGGCTTCGGTCAAGCTCAGACCATGGGAGCGGATCAGGAAACTCGGCGTCCAGGTGCCTACGGCGTAGGCCGCGATGGCGGCGAGGCTGCCGGCGGCGACGATCAGTGCATAGGAGGGGGTTCTGGCCAGTGACAGGAAGGTTTTCACAAAACTTTCCTGGGACTCCTGCGCCGATGCCAGCTGGTGGCGCGGCGCACGCACGGTCAGAGCCAGCAACAGACCCAGCAGCACGCCCGGCGCACCGATCAGGATGAACGCCCAGCGCCAGCCGTACATATCGGCGATCCAGCCGCCCATGCCCAGGCCAAAGACCGCACCGAGCGCCGGGCCCATGAGGAAGACCGCCAACGCCCGGGAGCGGTGGCTGGGAGGATACAGGTCGGCCACCATGGCCACCGAGGGTGCCGATCCGCCGGCTTCACCGATCGCCACGCCGATGCGAAACAGCAACAGCATGGCGAAGCTGGTGGCGACCCCGCAGAGCATGGTCATGGCGCTCCAGGCGATACATGCCAGGGCGATCACCGGCTTGCGTCCGATACGGTCGGAAAGACGCCCCAGCGGCAGGCCGAATACGGTATAGAACAGCGCGAAAGCCACCCCGGAGAGCAGTCCGATCATGGTGTCGGATACGCCGAACTCCAGCTTGATGGGTTCGATCAGGATCGAGACCAGCAGGCGGTCTATGTAGTTGAAAATGTAGATCAGCGCCAGCATCAGCAGGGCGTAGTGGGTATGCCAGGTGATTTTGCGCTGGGTAGGGCAAGGGATGGCTGACGAGTTCACGGCATGCTCCGGATTTTATTCTTGGTTGTCCGATCATCCACCGCGCCGGCAAGCCTCAACATCGTCCGTTCAGACCAGTGTTGGCAGGCGGTCCGGGTGTCCGGATTGGTTAGTCTCAACGGACGATGTTGGTCGCTGTTCGCGAATGAATCATAGCTGCAACCGTCAATGGGTCGACTGCGATCGGCCAACAGGAGCAGCGATGAAACTCGATAACAAGATTGCCTTTGTGACTGGTGCCGCTCAAGGCATGGGTGCCGCCATTGTCCGCGAATTCGTGGCCCGGGGGGCGCTGGTTTATGCCGCCGATATCAATGCCGAGGCCATCGAGGCCAGTGTTGCCGAGCTGGGTGACCGGGCCCGGGCGGTGGTGTGCAACGTCATGGACGAAGCCTCGGTGCAGGCTGCCATGCAGCGTATCAGTGACGAGGCCGGGCGCCTCGACGTACTGGTCAACAATGCCGGTACCGGCTCGGTTGACAGCTTCCTGGACACCCCGGTGGAAAACTGGGATCGCGTAGTTGGCGTCAACCTCAAGGGCACCTTCCTGTGCGCCCGTGAAGCGGCTCGCCTGATGGTCTCCAAGGAGACTGCCGGCACCATCATCAATTTTTCCAGCACCGGTGCGGTTACCGGTGAAGGCCCCAGCCATTACGTGGCCTCCAAGGCCGGCGTCATGGGGCTGACCCGCGCCCTGGCCCGCGAGCTGGCACCGCAGAAGATTCGCGTCAACACCATTGTCCCCGGTCCCACCGACACGCCGATGATGGCTGGCATTCCCGATGAGTGGATGCAGGCGATGATCGCCGCGATTCCCCTGGGTCGACTCTGCCAGCCCGACGAAGTGGCCCGCGTGGCGGCCTTCCTGGCCAGTGACGATGCCAGCTTCATTACCGGCCAGAACATCACCGTCAACGGCGGTTCGGCATTCCTCTGAGGGAGAGACATCATGACAGCACGCATGCACAACAAGATCGCCTTCGTTACCGGTGGTGGCTCCGGAATCGGCGCCGCAACGGCCATCAAGATGGCCGCCGAGGGCGCCACCGTGATCATCTGCGGGCGCAGCGAAGAGCCTTTGCAGAAGGTGGTCGAACAGATCCGTGCCGCTGGGGGCCAGGCCGACTACCGGGTAGCCGATGTCAGTGACGAGCAGGCCTTCGTCGGCGCCATCAAGTCCGTCGCCACCACTTATGGTCGCCTGGACATCATGGTCAACAACGCCATGGCCTATACCTGGGGCGGCGTTGACAGCATGAGCACCGAGGACTGGCACGCCAACTTCTCCACCACCGTGGACGGCACCTTCTGGGGCACCCGTACCGCGATGCAGCTGATGAAGGAGCAGGGCGGCGGGGCCATCGTCAATATCGCCTCGATTTGCGGCCTGTTCGGCACCGCCTGGATGTCCGGTTACTCCGCGGCTAAGGCGGCGGTAATCAACTTCAGCCGGGCGGTAGCCTCCGAAGGTGCGCCCTACAAGGTGCGCTGCAACGTGGTGATACCGGGTGTGGTAGCCACCCCGGCTACCGCCGGCATGCTCGGTGACGACAAGACGCGCAACAACACCGAGAAGCTCATCCCCATGGGCCGGGTCGGCGAGGCCGGGGAGCTGGCCAATGCGGTGTTCTTCCTCGCCTCCGACGAAGCCTCCTACATCACCGGCGCCAGCCTGAACGTCGATGGTGGTCGCAGCTCGGATCTGTACACCGTACTGGAATGACCCGCGGGCCTGCGGGCCCGCCTCAGCAGCCAACCTGATAAGGCAATACCATGGATCAGAACACCCTTGCGCAGCGCCTGGATCGCCTGGAGTCGATCGAGGCTATCCGTCAACTGGCGGGCAAATACTCCCTGTCACTGGACATGCGTGACCTGGATGCCCACGTCAATCTGTTCGCCCCGGATATCCGTGTAGGCGGTGGCAAGGTCGGTCGCGAACATCTGAAGAGCTGGGTGGACGATACCCTGCGTCACCAGTTCACCGGTACCTCCCATCACCTGGGCCAGCACATCATCGAGTTCGTCGACGAGGACCATGCCATCGGCGTGGTGTATTCGAAGAACGAGCATGAAACCGGCGCCGAGTGGGTGATCATGCAGATGCTCTACTGGGACGATTACGAGCGCATCGATGGCCAGTGGTTGTTCCGCCGCCGGCTGCCCTGCTACTGGTACGCCACCGACCTGAACAAGCCGCCGATCGGCGACATGAAGATGCGCTGGCCGGGGCGTGAACCCTACAACGGCACCTTCCATGCGCTGTTTCCCTCCTGGCAGCAGTTCTGGGCCGGCGCGCCTGATCATGAGGCGTTGCCGCAGGTAGCTGAGCCGGCACCGGTCGAACATTTCCTGCGGCGCATGCGGGCTGATACCCCCGCGCCGAAGATCCGTGTTCGCTGAGGGGGAGGGCATATGAATCCATTGCTGCAAGCCGCCCGCTTCGGTGAGCTGACGCTGACCAACCGCATCGTCATGGCACCGATGACCCGCAGCCGGGCTGATGACGCCGCTGTGCCGACCCCGGTGATGGTCGATTATTACGCCCAGCGCGCCTCGGCCGGGCTGATCGTCGCCGAGGGCACCTCGCCATCGGCCGACGGCCTGGGCTATTGCCGCACGCCAGCGATCTACAACCAACAGCAGATCGATGCCTGGCGCCAGGTCACCGAGGCAGTACATGCCGCCGGTGGCCAGATAGTGCTGCAGCTGATGCACTGCGGCCGCGTGGCCACCCGGCACAACAAGCCCGGCGGCAGTCGCACGGTGGCGCCATCGGCAGTACGTGCCGAGGTGCAATTGTTCACCGACGTGGTGGGCATGGCCGATACCGAGCAGCCCGAGGCCCTGAGCCGCGAGGAGATCCGCCAGATCATCGGCGAGTATCGCCAGGCCGCGTTGAACGCCCGTGAGGCCGGTTTCGATGGGGTCGAGCTGCATTGCACCAGCGGCTACCTGCCCATGCAGTTCATGTCGCAGAACGCCAACCAGCGTACCGATGAATATGGTGGCCGCGCCGACAACCGGGTGCGCTTTGCCCTGGAAGTGCTGCAGGCCATGGCCGAGGCCATCGGTCCGGGGCGGGTCGGTGTGCGCTTCTGCCCCGGCAACAAGTTCAACGATATCGCTGACAGTGATCCGGCAGCCACCTTCGATGCGCTGCTGCGCGGGCTGCAAGGGTTGAACCTGGCGTATCTGCACATCATGCGTGCGCATACCCGCAAGGTGGATGCGTTCGCCCAGGCCCGTGCCCAGTTCAGCGGGCCACTGATCGTCAATGATGGTTTCGAACCCGACAGCGCCGAACAGATGGTCGCCGACGGGCTGGCCGACGCGGTTTCCTTTGGCCGCCACTTCATTGCCAACCCGGACCTGGTGGTGCGCATCGATGGGCAACTGCCGCTGGC
This sequence comes from Halopseudomonas xiamenensis, assembly GCF_014219065.1. Classification (GTDB taxonomy): domain Bacteria; phylum Pseudomonadota; class Gammaproteobacteria; order Pseudomonadales; family Pseudomonadaceae; genus Halopseudomonas; species Halopseudomonas xiamenensis. Next base: position 40,106 of record NZ_JACLGO010000026.1, read on the forward strand.
CGAGTTCGACCGTCACACCCTGTATTCCCCTGGGCCCGCCGGATACAGCGATTACCCCACGGCAGACGCACGCTCTCTGGAGGAGTTGTCATGAGCACATCCCTGGCACAACAAGAACAAGCCACCATCGATAGCCTGCCCAGCCGGGAGCAGACCCAGGCCAAGCTGGACCTGCGCTCGGTGGCAGCCAGCCGTATCAAGCCACTGCAGAACTATACCCTGGCCGATCGCCTGGAAACCCAGGCGGACCGCTTTGGCGAGCGGGATTTCCTGGTCTACGGTGGGCAGCGCTTCAGCTACCGCGAGGTGGACGAGCGCGCCAACCAGTACGCCAATACCTTCCTGGCCCGGGGCATCCAGCCTGGCGACGTCTGCGCCATGGCCATGGAGAACCGTCCGGACTTCTTCTTCTGCTGGTTTGGCCTGACCAAGATCGGTGCCGTCACCGCTTTTCTCAACTATCACCTGACCGGCCGTGCCCTGGTGCACGCGCTGCAGTCCACTGCTGCCCGGGCGGTGGTGATTGGCGAGGAGTGCCTGGGCGGTTTTCTCGATACCGAACAGACCGCCGATTACCCGCGCTGGCTGGTCAGTGATGCGGAAAAGCCGGTGCAGCGCGATACGCTGCCGGCCAGCCTGGACCAGCAGTTCACCGACCAGGTCCATGCCGCCTCGCGTGAACGCCCCGATGCCGCGCTGCGTGCCGGCATCAAGGCCGAGGATGACATGCTGTACATCTTCACCTCGGGTACCACCGGTTTGCCCAAGGCGGCGAAATACAGCCATATGCGCTGGATGACCTCGGGCGATGTCATGGAGGTGACCCTGGAGGTCTCTCCCGAGGACGTCTTCTATTGCTGCCTGCCGCTGTACCACGGTGCCGCGGCTACCTCGGTGACCTCTACCGCGCTGGCTGCCGGTGCATCGATCGTGTTCCGTCGCAAGTTCAGCGCCAGCCAGTTCTGGCAGGATATCCGCCAGCACCGGGTGAGCATCTTCCAGTACATCGGCGAGATCTGCCGCTACCTGCTGAACAAGCCGGCCCAGCCCGACGACCGCGAGCATGGTCTGCGCTGCATGCTCGGCGCCGGACTGAGCAAGGATGTGTGGAGCCGCTGGGTCGAACGTTTCGGCGAGCTGGACGTGTTCGAGGGCTGGGGCGCCACCGAGGCCAATGCCGCGGTGCTCAACGTCGACAACCGTGTCGGTTCCTGCGGCCGGGTGCCGTTCTGGGACAAGACCAATCTGCGCCTGCTCAGGTACGACACCGCCACCCAGACCCACCTGCGTGATGCCGAGGGTCGCTACATCCACTGCCAGCCGGGTGAAGTCGGTGAGGCGGTGGGCATGATCATCAACCTGCCGGACATCGGTGCCGGGCGTTTCGAGGGCTATACCTCGGCCGAGGCCACCGAAAGCAAGATACTGCGCAACGTGTTCAGCGACGGTGATGCCTGGTGGGCCTCCGGTGACCTGCTGCGTTACGACGAGGACGGCTACTGCTACTTCATCGACCGGATCGGCGACACCTTCCGCTGGAAGAGCGAGAACGTCTCGACCCTGGAAGTCGCCGATGCCCTGGGCGACTTCCCCGGCCTGGAACTGATCAACATCTATGGCGTACGGGTGCCACAGCATGAAGGCCGTGCCGGCATGGCCGCGGTCTTGATGCAGCCGGGCCGCAGCTTCGATCCACGGGCCTTCTTCGAGTTCGCCGTGGACCGCCTGCCGCACTATGCCGTGCCGGTGTTCGTACGGGTATCGGCCATGGCGGATATGACCAGCACCTTCAAGCTGCGCAAGATCGACCTGCAGCGCCAGGGCTACAACCCCGAGCTGTTCGACGATCCGCTGTTCATCAAGGACGACCAGGCCGGCAGCTATGTACCGTTCACTGCCGAGGCGCTGGCCCGGGCTGGCCTGCCTGCATTCGCCGGAGAGGCCTGATGAGCGGCCTGGGCCTGCACGAGCGCGAGGTCAGGGACAGCCTGAGCTTTCCCTGGGCCGAACCACCGCAACCGGGCCACACGCTGGAAGTGGCCCCGGGAGTATTGTGGCTGCGCATGCCGCTGCCATTCGGCCTGGATCACATCAACCTCTACCTGCTGCGCCATGAGCACGGCTGGGTAGTGGTGGACACCGGCCTGAACACGCCACAGAGCCGTGAAGTGTGGGAAAGGGTATTTGGCGAGGTATTCGCCGGCGCGCCGGTGCTGGCGGTGATCGTCACCCATTGCCATTACGACCACAGCGGCCTGCTCGGTTGGCTGGTGGATCGCTTCCAGTGTCCGGCCTACATGAGCTTTGGTGAATACCAGGCGCTGTTCGTTGCTCTGCCCAAGGGCGATGAGCCGAACTGGGCGTTTTCCCAGTTCTTCCAACGTTGCGGGCTGCAGCAGGAGCAGGTGGAAGCCTTCCGCCCGATGCTCAGCCAGATGGCCTATGACATCGACGCGCCTACCAGTTTTCGTCGGTTGCGGGAGAACGACCGACTGAGGATCGGCCAGCGCTGCTGGCGGGTAGTCATCGGTTCGGGGCACTCCCCCGAGCATGTATGCCTGTACAGCGAAGATGACCAGTTGCTGATCGCCGGTGACCAGATCCTGCCGCGCATTACCTCCAGTGTCTGCATCACCGTCACCGAGCCGGAAGCCAATCCACTGGGCGATTGGCTGGCCTCGTTGCGGCGCTTTCGCAACCTGTCCGACGGGGTGCTGGTATTACCAGCCCATGAGCGGCCATTCCATGGCCTGCATCACCGCATCGGGCAGTTGCAGCAGCACCACGATGCCCATCTGGAGGCGCTGGTCTCGGCGCTGGAAGGTGGGGCCCAGACCGTTGCCGAGCTATGCCCGATTCTGTTCCCGCGGATTCGCGGGAGTTTCGACTTGTTGATGGCCATGGGCGAGACCCTGGCCCACATCAATTTCCTCAGGGACGAGGGAGTACTGACCCGCACCCTGGATGGCGAAGCCTGGCGCTTCAGTCTGTCCAGCAGTGGGGGGCGGACGTTTGTAGCAGCTGAAGACATACATGTTTAACAAAACAACAGGCAAGTTGTTTCACCTGAATCCAGGAGTAGTTATGAAAAACAATAACAAGAAGATCATGCAGCGGAGCTCGACAGGGTTTGCGGTCGCCTCACTGGCCATCGCCATCGCCGCATTCTCTTCCCATGACGTACAGGCCGGCGAAACCTTCCGTTTCGACAATGGAGCAACCCTCGACTGGTCGGTGACCACCAGCTACGGCATCGGTATTCGCATGAAGAATGCCGACTCCAAGCTGCTGGATGGCCAGGCCAACGGTGATGATGGCAACCGCAACTTCGATCGTCATTCTCTGACTACCCACCGGGCTACCGCCCTGGGTGAGTTGATCCTGCGCAAGGACAACTGGGGTGCGGTATTGCGTGGCAGTACCTTCTACGATGACGTCTATCACAGCAAGAACGACAACGACTCGCCCGGTACGGTCAACAAGGACGGCGAGCACGACCGTTTCACCAGCGACGCGAAGAAATACTCCGGTGGCCGCAGCCGCTTCCTGGATGCCTATGTATTCGGTGATTTCGATCTGCCCAACCGCCAGCGCCTGGGTCTCAAGGCCGGTCGGCACATGGTGGCCTGGGGTGAGGGGTTGTTCTATCCCGGGGTGAACGGGGTGCAGGGGCCGGTCAACGTGGTCAACTCCGGCCAGCCGGGGATCGAGGTCAAGGACATCATGTTGCCGGTTGGCCAGGTATCGGCCAGCTGGGAAGTCAACCCGGACTTCGGCCTGTCCGCCTACGTGCAGTACGAGTGGAAGGGCAACGAGCTGAATCCGGTGGGTTCCTTCCTGTCGACTTCGGATGTGACCGGGCCGGGGCGGGAGTTCATGATTCTGGGGCCGGGTTTCAATGCGGCCTATGCTGGCACCAACGAGCCGCGTGATAGCGGACAATACGGGATCCGCGCCATGTACCGGCCGGCCCTGTCCACCGAGCTGGGCTTTTTCCATGTGCGTTACCATGATCGCAACCCGGCTGGGGTGACCATTGCACCGGACTTCCAGAGCTATGAGATCGATTATTTCGAGGATATCAAGCTCACTGGTATGAGCTTCTCCACCAGCATGGGTGATACCCAGGTGGGTGGCGAATGGTCCTACCGCACCGGTGCCCCGGTCATGCTGGCCAACAACGCTGGCACCACTACCGGCTCCGGCCAGCAGATGCAGCTGAGCTTCATTCGCGCATTTGGCGACATGCCCTGGGCCAGTTCCACCACTGTGATGGGTGAAGTGGTACATGTGCGTGCCGATGATGTGGACAAGATCGGCAACAACGATGACTACACCTACAAGACCGCCACCGGATGGCAGACCAAGACTGCCACAGCCTATACCCTGCAGGCGGTGTTGTCCTACCCCGGCATCTTCTCCGGCTGGGACCTGAACGTGCCGGTGAACTGGTCGCATGTGGTGGAGGGCAACACACCGCTCAAGGGCACCATTTCGGCGGGCCAGGGTGACAAGCGCATGTCACTGGGGGCGACCTTCAAGTACCTGGGCAACCTGGAGCTGAATACCACCTACACGGCCTATCTGTCTTCGGCTGATCCGGCTCGCAACCGCGTGCTGTCTGACCGCGACTACCTGACGTTCTCGGCCAAGTATTCCTTCTGAAAATGAATAGCCAAGCGACTTTCGATGCCCGTCAGCGTTTTAGTCTGATCAGACGATGAGCCTGCAGCTGACGACGCAATAATGGATTGAAAGTCGCGTATACCCTGTGGAGAAGAATAATGAGCAAACATGGTGTAGTAGTTTCCCTGGCCGCCGCCATCAGCATGACTGTCGCGGGTTGGGCCAATGCCGCAGTTTCCCCCGAAGAGGCCGAGCGACTGGGCCAGGACCTCACCTGCGTAGGCGCCGAGCGGGCAGGTAACGCCGATGGCAGCATCCCCGAGTTCAAGGGGTTGTACGTGGGCAAGGTTCCGGGCTGGGATGCCGCGCCGCACAGTGGTGCGCACCCGATCGACCCCTTTGCCGCGGACCAGCCGATCCTGGTGATCACCGCTGCCAACATGGCCGAGCATGCCGACAAGCTGACCGACGGTCAGCAGGCGATGCTCAAGCGCTATCCCGATACCTACAAGATCAACGTGTATGAGGGGCGTCGTGAGTTCGCCTACCCGGAGGTGGTCTGCGAACGCGCCAAGTGGAACGCGCTGAATGCCGAGGTGGTGGATGACGGCTTCGGTTACACGGGGCTGGGCTATGTACCCTTCCCGATTCCCAAGAGCGCGATGGAAGTGCTGTGGAACCATCAGCTGCCGTTCCGTGCCTGGACCCAGGACGAGATTCGCGATATCGCTTCGGTAACTGCCAGTGGCAGTATCGGCTGGGGTCGTTCCCATGGTCGCTGCCTGGCTCCGCCCATGGATCCGGATCCGAACCTGCGTCCGCATACCGATGACGGCGTTTCGGCCTACTGTACCACCGAGGTTCTGCTGCCACTGCGTGAGCGGGGCAACACCTCGCTCAACCACGAGCCCTATAACTACCGTACCGCAGCGCGTACTGCATGGTCCTACAACACCGGGACACGCCGGGTGCGCCTGGCTCCCGGCTATGGCTACGACCAGCCGCTGGGTGGCAGTAACGGTCTGATGACCATCGATGAGGACCGCCTGTTCAACGGTGCGCCGGATCGCTACGACTGGACGCTGGTAGGCAAGCAGGAGGTCATCATCCCGGCCAACGCCTACAAGGTGCATGGCAAGGATGTCAGCTACAAGGACCTGTTGACCGCCAATCATCCCAACCCGGAGTACCTGCGCTATGAACTGCGGCGGGTGTGGGTGATCGAGGCCAACGTCAAGCCGGGCAGCCGCCATCTGTATGGCAAGCGCCGCCTGTTCATCGATGAGGACAACTGGCATGCGGTGATGGCGGATAACTACGATAGCCGTGGCGACCTGTGGAAACATGCCATCATCAACTACTACTACCATCCGGATACCAGCGCCTGGCAGGCGGGTACGTCGTTCTTCCACGACCTCAACAGCGGTGGCTATATCGGCTACACCCTGGCCAATGAGCGTGAGCGGGCGGCAATCCTGAACAAGGGCGAGATGGACCCGAGCCAGTTCACTCCGGACCGGCTGCGGGCCATGGGTCGCTGATCGGATCCTTCCCCGGCAATGAAAAAAGGCCGATCCCGCAAGGGGTCGGCCTTTTGCCGTTGATACTGTCGGGTACTACCTGTCGTCGAGCAGATCCGACAGCTGATTGCTGAAGACCCGTGCATTCTGGGTTACTACCAGGGGCGAGAAGGGATTGCCCGACTGGGTGCGGGTCCAGCCTTCGCGGATATCCGACAGCGCATGATGGAGCATGCTCCAGCGGGCGGCCAGGCTGGCGTCCTGGCTGCGTGGCAGCAGCGTGGCGAGTTGCCGGTCCAGTTGTTGGAGCAGGTCGCTGATATCGGTGCGGTAGTAGTGGCTGCCCGGTTCGGCCGCTGAGGGAATACCGACGTAGCTGGCGAAGGCGTAGCGCAGGGTCAGGTATTCGGTCATCAGCACGCTGAGCCAGGGCGTGTCGGCATCCGGTTGGTGCAGCGTCTCGATCATGTTCATCAATTCGCTGTAGAGCAGGTCCATGTCTTCGCTGCTGGGTACTTGTCCGGCCTCAAGACCGGCGAGGATACGGGTGATGGCTGCGGTGTAGCGGGTGGTGGCGAATGACTGGTCGCTACTGCCGGCCGGAGGGATATGCAGCAGGTCGAGGCTGCCTTGCAACTCCTTGCGTTGCCTGGAATACATGCCTTCGCCTTGCAGTTGCAGCGTCAGTGTCAGCGCGCGCATGGCTTCGCGCTGCAACACTACATTGTCCGGTAGTGCCGCCTGGCCCGGCAGTGCGAACAGGCATCCAGCCAATGTCAGGGAACGGGTTATTTTTCTTATCATGATGGCATCCTTGTGGTTTTCCGAAGAGCGGACCGTTGCCAGTGCAGGCTGCTGGCCGCCTGGGCAAGAGTGCGGCGAGATGGTCGGCTTGTCCTAGTTGGTTCGGACTAGCGCAGGTCGTCGGCAAGCTGGTTGTGCCGGCCGTCACGGAGCAGGGAAAAATACTCGATGTAGGCTTAACGGACGATGAAAGGCTCCCTGGGAGGGCGTGACAATCGAGCACAGAGGGTGACATTTTCCAGGTCGCCCGCAGCCGATGAGGGGAAAATCATGGGTTTGAAAGGGACGGCCGCCATTGTTGGCGCCGCGCAGTACAAGCCGGAAAAATATTCCACGGCGCCACAGATGTTCCACCTGGAGCAGGTCGCCGACCTGGCTGCCCAGGCGCTGGCCGATGCGGGCTTGCAGGCCTCGGATATCGATGGCCTGTGCATCAACGGTCCGCATTTTCATGAAGCGTCCAGTTTCGTGCCGGCGATGGCCGCGGAATACCTGGGCATCGCATTGAACTTCGCTGAAGTGGTCGACCTTGGTGGTACCACCTCGGTGGGCATGATCTGGCGTGCGGCGGCCGCTATCGAGCTGGGTATCTGCCAGGCGGTGCTGTGCGTGATTCCGCAGCGCATGGCGTCCTTCGGTCCCGATGATGATCCATCGGCCATGGCCCGGGCCATGCGCTTCGGTGGCCACAGTACCCAGTACGGCGCGCCGGAGGCCGAGTTCGACCTGCCCTATGGCCATATGGGGCAGAATACCGGCTACGCGATGATCGCCCAGCGCTACGCGGCGCAGTACGGCTATGACCAGCGCGCGATGGCGAAGATCGCGGTGGACCAGCGGTTCAATGCCCAGGCTCATCCGGATGCCATCTTCCGTGGCCAGGAGCTGAGCATCGAGGATGTGCTGGGCAGCAAGATGGTTGCCGATCCGTTGCACATCCTCGAGATCGTCATGCCGGTGGCCGGCGGGGCTGCGGTGATCGTCGCCTCCAAGGAACTGGCCATGCGCAGCAAGGGCCGGCCGGCCTACATCACCGGTTTCGGCGAGCGGCTGGGCTACAAGTCGCCGAGCTATTCGCCGGACATGACCGAAACCCCGGTCGGGCCGGCGGCGCGCAGCGCCTTCGCCATGGCCGGGCTGAAGCCTGCCGACATGCACGCCGCGCAGATCTACGACTGCTACACCATCACCGTGCTGCTCAGCCTGGAGGACGCCGGGTTCTGCGCCAAGGGCGAGGGCATGCGCTTCATTCTCGACAATGACCTGACCTACAAGGGCAACTTCCCGATGAACACCCACGGTGGGCAGCTGAGTTTCGGCCAGGCCGGCTCGGCCGGTGGTTTCTCCCAGGTGGTCGAGGCCTATCAGCAGGTGGCCGGCAAGGCCGGTGACCGCCAGCTCAAGGTCTGTGACCAGGTGTTCGTTTCCGGCACCGGCGGTGTCATGAGCGAGCAGGGCGCATTGATTCTTCAGGGGGCTTGAGCATGAGCAACAAACCTATGCCGCTGCCGACGGCGATTTCCGCACCCTTCTGGGATGGCTTGAAGGACGGCAGGATCATGTTGCAGCAGTGCAACGCCTGCCAGCACTGGATTTTCTACCCGCGTCGGCATTGCAATAGTTGCCTGTCGCATGACCTGAGCTGGAAACAGGTCACCGGTGCGGGCAAGTTGTACACCTATACGGTGGCGCGGGTGCCGACGCTGCCCGAGTTTGCCGGTGCCGAGCCGCAGATTCTGGCGGTGGTGGAGCTGGACGAAGGGGTGCGCATGAATACCACCCTGGTCGGGCTGGAGCCCGAGCGGATCGAGGTCGGCATGCCGGTCAAGCCGGTGCGCGCCACGGTGAATGCCGAGGGTGCGATACTGCTGCGCTATACCGGTGTGGACGTGCCTCTGGATGAACGCGATGAAGTGGTCAGGGCCCCGGAGGCACCGAGCGCCGATGCCGGCCCGGCTCGCCAGCAGATTGACGTCAAGGATATCGAGGCGCTGAAGGCGCTGGTCACCGGCGAGTTCAGCGACTGGAGCAGCCAGATCCTGGTGGATCAGGAACTGATCGACCAGTTCGCTGCGCTATCCGGCGACGATTACTGGATCCATACCGACCCGGAGCGGGCCCGCAAGGAAAGCCCCTTCGGCGGCACCATCGCCCATGGCGCGCTGGTGCAGGTGCTGATGTCGCGCATGCAGGTACCGTTGAGCTTCGAGGTCACCGGTTTCACCAATATGGTCAACTACGGTTCCGAACGGCTGCGCTTCCCCAGCCCGGTGCCGGCCGGTTCGCTGCTGCACTCCCGGACCCGGGTCAAGTCGGTGGAAGTGTTGCCGCGGGGCACGCAGATGGTACTGGAATGCAATATCCATGTCGTTGGCCAGGAGCGTCCGGCGGTGATCAATGACCTGGTGATTCTGTATATGTGATGTGAGCTGTTGTTGTGCTGTCCGGCCCGCCCAAGGGTCGGTTTTCAATCGTCCATGGGTTCTTCCATGGGCGATTTTTTTTACCCGCAGTCACCCGTCCGACCGGTGACGGCCGGCTTTTTCGTTAGTCTCAATGGACGATGAATGCGCCATGCCCGGCGCGCAACAATCCATTCATGCTTTCAGGCCCTGAATGAGGAGTTGCGGCATGAGTGAGATTCGCGCATTGAGCTATTTTGTAGCGCAGATTGATGATGTGCAGAAGTGGCAGCATTACGCCGAGAACGTGCTGGGCATGATGACCAGCCGCACCTCCGATGGTGCGCTGTATATCAAGATGGACGACCGGCCCTTCCGCATGCTGGTGGTCGAGGGGGCGGAGGATCGCTATCTGGCCTCCGGCTGGGAACTGGCCGGCAAGAATGCCTTTGACGCCATGCTGCGCAAGCTGGACGCCCAGGGCGTCGAGTACAGCCTGGCCGATGCCGCTTTCTGCGCCCAGCGCGGGGTCAACGAGGCCGCGCTGCTGCAGGATCCAGCAGGCAACCGGCACGAACTGACCTGGGGCTACCTGTCCGACTGTGAACCCTTCGTCTCGCCCCAGGGTGTGCCGCGCTTCCTGACCGGTGACATGGGGCTGGGCCACACCGTGCTGCCGACGCCCAACTTCGATGAGTGCGCAGCTTTCTACCGCGATGTGCTGGGCTTCGAGATTTCCGACATCTTCAACTTCCGTCCGGTGCCGGACGCGCCGGCCACCCGTATCCACTTCCTGCACTGCGGCAATGCCCGGCATCACAGCCTGGCGATTGCCGAGTACGACGTACCGAGCAAGTGCGTGCATGTGATGGTCGAGGTGGATTCCATGACCGAGGTCGGTCGTGCGCATGACCGGCGCATCGCCCATCAGGTGCCGCTGTCGGCGACCCTGGGTCAGCACCTCAACGACAAGATGACCTCTTTCTATATGAAGACGCCCTCCGGTTTCGACCTGGAGTACGGCTGGGGCGGATTGCAGGTGGACTGGGATCAGCACACCGCCTTTGAATTCACCAAGGTCAGCATCTGGGGTCATGACTTCGGCGCCGGCCAGCAGGAGGAGCAGTAATGAACAAATTGATGACCGCTGCCGATGCCGTAGGCCAACTGCGTGACGGCATGACCATAGGTTTCGGTGGCTGGGGCCCGCGGCGCAAGCCGATGGCGATCGTGCGCGAGATCCTGCGCAGCAATGTGAAGGACCTGACCGTGGTCGCCTACGGCGGTCCGGAAGTCGGCATGCTGTGTGCCGCCGGCAAGGTGAGGAAGCTGATCTTCGGCTTTGCCACCATGGACGCGATTCCTCTGGAGCCGTATTTCCGCAAGGCGCGGCAGGCCGGCACGCTGGATGTGATGGAGCTGGACGAGGGGCTGTTCCAGTGGGGCCTCAAGGCTGCTGCCATGCGCCTGCCGTTCCTGCCGGCCCGTGCCGGTCTGGCCACTGACGTGCTGACCCACAACCCTGAACTGAAGACGATCAGCTCGCCCTATGCCGATGGCGAAGTGCTGCTGGCGATGCCGGCGCTGGAGCTGGATGTGGCCTTCGTTCACGTCAACCGTGCCGATAAGCTGGGCAACACCCTGATCACCGGCAGCGATCCGTATTTTGATCATCACTTTGCCCGTGCCGCCAAACAGTGCTTCGTGTCGGCCGAGGTGGTGGAAGAGCGTTTCGAGCTGGATGCCGCCACTGCCCGCCTGTCGACCTTCGAGCGTTCCATGGTCACCGGCTTGATCGAGGCGCCGCTGGGTGCCCACCCCACCGCCTGCAGCCCGGCCTACGGTTGGGACATGGAACACCTGAAAGGCTACAGCGACAGTGCCAACGCCGACGACGGCTGGCAGCAGTATGTGGACAAGTATGTCAATTGCAGTCAGGCCGAGTACCTGGAGCGCAACGGCGGTGCCGAGCGTGTCAGCAGCCTGCCGATGCCCATTTTCTGAGGAGTGAGACGATGAGTAGCGTTAATTTCAGCCTGGCTGAACTGATGATCGTCGCGGCGTCCGAAGCCTGGCGTGGCAACGGTGAGGTACTGGCTTCGGGGCTGGGTATCATTCCGCGCCTGGGAGCCAGTCTGGCCAAGCTCACGCATTCGCCCGAACTGCTGATGACCGACAGTGAAACGCTGATCGTGGAAGAGCCGATCCCGGTCGGCCCGCGCGGCGATTACGTACCGAAGTATTCCGGCTTCCTGCCTTTTGAGCGGGTGTTCGATGCAGTCTGGCATGGCCGCCGTCACGCCATGGTCGGACCGACCCAGGTCGACCGCTGGGCACAGAGCAACCTGTCGGTGGTGGGTGACTATGCCAAACCCAAGGTCGCTATGCTGGGCGTGCGCGGTTTACCGGGCAACAGCATCAACCACCGGAATTCCTTCTTCATGCCCAATCACACCACCCGCGCCTTCGTATCCGGCGAGGTGGATATGGTGTCGGGTGTCGGCTTCAACCCCGAGCGCTGGGCGCCGGGTATGCGCCGTGACCTGATGAGCATCGGCCTGGTGATCACCGACCTGTGCGTGATGGATTTCAACGGGCCGGACAATGCTGCGCGGGTGCTGTCGCTGCACCCCGGGGTGGATTTCGAACTGGTGCAGGAGCGCACCGGCTTCCCGCTGCTCAAGGCCGATAACATGGGTGTCACCGCAGCACCCACTGCCGAGCAACTGGCCATCATCCAGCGCATGGACCCGCACAACCTGCGTGCCCGCCAGCTCAAGGGCAACCCGGTGGGTATCCGTACTGCAGAGGAGGTGCGGGGATGAGTGAATTCGTTCAGCGCGAGGACACGGCGGTCTACGAGACCGACACACCGGTGTCCTACCGGGTAGAGCAGGGCGTGGCGATCGTCACCATGAGCCGCCCGCAGTACAACAACGTACAGAACTCGCAGATGACCTACGCGCTGGACGACTGCTTCCGCCGCGCGATCAATGATGATGAGGTCAAGGTCATCGTGCTGTGTTCCACCGGCAAGCATTTTTCTGCCGGGCACGATATCGGTACCCCGGGACGGGATGTGACCAGGTCCTTCGAGCACAAGCACCTGTGGTGGGATCACACCAACAAGCCGGGTGGCGAGTTCCTCTATGTGCGCGAGCAGGAGGTGTACCTGAACATGTGCCGGCGCTGGCGCGAGATGCCCAAGCCGACCATCGCCATGGTGCAGGGCGGTTGCATCGCCGGTGGCCTGATGCTGGCCTGGGTCTGCGATCTGATCGTCGCCAGTGACGACGCGTTCTTCCAGGACCCGGTGGTACGCATGGGCATTCCCGGTGTGGAGTATTTCGCCCACGCCTTCGAGATGCACCCGCGTATCGCCAAGGAATTCCTCATGCTCGGCGACCGCATGCCGGCGGCCCGTGCCTACGAGCTGGGCATGGTCAACCGGGTGGTGCCCAGGGACGAGCTGCAAAGCGCGACCATGGACATCGCCCAGCGCATCGCCAAGCAGCCGCGCATGGGCCTGGCGCTGACCAAGCAGGCAGTCAACCATATCGAGGATCTGCAGGGCAAGCGCACCGGCATGGAAGCGGTATTCGCCTGGCACCATTTTGCCCATGTGCACAACGAGCAGGTATCCGGTGACAAGCTCGGCGGTTTCGACGGCAAGGCCATGGCTGCGGCGAATAAGGCCCAGGCCGAGCGGGAGCGCGGCTGATGAGTGCTCTGCAAACGCGCCTGACCGAAGCGCTGGGTTGTCGCTATCCCATCGTGCAGACGGCGATGGGCTGGGTGTCCGATGCCAACCTGGTGATCGCCACCACCCGTGCTGGTGGCTTCGGTTTCCTGGCTGGGGCGACCATTGCAGCGGATCAGCTGGAAGGTGAGATCCAGAAGGTGATCGCCGCCACCGGTGGCAGCAACTTCGGCCTGAACTTCCATATGTTCCAGGAAAATGCCGCCCAGTGCGTCGATCTGGCGATCCAGTATCGTCTGCGTGCGGTGAGCTATGGTCGTGGTCCGGACCAACAGACCATCGCCCGCTTCAAGGCTGCCGGCGTACTCTGCATCCCCACCGTGGGTGCGCTCAAGCATGCGCTCAAGGCGGTGGAACTGGGCGCGGACATGATCACCATCCAGGGCGGTGAAGGCGGTGGTCATACCGGTGGCGTGCCGAGCAGCATCCTGTTGCCGCAGGTGCTGGCCGCGGTGGACGTGCCGGTGATCGCCGCCGGCGGTTTCTCCACCGGACGTGGGCTGGCCTCGGCGCTGGCCGCCGGTGCCGAGGGCATCGCCATGGGCACCCGGTTCATGATGAGCAGCGACTCGCCGACGCCCAAGGCTACCCTGCAACGCTATCTGGCAACCAGGGATACCCAGCAGATCCGGGTCACCCTGGCAGTGGATGGCATGCGCCATCGCATGGTGGAAAACCCCTTCATCAACAAACTGGAAGCGGCCGGGCCCATGGGCCGGCTGTGGATCGCGCTGCGCAGTGCGCGCAAATGGAAGGCGCAGACCGGCATGAGCACCGGGCACATGATCAGCACCTTCTTCAAGGCCATCAAGGATGACCCGGGTGCCATGTCCCAGGTCATCATGGCGGCCAACCAACCGGTGCTGCTGCAACGCTCCATGGTCGAGGGCTTCCCCGACGAAGGCATCCTGCCCAGTGGCCAGGTGGCGGCGGCCATCGACCAGTTGCAGAGCTGCGAGCAGATCATCGGCGAGATTGCCGAGGAGGCCGAGGCCTGCCTGCAGCGCCTGTACCAACGCATGCATCCATCCCCGGCGGAGCAAGCCGCCGGCCAACACGAGAGAGCCCAGGTATGAACGCCGCATTTTCCGTGGAAATCAATCAGGGTATTGCCGAGCTGGTGATCGACAAGCCGCCGGTCAATGCCCTGGACAGCAATGAATGGCTGGCACTGGCGGCGCAGATCGATGCGCTGGGCGCCGACCCCGAGGTGCGGGTGCTGATCCTGCGCTCGGAAGGGCGCGGCTTCTGTGCCGGCGTCGATATCAAGGAGCTGGATGCGCACCCCGAACGCATCGTCAGGGTCAATGCCGGCAACTACGCGACCTTCAAGGCGATCCATCGCTGCGCGGTACCGGTGATCGTCGCCGTGCACGGCTTCGTGCTCGGCGGCGGCATCGGCATGGCCGGCGCCGCGGACATCCTGGTGGCCTCGCGCTGCGCCACCTTCGCCGTGCCCGAGGTCGATCGTGGCGCCATGGGCGGTGGTGCCCACTTGCAGCGCCTGTTCCCGGTGCAGAAGGTGCGCTACATGTACTTCACCGGCGAGGCGGTGACTGCCCCGGACGCCATGCAGTACGGCTTCATCGAACGGCTGGTCGAGCGCAACGAGCTGGCCGCCACGGCCCGGGAGATCGCGGCGAAGATCGCCGCTAAGAGCCCGGCGATGATCCGTATCGCCAAGGAAGCCCTCAACGGTATCGAAGACGGCAACCTGGAAGACAAATACCGCTGGGAGCAGGGCTTCACCCTGGAGGCCTACACCATGCCGGATTCGGCCGAGACCCGCCGCGCCTTCGTTGAAAAGCGCGACGCCAGCTTCTGAGCAAGACCTTGAGAGTGCCACCATGCAACTGACCTATACCGCCAAACAACAAGCCTTCCGCGCCGAAGTGCGCGCCTGGCTCAAGGCCAATGTGCCGAGCAAGCCGCTGGCCAGCTATGACACCCGCGAGGGCTTCGAGGAGCATCGCGCCTGGGAGGGCAAGCTGTACGCAAGCCGGCTGTCCATGGTCATGTGGCCAGAGCACCTGGGTGGTCGCGGCTGCGACCTGATCGAATGGCTGATCTTCGAGGAGGAATACTACGCCGCCGGTGCGCCGATGCGGGTCAACCAGAACGGTCAACTGCTGCTTGGCCCGACCCTGATGGAGTTCGGCACCGAGGAGCAGAAGCGCCACTTCCTGCCGCGCATCGCCTCCAGCGAGGACATGTGGGCGCAGGGCTGGTCCGAGCCCAATGCCGGTTCGGACATGGCAGCGATCCGCAGCAAGGCGTTGCGCGACGGTGACGAGTTCGTCATCAACGGCCAGAAGACCTGGTCGACCCGGGCGATCTTCGCCGACTGGATCTTCGGCCTGTTCCGCACCGACCCGCAGAGCAGCCGCCACCACGGCCTGAGTTACCTGCTGGTGCCGCTGGACAGCCCCGGCGTAACCATCCGCCCGATCAAGGCGCTGAACGGCAAGGACGCCTTCGCCGAAGTGTTCTTCGACGACGTGCGCGTACCGGCCGGCAACCTGCTTGGCGCCGAAGGCCAGGGCTGGCACGTGGCGATGGCCACCGCCGGCTTCGAGCGTGGCCTGCTGCTGCGCTCGCCGGCGCGTTTCCAGCAGACCGCCCGGCGGCTGGTGGAACTGTACAAGGCCAACCCGCAGGTCGCCGAGCGTGACCCGGGTGTGCGCGATGCGGTGATAGAAAGCTGGATGGGCGCCGAAGCCTACGCCCAGGCTGCCTACCACACCGTCGGCCTGGTCGAGAAAGGCGCGAAGATCGGTGCCGAGGCCAGCATCAACAAGATCATCTGGTCGGAACTGGACCTGAAGATGCACGAGACCGCCATGCGCATCCTCGGCCCCTTCGGCGAGCTGACCGGCCAGGCGCCGGAAGCGGTCGAGCAGGGTAACTGGCTGGAGGGCTTCCTGTTCGCCCAGGCCGGGCCGATCTATGCCGGCACCAACGAAATCCAGCGCAACATCATTGCCGAGCGCATGCTCGGCCTGCCGAAAGCCTGAGGACGCCAACATGGACTTTACCTTTACCGAAGACCAATTGGCCTTCCGCGAAGCGATCAGTCGCTTTCTGATGACCGAAGCGCCGCCGGAGATGCTGCGCGAGATCTGGGACACCGACGATGGTCGTTCCCCGGAGCTGCGCGGCAAGATGGCCGAGCAGGGGCTGACCGCGCTGTCGGTGCCCGAAGCCCAGGGCGGGCTGGGCATGGACGATATCGCCTGGTCATTGCTGACCCAGGAGTTGGGCTACTACGCCATCGCCGACTCGCTGGCCGATACCGCCTACGTCGCCACCGGCCTGCTCAGCGCACTGCCCGAGGGCACGCCGCGCCGTGATGAAATGCTCAGCCGCATCGCCGAGGGCAATGTGCGCATCGCCGTTGGTCACAGCGTCAATCCGCTGATCGCCGACGTGCACCTGGCCGATGTGGTCCTGCTGGAGCATGAGGGCGAGGTGCATGGTCTGCGCCGCGACGCCATCGGCTTTGAACGCAACCCGAGCATCGACAGCTCGCGGCGCCTGAGCCGGGTCAGTTTCACGCCCAGCGCCGACAGCCTGGTGCTGGATGCCGGGCAGGGCCGCGCGGTCTGGGCCCAGACCCTGAATCGTGGCGCGCTGGCGGTAGCTGGGCAGAGCCTGGGCCTGGCCCAGCGCATGCTCGACCTGTCGGTGGACTATGCGGTGCAGCGCAAGCAGTTCGGCAAGCCAATCGGCAGCTTCCAGGCGGTCAAGCACCACCTGGCCGACGTCGCCGGCAAGATCGAGTTCGCCAGGCCGGTGCTGTACCGTGCCGCCCATGCCCTGGCGCACGGCGAAGCCGGTGCCGACCTGCATGTATCCCATGCCAAGCTGGCCTGCTGCGAAGCCGCCTGGCTGGCCGGCCGGCATGGTATCCAGGTGCATGGCGCCATGGGCTACACCTGGGAAGTCGACCTGCAGATGTTCATGAAGCGCGCCTGGGCGCTGGACTCCTCCTGGGGTGACCGCGCCTTCCACAAATCCCGGGTGGCCAACGCCATCCTCGCGCCCGATGCCGCCATCGGCCCGCAATACACCTTCGCGGAGTGAATCATGGCCCAAGCCTATATTGTTGATGCCCTGCGCAGCCCCACCGGGCGGCGCAAGGGCAGTCTGGCCAGCGTCCACGCCATCGACCTGGGTGCCGCGGTACTCAAGGCGCTGGTCGAGCGCAACGGCATCCCTGCCGATGACTACGATGACGTGATCTTCGGCTGCGTCGATACCATCGGCTCGCAGGCCGGTGATATCGCCCGCACCAGCTGGCTGGCCGCCGGCCTGCCGCTGACTGTGCCCGGCACCACGGTCGACCGTCAGTGCGGTTCCTCGCAGCAGGCGCTGCACTTCGCCGCCCAGGCGGTAATGAGCGGTACCCAGGATGTGGTCGCCGTCGGCGGTGTGCAGACCATGACGCAGATCCCGATCTCCTCGGCCATGCTCGCCGGCCAGCCGTTGGGCTTTCCCGATCCGTTCTCCGGCAGTGAGGGCTGGCAGGCACGTTTTGGCGGTCAGCCGGTCAACCAGTTCTACGCCGCCCAGCGCATCGCCAGCCACTGGAACATCAGCCGGGCGGACATGGAAGCCTTCGCCCTGGAGAGCCATCGCCGTGCGCTGCATGCTATCGCCGAGGGCCGCTTCGAGCGGGAGATCGTCGCTGTGAATGGCTTGGCGGTGGACGAGACGCCCCGCCAGACCACATTGGAAAAGATGGCCTCGCTGGAGCCGGTCGATGCGCAGTTCCCGGATATTACCGCAGCTGTCTCCAGCCAGACCTGCGATGCCTCGGCGGCCATGCTGGTGGTGTCGGAGGCGGCGCTCAAGCGCTATGGCCTGACGCCCCGAGCCCGCGTGCATCACCTGACGGTACTCGGTGATGATCCGATCTGGCACCTGACCGCACCGATTGCCGCCACCCGTCGTGCCCTGCAGCGGGCCGGCATGAACATGGCCGATATCGACCTGGTGGAAATCAACGAGGCCTTCGCCTCGGTGGTCATGGCCTGGCAGAAGGAGCTGGACTACGATCCGGCCAGGACCAACGTCAACGGCGGCGCCATTGCCCTCGGGCACCCCCTCGGCGCCACTGGCGCGCGGCTGATGACCAGCTTGCTGCATGAGCTGGAGCGCAGTGGTGGCCGCTACGGCCTGCAGACCATGTGTGAGGGCGGTGGCCAGGCCAACGTGACCATCATCGAGCGGCTGTAGCTGTTCCGGGGTGTAGCGCCCCGGTCCGCGTTCGGGCGCTACGCCAGCGAACTGGCAGCAACCCAGCAGGTCGGGACGGAACCCGGCCCTCCATGAATCGGGCGCTCTGCTGAGCGCGGTTGTCACGAGGGAAAGGTTTGATGCCAGCGAACACAGACACATATCAGGCCCCGGAACTGACGCTGGACGAGTACGACCGGATCGTCGGCCGGATCTACTCCGGTGCTCTGCACACAGCGCATTTGTATGATGCGCTGGAGGAGTTGCGGCTGCTGTTTGCGGCCCGCTTCGTTACGCTTATCCTGCATGTGGCCGATGCCGAGGACGTGGCACTGATGCTGGTTGCCGGCAATCAGGAAGTCGAGGGGCGGGTTGCGCTGTTCAAGTACTTCCCCAGTGATACACCCCTGGCGCGGTTGCCCGTGGACAAGGTGTACTGCATCGAAGACCTGATGAGCATAGCGGAATGGGAAAACAGCCGTTACTACCGCGAATATGCCCGGCCCAGTGACGTCTACCATGTGATGGGGGCGGACCTGGCTACACAGTCGGGGATCATCGGCTTCCGCGTCGCACGGGCGCATGGCCAGCCGGCCTTTTCCATGCATGACAAGGCGTTGTGTACCCGGCTGTTGCCACACCTGCGTTGCAGTCTGGACTTTCATGACCTGCTGGATCGCCGGGAGTCCATGGGCAATCTGTATTCCGAGGCGGTCAATCGCCTGTCGGTCGCCAGCATGGTACTGGATGAGGCCGGCCATGTGCTGCAACTCAACTCGGTGGCGCGCACTCTGCTGGAACGGGCCGAT
The DNA here is from genome assembly GCF_014219065.1 of Halopseudomonas xiamenensis. Taxonomy (GTDB): domain Bacteria; phylum Pseudomonadota; class Gammaproteobacteria; order Pseudomonadales; family Pseudomonadaceae; genus Halopseudomonas; species Halopseudomonas xiamenensis. The sequence continues at coordinate 59,265 of NZ_JACLGO010000026.1, forward strand.
GGGCTCAAGATGGTCGGCTCGCGCCTGGAGGCCAGTTACCCCAGCGATAACCGAGAGTTGTATCGGTTCATCCGCTATGCCGCCGAGTCCCGTGCCAACCTGGCTTCCGAGCCGGTATCCGCGGCCCTGTCCATCGCCCGGCCCTCGGGTCAGGTGGGGCTGGGTGTGGTGATAGAGCCGATCCGCAACAGCGGTTGGGTCGAGGGGCAGGGCCAGCCGGTGGTCATGATCTATGTGCGGGACGCCATGGGTGGGGTGCAGATGAGCAGCGAGCTGGCGCAGCAGCTGTTCAACTTCACGCCGGCCGAAACCACCCTGGCCCTGCAACTGGCCAACGGCCTGTCGCTGGAGGAAGCCGCGGAAAAACTCGGTATAACGCGCAATACCGGCCGCGCCCACCTGCGTTCGATCTTCGCCAAGACCGGCATCAAGCGCCAGGCCGAGCTGGTCAAGGTGTTGCTCAACAGTATCGTTTCCCTCGGGCTGGGTGAAGTCGCCGAGCTGGAGAAACGCCCCGTTCCAGTGATCATCCAGCCGGAGCAGCGTTTCTCGCCGGATAATCCGCCGGCGTAGTGCCCGCGCGCTCCCACCCTTTAGTCTCTATGGACGATGATTGCAAAGTGGCCGCTGGCAACAATCGTTCCCCAGGGCTGGCAGCGCCGTATGGCTGCTCCGGCAGACAAACAGGGGAACACAGATGGGAATTCTTGATAACAGGGTGGTCATCATCACCGGCGCCGGTGGCGGACTGGGTGCGGCCCATGCGCGGGTTTTCGCCAGCGAAGGTGCCTGCGTGCTGGTCAATGACATCAACCGTGACGCCGCGCAGAAGGTGGTGGACGAGATCACCGCCGCCGGTGGCCGCGCGCTGGTCAACACCTCGGACATCACCAACTATGCCGACAGCGAGAACGCCGTCAAACAGGCCATCGAGACCTGGGGCGACCTGCATGTGGTGGTCAACAACGCCGGGGTCAACCGCGACCGCATGTTCGCCTCCATGACCGAGGCTGAGTGGGACACCATCATGGCCGTGCACCTGAAAGGCCACTTCTGCATCAGCTCGCATGCCGTGCACTACTGGCGCGACCAGGCCAAGGCCGGGCACAAGGTGGATGCGCGCATCATCAACACCACCTCCGGGGCCGGCCTGCAGGGTTCCATCGGCCAGTCCAACTACGCCGCGGCCAAGGCTGGCATCGCCGCGCTGACCCTCAACCAGGCGGCCGAGCTGCGCCGCTACGGCATCACCGCCAATGCGGTGGCGCCGGCAGCGCGCACCGGCATGACCACCGCGGTGGAATCCATGGCCACGCGCATGGCCAAGCCCGAGGATGGCAGCTTCGACTACTGGGCGCCGGAGAACGTCAGCTCGCTGCTGGCCTGGCTGGCCAGTGCCGAGGCCGCCGGCATCAGCGGGCGGGTGTTCGAGTCCGAAGGTGGCAGGATCTCCATCGCCGACGGCTGGCGCAGTACCCAGGGCGTGGACAAGGGGGACCGCTGGTTGCCGGTGGAAGTCGGCGAGGCCATGCAGGCGCTGCTGGCCGCTGAAGTACCGGCGCAGCCGGTCTACGGCGCCTGATTCGGGAGCAGAACCATGGAGTTTCGCTTCACCGAAGAGCAGCAGATGATCCGCGACACCGCGGCGGCCTTTCTGCAGGATGTCTCCAGCTCCAGTGCCGTGCGCGAGGCCATGGCTACCGAAGCGGGGTATGACGCCGAACTCTGGCAGCGCATCTGCCGGGAGTTGTGCTTCCAGGCCATTACCGTGCCGGAAGAACATGGCGGCATGGGGCTTGGCTATGTCGAACTCTGTGCGGTACTGGAGCAGATGGGCAGCGTGTTGTTGTGCTCGCCGTTTTTCAGCACCGTCTGCCTGGGTGTCAACGCCCTGCTGCTGGCCGGCAGCGACGCCCAGAAACAGCAATACCTGCCTGCCATCGTCGACGGCAGCCTGACCGCCACCCTTGCCTGGACCGGACCGCAGGCCGCCCGCCATGGCGGCCAGTGGGGCTGCGAAGCGGTCACCGCCACCTGGCAGCCATCGGGCGACGGCTACCTGCTGCAGGGCGAGTTGCGCTACGTCATCGATGGCCACAGCGCCGACCTGTTGATCATTGCAGCGCGGGCACCCGGCAGCTCGGGTGCGCAGGGCATTGCCCTGTTCGCGGTGCCGGCAACCAGTGCTGGCGTGACGCGCCAGTGGCTGCCGACGATGGACCAGACCCGTCACCAGGCGGCTGTCCAGTTGGATCAGCTGCAACTGCCGGCCGACGCACTGATGGGCGAGGCCGGGCAAGGTGGCAAGACGCTGCTGCGACTCATCGACCTGGCCAAGGTGGCGATGGCCGCCGAGCAGATGGGCGCAGCGCAGAAGACCCTGGACATGAGCGTGGCCTACATGCAGGAGCGGTTGCAGTTCGGTCGCCCGATCGCCAGCTTCCAGGCGCTCAAGCACAAGGCGGCGGACATGAAGCTCAAGTGCGAAGTGGCCCGTTCAGCAGTCTACTACGCCGCCTGCATCGCCCAGGAGGCGCTCGATGCGCAGGGCGATCGGCAACTGGCTGGCGAGCTGCCGGAAGCCGCCGCCATGGCCAAGGGGTATTGCTCGGACACCCTGTTCTTCAATGCCGGCACGGCGCTGCAGATGCATGGTGGTGTGGGCTTTACCTGGGAGTACGACGTGCACCTGTATTTCAAAAGGGCCAAGGCCAGCGAACTGTACCTGGGTAATGCTGCCGCGCAGCGCGAGCTGATCGCCGGCCTGCTGCTGGATTGAGGAAGCGAGATATGAAACTGACATTCAGCGCTGCCGACGAAGCCTTCCGTGAGGAAATCGCCGGCTGGCTGCGCGACAACCTCAGCGGTGAGTTCGCCCAACTGAAATTCCGCGGCGGCCCCGGTGACGAGCATATGTTCCCCGCCGAGCGCAAACGCTGGGAGCAGCACCTGGCCGCCGGTGGCTGGACCTGCGTTGGCTGGCCGAAGGAGGTCGGCGGGCGCGGTGCGTCCATCGAGCAGCAGGTGATCTTCTTCGAGGAGTACGCCCGTGCCGGTGGCCCCGGCCGTGTCGGCCATATCGGCGAAGGCCTGGCTGGCCCGACGCTGATCGCCTTCGGCAGCGATGAGCAGAAACAGCGTTACCTGCCGGGCATCCTGTCCGGCACCGAACTCTGGTGCCAGGGCTATTCCGAGCCGGGGGCCGGCTCGGACCTGGCCAACGTGCGCACCCGTGCCCGCCAGGACGCCAATGGCCAATGGTTGATCAGTGGCCAGAAGGTCTGGACCTCGTTGGCCCATGAGTCGGACTGGTGCTTCGTGGTCGCCCGCACCGACCCGGAGTCCCAGGCCCACCGCGGGCTGGGTTTCTTCCTGGTGTCGATGCACCAGCCGGGCGTCACCGTGCGCCCGATCGAACAACTGACCGGCACCTCGGAATTCAACGAGGTGTTCTTCGACGAGGCGGTCGCTGCCGACATCGTCGGTGCGCCGGGCGATGGCTGGAAGGTGGCCATGGGTCTGCTCGGTTTCGAGCGCGGGGTGTCCACCCTCGGCCAGCAGATGCAGTTCCAGAACGAACTGGACGAGATCATCCGCATCGCCAGGGACAATGGTGCTGCCCAGGTGCCGGCCATCCGCCAACGCATCGCCGAGGCCCACACCGGCCTGCGGCTGATGCGCTACAACGCCATGCGCATGCTCTCGGACAACGGCCCGGGCGACAGCTCGGCGCTGGTCTACAAGCTGCACTGGTCCAGCTGGCACCGCAACCTCGGTGCCCTGGCCATGGATGTGCTGGGGCCGGAGGCGGACATCATCGAGGCCGCGCCCTATGAACTGACGCGCCTGCAGTCGCTGTTCCTGTTCACCCGCTCGGACACTCTCTACGGCGGCACCAACCAGATCCAGCGCAACATCATCGCCGAGCGTGGCCTCGGCATGCCCAAGGAAGCCAAAGGCAGATAACCATGAACGATCTGAAAAATCCCGAATATGTACCCGGCCATGGCCTGCTCAAGGGCAAGTCGGTATTGATCACCGCCGCCGCCGGGGCCGGCATCGGCTTTGCCGCGGCGCTCAAGGCGGTGGAGGAAGGTTGCCGTGGCATCGTCATCAGCGATGTGCACGAGGGCCGGCTGGCCGCCTCGGTGGACAAGCTCAGGCAGGACACTGGCCTGAACGAGGTGTGGGGCAAGTTGTGCAACGTGACCGACGAGGCCGAAGTACGGGCGCTGGTCGATTTCGCCGAGGACAAGCTGGATGGTATCGACATCCTGATCAACAACGCCGGGCTGGGTACCAGCAAGACCCTGGTCGAGATGGAAGATGCCGAGTGGAACAAGGTCATCGACGTGACCCTGAACGGCACCATGCGCATGACCCGCTACATGCTGCAGGTGATGAAGGTGCGGGGGCAGGGCGGTGTCATCGTCAACAACGCCTCGGTGCTGGGTTGGCGGGCGCAGAAGGAGCAGGCCCACTACGCCGCGGCCAAGGCCGGGGTCATGGCGCTGACCCGCTGTGCGGCGCTGGAAGCGGCTGAATTCAATGTACGCATCAATGCCGTTGCGCCGTCGCTGGCGGTGCATCCGATGCTGCGCAAATCCGCCCCCGAGGCGCTGCTCAAGGAGCTGGAAGGCCGCGAGGCCTATGGCCGCGGCGCCGAGTGCTGGGAGGTGGCCAACGTGATGATGTTCCTGGCCAGTGACTACTCCAGCTATATGACTGGTGAGATTGTGCCGGTGAGTTCGCAGCAGGCTTGATCGGGCTTTGGCCTGGCATATCGGTCGGCTGGAAGGTTGACGGAGTTGAGCGGATTGCGGGTGGCTGGGTGTTTGCGCACTTGCCGGCGGGCTACTGCGGACACGCCGTGAATACGTCCCTGTAGGCTCGCGGTTGCCATCCCTGGCAACCGACGGTCCGCAGTAGCCCGCCGGCAAGCGCGCCTCTCAACGCAGTGCAGGCTGATGGAAAAGCGGTTGGAGAGGTGGTGCGTGCAATGGCTTCGTCTCCTCTCCCCGTCATCCTTCGCGAACGACTGCATGGATGCAGGAGGTAGGGCGACGCAGGAAGCCAAAGCCGAGGCGAAGGATCCACCGGCCACTCCGAGTCAGCCGGAACGATGGATCCTCGGCCTGCGCCGAGGATGACGGGGAAAGGCGAAGGATGATGGGGTTAAGTGAACAGCGTTCCGGCCTTCGCCGAGGACGACGATAAATCATAGCCCGCGGGCTTGGGTGCGAATTGCACGGAAATCGAGAGGCAGGGTTCCGAGGCACCTACCTCAGACCGTCGGTTGCCAGAGATGGCAACCGCGAGCCTCCAGGGATGGATTCACGGCGTGTCTGAGGTAGGTGTCTCGGAATCCGGCCACACGCGAATCCGGCCGGCAACACAGTGACACAGATCGGCCCGGTAAATAGACAAGCATGATCAGGAACACACCATGACCACAACATTCAACAGCGCCAAGGCCCTGGAGCAGGCGGTGGGCCAATCCCTCGGGGTGACCGAGTGGATCACCATCGACCAGCAGCGCGTCGATACCTTTGCCGAGGCCACCGGCGATCACCAGTGGATTCACGTCGATCCGGAAAAGGCAAAGACCGGTCCGTTCGGCGGCACCATTGCCCACGGCTACCTGACCCTGTCGCTGGTCAACTATTTCCTGCCGCAACTGATGCAGGTCGAGAACCTGCAGATGGGCGTCAATTACGGCTGTGACCGGGTGCGTTTCCCGGCGCCGGTCAAGGTCGGTGCGCGCATTCGCGGCGCCGGCGAGATTACTCAGGTCGAGACCCTGGCCAATGGTTCGGTACAGGTGGTGGTGCGGGTGACGGTGGAAGTGGAGGGCAGTGAACGGCCCGGCTGCGTCGTCGACACCATCAGTCGTTACTCCTTCAATCAGTGAAAAGGAACAGCAACATGCAAGAGGCAGTCATCGTCGCCACCGCGCGCACCGCTTTGACCAAGTCATTCCGTGGCTCCTTCAACGACACCGAAGCTCCGGTACTGGGCGGTCATGTGGTGCGGGCCGTGGTCGAGCGTGCCGGTATCGATCCGGCGGATGTAGGTGATGTGATCATGGGCGCTGCCGTGCAGCAGGGCACCCAGGGCTACAACATCGGCCGTCTGTGTACCTATACCGGCGGGTTGCCGGACTCGGTGCCGGGCATGGCGCTGGATCGCATGTGCGCTTCCGGGCTGATGGCCATCGGCGAGGCGGCCAAGGCGATCATCGCCGGCGAGCTGGAGGTGGCCATCGGCGGCGGCGTCGAGTCGCTGTCGCTGACCCAGACCAAGCACAAGAATGCCTACCGGGCCCGTTCCGAGGCGGTGATGGAGGTGGCGCCGGCGGCCTATATTCCGATGATCGAAACGGCGGAAATCGTTGCTGAGCGTTACGGCATCAGCCGTGCCGCGCAGGATGAATATGCGCTGCAGAGCCAGCAGCGTACCGCCGCAGCGCAGCAGGCTGGCAAGTTCGATGACGAGATAGTGCCGCTGACGGCCAGCAAGCTGGTGTTCGACAAGGAAGGCAAGCCGGCCGGCCACGAGCAGGTTACCGCAGACCGCGACGAGTGCAACCGCCCGAGTACCACCCTGGAAGGTTTGCAGGGCCTGGCGCCGGTGTGGAAGGACGGGCAGTGGATCAAGCAGGGCCAGCACATCACCGCCGGTAACGCCTCGCAGTTTTCCGACGGTGCGGCTGCCTGCCTGCTGATGAGCCGCGAGCAGGCCGAGCGTCGTGGCCTGAAGCCGCTGGGCACCTACCGTGGGATCGCCGTGGCTGGCTGCAAGCCGGAGGAGATGGGCATTGGCCCGGTGTATGCCATTCCAAGGCTGCTTGAGCGCTTCAACCTCAAGGTCGAGGATATCGGCCTGTGGGAGATCAACGAGGCGTTTGCCAGCCAGGTGCTGCATTGCCGGGATCACCTGGGCATTCCGAATGACCGGCTCAACGTCAATGGCGGTGCCATTTCCGTCGGTCATCCGTTCGGCATGAGCGGTGCGCGCATGGTCGGCCATGCCCTGCTCGAAGGGCGCCGCCGGGGTGTGCGCTATGTTGTTGTTTCCATGTGTATCGGTGGCGGTATGGGTGCTGCCGGTCTGTTCGAGCTGGACTGACAGGTTCCGCACCCCCCCCCCCGTCATTGCGAGGAGCGTCAGCGACGTGGCAATCCAGTGCTGGCCGGCTGATCCGAGCCCATGGATTGCCGCGGCCTTTGGCCTCGCAATGACGGAGTAGAGATCGCTGGAGGATATACAACTGGTCCCACCACGAGCCCGCAGCCTGCGGGCTCTGTCATTGTGCGCCAGGCATGGCGCGTTGCGCGTTAGCGCAACCCGCTTGGCTGTGGTGGCCAAGCAGGTGACTTGGAGGTG
>NZ_JACLGO010000027.1 GCF_014219065.1 Halopseudomonas xiamenensis
CAGCCTCCTATCCCGCCTTTTGGGTTCGCGAGCGAAGGCGAGGAAATACTTTCACGGTCTCGCCTGCGCTACGCCGGCGGGCGGCATGATGCAGCGTACGCCGGTTGACCCTCACATCATGGCAAGGTTTACTGTCGAGGCTATATATAGCCACTGCCGCCAGAGGTCCAGATGAAGGTTCCACTCGAGGATGCAACACCCGCCACACTCAGCCTGCCGATCGAGGGCATGACCTGCGCCTCCTGTGTCGGTCGGGTGGAGAGGGCGCTCGCCCGGGTCGAAGGGGTCGGTGCGGTAACGGTGAACCTGGCTACCGAGCGTGCCGAGATCCAGCCTGCCGGAGCGCTGGATGGCGCGGCGCTGATCCAGGCGGTGGAGAAGGCCGGCTACCAGGCCGTCGCCCGTACCACCGAGCTGGCGATAGAGAACATGACCTGCGCCTCCTGCGTTGGCCGGGTGGAGCGGGTGCTGCGGGCGGTGCCGGGGGTGACCGGGGTGCAGGTGAACCTGGCCACCGAGCGCGCCAGCGTCCAGGGGCTGGCCAGTGATCAGGCGTTGCTGGCGGCGGTGGCCAGGGCCGGTTATCCCGGACGGGTGCTGGGTGATGCCAGCCAGTCCAGCGAGGCCGAGGCCCAGCGCAAGGAGACCGAGCAGAACACGCTGCGCCGTGACCTGCTGATCGCCGCACTGCTGGCGCTGCCGGTGTTCATCATCGAGATGGGCTCGCACATGATCCCGGCCATGCACGAGCTGGTGATGAACAGTATCGGCATGCAGCGCAGCTGGTACCTGCAGTTCGTGCTGACCAGCCTGGTATTGCTGATACCGGGGCGGCGTTTCTATCAGCAGGGCTTCCCGGCGCTGCTGCGCCTGGCCCCGGACATGAACTCGCTGGTGGCGGTCGGCACCTCGGCGGCCTATGCCTATTCGGTGGTGGCGACCTTCGCGCCGGGCCTGCTGCCTGAGGGCACGGTCAACGTGTACTACGAGGCGGCGGCGGTGATAGTGGCGCTGATCCTGCTCGGCCGTTATCTGGAGGCGCGGGCCAAGGGCCGCACCTCCGAGGCGATCCAGCGGCTGGTCGGGTTGCAGGCCCGGGTCGCCCATGTCTCGCGCGACGGTGGTATCGAGGACATCCCCATCGGCGAGGTAATGACCGGCGACGTGGTCGAGGTCCGGCCCGGTGAACGGGTGCCGGTGGATGGTGAGGTGCTGGAGGGCCAGACCTATATCGACGAGTCGATGATCACCGGTGAGCCGGTGCCCGTGGCCAAGACCGCCGGCAGCGAGGTGGTCGGCGGCACGGTGAACCAGACCGGCGCCTTTACCCTGCGCGCCACCGCCGTCGGTGGCCAGACCGTACTGGCGCAGATCATCCGCCTGGTCGAACAGGCCCAGGGTTCCAAGCTGCCGATCCAGGCGGTGGTAGACAAGGTGACCATGTGGTTCGTGCCGGCGGTGATGGGTGCGGCGCTGCTGACCTTCCTGGTGTGGCTGGTGCTGGGCCCGCAGCCGGCGCTGACCTTTGCCCTGGTCAACGCGGTGGCGGTGCTGATCATCGCCTGCCCCTGTGCCATGGGGCTGGCCACGCCGACCTCGATCATGGTCGGTACCGGTCGGGGCGCCGAGCTGGGGGTGCTGTTTCGCAAGGGCGAGGCGCTGCAACTGCTCAAGGATGCCGCGGTGGTAGCGGTGGACAAGACCGGTACCCTGACCGAGGGTCACCCGGTGCTGACCGACCTGGAGGTGGCCAGCGGATTCCAGCGTGAGGTGGTGCTGGGCAGTATCGCCGCGGTGGAATCACGTTCCGAGCACCCGATTGCCCGGGCCATTGTCGATGCCGCGCAGCAGCAGGGCATCGCCTTGCCGGCGCTGACCGAGTTCGAGTCGGTCACCGGTATGGGCGTTTGCGCCCGTGCCGATGGTATCCCGGTACAGGTCGGCGCCGACCGCTATATGCGCGAGCTGGGGCTGGATGTCGGGGTCTTCGCGCAGACCGCGCAGCGCCTCGGCAGCGAGGGCAAATCACCGCTGTATGCGGCGATCGACGACCGGTTGGCGGCCATCGTCGCGGTCGCCGACCCGATCAAGCCCAGCACGCCCGCCGCCATCGAAGCCTTGCACCAGTTGGGCCTCAAGGTGGCGATGATTACCGGCGACAATCAGGTCACCGCCCGCGCCATCGCCGCCCGCCTGGGTATCGACGAAGTGGTGGCCGAAGTGCTGCCCGAGGGCAAGGTCGAGGCGGTGCGCCGGCTCAAGGCCGAGCATGGCACCCTGGCCTTCGTCGGTGACGGCATCAATGACGCGCCGGCGCTGGCCGAGGCCGACGTCGGCCTGGCCATTGGCACCGGCACCGATGTGGCCATGGAAGCGGCGGATGTGGTGCTGATGTCCGGCAACCTGCAGGGCGTACCCAATGCCATTGCCCTGTCGCAGGCGACCATCGGCAATATCCGCCAGAACCTGTTCTGGGCCTTCGCCTACAACACTGCACTGATTCCGGTGGCGGCGGGGGTGCTGTATCCGTCCCACGGGATTCTGCTGTCACCGATCTTCGCCGCCGGCGCCATGGCCTTGTCCAGCGTGTTCGTGCTGGGCAACGCGCTGCGCCTGCGGCGGTTCCGGGCGCCGTTACTGCAAGGCTGAGCCAGCGTGGCTGGCTGACTGCTGCAGGGCGGCCTCGTGCTGCAGCCAGCTACGGAAGTCGGCCGATCCCGGCAGGCTGGCGCACTCCGGGCGGTAGACGATGTAGTAGTCCAGCTGCGAGGTGAAGCTGATCCCGGGGAACAGCCGCACCAGGCGACCGGCGGCCAGGTCGTCATGGGCCATGGCGCTGCGCGCCAGCGCGATGCCATGGCCTTCGGCCGCGGCCTGCAGGACGGCGGCGGAGCTGTTGATCTTCATGCCGCGCAACGGCACGCTGCCGGTTACCCCGGCACTGTGCATCCAGGCTTCCCAGGTCGGGAAGCCTGGATGGCCATCCATCGACAGGTCGTGGATCAGCGTCTCGCGCGCCAGCTGGTGCGGATCATCCAGCGTACCCAGGCGCTGCAGCAGCGCAGGTGAGCACACCGGGTAGACCTCTTCGCTCATCAGCTTGTCCGCGGCCAGACCCGGCCAGCTGCCGGTACCGTAACGCACCCCGATATGCATCTTCCCGGCGATGAAGTCCACCGGTCTGAGGCTGGTTTCCAGGCGCACGTCGATATCCGGGCAGAGCGCCTGGAAGTGGTGGATGCGCGGCAACAGCCACTTGGCGGCGAACGCCGGGCTGACGGTCACGCTGAGCGCATAGTTGGCCGAGCTTTCCTGCAGATACTTGTAACCCAGCGCCAGCCGGTCGAGGCCGGAGCGGATCACCGGCAGTGCCCGTTCGGCGGCTTCGGTCGGTATCAGCCTGACCGGTCCGCTGGTGGCACGATGGAACAGCGGCTTGCCCAGCCACTGCTCCAGCGAGCGGACCAGTTGGCCGACTGCGGCGGGGGTGACGTTCAATTCGCTGGCGGCGCCGGCAAAGCTCTGGTGGCGGGCGCTGGCCTCGAATGCGCGCAGGGCGTTGAGATGCGAGGGTAATTTCATGGCGGTAAAGTTTTTCTTTCCGGATGGAATACTTTATCTGATTTGTCGGGAAGAAGACGTTCGCTGAAAATGCGCTGAAAAAGGCATGGATGCGTGCTTGACGATCCCTGGCAAGGGCGGATCAGGCAAATCATCATACATATTTTTTCTATCTCATGCAGAGGTTGCCGGGAAACCTCCAGGCCGGACAGGAGCCATAGCCATGCTTGTCAACGCTGATTTTTCACGTCGCGCCAGTCTGACGCCGGACCAGTATCAATGGGTGCCTTCGCCCCAGCCCGGTGTTGAGCGGGTGATGCTCGACCGCCTGGGTGCCGAGTACGGGCATGCCACCAGCCTGGTGCGTTATGCGCCGGGCGTGCACTTTCCCCTGCACCAGCACCCCGGTGGTGAGGAAGTGCTGGTGCTGTCGGGTACCTGGTGTGAGGGGGCGCAGCAGTATCCGGCGGGTACCTATCTGCGCAACCCACCGGGCTCCAGTCACGCGCCGTTCAGCAGCGAAGGCGCGACGCTGTTCGTCAAGCTCTGGCAGATGGCCCCGGAGCCAGGCCAGCCGCTGCGCATCGATACCCGCGATCCCGCCGCCTGGAGCCTGGACAATGCGCATGAATGCTGCGAGTTGTACCGGGACGCGGTCGAGCATGTCTGGCTCCAGCGCCTGGACGCCGGCAGTCGCGTGCTGCCGGCGCTGGTACCTGGCGCCGAGCTGCTGGTGCTGGATGGTGCCCTGCGCGAGGGCGAAATGCTGTATCCCTCGGGCAGCTGGTTGAGGTTACCCGCCGGGGAATATGCCGGGCTGGTTGCCGCTGACACCCTGGTAACCCTGTACCTGAAGATCGGCCCGCTCGGCGTCCGCAGTGGGCAGGGGGAGCACCGATGAGCGCGCATGACGGCAGTCTCGATCAGGATGCGCCAGCGCTGCTGTCCGAGCGCGAGCAACGCGGCAATATCGCCCGTCTGACCCTGGCCCAGGCGCTGGCCGGCGCCAACTCGGTGGTGGTCTATGCCACCGGCGCCATCGTCGGCCATATGCTGGCCGCGGACAAGGCGCTGGCGACCCTGCCGATCTCCATCTTCGTGGTCGGTATGGCCGCCTGCATCCTGCCCAGCGGGGTGATCGCCCGGCGTCATGGCCGGCGCGCGGCCTTTCTGGTCGGCACCGGGGCCGGGGTCCTGGCCGGGTTGCTGGCGGTCATGCTCGGTTCGTTCTGGCTGTTCTGCCTGGGCACCTTTTTCGGTGGTGCCTATGCGGCGGTGGTGCTGTCCTTCCGTTTCGCCGCCGCCGATGGCGTCAGTCCGGCCCGGCGCGCCCGGGCGCTGTCGCTGGTGATGGGTGGCGGCGTTGCCGCCGGCATCGTCGGGCCGCAGCTGGTGAGCCATACCATGTACCTGCTGCCCAACATGTTCATGGCCAGCTTCCTGGCCCAGGCCCTGGTGGCGGCACTGTCGGCGCTGGTGTTGCTGGGCGTACGGCTGCCGAAGCCGAGCGCGGCGCAGATCGCTGGTGGGCGGCCGCTGACGGATATCGTGCGCCAGCCACTGTTCATCATCGCGGTGACCTGCGGTGCGGTGTCCTACCTGCTGATGAACTTCCTGATGACCGCCGCACCGCTGGCCATGCAGATGTGCAGCCACTCGCAGCACAGTGCCAACCTGGGGTTGCAGTGGCACGTGATCGCTATGTATGCGCCGAGTTTCTTCACCGGCAGGCTGATCGCCCGTTTTGGCGCTGGCCGTGTGGTGGCGGCGGGGTTGCTGCTGACGGGTATATCCATCGCCGTGGGGCTGACTGGGATCGAGGTGGCGCATTTCTGGCTGACCCTGATCCTGCTGGGTGTCGGCTGGAACTTCGGCTTCGTCGGTGCCTCGGCCATGGTGCTGCAGTGCCATCGACCGGAGGAAAATACCCGGGTGCAGTCGCTCAACGACTTCATCGTGTTCGGTACCATGGCGGTGGGTTCCTTCGCCTCCGGCGGGGTGCTGGCTGCCTATGACTGGAGCGCGGTGCTCTGGGTCTCGCTGATCCCGCTGGGGCTGGCGGTGCTGGCTCTGGTGACCACGCCCCCGGAACACCGGGTGCGGGCCAACTGAGCGGGAGCCCTTATGGGGCACAGTGCACCGCCACCTCGATGATCGGCATGATCGCGATAGCTCATGGAAAACCCTTAAGTCCCGGTTAATCGGCAGGTGTCAGTATCTGGACAGGTTTACCGGGAGGATGTGAGTTTGAGTGTCTATCGACCTGTGCTGATGCTGCTGGTCCTGGCCTTGTGGTCTGGCAACGGCCTTGGAGCCGGCAATGCTTTCCTGCCCTGGAGCAATGACCAGGGTTTTCTCGAGGCCGGCGAGGTGTTCCAGTTGGAGCCGCCGCAGGCGGCTGGTGATGGCTGGGTGGCGCAGGGGCGTATTGCCGAGGATTATTATGTCTACCGCCATTCGCTGCGGCTGGAGGATGCTCAAGGACGGGCCGTCGAGCTGGATATGCCGGAGGGTGTCGCCCGGCATGATGAGTTCTTCGGCGATACCGAGATCTTCATGGGAGACAGCCTGCAGCTGCGTTTCGCTGCGGCAACCGCGCCGCTGACCCTGCACTGGCAGGGGTGTGCCGAAGCCGGGCTGTGTTATCCGCCGCAGAGCCTGGCGGTGAGCCTGCCCGGATCATCGCCGGTTGCTGCCGGAGGTGACCGCGGCAGCTCGGCGCCACAGACCGGATCGGCCACTCTGGCCGAGGACCAGGCCGCCGCGCAGCGGCTGGCGACGCTCGGGCCGCTGGCCGGTACCGCGCTGTTCTTCGGCTTTGGTCTGCTACTGGCATTCACTCCCTGTACCTTGCCGATGATCCCCATAGTGTCGAGCATGGTGGTGGGCAGCCAGGCCCGGCCACGCCGGGCTTTTGCCTTGACCCTGAGTTACGTGCTGACGATGGCCGGTACCTATGCGCTGCTCGGCGTGGCCGCCGGGCTGGCCGGAGCCAACCTGCAGGCCACCCTGCAGTCGCCCTGGTTGTTGGGAGCCTTTGCCGCGCTGTTCGTGATTCTCGCCAGCTCGCTGTTCGGTCTGTTCGAACTGCGCCTGCCATCAGTTTTGGTGAACCGGGTCGAGGCCGCCGGGCGTGGCCAGGCAGGTGGCAGTCTGGCCGGCGCAGCGGCGCTGGGCCTGCTGTCCGCACTGCTGGTCGGCCCCTGCATGACCGCGCCGCTGGCCGGCGCCCTGCTGTATATCGGCCAGACCGGCAGTGCCCTGTACGGCGGGCTGGCGTTGTTCGCGCTGGGGCTGGGCATGGGCCTGCCGCTGCTGGTCATCGCGGTGTTCGGTGCCCGGGTACTGCCCAAACCGGGCGCCTGGATGGACCGGGTGCGGGTGGCGTTCGGCTACGTCATGCTCGGCATGGCGGTGCTGATGCTGGCGCGCTTTCTGCCGGGCAACATCAGCCTGTTGCTGTGGGGTGCCTGGGCACTGGCGGTGGCGGTCGGCCTGGTTGCCTGGGCCCAGGCGCTGGTGGCCCGGCAGCGATTGGCCTGGGGCCTGCGTTTCGGTGCGGTGCTGGTCGGGTTGTGGTCGTTGCTGATGTTGGTCGGTGCCGCCTCGGGTGGTGATTCCACATTGCAGCCGCTGGCCCATCTGCGCGGCGCGGCCCCGGCGGCTGCAGCGGCGCAGCCCGAGTATGTCCAGGCCAAGTCGGTGGCGGAAGTGGATGCACGCCTGGCCGATGCGGCGGAGCAGGGCCAGTGGACGCTGATCGACTTCTATGCCGACTGGTGCATCAGTTGCCATGTGATCGAGCGCGAGGTGTTCGGCGACCCGGCCGTTGCGGCGCGGCTGGCGCGCATGCAGGTAGTGCGTCCGGATGTCACGCGCAACGATGCTGCCGACCGCGAGCTGCTCAGGCACTGGGGTGTGCTCGGGCCGCCGACGCTGATCCTGGTCAGCCCGGATGGCGAGGAGCACCGCGCGCTGCGGGTGGTTGGCGAGATTCCGGCCAATGACTTCCTGGCACGTCTGGATACGGCGGGTACACCATGATCAGCGTCGGTCCCTTTCCGCTGCAGGCGGTGATCGTTTCCGGCGCCTTGCTGCTGGCCTGGCTGGTGACCCGCAGCCTGGCCCGGCATATGGCTGGCGAGCCGTACAAACTCGCTGGTGCGCTGCTGCTGGATGCGTTCTTCTGGGGCCTGCTCGGTGCCCGGCTGGCCTGGATCCTGCTGTGGTGGGAGGAGTACAGCGCCGCGCCGGTCAGCATGATCGCCATCGGCGATGGTGGTTTCAGCTGGTGGGCGGGGGTTGCCGTTGCACTGGGCTATGTTGGCTGGCGCAGCCGCGCCCGGCGCGTGCTGCGGATATCGGTACTGACCGGCGTGCTCAGCGGGGTACTGGCCTGGTTCGCCGCCGGTGCGGTAATCGGCCTGCTGCAGGCGCCGCCCATGCCCAATCTGGCGCTGGCGACGCTGGACGAGCAGCCCGTCACCCTGGGCGACTATCAGGGCCGGCCAGTGGTGATCAATCTGTGGGCGACCTGGTGCCCGCCTTGCCGGCGCGAGATGCCGGTATTGCAGCAGGCCCAGGCGCAGTTTCCGCATATCTCCATCGTGCTGGTCAATCAGGGGGAGGACGCCGGACAGATACAGAGTTTTCTCCAGCAGCAGGGGCTGGAGCTGACCGATGTACTGCTCGATCCCTTCTCCCGCACCATGCACGAAATGGGTGCGCGGGCGCTGCCCACCACGCTGTTCTTCGATGCCCAGGGGCGCCTGGTGGACTCGCATATGGGCGAACTCACCATGGGTAGCTTCAAGAGCAAGATATCGCGCCATTTTCCCATTCCATCGCCCGATACAGACAAGGAGTAGACATGTTTTCACCACCTTCGCGCCTCGCTGCCAGCCTGGCCACCGGCCTGATGCTGATGGCCGGCTGCAGCCAGGCGCAGGACCAGCGACCAGCGGCCATCCAGGCTCTGGAACAGCAGGGCCTGACGATCATCCAGGAATTCGATGCCGGAGCGCCGGTACGCACTTTTGCCGCGGTCGCCGGTGACCGGCCGGTGGCGGTCTATCTCATGCAGGACGGCAGTGCCATCGTTGGCACGCGGCTGGATGCCGACGGCCAGCCGCTGGACGATGCCGCCCTGGAGGAACTGGTTGCCAGGCCCATGAGCGACCAGGCCTGGGCGCAGTTGGAGTCCTCCAGTTGGGTACTCGATGGCCAGGCCGATGCGCCGCGTATCGTCTACACCTTCACCGACGCCAACTGCCCGTTCTGCAACCGTTTCTGGGAGGCCGCACGGCCCTGGGTGGATGCCGGCAAGGTGCAGCTGCGGCATGTCATGGTCGGTGTGATCAAGGAGGACAGCCTGACCAAGGCTGCGGCCATTCTCGGTGCCGCTGACCCATCAGCTGCGTTGGCGGAGAACGAACGCAAGCATCAGCGTGGCGGCATCGCTCCCGCGCGCAGTGTGCCGACCGAGATCGGCAGGCAGCTGGAGGATAACCACCAGTTGATGATGATGCTGGGCTTTCGCGGCACGCCGGGCATCGTGGTCAAGGATGGCGAAGGGTTGATCAGCAAGCACAACGGCATGCCCCGGCCAGAGGCCTTGGCCGATATCATGGGGCCGCGCTGACAGGCGGCGTCAGTGCCCCCGGGGGAGGAACGCTGATCAGATATCGGGTTGTCGAGCAGCTGCTCGACGACAAACCTCCCTGCCTGCTGGGCGTTGGCGTAGCGCCACCGCTTTGCTGAACGCCGCAAAATTGATCTGGCGCATCCCACAGCCACTCCGTTTGGCCTATCGTTAGGCTGGTAGCGCAGTTTCACTGCGCTGATTCGCTTCATGGCAAGGGCTGCACATATGGCATCTTCTGTTCTCTCGAATAAACGTATTCTGTTTCCTGTCGTGCTCGGCGTAGTGGCATTGCTGGGTTGGTATGCCTGGACGCAGTATGCCGAGCAGGGGCCGGGGGAAGGGTTCATCAGCGGTAATGGCCGTATCGAGGCGACCGAGATCGATATCGCCACCAAGCTGGCGGGCCGGGTCGAGCAGATCCTGGTGCGCGAGGGTGACTTCGTCAGCGCCGGCCAGGTAGTGGCGAAGATGCAGATCGACACCCTGCAGGCGCAACGTGAGGAAGCGCTGGCCGCTCACCAGGAATCCATACATGCGGTTGCGGCGGCCAAGGCGCAGATCAGCCTGCGGGAAAGCGACGTGGCGGCCATGCAGGCGCTGGTGGCGCAGCGTGAAGCCGAGTTGAATGCGGCCAAGCGCCGCCTGGCGCGTACCGAGGTACTGGCCAGGGACGGTGCCATTTCCCGCCAGCAACTGGATGATGACCAGGCCGCCGCCCATAGTGCAGAGGCGGCGGTGGCCGCCGCCAGAGCCCAGGTGTCGGCGGCGCAGGCAGCAGTCGAGGCGGCGAAGGCGCAACAGACTGGCGCACAGTCCCGGGTCGCTGCCACCCAGGCGACCATCAACCGCATCGAGGCCGACCTGGCGGACAGTGAACTCAAGGCCCCGCGCGACGGCCGGGTGCAGGTGCGCGTGGCCCAGCCCGGCGAGGTGCTGGCCGCCGGTGGCCGGGTACTGAACCTGCTCGACCTGTCGGATGTGTACATGACCTTCTTCGTGCCCGAGGTTGCCGCCGGCCGGCTGGCACTGGGCAGCGAGGTGCGCCTGGTGCTGGATACCGCGCCGGACTATGTGGTGCCGGCACGTATCTCCTTTGTCGCCAGCCAGGCCCAGTTCACTCCGAAGACCGTGGAGACCGCCAGCGAACGACAGAAGCTGATGTTCCGCGTGCGGGCACAGATCCCGCCCGAGCTGTTGCAGCGCTACCTGGAGCAGGTCAAGACCGGTGTGCCCGGCGTGGCCTGGATCAAGCTGGACGCCTCCGCCGCCTGGCCCGAGAGTCTGGCCATCCCCGCCAGCCTGAGCCTGTCGCATGCCGACGACTGAAACCGTCGCCCGGCTGCTGGACGTCAGCCTGCGCTACGGCAACACCCGCGCGCTGGATGCTATCGACCTGGACATACCGGCTGGCCGCATGGTCGGCCTGATCGGCCCGGACGGGGTTGGCAAATCCAGCCTGCTGGCACTGATCTCCGGCTCGCGGCGTATCCAGCAGGGCCAGGTACTGGTGCTCGGCGGCGACATGGCCGAACGCCGGCACCGCAACCGGGTCTGTCCGCGTATCGCCTATATGCCCCAGGGGCTGGGGCGCAATCTCTATCCGACCCTGTCGGTGGAGGAGAACCTGCAGTTCTTCGCCCGGCTGTTCGGTCATGATGCGGCGGAGCGGCGCCGGCGTATCGATGACCTGACCCGGGCCACCGGCCTGCATGGCTTTCTCGAGCGTCCGGCGGGCAAGTTGTCCGGGGGCATGAAACAGAAGCTGGGCCTGTGCTGTGCGCTGATTCATGACCCGGACCTGCTGATCCTGGATGAACCGACTACCGGTGTGGACCCGTTGGCGCGGGCGCAGTTCTGGGAACTGATCGCCCGTATCCGCCGTCAGCGCCCGGGCATGAGCGTGATGGTCGCCACTGCCTACATGGACGAGGCCCAGGGCTTCGACTGGCTGGTGGCGATGGATGAGGGCCGGATACTGGCCACCGGCACCCCGGCGCAGTTGCTAGAACATACCGCCAGCAGTTCGCTGGAAACGGCATTCATCGCGCTGCTGCCGGAGCAGCGCAAGCGCGGGCATGCACCGGTGGTGATTCCGCCATTGCAGGTCGATGAACAGGATATCGCCATCGAGGCGCGGAACCTGACCCTGCGCTTCGGCGACTTCACCGCGGTGAAGGATGTCAGCTTCCGCATCCGTCGTGGCGAGATCTTCGGCTTCCTCGGCTCCAATGGCTGCGGCAAGACTACCACCATGAAGATGCTCACCGGTTTGCTGCCGGCCAGCGAGGGGCAGGCCTGGTTGTTCGGTGCCGAGGTCAGCCCGAAGGATATCGAGACCCGGCGCCGGGTAGGCTACATGTCCCAGGCGTTCTCCCTGTACAGCGAGCTGACCGTGCGCCAGAACCTGGTGCTGCATGCGCGGCTGTTCTCCGTGCCGGAACAGGAGATTGCCGAGCGGGTGGCACAGATGGTGGACAGGTTCGGCCTGCGCGAGGCCATCGACAGCCTGCCGTCGAGCCTGCCACTGGGTATGCGCCAGCGCCTGTCGCTGGCGGTGGCCATGGTGCACCAGCCGGAACTGCTGATCCTCGACGAGCCGACCTCGGGCGTCGATCCGGTGGCGCGTGACGCCTTCTGGCGCCTGCTGGTGGAGCTGTCGCGGCGCGACAAGGTGACCATCTTCCTGTCCACCCACTTCATGAACGAGGCCGAGCGCTGTGACCGCATGTCGATGATGCATGCCGGGCAGGTGCTGGACAGTGACGTGCCGGCCAGGCTGGTGGAGAAGCGCGCAGCGGACAACCTGGAGCAGGCCTTCATCGGCTACCTGATCGAGGCCGGGGCCGGTGGTGGAGACGAGCCGCAGACGGATCTGCCGGCGCCGCTCCAGTCACCCGCCGAGCAGTTGCCCGTGGTCCGGCATCGACCATTCAGCCTGCAGCGCATGCTCAGCTATCTGTGGCGCGAGAGCCTGGAGCTGCAGCGTGACCCGATCCGCGCCACACTGGCGCTGGTCGGCTCGCTGATGCTGATGTTCGTCATCGGCTTCGGCATCAGCCTGGATGTGGAAGACCTGCGCTACGCGGTGCTCGACCGCGACCAGACCAGCCTCAGCCGAGACTATGCATTGCAACTATCGGGCTCGCGCTACTTCATCGAACAACCGCCACTCACCGATTACCAGGAGCTGGACCGGCGCATGCGCAGCGGCGAGGTGTCGCTGGCCATCGAGATACCGCATGGCTTTGCCCGTGACGCGCTGGCCAGGCGCCCGGTGCAGATCGGTGCCTGGGTGGATGGCGCCATGCCGCAGCGGGCCGAGACGCTCAAGGGCTACGTGCAGGGCATGCACCAGCACTGGCTGGCCACGCAGATCATCGAGCGTGGTGGCGCACTGCCGGTCAGCGCCGAGATCCAGACCCGCTTTCGCTACAACCCTGATGTGCAAAGCCTGCCCGCCATGGTGCCGGCGGTGATCACCATGCTGTTGCTGATGCTGCCGGCGATGCTGACCGCGCTGGCGGTGGTGCGGGAGAAGGAAACCGGCTCGATCACCAACTTCTACGTCACCCCGGTGACCCGCAGCGAGTTCCTGCTCGGCAAGCAGTTGCCCTACGTGGCGCTGGCGATGCTCAACTTCCTGTTGATGACCTTGCTGGCGGTGAACCTGTTCGGCGTGCCGATCAGCGGCAGCTTCCCGACCCTGGTGCTGGCGGCGCTGATCTTCAGCCTGGTCGCCACCGGCATGGGCCTGCTGGCCTCGGCGGTGACCCGCAGCCAGATCGCCGCGATGTTCTTCGCCATGATCGGCACCATGGTGCCGGCCACGCAGTTTTCCGGCCTGGTCGATCCGGTGTCCTCGCTGGAGGGGGCAGGGCGGGTGATCGGTGAGCTGTACCCGGCCAGCCATATGGTCAGCATCAGCCGCGGCGTGTTCAACAAGGCCCTGGGCCTGCCGGAACTCGCCGGGGCGTTCTGGTCCATGCTGCTGTCGGTACCGGTGATCATGGGCCTGGCCATAGTGCTGCTGAAGAAACAGGAGCGTTGAGATGAACGGCCGATCCCTGCTCAATATCTATCGCCTGGGCGTCAAGGAGCTCTGGAGCCTGTGGCGCGACCCGACCATGCTGGTGCTGATCGTCTACGTGTTCACCGTGGGCGTGTATACCGCGGCCAACGCCATGCCGGAAACCCTGAACCGGGCGCCGATCGCCATTGTCGACGAGGACGATTCGGCACTGTCGCGGCAGATCGTCTCGGCCTTCTACCCGCCGTATTTCACCACACCGCAGATGATCAGCATGGCGCAGATGGACAGCGGCATGGACGCGGGTCTCTATACCTTCGCCTTGTACATTCCCCAGGGCTTCCAGCGCGACGTGCTGGCCAACCGGGCTCCGGACCTGCAGCTCAACGTGGACGCCACGCGCATGAGCCAGGCGTTCACCGGCAGTGGTGCGGTGCAGCAGATAGTGACCGATGAAATCACCGAGTTCGTCCAGCGCCAGCGCGGCAGCGCACAGCCGCCGATCGAGCTGGTACTGCGTGCGCGCTTCAACCCGGGCCTGGAGAAGGCCTGGTTCGGCAGCCTGATGCAGGTGGTCAACTACATCACCATGCTGTCGATCATCCTTACCGGTGCGGCGCTGATCCGTGAGCGCGAGCATGGCACTATCGAGCATCTGCTGGTGATGCCGGTCACACCCACCGAAATCATGCTCGGCAAGGTCTGGTCCATGGGGCTGGTGGTGCTGGTCGTCGCCGCGCTGTCGCTGAACCTGGTGGTGCGCGGGGTGCTGGGCGTGCCGGTGGATGGTTCGCTGCCACTGTTCTTCACCGGTGCCGCGCTGTGCCTGTTCGCAACCACCTCGATGGGCATCTTCCTCGCTACCCTGGCGCGCAACATGCCCCAGTTCGGCATGCTGATGATGCTCACCATCATGCCGTTGCAGATGCTCTCCGGCGGCACCACGCCGCGCGAAAGCATGCCGCAGCTGGTGCAGACCATCATGCTGGCGGCGCCGACCACGCACTTTGTCGAGGTGGGCCAGGCGATCCTCTACCGCGGTGCCGGCCTGGACGTGGTATGGAAGCCCTTCCTGGCGCTGGCGGTGATGGGTTGTGTGATGTTTGGCGGCGCACTGCTACGCTTTCGTAAGGCCCTCGGCGGTATGGCCTGAGCCCCTGTCCGGGCACCGGCCGGCCGCTGACATACAAGGACAGCTGACATGCTTACATTGACCTGCCTCGGCGGCGCCGGCACCGTGACCGGTTCCAAGCACCTGCTGACCCATGGCGACACCCGTATCCTCATCGATTGCGGTCTGTTCCAGGGTCTGAAGAACCTGCGCGAGCTGAACTGGCAGCGCCTGGTGGTGGCGCCGGACACTATCGATGCGGTGGTGCTCACCCATGCCCACCTGGACCACTGTGGCTACCTGCCGCGCCTGGTGCTGGATGGCTTCACGGGGTCTATCTACGCCACCGAATCGACCCGCGATGTAGCCGAACTGATCCTGCTCGACAGTGCCTGGCTACAGGAAAAGGACGCCGAGTTCGCCAACCGCAAGGGCTTCAGCAAGCACAAGCCGGCCTTGCCGCTGTACCGGGTGGTGGATGCCGAGCGTACGCTCAAGCAGTTCAAACGGGTGCCCTGGCACCGCGAGGTGGAGCTGCCTGGTGGCGCTAGGCTGCAGATGCGCCGCGCCGGACATATCCTCGGTGCTGCCACCGTACAGATCGATATCGCCGGCAAGCGGGTGGTGTTTTCCGGCGACCTGGGGCGTTATGGGGATATGGTCATGTTCGACCCCGAGCCGGTGGCCGAGGCGGACTACATCGTCATCGAGTCGACCTATGGCAACCGTCGACACGACAAGTCGGACCCGCTTGAGGCCCTGGCCCAGGTGATCGAGCGCACCGTGCAGCGCGGCGGCACAGTGGTGATACCGGCCTTTGCCGTGGGCCGGGCCCAGGCGCTGATCTATGACCTGTGGCTGTTGCGCCAGGCCGGACGCCTGAACAACGTGCCGATCTATCTCGACAGCCCCATGGCCACCAGCGCCACCGAGATGCTGTGCCGGCACAATGCAGACCATCGGCTGACCGCCGAGGAGTGCGCCGCCGCCTGCTCGGCGGTCAACTATATCCGCGATGTGGAGGAGTCCAAGGCGTTGTCCGCCAGTCGCTATCCCAAGGTGATCATCTCCGCCAGCGGCATGGCCACCGGTGGTCGGGTACTGCACCACATCGCCGCCTTTGCCGGCGACCACCGCAACACCCTGCTGTTTTCCGGCTTCCAGGCCGCCGGCACCCGGGGGCGCAAGCTGCTGGAAGGCGCGCGGGAAGTGAAGATCTACGGCCACTGGATGCCGGTGAATGCCGAGGTAACCGAACTGCCCATGCTCTCGGCGCATGCCGACAGCGATGAACTCATACATTGGCTCTCCGGCTTCCAGCGGCCGCCGCAGCATGTGTTCATCGTCCATGGCGAGCCGGAGGCATCCGAAGCCCTGCGTGAGCGTATCCTGCGTGAGCTGGGCTGGGAGGCATCGGTACCGCTGCAGAACCAGGAGATCCATCTGTAAGCCCGTCCAGCGGGCAGCTGTTTCTTCTCCCTCTTGATCCATGTCAGTTCCTCCGGACGTTACCTGGCCTACTCTGCTGGAGCGATGAAGGCAGGTTTCTGAACTGACTGGCATGCATCCCCCCGGCTTCGTAGCCTGCGCGAGGCCCGAGGGCAGGAGAGACTGCTATGACTGAAGAAAACAAGGCCGCGCAGAATCCGGAAGATGATCTGGCGACCCGGTTCCCCACGGCCTACACCATCCTGTTGTTGCTGATAGTTCTGGTGGCTGCACTGACCTGGATCATTCCGGCGGGTCAGTACGAGCGCAGCATGAACGAGGAGATCGGGCGCGAAGTAGCCGTACCGGGAACCTATCAGGTAGTCGAAGCCAACCCGCAGGGCTTCACTGACATCATGCTGGCGCCTACGACCGGCTTCTACGACCCCGACAGCTACGTTGCCAATGCCATCGATGTGGCGTTGTTCGTCCTGTTCCTGGGTGGCTTTCTCGGTGTGGTGAATGCCACCGGGGCAATCGATACCGGTATCCGCAGCGTCATGCAGCGCCTGGAAGGGCGAGAGATCTGGATGATCCCGATCCTGATGACGCTGTTCGCCCTCGGCGGCACGACCTATGGCATGGCCGAGGAAACGCTGGCCTTCTATGCCATTCTGGTGCCGATCATGATCGCAGCGGGCTACGATGCGGTGACCGGGGTGGCGGTGATTCTGATCGGTGCCGGTATCGGCGTGCTGGGCTCGACCATCAACCCGTTCGCCACCGTCATCGCCTCCAATGCTGCGGATATTCCCTTTACCGATGGCATGCTGCTGCGGCTGGTGCTGCTGATTGGCGGGCTGGTCATCTGCGCGGCCTATGTGATGCGTTATGCCCGGCGGGTCAAGGCAGACCCCGCGCGTTCGGTCGTGGCCAGGCAGCGTGAAGCCCATCGCAAGCTATTTCTGCAGGTGGAGGCTGAGCATGGCGACATCGCCCTGAGCCTGACGCAGAAACTGGTGCTGCTGATCTTCGCGGTGACCTTCGTGGTCATGATCTGGGGCGTGTCCTCCCAGGACTGGTGGATGGACAAGATGGGGGCGCTGTTCCTCGGAGCTGCGATCGTGGTCGGCCTGGTTGCCCGGCTCGGCGAGAAGAGGCTGACCGGCAGCTTCGTCGACGGCGCCCGCGATCTGCTGGGAGTGGCCCTGGTGGTGGGGCTGGCGCGGGGCATCGTGGTCATCATGGAGCAGGGGATGATCGCCGACTCGATCCTGCATGGCGCCGAAACCACCCTGGGCGACCTGTCGGAACTGGCGTTCATCAACCTGATGTTCTGGATCGAGGTGGGCATGAGCTTCTTCGTGCCATCCTCATCCGGTCTCGCGGTACTGTCGATGCCGATCCTGGCGCCGTTGGCGGACTTTGCCGATGTCAGCCGCGACCTGGTGGTGACTGCCTATCAATCGGCCAACGGCCTGGTCAACCTGATCAACCCGACCTTTGCCGTGGTCGTCGGTGGTCTGGCCATAGGCCGCGTCTCCTATGATCGCTGGCTGGTGTTCATCTGGCCGCTGCTACTGATACTGACGCTGTTCATCACACTGGTGATCAGCATTGGAGCCTTCCTGTAACCCACTGGCAACAGAGGATTCATCATGACTGAACATGCTCTTGGCGTTCACTCCGAAACCGGTATCCTGCGGCAGGTCATCGTCTGCCGCCCCGGCCTGGCCCATCGCCGACTGACGCCGACCAATTGCGATGCGCTGTTGTTCGATGACGTATTCTGGGTCAAGCAGGCGCAGAAGGACCATGATGTGTTCGCCGAGCTGATGCGGGCGCGTGGCGTGGAGGTGCTCGACGTCAATCAGCTGCTGGCCGACACCCTGGATATCGACGAAGCGCGCAGCTGGCTGCTCGATCGACGGATCACCTGGGACCATATCGGTGTCGGTATGGTCTCCGACCTGCGGGCCTGGATGGATGAGTTGCCGGGTCAGACCCTGGCGGAATTTCTCATCGGCGGATTGCAGGTGAGTGACCTGCCGTTCAATCCAACTGGCCTGTTCGGTAACCACCTGGGGCCGTCCGGCTTCGTCCTGCCACCGCTGCCGAACTTCCTTTTCACCCGCGACAACAGCGCCTGGATTTACGATGGCGTCACCCTGAACCCCATGTACTGGAGCGCACGCAAGCCTGAAACCCTGCTGATGGCCACGGTCTATCGCTTCCATCCACTGTTTGCCGGCAAGGTTGACGTGCTCTGGGGGGACCCGCTCAGGGACCACGCCCTGGCCACGCTGGAAGGTGGCGACATCATGCCGGTCGGCAACGGGGCGGTGCTGGTGGGCATGGGCGAGCGCTCATCGCCTCAGGCGATCGGGCAACTGGCCAATGCTCTGTTCCAGCGCGGCACCGTCGATCGTGTGGTTGCCTGCCAGATTCCCAAGACCCGCTCCGCCATGCATCTGGATACCGTCTTCACCTTCTGTGGCGGCAATGTGGTAACCACCTTCAAGGAAGTGGCCGATCAGATGGTCTGTTACGACCTGCGCCCCGGCACCGGCGGCAAGCACCTGTCGTTCCGCCAGGACCCGCGTCCGTTGTTCGACGTGGTGGCTGACGTGCTCGGCTATGATTCCCTGGTCGTGGTGCCTACCGGCGGGGATACCCCCGCAGAGCGCGAACGTGAACAGTGGAATGATGGCAACAACGTACTGGCGCTGAGCCCGGGCGTGGTGATTGGCTATGATCGTAACGACGACACCAACGCGGCGCTGGAAATGGCGGGTATCGAAGTGCTGAAAATACCCGGCGCCGAACTGGGCCGGGGCCGAGGTGGTGGTCGTTGCATGAGCTGCCCGACCATCCGGGATGCGATCTGACGGGAAGGTACGAAGATGGCTTTCAATCTGAAGAATCGACACTTTCTCACCCTGCGGGACTTCACGCCGCGTGAAATCAGTTTTCTGCTCAAGCTGGCCAGCGACCTGAAGGCAGCCAAGTATGCGGGCACCGAAGTGCCGCTGCTGCGGGGCAAGGATATAGCGCTGATCTTCGAGAAGGATTCCACCCGCACCCGGGTCGGGTTCGAGGTGGCAGCCTTCGATCAGGGCGCACGGGTCACCTATCTGGGGCCCAGCGGAACGCATATCGGCCACAAGGAATCGGTCAAGGACACCGCCAGGGTCCTTGGCCGGGTATATGACGCCATCGAATATCGCGGCTTCGGCCAGGCGGTGGTCGAGGAGTTGGCGCAATATGCGGGTGTACCGGTCTACAACGGCCTGACCGATGAATTCCACCCCACCCAGGTACTCGCCGATCTGCTCACCATGCAGGAGCATGTGGACAAGCCGCTGCGTGAAGTGGCCTATGTGTTTATCGGCGATGCCGCCAACAACATGGGCGACAGCCTGCTGATTGGCGGCGCCAAGATGGGCATGGACGTGCGTCTCTGTGCCCCCAGGGCCTGCTGGCCGAGCGAGGCCGTCCGGCAGGAAGCGCAACGGATCGCCGAGACCAGCGGCGCCCGCATCATGATCACCGAGGATATCGACAGCGCTGTTGCCGGGGTGGATTTCGTCTATACCGATGTCTGGCTGTCCATGGGTGAGCCCGAGGAAAAGTGGGCGCAGCGGATCAAACTGCTGTTGCCCTACCAAGTCAATGCCGAGCTGATGGCCCTGACCGGTAACCCGCGGGTGCGCTTCATGCACTGTCTGCCCGCCTTTCACAATACCGAAACCAGCATCGGCAGAGAGATCCAGCAGAAGTTCGGAATCGATGCCATGGAGGTCACCGAGGAGGTGTTCGAGGGCCCGGCCAGCATCGTCTTCGATCAGGCGGAAAACCGCATGCACACCATCAAGGCGGTACTCGTCGCCACCCTGGGAGGCTGACATGCTGATCGTCGTTGCCCTGGGCGGTAATGCCCTGTTGAAGCGCGGTGAACCGCTGACCGCCAGCGTCCAGCGCGCCAATGTGCGGATAGCCGCCCAATCCCTGGCCGCCCTGGTGCGTGCCGGTCATGATCTGGTGGTCACCCACGGCAATGGACCGCAAGTGGGGTTGCTGGCCCTGCAGGGAGCCAGCTACAGGCCGGATGAGGCCTATCCCCTGGATGTGCTGGGGGCGGAAACCGAAGGGATGATCGGCTACATCATCGAACAGGAACTGGAAAATGCCCTGGAGCACGACCGACCGGTGGCAACCTTGCTGACCCAGGTGGTGGTGGACCGGCATGACCCGGCGTTCGCCAACCCGACCAAGTTCGTCGGGCCGGTGTACCAGCGGGCTGAGGCCGAAGACCGAGCCCGGGCCGCCGGCTGGCATATCGCCGCCGACGGCGACAGATGGCGCAGGGTAGTACCCTCGCCGCGGCCACTGGAAATTCCGGATATGCGGGTGATCAGGCTGCTGCTGGACCAGGGGGTGATCGTCATCTGCGCGGGCGGAGGCGGGATACCGGTAGTGCGGCTGGAGGATGGCAGTACGTTGGGGGTCGAGGCGGTGATCGACAAGGATGCCGCCAGCGCCTTGCTGGCGCGCGAACTCAAGGCCGATGCCCTGTTGCTGTTGACGGATGTCGATGCGGTGTACCGGGATTTCGGTTCGGACAGCGCCGCAGCGATACCAAGCCTGAGCCTGGAGCAGGCGCGTGCCCTCGACCTGCCTGCCGGCTCCATGGGCCCCAAGATGAGAGCCGCCATCGAGTTCGCCGAAGGGGGTGGGATCAGTGGTATTGGCAGATTGGAGGATGCACTGGCGATCTTGCAGGGCAGGGCGGGGACGCGTGTGTTGAGGGAGCAGGATGCCACGGACGGCAGAGAGGTGGACTGAGCGTCAGGCTAGGATATTGGCTCGGCGGTTGCAAACAGTATGCGCAAAATGCGAAAAACAAAAAGCCCAGACCGAAGTCTGGGCTTTTTGTTTATTTGGAGCGGGAAACGAGGCTCGAACTCGCGACCTCAACCTTGGCAAGGTTGCGCTCTACCAACTGAGCTATTCCCGCAAATCTGACGCCGAAGTGGCGTCCCCTAGGGGACTCGAACCCCTGTTACCGCCGTGAAAGGGCGGTGTCCTAGGCCACTAGACGAAGGGGACATATCCGGACTTCACAGTGCCGAGGTGTTAACCCTGGCTACTTGCCGCTTACTTCGTGTTGCGTTGTTCGCTGCAAGTGGCGCGCATTTTAGGCATGGTCCTGGGAAGCGTCAACCCCTCAAGCCAATCTTTTTTCAGGTTTTTTTCGTGCGCCCCGAATTCCGTGGCCTGCATGGCTGACGCTCCGTCAACGGCTCTGCGCCCAGCTCAGTACACCTTTGCCGATCAGGCCGAGAGATAGTCCTCTGTGGACTTCACCGTACCGTAGCCGAACTCGAAAGCCGCCATCATCGCCGCGTGTACCTGGGCGGCGGGCACGTTCACGCCGTTGAAGGCGAGGTCGAGGGTGGCGCAGGCATCATGCAGCACCGTTACCGGGTATTCCATGTCGGCTGCGGCGCGTACCACGGCATCGATGCACATATGACTCATGGCACCGACCACCACGACTTCCTCGACTCCCTGGGCATCGAGTTGCTGCTTGAGGTCCGTGCCGCGGAACGAGTTGATGTGATTCTTGACGATGACCGCTTCGCCGGCTGCCGGTGCGACAGCTGGCTGGATCTCAACGCCATCCGTCCCCGGCACAAATACCGGTGCTTCCCCATTGGTGAATTCGTGGCGGATATGGAATACCGGAATGCCTTTGTTGCGGGCATCCTCGATCACTCGGGCGGCATTGGCCGCCGCTGCCTCGATGCCCGATAGCGGCAGTTTGCCGGTGGGCAGGTATTCGTTCTGCAGATCGACAACGATCAGGCCGCGTTTTTTCATGGTTTCTGTCTCCTGGTTCATGGCGAAGGCGAGCCGATATGGTCGCCCGCAAACGGGGGAAGGGGGAGTGGCGCTATCGACAATATCGGGGTCAATATCGACATTGGCGCCCGTTGGTCGGCAAGCGCCGCTAATCCCGGCGATCAGTAGGTGGGTTGCTGCCCTGCGCTGAAGCGGCGCCGGTATTCGCTCGGCGATAGCCCCACGATGCGCGTGAAGACTTTCCTGAATGCGCTGGGATCGCTGTAGCCGACTTCCCAGGCCACCCGGTCGATTGATGCGTTGCCGAACTGCAACAGCTCCCGCGCCCTGCCTGTCCGCAGGCGCTGACAATATTCGGTGGTGGTGAGGCCGGTGGCCTTCTGGAAGCGGCGCAGGAAGGTACGTTGCTCCAGCCCGGCTTGCGCTGCGAGCGTCACCAGCGATACGTCCTGTGCCTAGGTCGCCTGTAGCCAATGCTGCACCTTGAGTACGGCCGTATCCCCATGGGTCAGGCGCGGGGAGAAAACCGTGTAGTGGCGCTGCTCGCGGCCGGCCGGATCGACCAGTAGCATGCGCGCGGTGCCGATCATGGCCGACGGGCCGAGCAGGCGATCCACCAGCCGCAGGCCCAGGTCGGTCCAGGCCATGAGGCCACCGGCGGTGATGATATCCCCGTCGTCGATGAGCAATTGATCGGCATCCACGGCCACCTCGGCAAAGCGCTGCTGCAGCAACTCGGCATGCGACCAGTGGGTAGTCATTCGCCGGCCCGCCAGCAGGCCGGTGGCCGCCAGCAGGAAGGCGCCTGCGCATACCGAGGTCAGTACCACTCCCTGGGCATGGCGCTCGCGCAGCCAGGCTGCCAGCGGGGCAGCTGCATCCACTCCGATCGGCTCGTTCAGGCTGGGTGGGAGGACCAGTGCCGCGAGCGTTCCCGGGGGTGTGCCGGGGTAACTGTCGAATACGCAATCGGGGGCGTGTCCCGCTTTTTCCTGTTGCCAGTGGGTTACCCGCAAGACCGGCTCTGCGGCCTCCGTGTGCTGGGCCACGAACTGGTTCGCGACCGTGAACAGGTCAGTCAGTCCGAGGATGGCAGCCTGCTGCGCACCGGGGTAGATTACCAATCCGATCTCGATCATCCTGCTACTCCACTGTGTTGTAAGCGGGTTCATTGTGTCGCCATCGCTAATATGGCATAACGACATACATTCTTGCCGATGGAGAGTTTCCCGTGTCCCCCATGCTTATTGCGATCCTGGTTGTCGGCGGTCTGGCGATAGTGATCGGTATCGGCTTTCTCAGCCAGGCCGTGGAGCGTTCGCGTCTGCAGCGCGCCCGGGCGGTAGCCGAGTTGCAGGCGCGCTGGAACCATTGCAACGGCATCAGCGCAGGGTTGCCGGGCCAGTTCATGTCCGCCGAGCTGAAGATGCTGCTGTTGCAGCTCGAAGCCAGTCTACTGGAGCGCCTGCTCAAGCAGGATGGCAAGCAGGCACGTTATGCCAGCCAGCTGGCCGAGGTGCGCGAGCAACTGGGCAAGGGCGAGCCGCGTATCGACAATGCGCCGCTGGTGATCGGTAACGAGGCCAGTGCGCAGGTGGCCCGGCAGCAGTTGGGTGACCTGCTCCGTCTGCTGGAGCAGGCGCGGCGCGAAGGTAGTATCGATGATGCGGTATTCCAGCGCTGGAACCAGGAACTGGGCCAGCACCTGCTGCAGACCACCCTGAGCATGTACCAGGCGCTGGCCAACCAGGCGATGCAGGCCGGCAAGCCGCGTGTCGCCAAGCTGCAGTATGAACGGGCACTGGCCTACCTGGCCAAGCAGCAGCATCCCGCCGGCGTCAGCCAGGTCGCGGTGTTCCGCCAGTTGATGCTGCAGGCGGAGCAGGCCGCGCTGCATATGGAACAGGCCGGCACGGCATTGAGCGAGGGAGTGCAGGCGCTGGAGGAGGATGACCAAGCATGGAAGAAGAAAGCGTTGTACGATGACTGACTTCTCAATCTGGAGCCCGTCGCATGTCCCTGATCCTCTACGGGGCGATTCTCTCGCCCTTCGTCCGCAAGATCCGTATTCAGCTGGCCGAGCAGCAGATCGCCCATGAGCTGGTGACCCAGCCGCCGTTCAACCAGCCCGACTGGTACTACGAGATCAGCCCGCTGGGGCGTATTCCGGCGCTGCGCGATGGGGATCTCGGCCTGGCCGATTCCAGTGTCATTGGCCAGTACCTGCAGGATACGCGGGGTGGGGCGGCGTTGTACGGTGAGACTCCACAGCAGGCCGCACGGGTACGCTGGCTGGAGAAGTATGCCGATTACGAGCTGGGTGCGCTGGCGACCCTGGTGGTATTTCGCAACCGCATTGTCCGGCCGGTTATGGGCGAGTCCTGTGACGAAGCCGCCATCCAGCAGGCACTGGAGGTGGGGCTGCCACCGCTGTTCGATTACCTGGAAACCCAGCTTGGCGATCAGCGCTATTTCCTGGGCGAGCATTTCAGCATGGCCGATATCGCGGTGTGCTGCCAGTTGATCAACCTGGCCCATGCCGGCGAGCTGATCGATGAAATGACCTGGCCTGGCCTGTCCTCGCTACTCAGCCGGGTTACCGCACGCAGCAGCGTCAGCAGCCTGCTGCCGGCCGAGCATCAGTTGGTAGCGAAGATGACCGGGCGGGTGTAACCGCTCCGGGCTATCAGAGTTTCCGGTGTGCTTTTCGGGGTGTGGCGCGCCTGCGCCACGCCTGCTCCGGATGATGCTGGAGCCTGTCGTCGAGCGGGCGCTCGACAACCCTGGGGTGGCATCAGAGTCTCCGGTGTGCTTTTCGGGGTGTAGCGCGCCTGCGCTACGCCGGCTCTGGATGATGCTGGAACCTGTCGTCGAGCGGGCGTTCGACAACCCTGGGGCGGCAGATGTTCATTGCTTCTGGGTGGCACTGCTGCAGGAGTGGGGCGGGGTGGTGCCGAGGGTGTTGCAGGCAGCTGGCTTGTCCGCTTGCTCGCTGCACTGGCGGGCGGCCTGGGCCTGTTTGCTGCAGCCGAGCATGTCCAGGCCGGTCGCCAGATTGGTCCAGCCCGGCTGGAAGTCGGGGAAGTCATTGACCAGTTGCTGGAACTGCTCGAGGGCGGTCTGGCGTTCATTTTTTGCCCAATAGGTATTGCCCAGACCCAGGCGCGCCGCCGGCTGTTCCGGCCACTGCTCTGTGGCGCTCTGGTAGGCGCGCAGGGCGCTGTCCAGGCGGCCGGTCTGCTCCAGGTCGCTGGCTGCCTTGAGATAGCTCAGTGGCTGGGCGGTGGCCGGTAACTGGCCCGGTGGCAATACCACCCTGGCCCAGCGGTCGGCGCGTTGCCAGGTGCGCATGAACACTGTGAATGGCTCGCGCTGGGCCTGGTTCAGGCCGCTGTGCAGGATCATCTCCTGCGCCGGCAGGTCATAGCCGATGACCACCGCGTAATGCCATTGTGGATACCAGTCGAAGGCCAGGTTCTGCATGACCAGCACCGGGTTGCCGGCGTTCACCTCGGCGAGAATCGCCTCCAGCTTTCTTTCCAGCGGGTAGACCAGCAGGTCGCGCTCGCGGGCGGCCGAGACCATTTCCACCTGCAGGGTGCCCTTGCGTTCAGGCAGGTAGATGCGGTCCTTCAGGGCATCCGGCGTGGCGGCCACATCGCGGTGATTGAGGACCATGGCCAGCGAGGCAGGGCCGCACTGGTAGGCGTCCTGGGCGTGGAAAGGCACCTCGTCGAGGATGACCCGCTCGGGCAGGTGGCTCAGGGTGGATGGCTCGGGCAGCACCGGAGCGCGCCCGGCGCAGGCTGACAGCAGGGCTGTCAGTCCGAGCAGGGCGGCAAGCCGCAACAAGGCAGGCACTGCTTAGCGGTTGATACAGTTGACGAAGCGGAAGATGTTGGTGGCGCAGAGCATGTCGGTGATGATGAAGATCACCAGGAACAGCACGATGACACCGAGCACGCCGGCACCGGCCGGGGCTTCATCCAGCTGGCTGTTGAAGTAGGCCAGTTCTTCTGCGGTCAGGCTGTTGATGCGTTGTTCAACCTGCTCGGGAGCGACGCCCATGCTGGCCAGCTTGTCCTGCACCGCTTCATCATCCAGCATCGCCTTGAGCTGGTCACGATCGACACTCAGTTGTTCCTGCGCTATCACCTCATGGGTACCAACCATTGCAGCCTGGGTGGCCTGGGCGTGCAGGCTGGCCATGCTGGTGAGCATGAATAGTGCGGCCATGAGGATGGATACATAGCGCCGGGCAGTGGATGTATGGTTCATGGGACTACTCCTTGTTTCGAGTCGGGGGCTTTGGTTTTTTGCTGCTTATCGACACTTCTTGTGACACGCAAAGCCGGGGCCGGTTCCTGTCATTGTCACCCGGGCTACCAGCCCAGGCGATCGCGCAACTGGTAGTACCAGGCGCCCAGGGCGGTCATGGGCACCCGCAGCAGCCTGCCGCCAGGGAAGGGATAGTGAGGTAGCTCGGCGAAGGCATCGAAGCGCTCGGCCTGCCCGCGAATGGCCTCGGCGAGCACCTTGCCGGCGACGTGCGTATAGGTCACGCCATGGCCGCTGCAGCCCTGCGAATAGAAGATATTGCTGCCCAGCCGGCCCATCTGCGGCAGACGCGACAGGGTCAGCAGGAAGTTGCCGGTCCAGGCATAGTCGAACTTCACCCCGCTCAGCTGGGGAAAGGTGCGCACCAGGTTCGGCCGGATCATCGCCTCGATGTTGGCCGGATCGCGTGCGCCATAGACCACGCCGCCACCGAAGATCAGGCGCCTGTCGGCGGACAGCCGATAGTAGTCGAGCAGGTAGTTGCAGTCCTCGACGCAATAATCCTGCGGTAGCAGTCGCTGGGCCAGTTCCGGCTCCAGCGGCTCGGTGGCGATTACCTGGGTGCCGCAGGGCATGGATTTGGCCGCCAGCGGTGGCAGCAGGTCGCCCAGATAGGCGTTGCCGGCCACCACGATGAAGCGCGCACTGACCTGGCCTTGTTCGGTATAAACAACAGGTGTTGGGCCCTGCTGCACCCGCAGCACTGCCGATTGCTCATAAATGATGCCGCCCAGGGACTCCACCGCCGCGGCCTCACCGAGTACCAGGTTGAGCGGGTGGATATGCCCGCCGCTCATGTCCAGCATGCCGCCGATATAGCGTTCGGTGTCCACCACGCCGCGGATCGCCTGGGCATCGAGCAGTTGCAGTTGGGTATGCCCGTAGCGTTCCCAGAGCTGCTTCTGCTGTTCAAGGTGGGCGAGTTGCCGGTGATTCAGTGCGGCGAATACGCCGCCGTCCTTGAGGTCGCAGTCGATGGCGTAACGCTGGACCCGCTCGCGTATGATGCGCCCACCCTCGAAGGCCATTTCGCCCAGCAGTCGTGCCTGTTGCGGTCCGACCTGCTTCTCGATTACGTCCAGGTCCCGGCTGTAGCTGTTGACGATCTGCCCACCGTTGCGTCCCGAGGCGCCAAAGCCGACCTTGGCCGCTTCCAGTACGGTAACCCGGAAGCCATGTTCGAGCAGGAACAGCGCCGTGGAGATACCGGTATAGCCGGCGCCGATCACGCACACATCGGTTTCATGGGCACCCTGCAGGGGTGGGCGTTCCGGCGTTGGCATGGCGGAGGCGGCGTAGTAGGAAGGCGGGTAGGGCGTATGGTTCATGCTGCGCACCTTGTTTGATATTTTTTACGTGTTCGATGCTACCGGTTCAAACGGGGGAACACCAGAGTCGTCGAGCGGGCGCTCGACACGGGCGCGAGGTTGGGATGTAGCGCGCCTGCGCTACGCCATCCGGGGCTGCTGGGTGGATAGGTCGGTCAAGTCTGCCCCGGCGCCTTCGGCAGCGGGCGGGTCAGGAGGATGCATACCACCGAGCAGGCGAGCATGATGCCGATCATGTGGAAGGCATCGTTGTAGGCCATGATCTGCGCCTGCTGGCGTACCTGCGTGTCGAGCATGCGCAGGGCCGCTTCGGCGCTGCCCAGTTGTTCACCGAGCAGTTGCAGCCGCTCGGTGGCGGCGGCGTTGCCGACACTGACATGGCTGCGCAGGATGTCGAAATAGTACGCCGCGCGGCTGTCGAGGATGGTGGCCAGGGCGGCGATGCCGATGGCGCCACCCAGGTTGCGCAGGATGTTGTACAGGCTGGAGGCGGAGCCTGCCTGGGAGGGCGGGATCATGGCGGTGGCGATGATCGACAGCGGCACCATGATCATGGGCTGGCCGCAGGCCCGCAGAATCTGGATGCCGATCAGCTGGTCACCGGCAAAATCCAGGTTGAGCGAGCCGGTGAGGAAGCTGCCCAGGCCGAACAGCGCAAGGCCGCTGGCGCAGATCAGCCGCGCGTCGACAAAGCGCATCAGGATCGGCACCAGGGGGATCAGCAACAGCTGGGGCAGGCCCATCCACATGATCACCTGGCCGATCTGCAGTGCGTTGTAGCCCTGGATCTGCGCCAGGTACAGCGGCAGGATGAAGATGGTGCCGTACAGCCCCACGCCCAGGCCGATATTGGCCAGGCTGCCGAGCAGGAAGTTGCGCTGCTTGAGCAGACGCAGGTTGACCAGGTGGTTGTCGCGTGACAATTGCAGGATCACGAAACACACCAGGCTGACGAAGGCGAGGCTGGCCAGCGTCACCATCCAGGATGATTCCAGCCAGTCCTCGCGGTGGCCCTCTTCGAGGAATACCTGCAGGCAGCCCAGACCGATGGCCATGGTCAGGATGCCGGCGTAGTCACCCTTTTTCAGCAGCTCCCAACGCGGCTCGCTCTTGTCCAGGCCATACAGCAGGCCGAAGGTCATCAGGGCGCCGGGGACGATGTTGATGTAGAAGATATATTCCCAGCCGTAGTTCTCGGTCAGCCAGCCGCCGAGGGTAGGGCCGATGGAGGGGGCGAAGGTAGCGGTGATGGCGAACAGCGCCATGCCCTTGGGGCGTACATTCAGCGGCAGCTTGGTCAGCACCAGCGAGAAGGCGAAGGGAATCAGCGCACCCCCGGCCAGGCCCTGCAGCACCCGGAAGACGATCATGCTTTCCAGGTTCCAGGCCATCGAGCAGAGCAGCGAAGCCATCACGAACAGGGCCGAGATGCTCACCGCGAAGCGCCGCGGTGAGAGGATCATGGCCAGCCAGGCGGCCAGCGGAATGATGATGATCTCGGCGACCAGGTAGGAGGTGGAGATCCAGGAGCCTTCCTCGATGGTGGCCGACAGCGCGCCCTGGATATCCTTCAACGACGAGTTGATGATCTGGATGTCCAGGATCGCCATGAAGGCGCCGAGAATGGCGCTGAGAATGGCAATCCAGTCACGGCGGGTCGGAGGCGGGATGTACTGCGCTTGTGCCGTTTCAGTCACGCAGGTCGACCTTGACGCTCACCGACATGCCCGGGCGCACCTTCTGGCTCAGCGGATGATCGTTGTCGATGCGGATTTTCACCGGAATCCGCTGCACCACCTTGGTGAAGTTGCCGGTGGCATTGTCCGGTGGCAACAGGCTGAACTGCGCGCCGGAGGCGGGGAACAGGCTGTCGATGGTGCCCTGCACCGGCTGGTCGTCGAAGGCGTCGAAGAGCAGGGTGGTGCTCTGGCCCTGGCGCATGCGCTTGATCTGGGTTTCCTTGAAGTTGGCCTGCACCCACAGATCCCTGCCGGGCACTATGGCCAGCAGATGATCGCCGGGCTGTACGTTCATGCCGATGCGCACGCTGCGCTGGCCGACCCGCCCTGGCACGGGCGCGCGGATCTCGCTGCGCGACAGGTCCAGTTCGGCCTTGGCCACCTCGCTCTGTGCCGCCTGGATCAGGGCGGCCAGCCGGTCGATATCCGCGCCCAGGGTATCCTTGCTCAAGACCTGGGTCTGCAGCTCGGCCTCGGCGCCGCGCACCTGGGCCTTGGCCACATCCAGCTGGGCGCGAAAGTTGCTCAGTTGTTCCTCGGAGGCGTAGCCGGACTGGCGCAGCGGCAGGATGCGCTTGATATCCAGCTCGATACGGCGTTGCTCGGCCTTGCGCGCCTCGACGGCGGCGCGGGCCGCTTCGATCAGGCTGCCCTGGCGCACCAGCTGGGCGCGGGCCTGCAGGTGTTCGGCCTCGCGGGTCGCCAGGTTGGCACGGGTCTGCGCCAGTGCGGTGCTGAAGTCCCGGTCGTCCAGGCGTACCAGCAGATCCCCGGCTTCCACGCTCTGGTTGTCGGTGACCAGTACCTCGGTGATCTGCGCGGCGAGCTGGCTGCTGACGCGGGTGATGTCGCCGTGCACATAGGCGTTGTCCGTCTTTTCGTAATGCCGACCGATCAACCACCAGTGGCTGAGGAAGGCGGCGATGACCAGGGCTACCAGAAGCAGGAAAACGAACAGACGAGTGCGGACCCGGGCCGACATGCTTTACCCCTTTTTGTATTGTATGCGCCACTCTACCACTGTTCCGCGCTGGCCCAATGGCGCTAGAATCTGGAAACTTTGTTGCATTACAGGAACAGTGTGATGGGATTGGACGACGCCCTGATATTCACCCGGGTCGTGGAGTGTCATAGTTTTACCAGTGCCGCGCTGACGTTGGGCATGCAGAAATCCACCGTCAGCCGTCGTATCGCGCAGTTGGAGGAGCGTCTTGGCGTGCGCCTGCTCAACCGCACCACGCGCAAGCTGCGCCTGACCGAGGTGGGGCAGGCCTACTACGAGCGTTGCCGGCAGATCATGCAGGAGTTCGCCGAGGCCGAGCAGGCTATCATGCAGTTGCAGCGCGAGCCTACCGGCCTGCTGCGCATCAGCTCGCCGATCGAGTTCGGCCAGCTGTTTCTCGGTGGCGTGGTGGGCGATTTCATGCGGCTGTATCCGGCGATTCAGGTCGAGGTCGAGTTGACCACCCGGGTGGTCGATCCGGTCGAGGAGGGGGTGGACATCGTCATCCACCGCGGCCGGCCGCAGGACTCGAGCCTGGTGGCGCGATCGATGATGCACAGCCCGCGGCAGCTGTTCGCCAGTCCCGCCTATCTGGCCGAGCATGGTGTGCCGCAGCGGCCGGAAGACCTGCTGCAGCACCGCTGCATCCATACGCTGATGGATGACGGGCGCAAATGGCATTTCCTGGAGCCGGCGGTCAGCGTCGCAATCAGCCCGGTGCTGACCATCAACAACATCACCTTTGCCCGGGAGGCGGCCCTGGCCGGCGCCGGGGTGATCAATGTACCGGCGTTCATTGCCGAGCCCTTTGTCGAGCAGGGCCTGTTGAGTCGTGTGCTGGAACACTGCGTGTTGCCCTCCACCGAACTCTATGCGCTGTATCCGTCCCGGCGCTTCCAGGCGATGAAGGTGAAGGCCTTTATCGACTACATGATTGAGCAGCTGCGTGAGCGGCTGAATGTCGGGGTGGAGGAGCATGATGATCCACTGGTAAAATTGCCTTCTACCTGAGCTACTTACTGGCCCGCTGGGGCCGCTGTTATCGAGATATTCCATGACCGTGCGTACCCGTATTGCTCCGTCCCCCACCGGAGATCCCCATGTAGGCACCGCCTATATTGCCCTGTTCAACCAGTGCTTCGCCCGCCAGCATGGCGGCAAGTTCATTCTGCGCATCGAGGATACCGATCAGGTGCGCTCCAGTGCCGAATCGGAACAGCAGATCCTCGACTCGCTTCGCTGGCTGGGGCTGGACTGGGACGAGGGCCCGGATGTCGGCGGCCCCCATGGCCCCTATCGGCAGAGCGAGCGCAGCGCGATCTACCATGAGCACAGCGAACAGCTGATCGCCAAGGGCCATGCGTTCCGCTGCTTCTGCAGCGCCGAGCGCCTGGACCAACTGCGTGCCGAGCAGATGGCCAACAAGCAGACACCCGGCTATGACGGTCACTGCCTGCATCTGAGCGAGGCGGAAGTGACCCAGCGCGTTGCCGCTGGTGAACCCCATGTGGTGCGCATGAAGGTGCCTGATGTCGGCGTGTGCAAGGTGCAGGACATGCTGCGCGGCGAGATCGAGATCCCCTGGGAGCAGGTCGACATGCAGGTGCTGATGAAAGCCGATGGCCTGCCTACCTACCACCTGGCCAACGTGGTGGATGACCACCTGATGCAGATCACCCATGTGCTGCGCGGCGAGGAGTGGATCAACTCGGCGCCCAAGCACATCCTGCTGTACCGCTACTTCGGCTGGGACATGCCGCAGCTGTGCCATATGCCGCTGCTGCGCAACCCGGACAAGAGCAAGCTGTCCAAGCGCAAGAACCCGACCAGTATCATCTTCTACCAGCGCATGGGCTACCTGCCGCAGGCGCTGCTCAACTACCTGGGGCGCATGGGCTGGTCGATGCCGGACGAGCGCGAGAAGTTTTCCCTGGCCGAGATGGTCGAGCACTTCGATATCCAGCGCGTGTCCCTGGGGGGGCCGATTTTCGATGTGGAAAAACTCGCCTGGCTGAACGGGCAGTGGATTCGTGACCTGCCGGAGCAAGCCTTTGTCGACGCGGTGCAGCAATGGGCACTCAACAGCAACTACCTGCGACCGCTGGTGCCACTGGTGCAGAGCCGGGTGGAAACCTTCAGCGAACTGGTACCGCTGGCCGGGTTCTTCCTGACCGGCCGGGTCCACCTGGACGTGGCCCAGTTTGCGCACAAGAAGCTGTCCCAGGACGAGGTGCGCCAGGTATTGCAGCTGCTGCTGTGGAAGCTGGAAGCGCTGCGCCAGTGGGACAAGGATGGCATCACCGCCAACATCCAGCAGGTGGCCGAAGGCATGCAGCTCAAGCTGCGCGACCTGATGCCGCTGTTGTTCGTGGCCATCACCGGCCAGGCCAGTTCGGTCTCGGTACTCGACGCCATGGCGCACCTGGGGCCGGACCTGACCCGCTTCCGTCTGCGCCAGGCCCTGGAATTGCTGGGCGGGGCGTCGAAGAAGGAGGTCAAGGCCTGGGAAAAGCTGCTGGCCGATTTTGCCAGCGCCCAGTAATTTGCCCTTAAGTTGCTGTTTTACGTAATTTTCTGTTGACAGCTTCGGGCCATGGACCTAATATGCGCCCCGTCCAGAAGACGGGGCTATAGCTCAGCTGGGAGAGCGCCTGCATGGCATGCAGGAGGTCTGCGGTTCGATCCCGCATAGCTCCACCAATTTTTTGGTCATCGCTTGTCGGTGACCTGTTTTACACTAGCCGATATGCTTTACTGCATATCAGGTGATGAAACGATACCAGCATCGTTTCGAGAAGGGTTTGCGTCCCCTTCGTCTAGTGGCCTAGGACACCGCCCTTTCACGGCGGTAACAGGGGTTCGAGTCCCCTAGGGGACGCCATTCTTTACCGGCACTTCGGTGTCGGGGTCGCAAGACCACGGGGCTATAGCTCAGCTGGGAGAGCGCCTGCATGGCATGCAGGAGGTCAGCGGTTCGATCCCGCTTAGCTCCACCATTTCCAAGGGCCGACACTTGTTGTCGGCCCTTTTTTTATCCGCAATTCCCCGGTATCAGTCACTCACCATGTGCAGATGCCCAAGCACGGATTCGACCAGCGCTCCAAGCTGGTCCGGCTTCATCAACTCCTCTGGAAGCAACCGGTCGATCAGCAGCTGGGACAACCCATGGACCAGGGCCCAGGCGGCGAGTGTGCCGCTCTGCTCCTGATCGGTAGTGGCAGTCTGGCTCCGCAGCAGCCCGAAAGCAGCACCGGCTGCATCAGCCAACAGCCCGGGCTTTTTCCGGTCCAGTTCGGGGCTGAACATCAGCTTGTAAAGCGACGGATTGCCAATGGCAAAGCTGATATAGGCCTGCCCCATCTCCATGAGGGTGCCATCCTTTCCCTCTTCTGCGCGCAGGCGCCTGGCCAGCTCGTTAAAGCCGTCTGCCGCCAACGCCATCAATAACGTCTCCCGGTTGTCGAAGTGCCGGTAGGGCGCGGCATGGGACACTCCGACGCGACGCGCCAGCTCGCGCAGACTCACGGCGCTTGCACCATTCTGTTCAAGGGCTTCCCGGGCTGCGTTCAATAGCGCCCCGCGCAGGTCGCCATGGTGGTAATCAGATTCTTTGGTTTTCAATGTTGACGGTGCCTACTTTGAGGTTCAATGTTTATGGTGTCTACATTACCGGAGGCGGCCATGATTTTCTTCCTTTCTTTACTCGTTCTCACTGGACTCGCCTGGCTGGCTGGCCGTATGGGCGTGACCTCTCTGCGTGAAGGGCGCGCGTGCATGAGAGTGGCGCTAACAGTGGCATTGGTGTTTTTTGGCGCAGACCATCTGCTCACCCCGCAGCGCTACCTGCCCATGATTGAAAGCTGGATGCCCTGGGCAAGTACCGTTGTGGCGCTGACCGGCATCTGCGAAATCGCCGGCGGTTTGGGGTTGTTGGTGCCCAGGCTACGGCGACTGGCGGGTGCGCTGCTGGCGGTGTACTTCATTGCGGTGTTCCCGGCCAATGTGCATAACGCCTTGCAGGGTTTGAGCGTGGACGGCTTGCCTGTCAGCGCGTGGTACTACTGGGTACGGCTTGGATTTCAGCCATTGGCAGTCTGGTGGGCGTTATTCAGCGCAGGTCTAGTGCGCAGGCCCTTCACTGGCGGGTCGGATATCAGCTTGCGCCCGGCACGCATGCATGGGAGACACGATAATGGTTAATAACGGAAGTGCGCTTGGATTCACAACTCTGGGTCAGGAGTTGACGGAAGTCGAACTGCATCAGCGCGGCCAGGTGCCTGAGTGGCTTGAGGGTGACCTGTTGCGTACCGGGCCGGCACAGTTTGAGGTAGGCAAAGCGTCTTATCAGCACTGGTTCGACGGTCTTGCGATGCTGTACCGGTTCCATTTTCAGCAAGGGCGTGTGGTCTACTCCAATCGCTATTTGCAAAGCGATGCCTACTTGAAGGCTAAAGCCGCCGGAGCACCCAGCAGTCCTGAGTTCGCCACCAACCCGCTGCCGACTCTGCTACAGAGATTGCGGCTCGTCGCGCGAGCGGGTTCAGGCAACAACGCCAACGTCAACACCAGCAGGATCGGCACCCACACTGTGGCATTAACGGAGACACCCCAGCCAGTGGCCTTCGATCCGGCCAGCCTGGCCACCCTGGACAGCCGCACGCTGCTGCCATCGCTACCGGGGCAGGTCACCACGGCCCATCCGCACTTTGATGCGCGTCGCCAGTGCCAGTACAACTACCTGTTGGAGTTCGGGCGGGTAAGCAAGTACCGCCTCTACCGCATTGATGCCGGCACAACACAAGCGCAACTGGTGGCCACGCTCGACACGCAGCGCCCGGCCTACATGCACTCATTCGGTATGAGTGAGCGTTATCTGGTGCTGACCGAGTTCCCGCTGGTCACCAACCCCTTGCGCTTCCTGCTCGGGAATCGGCCGTTTATCCAAAATTACCGCTGGGAGCCAGAGCGGGGCACCCTGTTCCATGTGATCGACAAGGACACTGGTCAGATCATGAAAACCGCCCGGGCAGAACCGTTCTTTGCATTTCACCACGTCAATGCCTTCGAACGGGACGGGAAGCTCTGCGTAGATATCATCGCCTTTCCCGATCCTTCGGTGATCGACGAGCTATATCTGGAGCACCTCAGATCCGAGGCACCCACGAAGGCAGCGGGAAAGCTAACCCGCTTCACCGTTGACCTGGATGGCGATGACGCGGTGGTATCACAAACACTGGCGGACGCCGCACTGGAGTTGCCCCGCTTTGATTACCGTCGCCGTGCAGGACAACCTTACCGCTACGTGTACGCAGCGGGGACAAGCCCCAAAGCGGCATTCATGGATACGTTGATTCGGATTGACCTCGAGACAGGGAAGGAGACAGCCTGGCATGAGGCGAGCTGCTACCCAGGCGAGCCGGTATTCGTACCCAGGCCCGAAGCCCAGGGCGAAGACGACGGCGTCATTCTGTCCGTGGTGCTGGACGCCAAGGTCGGTCGATCATTTCTTATCGTTCTGGACGCGGCAAATTGGAGTGAGCAGGCACGGCTCGAGGTGCCACATCCGGTGCCGTTCGGTTTCCATGGCAACTTCTTTAAGGGCTAAGACCTTGTTGAAAAAATCGGACAGATTTATCTAATGATTGGGTACTCCACCGCCACGGCCGGGACTATTGCAGCGGCCGCAGCCGGGCGACCAGCTCTCCCTGGCGGTTGATGCCCATCTTTTCGTAGATGCTCTTGATCTGGCTGCGAATGGTTGCCACCGACACTTCTCGTGCCTCGGCGATGGTTTCGGGCTTCTGCCCATTGGCCAGTTGCATGGCGATCTGTGCTTCGGCATCGGTCAGCAGGAAGGCCGCCTTCAGCGCGGCAATCAGCTGCTGGTCGTCCCGCTTGGCGCCACGCGCCAGTACCAGTGCCCTGGGGGTGAAGCTGAAGGTGAAGGGTCTGGCCGGCAGCGAAATCACATCAACGATGATGGTGTCGGGTGTCTTGTCGCCCCGCAGCGAACGAATGAACAGGCTCTTCATCAAGGGTGGGCCTGGGCGCCGCAGACCGGCAATCGCCGCTCGGATGGTTTGGTCCAGCGCCAGGCTGTCCTGGGGCAGTTCGGCTGCCAGGCAGTTGAGTTGCAGCTTGAGAAAGCGTCCGCTGCTGAGCAGGTCCTCGGCCTGGGGTGTCATGGCCATTACCTGTCCCACATGGTCACAGGCGAATGCCGCCAGAGACATGGCCTCCATGGCGCCGGTAAGCAGGTTGGC
This sequence comes from Halopseudomonas xiamenensis, assembly GCF_014219065.1. Lineage (GTDB taxonomy): Bacteria > Pseudomonadota > Gammaproteobacteria > Pseudomonadales > Pseudomonadaceae > Halopseudomonas > Halopseudomonas xiamenensis. Next base: position 36,308 of record NZ_JACLGO010000027.1, read on the forward strand.
GATATTGCCTTCGAGCAGCATCTGGGTACGCACCGCGCTGCGCACATGGGGGGCCAGGGAGGCGAAAACCTGCTTCTGCTCGTTGGTGATATGCCCGTCCCTGCTGCTGCGTGATACCGCCAGCCCGATCAGGGAGTCCGTTCCAGCGATCAAGGTGCTCAAGCAGCAGTAGGGAACGTCCCAGTGTCTGCTCCACTTGTAATGCTCGTTGGTTTTGATCTGCTCTGGCGTAATGAAATCCGCCTCGGCTATTACTCGCCCCGTCCCGGCCGCCATGCCAGCGCGCACCCGTGGATTCAGTTCGGGACTGGAGAAGCCCAGTTCATCGAACTCGGTGGCTATCTCGGGATTTATGGTCCAGGTGTTGAAAGGTGTAGTGATACTGGTTCCGATGCCGATCAACTGGCCACCTTCCGAACCTGTGGCCTGGGCGAACAGCTCAAGGGCCTGATACCAGCCATCCCCATTCAATGCTGCGTCGGTAAAGCTATCGGCAACCCGAACCCACTGATCATCCGCGTCGAGCATTCTTGTTTTTCTCGGTCAAGCCCAGTCGGCAGGCCTGTAGCGGGCCTGACTGTTTCGGTCACGATAATGCCTCGATAATGGCCTTTGGGAAAGAGGCGGGGAATGTTCCATCAATCATCTCGCCTATGATGCCAGTCCAGGTTCGACAACCCGTGTCGGCCTGCTTATGCTGTTCTCTCGATAACCCATAAGACCCGCAAAAGGGCTGCCGATGAAAACTGCCTTGCCAGATGGCCTGATCGTTGTGGCCAAAGCTGATTGCCCCACCTGCCGGTTGGCCGAGCCACTGCTCGCTGAGCTGAACGCGCAAGCCGGGCCTCTGACGGTCTATGTGCAGGACTCCACGGAGTATGCTGCCGACCTGCCTGGCACCTTGTACGACAAGACTCTGGAACACTCCTACCGCCTGGGTATCGAATTCGTACCGACGCTGATCCGTGTCGAGAATGGCGTCGAGGTGCAGCGCACCTACGGCTGGCACAAGGAGGATTGGCGGCAGATATCCGGGCTGGCTGCGTTGGGTGAGGACTTGCCGGTGATGCGCCCCGGCTGCGGATCGAAGACGCTGGAGCCGGGGATTGCCGAGGAACTGGAGCTGGCATTCGGGGATATTCGGCTGCAGTCCCGCGAGATCGATTTTTCCGCCGTCGATGATCCCTTCGAGGCCTGCTTCGAACGTGGCTGGAGCGACGGCTTGCCGGTGGTGCCACCGACGCCGGTGCGGGTGCTGCGCATGCTCAAGGGTACCCGGCGCAAGCCGGATGAGGTGGTTGGCCTGATGCCGCCGGACCTGGTGCCCTGCACGGTGGAGAAGGTGGCGATCAATGCGGTGATGGCAGGCTGCAAACCTGAATATATGCCGGTGCTGCTGGCGGCGCTGGAGGCGGCCCTGACCGACGAGTTCGGCCTGCACGGGCTGATCTGCACCACCATGTTCGGCAGCCCGCTGATTATCGTCAACGGCCCGGCAGCCAGGGCGGTCGGCATGAACTCGGGCGTCAACGCGTTGGGGCAGGGTAATCGCGCCAATGCCACCATTGGCCGGGCTTTGCAGCTGATCATTCGCAATGTCGGCGGTGGCCGCCCCGGCGAGATCGATCGTGCCACGCTGGGTAACCCCGGCAAATACAGTTTCTGCTTTGCCGAAGCCGAGGACAGCGAATGGCTGCCACTGGCGCAGGAGCGGGGTATAGAAGCTGGGCGTTCGGCGGTGACGCTGTTTCCCGGCGAGGGGGTACAGGGCATCATCGACCAGAAATCCCGCGATCCCGAGTCCCTGGCACGCTCCTTCGCCCTGTCACTGCGCGCCGTCGATCATGCCAAGCTGGCCATGGCGGGGGATGCGGTGCTGGTGGTATCGCCCGAGCATGCGCGGGTCTTTATCGACGCAGGCTGGTCCAAGCAGCGGCTGCGTGAAGAACTGGACCGGCTGCTGCTGGCGCCCGGCAAGGAGTTGGTCGCCGGTGCCGGGGGTATTACCGAGGGAATTCCCGAACGTTTCAAGGACATGCAGGTACCCAAGTTTCGTCCTGGTGGCCTGCTGATCGTCCGGGCTGGCGGTACCGCCGGTCTGTTTTCTGCCATCATCGCCGGCTGGGCTGCGTCTGGCCCGGTCGGCTCGTCTGCGGTAACACGTGAGGTGAACACATGAACGAGAACAGGGTACTGGACCCGACGGCGGAGCAAGCGCCGGCCCAGCGGGCGCGTCTGCCCCGGCCGACGTCGATAGAGGGCAAGGTGGTCGGCCTGCTGGATATATCCAAGCCGCGTGGCGATGTCTTCCTCGACCGTATCGAGGAACAGCTGGCTGCCATGGGTATCCAGGTCAAGCGTTACGCCAAGCCGACCTTCACCCGGATCGCTCCGACCGAACTCAAGCAGCGGATGGCCGCCGAGGTCGATCTGCTGGTGGAAGGGCTGGCCGACTGAGGGTCTTGCACGTCGTGCTGTATGCATGACATAGCAGACCTGGAGTCGCGTCAGGTTCCGGGTGTTGGAGTTGCCTCCAGCGAATTCATCGAGGCTGCGGCGTTGCAGTCGCGGGCGCTGGGTTTCGACCCGGCAATGGTCTTCGTGCCGCATCCGATTCAGGATCGTACCGATGAGGAAATGCGTGCCCTGGCCGATGCCGCCCTGCCGGATATCCTGCGCTTGCTCTGCGCAGAGGAGGGTGATGCCGCCGAGTGAGCATGCCGAGGGTTTGCGGCAACCGGGTGTGAACAACAAAAGGTAAGCAATGAAACAGCCGACAAACCCTCTGTATCCGCCTTCGGTTGACCACATGCTGGGTTGGCCGCTGATTCAGGCACTGGTGGCCAGCCATGGCCGGACACTGGTGCTCGGTTGTCTGCGCGAGGCCCTGGCATTGTGGCGTGACGGTACGGCAAATGATCCGGCAAGTTTCATGCAGGCAGTGCAGCAACTGGTCGAGAAGACCCTCGTGCCGTCCATGCGGCCGCTGTACAACCTCACCGGCACCGTGCTGCATACCAACCTGGGTCGCGCACCGCTGCCGCCGGAAGCGATCGAGGCAATGACCGCGGTAGCGCTGGGCGCGAGCAATCTCGAGTTCGATCTGCAGACCGGGCTGCGTGGCGACCGTGATGAGCATGTCGAGCAATGGATCTGCCGCCTGACCGGTGCCGAGGCGGCCACCGTGGTCAACAACAACGCCGCAGCGGTATTGCTGGTGCTCAATGCACTGGCGCAGCGCCGCGAAGTGGTGGTATCCCGGGGTGAGCTGATCGAGATTGGTGGCTCCTTCCGCCTGCCCGACATCATGGCCCGCGCCGGGTGCAAACTGCGTGAGGTGGGGGCGACCAACCGTACCCACGCCCAGGATTATGTCCAGGCCATTGGTCCGCGCACTGCACTGCTGCTCAAAGCCCACACCAGCAATTTCAGTATCCAGGGTTTCACCAAGGCGCTGAGCGAGGCGCAGTTGGCGGATATCGCTCGTGAACACCAGTTGCCGCTGGTGGTGGATCTGGGCAGTGGTTCGCTGATCGACATGCAGGCGCTCGGTCTGCCCGCCGAGCCGGTGGTGGGCCGGGTACTGGAACAGGGCGTGGATATCGTCACCTTCAGCGGCGACAAGCTGCTTGGCGGTCCCCAGGCCGGCATCATTGCCGGCCGGGCGGATCTGGTGGCGCGCATACGCAAGAGCCCGCTCAAGCGGGCGCTGCGCTGCGACAAGATGACCCTGGCCGCCCTGGAGGCGGTATTGCGCCTGTATGCCGACCCCGACACCCTCGTGCAGAAGGTTCCGACCCTGCGCCTGCTCACGCGCAGCGCCGAGGATATCCGCCGTACCGCTGAGGCTTTGCTACCGGCGCTGGCGGCATGGGCTGGTAGCGCTGTCCAGGTGGATGTGCATGAGGTCAGCAGCCAGATCGGCTCCGGTTCGCTACCGCTGGAGCTGTTGCCCAGCGCCGCATTGCGACTGCGCAGCAACAGCCCCAACAAGCGTGAGCGCAGCCGCCATCTGCGTGAGCTTGCCGAGCGTTTGCGTAGCCTGCCGCAGCCGGTGATAGGGCGCATTACCGATGACAGCCTGCTGCTCGATTGTCGCTGCGTGGAGCAGCCTGCGGCGCTGCGGGCGCAATGGGAGGCTGGGGTGTGATCATCGCCACTGCCGGGCATGTGGATCATGGCAAGACCTCGTTGGTGCGGGCGTTGACCGGCATCGACACTGATCAGCAGGCCGAGGAAAAGCGCCGTGGCCTGACGATCGAACTCGGCTTCGCCTGGGTCTTCACTGACGAGGGGCAGGCGCTGGGCTTCGTCGACGTACCGGGGCATGAGCGCTTCATGGCCACTATGCTGGCCGGCGTCGCCGCCGTGGACGCCGCGTTGCTGGTGGCGGCGGCGGATGACGGGGTGATGCCCCAGACCCGCGAGCACCTGAGTGTACTGCGGCTGCTCGGGGTGGAGCGGTTGGTCATTGTCCTCAGTCGTTGTGATCTGGCGGAGCCGGCGAGGGTGGCGTTGGTACGGGATGAACTGCATGAGTTACTGGCACCGCAGGGCTGGGATGAGCCGCCGGTATTCTGCGTATCGGCTGTCACTGGCGAAGGCATACAGCTGCTCCAGGAGTACCTGCTCGGGCTGGCCCGGGATCACCGTCTGCGTACCCCTGGCGGCCATGCGCGGCTGATGGTCGATCGCCGCTTCAGCGTGGCGGGAGCTGGCTGCGTGGTAACCGGCACCCTGGTCAGCGGCAGCCTGCAGGTGGGGCAGCGCTTGCTGGCCGACGGGCTTGAGCTACGCGTGCGCAGCCTGCAGATAGCGGGTCGGGAAGCGCCACAGGTGGCAGTTGGGCAACGCTGTGCCGTGAATCTGGTGGGCGTTACCGAGGAACATCCGCGCCGGGGGGATTGGCTGACGGCAGTGGCGTTCGACAGCTCCGATAGGCTGGATGTGGAGCTGGTGCAACTGGAGGGCAGCCGCTGGCATCGCGGCCTGCTGCAGTTGCACCTGGGTACGGCGGTGCATCCGGTGCGGGTAGTGGTGCTGGAGGAGGGCCGACCGGCGCTGGCGCAGTTGATGCTGCAGCGCCCGGTGCAGGCGGTATGGGGGGAGCGCTTCATCATCCGCGACCCGGCGGTCAATACCACGCTTGGCGGTGGACGGGTGCTTGACCCGCAGGGGCTGCGGCGCGGGCGTGGCAAGGCGCAGCGCCTGGCGCTGCTACGGGACTGGCAGCAGGCGGCGACTGCACGGCAGGCGTTGATGGCGGCCATGCGCTGGCAACCGGTGGAGTTGGGTGGCTTCGCCCAGCGCTTCAACCTGACCGAAGCCGAATTGCAGGCACTGCTCGACACCATCAATGATTGCGAAGTCCTGTGCGGGCAACGTCAGGCCTGGGCTCTGCTGCCAGAGCGGCTGGAGGCGGCCTGGGCCAGCGTGTTTGCCTGGCTTGGCGCCTGGCATGCAGCGCACCCCGAGCAGTTGGGGCCGGGCGAGGGCGAGCTGAAGCTGGCCGCTGGTCTGCAATTGCCGTCGGAGCTGAGCAGCTGTCTGCTGAGCCGATGGTTGCGCGATGGTCGGCTGCAGCGCCAGGTCTGGGCCTGGCACCTGCCGGGGCACCGACAGCAGTTGCTGGAGGAAGACCAGATGCTGCTCGCCAGGGTCAGCGAACTGTTGCTGGCTGGCGGGTTGCGTCCGCCGATTATCGGTGAGCTAAGCCAGGCGCTGGAGATGGAACTGGAGCAGCTCCAGGCGTTTCTTCAGCGCATGCAGCGTGCGGGTGAGCTGATCGCGGTAGCACCGAACCGCTATTATCTGCCGTCCCAGATCGATGGGCTGGTGGCGGTGGCGCAACGCTTGGCGGCGGGCTCCTGCTCTGGTAGTTTCACTGCCGCCGAATACCGGGATGCTTCCGGTATCGGACGCAACCTGACCATCCAGGTGCTGCACTATCTCGACCGGGCGGGCATCACCCGCTTCGTGCGGGAACAACGTTTCCTTGCCGCTGGCTGACGCCGGCGACCAGAGGAAGGACATCGTCCCCGGTGGGGCGCCCGGACTTCAACTCCGGTGAGATGCGCAACGCGTGTCTGGTGGGTTCGACTCCCATGTCCTTCCGCCATTTACCTTTCCTGCGAATCCCCATCGCCGCGAGGCGCGGCTCCTACAACCACGGCTGGCGCTGTGCTTTCCGGTAAAGGGTTAAGTGAGCAGCACTGCTCCCTATACCAGGCAATCCACATAGTGGTGGATGCTGCCATCCTTCTGCGTCACCATCCGCAATCCGTGGATATCACTTTCGAACCCGGGGAACTGCTCGTCCAGACTCTGGGCCACGCGCAGGTAATCGGCGATCGCGGTGCTGTCGTCGGGAAAGCGCTCCCCCGGCATGATCACCGGGATGCCGGGCGGGTAGGGCACCAGCATGACGGCGCTGATGCGCCCCGCCAGTTGCTCTACCGGCACCATTTCCACCTGGCCACGGACCATCTGCTGGTAGGCGTCGGCGGGGCGCACGACGATCTCCGGCAGCTCGGTGTAGATCTGCCGCAGTACCCGGACCATATGCTGCTGCTTGTAGAAGCGGTGCAACTGATGGCAGAGATCCTGCAGGCCCAGGCCGGGATAGTGACCGCTGCGGGCGATCACCGGCAGGGTCAGTTCCAGCGGGGCATTGCCGTCGTATAGCCGCTTGAACTCCTGCAGTTCCGATACCAGGGTGCTCCATTTGCCTTTGGTGATGCCCAGCGAGAACAGGATCAGGAAGGAGTACAGGCCGGTCTTCTCCACCACCAGCCCGCGTTCGGCGAGAAAGCGGGTGACCACGGCCGCGGGAATGCCGGTGCGGCCCAGGCGGCCCTGGTCTTCCACGCCGGGGGTGAGCAGGGTGACCTTGATCGGGTCGAGCAGGGCATAGTCCTCCGCCATGTCGCCGAAGCCGTGCCATTCGGCCTGGTGGTCCAGGGTCCAGTCGTCGGCGCGCAGTTGTTCGGCATTCAGCGCCTGCTCCGGTTCCCAGACATCGAACCACCACTGGTCTTCGTCCAGGCGCTCGGCGGTCTGCTGCATGGCGCGGCGGAACGACAGGGCCTCGTCGAGGGTTTCCTGGACCAGCGAGCGGCCGGGTTCGCCGGCCATCATGCCGGTGGCCACGTCGATCGAGGCGATGATGCCGTAGTGCGGCGAGGTGGAGGTATGCATCATGAAGGCTTCGTTGAAGCGTTCCACATCCAGCTGCTGTTCGGCGCTGTTCTCGGCGAGGATGATCGAGGCCTGGGACAAGGCCGCCAGCACCTTGTGCGGCGACTGGGTGGCGAACACCAGTGGATGCCGGGCGCGTTCGAAGCCGCGTTTGCTGCCCATGCCGTGGCGTCCGGCATAGAACTCATGGAAGGCCGCGTAGCCGTACCAGGCTTCGTCGAAGTGCAGGATGTCGACGGCATCTTCCAGCTCATCCTTGATCAGCTCGGCGTTGTAACAGAGGCCGTCATAGGTGGAGTTGGTCAGTACGGCGAGGCGGATGCGTGCATGGCGCCCCTGCAGCAGCGGATGTTCAGCCAGGCGCTGGCGCAAGTTCTGTGGGGAAAACGAGTCCAGACTGATCGGCCCGATGATGCCGTAGTCGTTGCGTGAGCCGGTCAGGTAGACCGGGATGGCGCCGGTCATGATGATCGCGTGGAGGATGGACTTGTGGCAGTTGCGGTCGACCAGTACTACGTCGTCGCGGGTGACGAAAGCGTGCCAGATGATCTTGTTGGCGGTGGAGGTGCCGTTGATCACATAGAAGCTGTGGTCGGCGCCGAAGGTTCTGGCGGTATTGGTTTCGGCCTCGGCGATCGGACCGTTGTGATCGAGCAGTGAGCCCAGCCCGGGAACCGACACCGACAGGTCCGAGCGCAGGGTGTTCTCGCCGAAGAAATCATGGAACGCACGGCCTACCGGGCTCTTGCGAAAAGCCACGCCGCCGCCGTGGCCGGGGGAGTGCCAGGAGTAGCTGGCGCGGCCGGTATAGTCGAGCAGCGCCTTGAAGAACGGCGGCAGCAGCTGTGCCAGGTAGGCGCGGGCAGTTCGGGCGATCTGCCCGGCGATGAACGGCATGGTGTCTTCGAACAGGTAGATGATGCCGCGCAGCTGGTGTAGGTCGCGCAGTTGGCTGAGCAGTTGGCCGTCCAGTGCCTGAGTGGTGCTCAATGCCATGATCGGCAGCTCGGGTGAGCGCGAATGCGCGGCGGAGAACAGCTTGCGCACCGGCTCCAGCTCGTCGGCCGGGTCGTTCTCGGCGGTGAACAGGATGCAGGACAGGCCGCGATGCGCTTCAGCCACCAGGCGGCCTTCATCCAGCGAGGTGGTCGCCAGTACCTCGAAGCCTTCGTGCTGCAGGGCAGTGAACAGTTCGGCCAGTTGCTGGCCTGCGACGTTGTTGCGCCCGGTATCCGGGTTGATGACCAGAATGGGGAAGTGTAGATGCTTGAACATGCCGTCTCCTGAAACGGGAACAGATTCTGACGCTGTGCATCCAGTGTTGTGCCGGTACGCATGCTTGGCAAGTGCGCAGGGTGAATTGCTGTTCGCCTATCGGGCAGCCTGCGATGGTATGCTGCACCTCTTTGTTTTGCTTGCGGGAGACAGGGTGTGAAATGGGATCTGCAGAACCCCTTTATCGATCATGTGCTGGTGCAGCCTGAGGATATCGATGAGCTGGGGCATGCCAACAACGCGGTCTATGTGCGCTGGTTGGAGCGTTGCGCATGGCAGCATTCCCAGTCGCTGGGGCTGGGCTTGCCCGAATATCAGCAGTTGAACCGGGCCATGGTGGTGGTGCGTCATGAGATCGACTACCTGGCGGCGGCTTATGTCGATGAGCAGTTGCAGATGGCGACCTGGATCGTCAGTTGGGATAGCAAGCTGCGCATGACCCGGCGCTTTCAGCTGATACGCCCGGACGATGGCGTCACCCTGCTGCGGGCTCATACCACCTTCGCCTGCGTCGAACTGAGCAGTGGGCGCCCGCGGCGGATGCCGGCGGAATTTGTCGAGGGATATGGGCAGGCGATTGTGGCCTAGTGGCGGGTTGTCGAGCGCGACTCGGTCCGATCGCGACCCGAGGCGCTCGACAACCCGGTGGGGTACTCAGCGATACTCGCACAGGTAGGCGGTGTCCTGCGCTACCTGCAGCTGGAAGCGACTGTTGGCCGGTACGGTAAACTGGCTGCCGGCCTTGAAGTCCTCCCAGAACTCGCTTCCGGGCAGCTTGACGGTCAGCTGGCCGCTGATCACGTGCATGATTTCCAGCTGGTTGGTGCCGAACTCGTACTCTCCCGGGGCCATGACGCCGACGGTGGCTGCGCCTTCGGGTTGGGTGAAGGCGATGGAGGCTACTTTTCCTTCGAAGTACTGGTTGACGCTGAACATGTCGTGGCTCCCTGGATGGGTGGAAAGAGGCGCATATTATGCCTGCGGTCGCTTTTGCCAGCCAGCACGGCGAAGCCTGCTATCATCAGCGCTCAACTGTGTAATGCATGACATCAGGAGTCTGGTATGGCGAATGTGGCCTTTATTGGGTTGGGGGTGATGGGGTATCCGATGGCGGGGCATCTGGCCAGGGCCGGGCATGAGGTGACCGTGTACAATCGCACCGCGGAAAAGGCGCAGCAGTGGGTGGCGCAATATGGCGGGCGGGCCTGCGCTACACCGGCCGAGGCGGCGCAGGATCAGGACTTCGTGATGGTCTGTGTCGGCAATGACCAGGACCTGCTGGAGGTGATCAGTGGCGCCGAGGGTGTGCTGGCGGGAGCGCGCAGTGGCACTGTGATCGTCGACCATACCACCGCATCGGCCGGCGTGGCCCGGCAATTGAACGAGCTGACCGCGGAGCGTGGCGTGGGCTTTCTCGATGCGCCGGTGTCAGGTGGCCAAGCTGGTGCCGAGAATGGCCAACTGACCGTGATGGTCGGTGGTGAGGAGGCGGTGTTCGACCTGGCGCGCCCGGTAATCAACAGTTATGCCCGCATGCTCAAGCTGATGGGGCCGATCGGCAGTGGCCAATTGACCAAGATGGTCAACCAGATCTGCATCGCCGGGCTGGTCCAGGGCCTGGCCGAGGCGCTGCATTTCGCCCAGCGCGCGGGGCTCGACGGTGAGGCGGTGGTCTCGGTGATCAGCAAGGGCGCGGCCCAGTCCTGGCAGATGGAAAACCGCCACAAGACCATGCTCGCCGGCGAATTCGACTTCGGCTTCGCGGTCGACTGGATGCGCAAGGACCTGTCGATCGTGCTGGATGAGTCGCGCCGCAATGGTGCGCAGCTACCGGTCACCGCCTTGGTCGACCAGTTCTATGCCGATGTCCAGCAGATGGGCGGGGCGCGTTGGGATACCTCCAGCCTGATTGCCAGACTCAACCGCGGAAAATAAAATACACCGCACCGAGCAGGCATAAGCCGGCCCAGAGATAGTCCAGCTTCAATGGCTGATGCAGGAAGAGCACCGCAAAGGGCACGAACACGCAGAGCGTGATCACTTCCTGCATGATCTTCAGCTGGGCCACTGACATCTCGGTATAGCCGATGCGGTTGGCCGGCACCATCAGCAGATACTCGAATAAGGCAATGCCCCAGCTGACCAGGGCGGCGATGACCCATGGCTTGCTGTTCAGGGTGCGCAGGTGCCCGTACCAGGCGAAGGTCATGAAAATATTCGACAGGCTCAACAGCAAGGCGGTTTGCGCCCAGACGGGTATCTGCATGGTGTGGGTCTCGAAAAGGCATGATGGGTGCCCGCAAGCCGGGGCGTAATCAGATTCACGGGGATTCTAACTTCCATATGCAATGTCGAGAAGGCTGTGGTGCCTGCTGCGTGGCACCCTCGATAACCTCACCGATTCCGGGCATGCCGCAGGGCAAGCCGGCGGGTGTCGCCTGTATTCACCTGACCGCGGAGCGCCGCTGCGGCATCTTCCACTCGCCGATGCGGCCCAGGGTATGCGCGGATTTCATGGCCGATGGGCAGGTGTGTGGCAATGATGCCGAGGAGGCGTTGCAGATTCTCGCCTGGTGGGAACAGGCCACGGCCTGAACGGAACTGCTACCTCTACACCCGTCATCCTCGCTCTACACCCGTCATCCTCGGCGTAGGCCGAGGATCCATGGTGCCGACTGACCCAGGGTGGCCGGTGGATCCTTCGCCTGCGCGAAGGATGACGGGTTTTGGGAGGGACGGCTCAAGTGAGCAGCTTTGCGCTTCGCAGCGTTTTTTTCGGAACTGCCCTTACTTGCTCGGGTAGTCGCGCTGGGTGTGGCCGGTGTACAGCTGGCGCGGGCGGCCAATCTTGTACGGACCGCTGATCATCTCGTTCCAGTGTGCGATCCAGCCCGGGGTACGGCCGGTGGCGAAGATCACGGTGAACATCTCGGTCGGGATGCCGATGGCCTTGAGAATGATGCCGGAGTAGAAGTCCACGTTCGGGTACAGGTTGCGTTCGACGAAGTAGGGGTCGCTCAGGGCGATCTCTTCCAGCTTCATTGCCAGTTCCAACTGCGGGTCGTTGATGCCCAGTTCGCCGAGCACTTCGTCGCAGGTCTGCTTCATGACCTTGGCGCGGGGGTCGAAGTTCTTGTACACGCGGTGACCGAAGCCCATCAGCTTGAAGGGATCGTCCTTGTCCTTGGCCTTGGCCAGGAACTTGTCGATATTGGACACATCGCCGATTTCATCCAGCATGCGCAGTACCGCTTCGTTGGCACCACCGTGGGCCGGCCCCCAGAGGGCAGCGATACCGGCGGCGATACAGGCGAACGGGTTGGCACCGGAGGAGCCGGCCAGACGCACGGTAGAGGTGGAGGCGTTCTGTTCATGGTCGGCATGCAGCACGAAGATGCGGTCCATGGCGCGGGCCAGTACCGGGCTGATCGGTTTGATCTCGGCCGGGGTATTGAACATCATGTGCAGGAAGTTTTCCGAGTAGCTCAGGTCGTTGCGCGGATACATCATCGGCTGACCGGCGGAATACTTGTAGACCATGGCAGCGATGGTCGGCATCTTGGCGATCAGACGAATGGCCGAGATTTCGCGATGATGGGGGTCGTTGATATCCAGCGAGTCGTGATAGAAGGCGGACAGGGCGCCGACGACGCCACACATGATGGCCATGGGATGGCCGTCACGACGGAAGCCATTGAGGAAGTTCTTCAGTTGCTCGTGAACCATGGTGTGGTTCTTGATGGTGCTGTCGAATTTCTCCTTCTCCGCCGGGGTGGGCAGTTCGCCCTTGAGCAGCAGGAAGCAGGTTTCGAGAAAATCGGATTTTTCCGCCAGTTGCTCGATCGGATAGCCTCGATGCAGCAGTACACCCTTGTCGCCATCAATGAAGGTGATCTTGGATTCGCAGGATGAGGTCGCCATGAAACCGGGGTCGAAGGTGAAGACGCCTTCGTTGGTCAGGCCGCGAACGTCGATGACATCCGGCCCCAAAGTGCCCGAATAGACAGGCAGCTCGATGGGGGCAGCGCCCTCGATGATCAACTGCGCTTTTTTGTCAGCCATTGATGGCCTCCTATTTTGCTGTATCGAAAGTGTGACCCCCCACGCAGGGCCCGCATCACTATAAGGTCAAAAACCCGTTTGTCAATTCTACCGATAGAGTTTCCCGATCGTTGCTATTCAAAGGTTTTATTGACAAAACGGGATGCGCGCATTTGACGCAGTGCGGAGTCTTGCAAGGGCGGGGGAGGCTGTCGGCAGGGCTTTATCGCGTTGTAATCAGGCCGCCAAGTCTCTATACTCCTTGACCGGCAAAATGACCCATTCGGCTTCGTTCCTGAAGCTGTGCCGCGCGTCATTTGGGTGTGAACCACACCTTTCTATAATCCAGCCCTGTCCACAGGGTAATGAGTGTGAATATAGCCGTGAATAGCAAAAGACCTGTCAACCTAGATCTCAGGACAATCAAACTTCCTGTCACAGCCTATACGTCTATTGTTCACCGCATCTCGGGAGTCATCCTGTTCATCGCCATCGCTGGTCTGCTTTGGATGCTGAGCACGTCACTGAGTTCCGAAAGCGGTTTCGAGCAAGTCAAGGCATGCCTGCAAAATCCGTTCGCCAAGCTGGTGCTCTGGGGTGTCCTGTCCGCCCTGTTGTATCACCTGGTGGCGGGTATTCGTCACCTGGTGATGGATGCCGGTATCGGTGAGAGCCTGGAGGGTGGCCGACTTGGCTCCAAGCTGGTGATTGTCATCGCCGTCGTTCTGATTGTTCTCCTGGGGGTATGGATATGGTAACCAACGTCACCAACCTGTCGCGCAGCGGTCTGTATGACTGGATGGCGCAGCGTGTATCCGCTGTGCTGCTGGCAGCCTATACCCTGTTTCTGCTTGGTTTTCTGCTGCTCAACCCCGGGCTGACCTACGCCGAGTGGCAGGGTCTGTTCAGCAACAACGCCATGCGCATCTTCAGCCTGCTGACGCTGGTTGCGCTGAGCGTGCACTCATGGGTCGGCATGTGGACCATCTCCACTGACTACCTCACCCCCATGGCCTTCGGCAAGGCCGCCACCGTCCTGCGCTTCCTGTTCCAGGCGATCTGTGGTCTGGCGATGTTCGTGCTGTTCGTCTGGGGTGTACAGATTCTTTGGGGTTTCAACTAATGGCTAACATTCGTACTTTGACATTTGATGCCATCATCGTCGGTGGTGGTGGTGCCGGTATGCGCGCGGCGCTGCAACTGGCTCAGGGCGGTCACAAGACTGCCGTGGTAACCAAGGTGTTCCCGACCCGCTCGCACACCGTTTCCGCCCAGGGCGGGATTACCTGCGCGATCGCCTCGGCCGACCCGAATGACGATTGGCGCTGGCACATGTACGACACCGTCAAGGGCTCCGACTACATCGGTGACCAGGACGCCATCGAGTACATGTGCTCCGTAGGCCCCGAGGCGGTATTCGAACTCGAGCACATGGGCCTGCCGTTCTCCCGTACCGAGCAGGGCCGCATCTACCAGCGTCCGTTCGGTGGCCAGTCCAAGGACTACGGCAATGGCGGTCAGGCCGCACGTACCTGTGCTGCCGCCGACCGTACCGGTCACGCGCTGCTGCACACCCTGTACCAGGGCAACATCAAGAACAACACCACCTTCCTCAACGAGTGGTATGCGGTTGACCTGGTCAAGAACCAGGACGGCGCCATCGTCGGTGTCATCGCCATCTGCATCGAAACCGGCGAGACCGTCTACATCCGCTCCAAGGCCACCGTTCTGGCCACTGGCGGCGCGGGTCGTATCTACGCTTCCACCACCAACGCCCTGATCAACACCGGTGACGGCGTCGGCATGGCGCTGCGTGCCGGCGTGCCGGTGCAGGACATGGAAATGTGGCAGTTCCACCCGACCGGTATTGCCGGTGCCGGGGTACTGGTCACCGAAGGTTGCCGTGGTGAAGGTGGCTACCTGATCAACAAGCATGGCGAACGCTTCATGGAGCGTTACGCGCCGAACGCCAAGGACCTCGCCGGTCGTGACGTCGTAGCCCGCTCCATGGTCAAGGAAATTCTTGCCGGCAACGGCTGTGGCCCAGATGGCGACCACGTGATGCTGAAGCTGGATCACTTGGGTGAAGAAGTGCTGCACAGCCGCCTGCCGGGTATCTGTGAACTGTCCAAGACCTTCGCCCACGTCGACCCGGTTACCGCTCCGGTGCCGGTGGTTCCGACCTGCCACTACATGATGGGTGGCGTGGCCACCAACATCCATGGTCAGGCCATTGCCCAGGATGCGGACGGCAACGACAGAATCATCGAAGGTCTGTTCGCCGTAGGCGAAGTGGCCTGCGTATCGGTACACGGCGCCAACCGTCTGGGCGGCAACTCGCTGCTCGACCTGGTGGTGTTCGGCCGTGCTGCCGGTCTGCACCTGGAAAGCGCACTGAAGGAAGGTATCGACTACCGCGGCGCTTCCGAGTCCGACATCGAGGCTTCGCTGTCGCGTCTGTCCGGTATCAACACCCGCACCACCGGTGAAGATGTCGCTCCGCTGCGCAAGGCACTGCAGAACTGCATGCAGAACTACTTCGGTGTATTCCGTACCGGTGAATACATGCAGAAAGGCATCAAGGAGCTGGAAGGTCTGCGTGAGCGCATCGCCAACGTCAAGATCGACGACAAGAGCAACGCGTTCAACACTGCGCGGATCGAGGCGCTGGAACTGCAGAACCTGCTGGAAGTGGCCGAGGCAACCGCCATCGCCGCTGAAGCGCGCAAGGAAAGCCGTGGCGCCCACGCCCGCGAGGACTTCGAGGAGCGTGATGACGAGAACTGGCTGTGCCACAGCATGTATCATCCGCAGACCAAGCAGCTGACCAAGCGCGCGGTCAACTTCGCACCGAAGACCGTTCCGGTGTTCGAACCTAAAGTCCGCACTTACTAAGGGGGTCCGGTATGTTGCAAGTCAGTATCTATCGTTACAACCCGGAGACCGACAAGGCTCCTTACATGCAGGACTTCCAGGTCGATACCGAAGGCAAGGACCTGATGGTTCTCGACGTCCTGCAACTGGCCAAGGAGCAGGACGCCGGTCTGGGCTTCCGTCGCGCCTGCCGTGAAGGGGTGTGCGGTTCCGACGGCATGAATATCAACGGCAAGAACGGCCTCGCTTGCATCACTCCGCTGTCCAGTGTAGTGAAGAACAACAAGCTGGTTCTGCGTCCGCTGCCAGGTTTGCCGGTAATCCGTGACCTGGTCGTCGATATGAGCATCTTCTATAAGCAGTACGAGAAGGTTCAGCCGTATCTGCAGAACGACACGCCGGCGCCGGCTATCGAGCGCCTGCAGTCGCCCGAGGAGCGGGAAAAGCTGGATGGCCTGTACGAGTGTATTCTCTGTGCATGCTGCTCCACCTCCTGCCCCTCGTTCTGGTGGAACCCGGACAAGTTCATCGGTCCTGCTGGCCTGTTGCAGGCCTACCGCTTCCTGGCGGATAGCCGTGATACCGAGACCGAGAACCGCCTGGCGGCATTGGATGATCCGTTCAGCGTGTTCCGCTGCCGTGGCATCATGAACTGCGTGAATGTCTGTCCCAAGGGTCTGAACCCGACCCGGGCCATTGGACATATCCGCAACATGCTGCTGCAAAGCGGGACCTGATCAGAGCACTTTGAAGTACGTCTGCGCCGTCCCCTGCATCAGGGGGCGGCCAGTAATTGAATTCGGGCCGCCGCTCACAAAGCTGCGGCCTGTATTATGTAGCTAAACCAACAGGGGCACCGGGTAACACCCGAACTATCTGTCGGGGCCGGCAATATTCCGGTTTCGCGGAATGTGACAGAGCAGGGCGACTGGCAGGGACAATGCCGAGACCCCATCTGACTGTTCTGCACGGATGGCAATCTGATTGCCAATTAATGGTCTTTTGCGCCAGGTGGTGTCCCCTTATAGAGGGTGACCAAGAATGCCAGACAGCGAAATGCAGCAGCTGTGGAGTACCTCTCACCTATCCGGTGGGAATGCCTCCTACGTTGAAGAGCTCTATGAGCTCTATCTGCACGATCCGAACAGTGTCGCCGAAGAATGGCGCAGCTATTTCGACAAGCTGCCCCAGCTCAATGGCTCGACTGGCTCGGACATTTCCCATTCCACCATTCGCGAGCATTTCCTGTCGCTCGCGCAGAACAACCGTCGCCCGCAGGCCGTAAGCGGCGGACAGGTCAGCAGCGAGCGTGACAAGAAGCAGGTGGGTGTGCTGCGCCTGATTCAGGCTTACCGCATGCGCGGCCACCAGGCCTCCAGCCTCGATCCGCTGGGCCTGTGGGAGCGGGAAAAAATCGCTGATCTGACGCTGGCCGAGTACGGCCTGACCGATGCCGATCTGGATACCGTGTTCCGTACCGGTGAACTGAACATCGGCAAGGAAGAAGCTCCCCTGCGGGAAATTCTCGATGCGCTGAAGTCGACCTATTGCGGTACCTTCGGTGCTGAATACATGCATATCGTCGATTCCGCCCAGCGCCGCTGGTTCCAGCAGCGTCTGGAGAGCGTGCGCGGCAAGCCGCAGCATTCGACCGAGAGCAAGCGTCACCTGCTCGAGCGCCTGACCGCCGCCGAAGGCCTGGAAAAGTACCTGGGCACCAAGTACCCGGGCACCAAGCGTTTCGGTGTGGAAGGCGGTGAGAGCCTGATCCCCATGCTCGACGAGATCATCCAGCGCTCCGGCTCCTACGGGGTCAACGAAGTCGTGCTGGGCATGGCCCACCGTGGCCGCCTCAACGTGCTGGTCAACACCCTGGGCAAGAACCCGCGTGACCTGTTCGATGAGTTCGAAGGCAAGAAGATGATCGACCTGGGCTCCGGTGACGTGAAATATCACCAGGGCTTCTCCTCCAACGTTATGACTTCCGGTGGCGAAGTGCATCTGGCGCTGTCGTTCAACCCCTCGCACCTGGAGATCGTCTCCCCGGTGGTAGAAGGGTCGGTACGCGCCCGCCAGGATCGTCGCAAGGATGCCACCGGCGACAAGGTGTTGCCGATTAGCATCCATGGCGATGCGGCCTTCGCCGGCCAGGGTGTGGTCATGGAGACATTCCAGATGTCCCAGACCCGTGCCTACAAGACCGGTGGTACCGTCCACATCGTGGTCAACAACCAGGTCGGCTTCACTACCAGCCGCCAGGAAGATGCCCGTTCCACCGAGTACTGCACCGACATCGCCAAGATGATCCAGGCGCCGATCTTCCACGTCAACGGCGACGATCCGGAAGCGGTCCTGTTCGTCACCCAGCTGGCGGTAGACTATCGCATGCAGTTCAAGCGCGACGTGGTGATCGACCTGGTCTGCTACCGCCGCCGTGGTCACAACGAAGCGGACGAGCCGTCCGGCACCCAGCCGCGCATGTACGCGGTGATCAATAAGCACCCGACCACCCGCGAGATCTATGCCAAGCGCCTGGTAGAGGGCGGTGTGCTGAGCGAGGAGCAGGTGCAGGAGCGGATCGAGGAGTACCGCACCGCGCTGGATAACGGCGATCATGTAGTGAAGAGCCTGGTCAAAGAGCCCGACTCCAACTCCTTTGTCGACTGGAAGCCCTACCTGGGTCACCAGTGGACTGCGCGCCACGATACCCGTTTCGACCTCAAGACGCTGCAGGAGCTGGCCAACCGCCTGACCAACCTGCCCGACGGCCTGGTGGTCCAGCGCCAGGTGTCGAAGATCATCGAGGACCGAGTGAAGATGGCCGCCGGCGGGCTGGCGTTGAACTGGGGCTTTGCCGAGACCATGGCCTACGCCACGCTGCTGCATGAAGGTCATCCGGTGCGTATTACCGGTCAGGACGTGGGCCGCGGAACCTTCTCCCACCGTCATGCGGTGCTGCACAACCAGAAGGGCGATGGCGCCTACATCCCGCTGGCCAACCTCAGCGACAACCAGCCGCGTTTCGATATCTACGACTCGCTGTTGTCCGAAGAGGCGGTGCTGGCCTTCGAATACGGCTACGCCACCACCACGCCCAACGCGCTGGTGATCTGGGAAGCCCAGTTCGGCGACTTCGCCAACGGTGCCCAGGTGGTGATCGACCAGTTCATCACCAGCGGTGAGCACAAGTGGGGCCGGCTGTGCGGTCTGACCATGCTGCTGCCGCACGGCTATGAAGGGCAGGGTCCCGAGCACTCCTCGGCGCGCCTGGAGCGCTTCCTGCAGCTGTGCGCCGAGCAGAACATCCAGGTTTGCGTGCCGACCACACCGGCCCAGATCTACCACCTGCTGCGCCGTCAGGTGATCCGTCCGCTGCGCAAGCCGCTGGTGGTGCTGACGCCGAAATCCCTGCTGCGTCATAAACTGGCAATCTCGACCCTGGAAGATCTGGCCGAAGGGTCCTTCCAGACCGTGATCCCGGAAGCCGACGCCATCGATCCGGCGAAGGTCGACCGAGTGGTCATGTGCAGTGGCAAGGTGTATTACGATCTGCTGGAGAAGCGGCGCGCCGATGAGATCGAGAATGTCGCCATCGTCCGTATCGAACAGCTGTACCCGTTCCCGGAGGATGACCTGGCCGAGGTTCTCGCCCCTTACACCGGATTGAAGAAGGTCGTCTGGTGTCAGGAAGAGCCGATGAACCAGGGCGCCTGGTATTGCAGCCAGCATCACATGCGCCGCGTGCTGGCACAGCACAGCGTCAGCAATCTGTATCTGGACTACGCTGGACGAGAGGCTTCTGCAGCACCTGCTGGTGGCTACCCCTCCGTTCATGCCGAAGAACAAGCGAAACTCCTGCAGGACGCGCTCTACGCTTGAGCCGCTGCACAACACAGTTTATTTAAGGATTGACAATGGCGATTGAAATCAAGGCCCCTACATTCCCCGAATCGGTTGCGGACGGCACTGTTGCAACCTGGCACAAGCAACCTGGCGATGCGGTCAAGCGTGATGAGCTGATCGTTGACATCGAGACCGACAAGGTTGTGCTGGAAGTTCTGGCCGAGGCCGATGGTGTACTGGGTGATATCATCAAGGGCGAAGGCGATACCGTTCTCAGTGGTGAACTGCTGGGCACACTGAATGAGGGTGCTACTGCCGCACCGAAGGCCGAGGCCGCTCCGGCAGCCGCCGCTGCAGCTCCCGCCGCTGCTGAAGCCGAAGCCGGTGACGAGCAACTGCTGAATCCGGCTGCGCGCAAACTGGCCGAAGAAAGCGGTCTCGACCCGGCGCAGATCAAGGGCACCGGCAAGGGTGGTCGCGTGACCAAGGAAGACGTGCTCAACGCCATCGAAGCGAAGAAGTCCGCACCGGTCGCCGCCGCTGCACCAGCGGCCAAGCCCGCCGCCGCCCCTGCCTCCAGCGTGGTGCTGGGCGAAGGTGATCGCGTCGAGAAGCGTGTGCCCATGACCCGCCTGCGTGCCCGCATCGCCGAGCGCCTGGTCGAGGCGCAGTCGAGCATGGCCATGTTGACCACCTACAACGAAGTCGACATGAAGCCGGTCATGGACCTGCGCAAGAAGTACAAGGACCTGTTCGAGAAGAAGCACAATGGCGTACGCCTGGGCTTCATGTCCTTCTTCGTCAAGGCGGCCACCGAGGCGCTGAAGCGCTTCCCGGCAGTCAACGCTTCCATCGACGGCAAGGACATCGTCTACCATGGCTACCAGGATATCGGTGTAGCCGTATCCAGCGACCGCGGCCTGGTAGTACCGGTGCTGCGTAACACCGAGTTCATGAACCTGGCGCAGATTGAAGGCACCATCAGCGACTTCGGTCGCAAGGCGCGCGACGGCAAGCTGTCCATGGAAGAGATGACCGGTGGCACCTTCACCATTTCCAATGGCGGTGTGTTCGGCTCCCTGCTGTCCTCGCCGATCGTGAACCCCCCGCAGGCCGCGATTCTCGGCATGCACAAGATCCAGGAGCGCCCGATGGCCGTTGATGGCCAGGTGGTGATCCGGCCGATGATGTATCTGGCGCTGTCCTACGACCACCGTCTGATCGATGGCAAGGAGGCGGTCAGCTTCCTGGTGGCGATCAAGGAGCTGCTGGAAGATCCGGCTCGCATGCTGTTGGACATCTGACCGCAGCAACTGGTTTTAACGCGTCAAGCGGCAGGCTGCCGGTAGTCCTACCGGCAGCTTGGGATACATAGCTGCAAACAGAGGAATTGGTTTATGAGCGACAAATTTGATGTAGTGGTCATCGGCGCCGGTCCGGGGGGCTACGTAGCCGCCATCCGTGCTGCACAACTGGGTCTGAAAACCGCCTGTATCGAGAAGTATCAGGGCAAGGATGGCAAGTTGGCGCTGGGCGGCACCTGCCTGAACGTGGGTTGCATTCCTTCCAAGGCATTGCTCGACAGCTCCTGGAAATACCACGAAGCAAAGGATGCATTCCAGGTCCATGGCATCTCCACCGGCGAAGTGGCGATGGATGTGTCGACCATGATTGGTCGCAAGGACCAGATCGTCAAGAACCTCACCGGCGGTGTTGCCGGCCTGCTCAAGGCCAATGGCGTTACCGTCTACCAGGGCCACGGCAAGCTGTTGGCTGGCAAGCAGGTTGAAGTCACCAAGGAAGACGGCAGCAGCGAAGTGCTGGCTGCTGAGAACGTGATCCTGGCTTCCGGTTCGCGTCCGGTCGAGATTCCCCCGGCGCCGGTTGACCAGAAAGTCATCGTCGACTCCACCGGTGCACTGGACTTCCAGTCCGTTCCCAAGCGCCTGGGTGTGATCGGTGCTGGTGTGATCGGCCTGGAACTCGGCTCGGTATGGTCGCGCCTGGGTGCCGAAGTGACCGTTATCGAAGCCCTGGACAAGTTCCTGCCGGCTGCCGATGAGCAGCTGTCCAAGGAAGCGCTGAAGATCTATACCAAGCAAGGTCTGAATGTGTTGCTGGGCGCTCGCGTGACCGGCAGTGAAGTCAAGGGTGAGGAAGTCACCGTCAAGTTCACTGACGCCAAGGGCGACCAGGAACAGACCTTCGACCGTCTGATCGTCGCTGTCGGCCGTCGCCCGGTCACCACCGACCTGCTGGCCGCCGACTCCGGCGTTACCCTGGACGAGCGCGGTTATGTCTTCGTTGACGACCATTGCGGCACTTCGGTGCCGGGCGTGTACGCCATCGGTGACGTGGTACGCGGCCTGATGCTGGCCCACAAGGCCTCGGAAGAGGGCGTTGTGGTAGCTGAACGCATCGCCGGTCACAAGGCGCAGATGAACTACGATCTGATCCCGTCGGTTATCTATACTCATCCGGAAGCTGCCTGGGTCGGCAAGAATGAGCAGCAGCTGAAAACCGAAGGCGTTGACATCAACGTCGGCGTGTTCCCCTTCGCTGCCAGCGGCCGCGCCATGGCCGCCAACGACACCGCCGGTTTCGTCAAGATCATTGCCTGCGCCAAGAGCGATCGGGTCCTGGGTGTACACGTGATCGGCCCCAGCGCCGCAGAACTGGTACAGCAGGGCGCCATCGCCATGGAATTCGGTACCAGTGCCGAAGACCTGGGCATGATGGTTTTCGCTCACCCGACCATGTCGGAAGCGATGAAGGAAGCTGCTCTGGCAGTGAACGGCCACGCCATTCACATCGCCAACCGCAAGAAGCGCTAAGCACGCCTCCCCGGACCGCCGGCACCTCTGCACAACGGATGTGCCGGCGGTCCGGTTGCCGACTCACAAGGCAAGGTCGAAGGATCGACCAGCACCCCCTGCGGGTGACTCGGGTATGCAGGGACTCCGGTCCGGCAGCCTGATCGGTGACAGCGGCGCAGTACCGCCGCTGTTATGAAATTCATACGAACAACGGTACAAATGAATGAACCTTCACGAATATCAGGGGAAGCAGCTGTTCGCTGAGTACGGCCTTCCTGTCTCCAAGGGCATCGCTGTCGACACTCCCGAAGCAGCTGCCGAAGCCTGTGACACCATTGGTGGTTCCGAGTGGGTGGTCAAGGCCCAGGTTCACGCCGGTGGTCGCGGCAAGGCCGGTGGTGTGAAGCTGGTCAAGAGCAAGGAAGACGCCAAGGCCTTCGCCGAGCAGTGGCTGGGCAAGCGTCTGGTGACCTACCAGACAGACGCCAACGGCCAGCCGGTTTCCAAGATCCTGGTGGAATCCTGCACTGATATCGATCAGGAGCTGTACCTGGGTGCCGTAGTCGATCGCTCCACCCGTCGTATCGTATTCATGGCCTCCACCGAAGGTGGTGTCGAGATCGAGAAGGTCGCCGAGGAAACTCCCGAGAAGATCCTCAAGGCCACCATCGACCCGCTGGTTGGTCCGCAGCCCTACCAGGGCCGTGACCTGGCTTTCCAACTGGGCCTGAAGGGCGACCAGATCAAGCAGTTCACCAACATCTTCGTCGGTCTGGGCAAGCTGTTTGCCGACTACGACCTGGCGCTGCTGGAAATCAACCCGCTGGTGATCAAGAAAGACGGCAACCTGCACTGCCTGGACGCCAAGATCAACATCGATGCCAACGCACTGTACCGTCAGCCGAAGCTGCGCGCCATGCACGATCCGTCCCAGGACGACGCGCGTGAAGCCCATGCCGCCAAGTTCGAACTGAACTACGTGGCCCTGGACGGCAACATCGGTTGCATGGTCAACGGTGCCGGTCTGGCCATGGGTACCATGGACATCGTCAACCTGCACGGCGGCAAGCCGGCCAACTTCCTCGACGTAGGTGGTGGCGCGACCAAGGAACGTGTGACCGAAGCGTTCAAGATCATCCTGTCCGACAGCAATGTGGCCGCGGTTCTGGTCAACATCTTCGGCGGTATCGTACGTTGCGACATGATTGCCGAAGGCATCATCGGCGCGGTCAAGGATGTAGGCGTCAAGGTGCCGGTAGTGGTGCGTCTGGAAGGCAACAACGCCGACCTGGGTGCCAAGGTACTGGCTGAAAGTGGTCTGAACATCATCGCAGCAACCAGTCTGACCGACGCTGCAGTACAGGTCGTCAAAGCGGCGGAGGGCAAGTAATGAGCATCCTGATCGACAAGAACACCAAGGTAATCTGCCAGGGCATCACTGGCTCCCAGGGTTCCTTCCACACCGAACAGGCCATCGCCTACGGCACCCAGATGGTCGGCGGCGTGACCCCGGGCAAGGGTGGTACCGAGCACCTGGGCCTGCCGGTCTTCAATACCGTTCGTGAAGCGGTTGAAGCCACTGGCGCCGACGCCTCCGTGATCTACGTTCCGGCTCCGTTCTGCAAGGACTCCATCCTGGAAGCCGCCAACGCCGGTATCAAGCTGATCGTGTGCATCACCGAAGGTATCGCTACCCTCGACATGCTGGATGCCAAAGTCAAGTGCGATGAGCTGGGCGTACGCCTGATCGGGCCCAACTGCCCGGGCGTCATCACCCCCGGCGAGTGCAAGATCGGCATCATGCCCGGTCACATCCACCTGCCGGGCAAGGTAGGTATCGTTTCCCGTTCCGGTACCCTGACCTACGAAGCGGTCAAGCAGACCACTGACGCCGGTTTCGGTCAGTCCAGCTGCGTCGGTATCGGTGGCGACCCGATCCCTGGCTCCAACTTCATCGACATCCTGAAGCTGTTCCAGGAAGACCCGCAGACCGAAGCCATTGTCATGATCGGCGAGATCGGCGGCAGCGCTGAAGAAGAAGCCGCAGCCTACATCAAGGCCAATGTGACCAAGCCGGTGGTGTCCTACATCGCTGGTGTGACTGCTCCGGCAGGCAAGCGCATGGGCCACGCCGGCGCGATCATCTCCGGCGGCAAGGGTACGGCCGACGAGAAGTTCGCCGCACTGGAAGATGCAGGCGTCAAGACCGTCCGCTCGCTGGCCGAAATCGGCAAGGCGCTGTCGGAGCTGACCGGCTGGGAAATGAAGTAATTCCCCGCTGATGTGCAGACAAAACCCCGCTTCGGCGGGGTTTTGTCATTGTGCGCCAGGCATGGCGCGTTGCGCGTTAGCGCAACCCGCTTGGCTGTGGTGGCCAAGCAGGTGACTTGG
>NZ_JACLGO010000028.1 GCF_014219065.1 Halopseudomonas xiamenensis
CACTGCTTCGCCCGCTTGAGCGCCCTGAGCTCTGCGAAGGGCCGGGGCGCGGAGCGGGGGCCGGGGGAGAGGGGGCAGCGAACTCTCCCCACTCCAAAAAACACCCCAACCACCACCCCACCGGTAGTTTTCCAGCCCGCGCTTGCGCTATCCTGTCCAACAACCGGCTGTCACTCTGGGAACGGACTCTCTACACAGCCCCACCCGTTTTTCCCTGGGAGTCGCACTCGATGCTGCGTCTGAAAAAACTGTCCCTGTGCTGCTTCCTTTCCCTTGGCCTGCTCGCCAGTGGCGCGACCTTCGCTGAGAGCGATCGTGGCACCCTGCCCGCCAAGGTCAGTTCCGCCCTGGCAGCCGCCAAGATACCCGCCGACGCCATGGCCCTGGCGGTCATTCCCCTGGAGGGCCAGGGGCTGGCGCAGTATGTGAATGCCGATCAGCCGGTCAACCCGGCCTCGACCATGAAGCTGGTGACCACCTACGCCGCCCTGGAGCTACTCGGCCCGAACTACCAATGGCGCACCGACCTGTATGGCACCGGCCCGATCAGCGGCGGTGAGCTGCAGGGTGACCTGGTGTTTCGCAGCAGTGGTGATCCCAAGCTGACCATGGAACGCGTCTGGCTGCTGCTGCGCGACCTGCGCGCCGCCGGGGTGCGGGAAGTGCGTGGTGATCTGGTGTTGCAACCGGCGGATATCCGCCTGCCGCAGGACCTGGTGCCCTTCCAGGATGACGGCAACGATCCGAGCAAACCCTTCCTGGTCGAACCCGACCCGCTGCTGACCAACCTCAAGCTGCTGTCCCTCAAGAGCTACGGCGAGGCCGGCGGCGTGCGCACGCACCTGGAGCCGGCTTTGCCGGAGGTCAGCATCGACAACCAGTTGACCCTGCTGCCGGCGGCCAACAGCTGCCCTTGGCCGAACGTGGCCTATGGCATCAAGGATGACGGCAAGCGCGCCACCATCACCCTGACAGGCTCCCTGCACCAGGGCTGCAGCGCCGAGCGCTATCTGTCCCTGCTCGACGCGCCGGTATACACCGCCAGCCTGATCCGTACCCTGTGGCACGAGATGGGTGGCCGTATCCATGGCGGTAACCGCATAGGCCCGTCGCCGACCAATGCCCGGCTGCTGGCACGCAGTACCTCGCCGGACCTGGTCGATGTGGTGCGCGACATCAACAAGTACAGCAACAACACCATGGCTCGGCAGCTGTTCCTGACCATCGGCCGCGAACAGCGCAGCGCAGCGGATACCGATGATCACAAGGCCGCCACCCGCATCATCAACCAGTGGCTGGCGGACAAGGAGATCCAGCCCAACGGGCTGGTACTGGACAATGGTTCGGGATTGTCACGCCTGGAGCGCATGACCGCCCGTGACATGGCGCAGCTGCTGAGCCATGCCTGGCACAGCCCCTACGCCGCCGAGTTCATCGCCTCCATGCCGCTGGCGGCAATGGACGGCACCATGCGCCGGCGCCTGCGCAACACTCCGGTCGCCGGCCAGGCGCATATCAAGACCGGCTCGCTGCGCAATGTCCGGGCCATTGCCGGCATCACCCGGGACAACAACGGCCAGAGCTGGGCGGTAACCGCCATCGTCAACCACCCCTCCGCCGGCGCCAGCCGTGAGGCGCTGGATCAGTTGCTCGGTGATGTGTACCGCCGTGGTCCGACGGATATAGCTGACCGTCGCTGACAGGCTTTCGCGGTGTAGCGCCTGCGGTCTCCGAGCAACCCCGTCGTCGAGCAGGGGCCCAAACCTGGGGGTGTAGCGCCCCCGCGCTACGCCTGCGGCCTCCAAGCAACCCCGTCGTCGAGCAGGGGCTCGACAACCCCAGGCACGCTCGTCTCTGAGCTCCCCTCAGCGCATCAACCGCCAGGTCCGATGAATCCGCGCATTGCGCTGAAAATCCCGATCCAGCGTCTGCGCCGAGATATCCTGCACCTGGTACTTTTCCTCCAGCGCCGGGTCCAGGCGGAAGCGGCGGAAGTTGTTGGAGAAATACAGCACCCCGCCCGGCGCCAGGCGTGCCATGGCCATGTCCAGCAATTGCACGTGATCACGCTGCACATCGAACACGTCGTCCATGCGCTTGGAGTTGGAGAAGGTCGGTGGGTCGATGAAGATCAGCTCGTACTCGCCCCTGTCCTGCTCCAGCCACTTCATCACATCGTCCTGCACCAGTTGATGCAGATCGGACAGGCCGTTCAGCGACAGGTTGCGCCGCGCCCAGTCCAGATAGGTCTTCGACAGGTCGACACTGGTGGTCTTGCGCGCCCCACCCACCGCCGCATGCACGGTGGCGCTGGCGGTATAGCAGAACAGGTTGAGGAAGCGCTTGCCGCGTGCCTCCTCGGCGATGCGCAGGCGGATCGGGCGATGATCGAGGAACAGCCCGGTATCCAGGTAGTCGGTCAGGTTGATCAGCAGTTTCACCTGCCCTTCCTGTACGGTAAGAAACTCGCCACGACGGTCCATGCGCTGGTACTGCTGCTTGCCTGCCTGGCGCTGGCGCTGCTTGAGCACCACCCGCTGCGCCGGTATGCCGAGCACCTGCGGCAAGGCCACCAGCACGTCCTGCAGTCGGGCCTGGGCCTTGTCCTCGCTGATACTGGCTGGCGCGGCGTATTCCTGCACATGCGCCCAACCATCGTACAGGTCGACCGCTACGGCAAACTCCGGCATATCCGCATCGTACAGCCGGTAGCAACTGATATTCTGCTGCCGCGCCCACTTGCCCAGGGTCTTGAGATTCTTCTTCAGGCGGTTGGCGAACATCTGCGCCGACTCACTCAGCCGGGCACTGGTCTCCACCGGGCGCGCGGTCTTGTCGACAGCGGCCTCCCCGGCTCGCTCGGCCGGGCCCGGGCTGCTGCCGGTGATGTAGCGCTCCGGCTGCAGATCCATCAGCAGCAGTTTGCACGGCAAGGCGCCATTGAACAGTGAATACTGCTTGTGACTGCGAATGCCCATGCGCCGGCCCAGTTCCGGGTTGCCGGTAAAGATCGCGGCCTGCCAGCCGGTGCATTCACTGCGCAACACTTCGCCGAGCTTCTGGTACAGATAGACCAGGCTCGCGGTATCACCCAGGCGCTCGCCATAGGGCGGATTGCACACGATCAGGCCGCCCTGGCCCCGATCCGGATTGGGCGCGAAGGTCGCCAGTTCGCCCTGGTAGACCTTGATCCATTCGCCCAGCCCGGCACGCTGGATATTGTTGCGCAGCGGCTGCAACAGCCGTGGGTCGGCCTCATAACCACGAATCCACAGCGGTGGCCGGGCCAGACCGGCCTCGGCGCGCAGCCGGGCCTCGTCATGCAAGCGCTGCCAGAGTGCCGGCACATGCTGCAGCCAATGGCTGAAGCCCCAGTGCTGGCGATGCAGGTTCGGTGCGATATCCGCCGCCATCAGCCCCGCTTCCACCAGAAAGGTCCCGGAACCGCACATGGGGTCGGCCAAGGCCGCACCCTGGGCAGCCAGCGCTGGCCAGCCAGCGCGAATCAGTACCGCCGCGGCCAGGTTCTCCTTGAACGGCGCCGCACCCTGCTGCAACCGGTAGCCACGCTGATGCAGACTGTTACCGGACAGGTCCAGCGCCAGTTGCACCTCGCCACTGCGACAATGCACATTGATGCGTAGCTGCGGGTTCGCCTTGTCCACCGAGGGGCGCACGCCCTCCGCTGTGCGCAGCCGATCGACGATCGCGTCCTTGACTCTGAGCGCGCCGAAATGGGTATTGTCGACACCCGGCAGTTGGCCGCTGAAATCCACCGCCAGGCTGCCGTCAGGCGCCATGTGGTCAGCCCAGTCGATCCGCGCCACGCCGTCATACAGGCCCTGCGCATCACTGGCGGCAAAACGCCCCAGGACCATAAGCACCCGGTTGGCCAGGCGCGACCACAGGCAGATGCGGTAGCCCAGTTGCAGGTCGCCCTGCACATGCACCCCGGCTACGGTTTCCCTGGCCGATTCGGCGCCGAGTTCCCGCAGCTCGTCGAGAAGCAAGCCCTCGATGCCCTTTGGACAGGTGATAAAAAATTCAAGGGTCTCGCGCATCTCATTGATTTCCACAGGTGTATTACATTCATGTTGCATTCAGGCTCTAAGGATGGCGCCTGACATGCCGATTTGATCTTTCTCATCCACACGCAATAGGGTACAACAGGTCCAAGACTTTGCGTTGGTAAACCGAACAAGGAGTCCGCGATCCACGCGGGCTCCGGGGTGCTGAGGGCAATCCCTGCACCAAACCCCGCTCCGGATGGAGCGGGTTGTCATACCACACGAGGGCTGTACTTTATGAGAAGACTAAAGCGTGATCCGATGGAACGAGCATTTTTGCGCGGGTATCAGAACGGCGTTCAAGGCAAGTCTCAAGACTCCTGTCCCTTCAACAGTAGCGCCACCAGACAGAACTGGATCAACGGCTGGCGTGAAGGCAGAGCCGACCACTGGGCAGGTTATACCGGAATTTCTGGCGTGCATCGCCTTAACGAGATGCGTGCCGTAGGGTAATCCCCCCTCTAGCGATTTCTCCCAGGGCGCTTACTCCAAGCGTCGGGCCTGCGAGGCCCAAGGCCCCCGTACACCGGGGGCCATTTTATTCAGCCCTTATCCTGTCTCATTGCCGCAATCGCATCCACACACTCACGAATCAACTCCGGCCCACGGTAGATGAAGCCGCTGTACAACTGCACCAGACTGGCCCCGGCGGCGATCTTGGCCGCCGCATCAGCACCGGTCAGAATACCGCCCACACCAATGATCGGCAGCTGCCCATCCAGCTCCCCGGCCAGCACCCGGATCACCTCGGTCGATACCTCGGTCAACGGGCCACCGGACAGGCCGCCAGCCTCATCGGCATGCTCCAGCCCCTCGACCCGCTGGCGATCGAGCGTGGTATTGGTCGCGATCACCGCATCCATTCCCTGCTCGCGCAGCGTGCGGGCCACCAGGACCAGCTCCTCGGGTGTCATGTCCGGTGCGATCTTGATCGCAATGGGCACATAGCGACCATGCTGGCTGGCCAGTTGCTGCTGGCACTGCTTGATCTGCCCGAGCAGCACCTTGAGCGTGTCACCGTACTGCAGCGTGCGCAGGCCGGGGGTATTGGGGGATGACAGATTGACCGTCACATAGCCGGCATACGGGTAGACCTTGCGCAGACAGTGCAGGTAATCGTCCACCGCATTCTCGACCGGCGTCAGCGCGTTCTTGCCGATATTGATTCCCAGCACGCCCTTGTAGCGCACCCGGGCAATGCGCTCGACCATGGCATCCACGCCCAGGTTGTTGAAACCCATGCGGTTGATGATCGCATCGGCCTCCGGCAGGCGGAACAGGCGCGGCTTGGGATTGCCCGGCTGCGGTCTGGGCGTGACCGTACCCACTTCCACGAAGCCGAAGCCCAGCCCGGCAAAACCGTCCACCGCCACCGCATTCTTGTCCAGACCCGCCGCCAGACCCACCGGATTATCGAAGGTCATGCCCAGCAGACGCACCGGCTGCGGCTGCACCGGCCGCGCCAGACGCGAGGCCAGGCCCAGGCGGCCGGCGGCACCGATCAGGTCCAGCGCCAGATCATGGGAGGTCTCCGCCGGCAGGCGGAACATCAGGGAACGCAAGGTGGAGTACATGGAAATGCCCCGGTAGTGAATGGCTGCGCGGAGTATACCGTATCGAGCCGCCCGCCACTCAACCGCTTCGGTGATTGCAGATCGTGGCGTGCGGCCCGCGGGCATCACTCATCCAGATGAAACTTGTGCAGGATACGGTGCAGCAGCGGTGCGATGACGATGGTACTGGTGGCGATGTAGACATAGCCGGCAAAAAAACCATAGAGGCTGGCAAACACCTGCCCCGGAGCACTTTCGGGAAAGATCGACAGCCCCAGCCCGCTGCTCAGCGTAACCGACGCCATCAGCGCCCTGCCCGGCTCCATGTTGTCGAAGTACATATGCCCGACCACACCCGCCAGCAGGGTTACCAGCACCAATGCCAGTGCCGCGAGCACATGCCAGAACATGCGCTTGCGAAAATCCCGCCTGGCAACCAACGGCTCGCTCTTGTTTTCGTACATATCCTTGCCCCGTATCTAGAGCTGAATGCCCGCCCTGGCAGCACGATGCGCATGCAGCTTCCGGTAACTCTCGATCAGACGCAGATGCCTGTCCAGACCTTCAAGCCGCATGCTGGTCGGTGTCAGGCCGTGGAAGCGCACCTCCCCCAGCACCGAGCCCACCACCGCCTCCATGCTCGCCTCGCCGAACATGCGCCGGAAGTTGTGCAGGTAGTCCTCCAGCTCCAGCTCGTCATCGAGTACCAGCTCCAGTACCACCTGCATGGCCTGGTAGAACAACCCACGCTCAACGGTATTGTCGTTGTACTGCAGGAACATCTCGACCCGCTCCAGCGCCTCCTCGTGCTGCCCCAGCGCCAGGTTGATCAGCAGTTTCAGTTCGAGGATGGTGAGCTGGCCCCAGACAGTGTTCTCGTCGAACTCGATGCCGATCAGGGTAGTGATATCCATATGCTCATCAAGCTGGCTCTCGTCCAACCGTTCCAGCAACGCAGCCAGTTGATCGTCCTCCAGGATATGCAGATTGAGGATATCCTCCCGGTAATCCAGCGCCTTGTTGGTGTTGTCCCAGACCAGGTCCTCCACCGGATACACCTCGGAGTAACCCGGCACCAGGATACGGCATACCGGCGCGCCAAGATCCTCATGCACCGCCATGTACGCCTCCAGCCCCATCTCCTCAAGGATGCCGAACAGCGTCGCCGCCTCCTCCTCGTTGCTCCCGGAGAAATCCCACTCGACGAACTCGACATCCGCCCGGGCGCTGAAGAAGCGCCAGGAAACCAGCCCCGAGGAGTCGATGAAGTGCTCGACATAGTTGTTGGGCTCGGTGATCGCCTGGGAGTTGAAGGTCGGCGGCTGGAAATCGTTCAGTCCTTCGAAGCTGCGCCCCTGCAACAGCTCGGTAAGGCTGCGCTCCAGCGCCACCTCGAAGCTCGGATGCGCGCCGAACGAAGCGAACACCCCACCCGTCCTCGGGTTCATCAGCGTCACGCACATCACCGGGAACTGCCCACCCAGCGAAGCATCCTTGACCAAGACCGGAAAGCCCTGAGCCTCCAGCGCCTGGATACCTTCGAGGATGGCGGGATACTTTTCCAGTACCGCCATCGGCACGTCCGGCAGCGCGATCTCCTCGACGATGATCTGCTTCTTCACCGCCCGCTCGAATATTTCCGACAGGCACTGCACCTGGGCTTCAAACAGGGTATTGCCGGCACTCATGCCGTTGCTGAGGTAGAGGTTCTCGATCAGGTTCGAGGGGAAGTAGACCACCTCGCCATCCGATTGACGCACAAACGGCAACGAGACGATGCCACGCGCCATGTTGCCCGAATTGGTATCGATCAGGTGCGAGCCACGCAGTTCACCTTCCGGATCGTAGATTTCCCGACAATGCTCATCCAGGATCTCCAGCGGCAGCTCATCGTCTGGCCCCGGCTGGAACCACTTCTCGTCGGGATAGTGCACAAAGGCAGCGTCAGCGATATCCGGGCCGAAGAACTGATCGTTATAGAAGAAATTACAGCTCAGCCGCTCGATGAACTCGCCCAGCGCCGAGCACAGCGCACTCTCCTTGGTCGAGCCCTTGCCGTTGGTGAAACACATGTTCGACGCCGCATCCCGGATATGCAGCGACCACACATGCGGCACTATGTTGCGCCAGGAAGCGATCTCGATCTTCATGCCCAGTTGCGCCAGCATGCCGGTCATGTTGGCGATGGTCTGCTCCAGCGGCAGATCCTTGCCTGCAATCCAGGTACTGCCCTCCCCGGCAGGCCTGGCCATCAGCAGCGCCTGGGCATCCTCATCGATATTGCCCACCGTCTCGATCTGGAACTCCGGCCCGGTCTGCACCACCTTCTTCACCGTGCAGCGATCGATCGAACGCAGGATACCCTGGCGATCCTTGTCGGAAATATCCTCCGGCAGCTCGACCTGGATTTTGAAGATCTGCTTGTAGCGATCCTCCGGGTCAACGATGTTGTTCTGCGACAACCGGATGTTCTCGGTAGGAATATTGCGCGCGTTGCAGTACACCTTGACGAAATACGCCGCGCACATCGCCGAGGACGCCAGGAAGTAATCGAACGGCCCAGGCGCCGAGCCATCGCCCTTGTAACGGATCGGCTGATCGCTGATGACGGTGAAATCATCGAACTTGGCTTCAAGTCTGAGATTGTCGAGAAAGTTGACCTTGATTTCCATGGGGCGGGTACCGGATTTGTAGCTTGAGGCAGGGAGGAGGCAAAGGTGCCGTATGGGGCGGCATGGTATCACCTGATGCCGACTCCGTTACAGCTCACACCCTGGACGCTACATTTCCCGGCACATCATCACATCACCTGGTCACTCATGACCCGGCTCCCATTCCTCATACGCAACGACAGCAGGACCATGACCCAGCCAGGGAACCGCATGCGAAGCCCATATCTGCAACGCCGGCACCTGCCCCGGATCATCATCCAGCGTCGCCACACGCAGCGTGAAGGTTTCCCGCCCATCCGTCTTCTTGAGCAGGTGTGTTCCGCAATTGCCACAAAAATAACGGTGCTTGCCAGGCGATGACTCGAACGATTTCAACAGGTGCTCACCGCTGAGCCATTTGAAATGCTCCGGCTTCACTGCTGCAGCCGTGTTGAAAGCGGCTGCGTGGGCCTTGCGACAGCTTCGACAGGAGCAGTGCTGAATGGCGGAGGCCAAGGCCTGTACTTCATACTGGATCTGACCACATAGGCAGCTGCCTTTCATGCTTGTCTCCTTGTTACCCAATGGCTCACCTGTGTGCACCACTTGCGGTATCACCACAGGTTGCCGTGCAGTCGATTGTTAAACAGGGCCATTGTCCTCCGCCAGTTTTCTGGTGTCCCTGTCGATCAACGGGTGGTTGGCTGGTAATGCCTGTCGGCGAGCAGGCGCTCGCCAACCCTGGAGGAACAGCCCGCTGTAGATCCCTGTGGTTGCAGCGCGACGCA
The DNA here is from genome assembly GCF_014219065.1 of Halopseudomonas xiamenensis. GTDB lineage: Bacteria > Pseudomonadota > Gammaproteobacteria > Pseudomonadales > Pseudomonadaceae > Halopseudomonas > Halopseudomonas xiamenensis. Next base: position 9,060 of record NZ_JACLGO010000028.1, read on the forward strand.
GTTGGAGACCCCCGCCTGTCAGCGGCTTAACTCAACCGCTCCAACGACACCATCTTGCCCTCGCTGGTAAAACGCATGACAAAACTCCCATACACCCCTTCATGCGTCAGGAAGGGCCGCAGGTGATGCGCTGGCAGGCTGATGCTGCGGCCGTCGCGGCTGCGCATCAGGACCCGCTTGGCGTCGCCGCGATACCAGGCCAGGTAGCGTTCGGCGGGCAGTGCCACGTCGATGATCAGTTCCTGCATGTTTCTCCCTGGATGGCCTGGCGGGCGTTGCTCGCCAGGTCGGTCAGTTCGCGCATGGCGACGGCGATCATCGGGTAGTCGCTCTGTCCGCCGCTGCGCAGTTCGTTCAACAGTTCCTGCCAGCGCTGCACCAGCGTCTGGTTGTGTTCCAGCCAGGCGCTGACCAGTTCTGCCACCGGGGTGTCGGGCTCGCTCATCTGCAGCGCGGCCACGGTCATGCTGCCCAGTTGGTTCTCCAGCTCGTCACGGTAGGCTTCGCGCGCCAGCGCCTGCCAGTGCGAGGCAACCGGCAGCTCGCTGATCTGGTGGCCGAACCAGGTCAGTTGCAGTTCGCTGCCCAGGGTGAAGAATACCTGGGCCACGCGTTCGGCAGGCTGGTCGGTGGCGTCGGCGGCGGTGATCATGCCGAGCATGGTATAGAAGTGTGCCGACCCGGCGACCAGGCGGGCGATCGGGGCGGGTACGCCGGCGGCAGTATACTGCTCGAAGCGGCTTTGCCACAGCTCGTGCACGGAGCCTTCCAGCATCTCATCGAAGCGTTCAGCCAATGCCTGGATTCGCGGGGCGAAGTGGGCGACTTCCTCCGCCGGTTGCAGTTCCTTGCCCCGGCGGCGGATGAACCAGCGGGTGGCGCGGCGGGCCAGGCGCATCAGTTCGTCCATCAGCTCCAGCTGGATCGCCGCCGGCAGTTGGTAATCCAGTTGCTCGATGCTGTGGAACTGCTCCATCAGCCGGAATACATCCCGCGCCACCACATAGGCAGCGACTATCTGTCCGGCGCTGGCGCCGGTCGATTGTTCCAGCCGGCGCAGGAAGGTGATGCCCATATGGTTGACCAGGTTGTTGGCCAGTTGCGTAGCGATGATTTCCCGCCGCAGCCGGTGATGGGCCAGCGCGGCGGTGTGTTCGCGCACCAGCCGGGGCGGGAAGGCGCTGGCCATTTCCCGTGCCAGCCAGTGGTCTTCGGGCACCTCTGACTCCACCAGGCGTTCCTTCAGGTCGGCCTTGGAGTAGGAGATCAGCACCGACAGTTCCGGCCGGGTCAGGCCCAGGCCCTTGCCGGCGCGGTCGGCCAGCTGTTCGTCGTCGGGCAGGAACTCCAGGCTGCGGCTGAGCTTGCCGCTGGCTTCCATGGCACTGATGAAGCGCTGGTACTCGACCATCGCCCGCGCCGCCTGGCCCTGGGCCAGGCTGATGGCCTGGCTCTGCTTGTAGTTGCTGGCCAGCACCAGCGCGGCCACCGCCTCGGTCATTTCCGCCAGCAGCTCGTTGCGCTGTTTGATGGTCATATCCCCCGCCGCCACCACCTGGTTGAGCAGGATCTTGATGTTGACCTCGTGGTCGGAACAGTTGACCCCGCCGGCGTTGTCGATGAAGTCGGTATTGGCCGCGCCGCCATTGAGGCAGTACTCGATGCGCCCCAGCTGGGTCATACCGAGGTTGCCACCCTCGCCCACCACCTTGCAGCGCAGCTCCCTGCCATCCACCCGCAGCGCATCGTTGGCCTTGTCGCCGACATCGGCATGGCTCTCGGTCGAGGCCTTGACATAGGTGCCGATACCGCCGTTCCACAGCAGGTCCACCGGGGCCTTGAGCAGGCGGTTGATCAGTTCCGCCGGGGTCAGTTGTTGCTCGTCGATGGCGAACACCTCGCGCATCTGCGGCGTCAGCTTGATCTGCTTGAGGCTGCGGGCGAACACCCCGCCACCGGCCGAGATCAGCTGCGGGTTGTAATCGGCCCAGCTGGAACGCGGCAGATCGTACAGGCGCTGGCGCTCGTCGAAGCTGAGTGCCGCATCCGGGTCCGGATCGATGAAGATGTGCTGATGATTGAAGGCCGCCAGCAGGCGTACCGAGCGCGAGCGCAGCAGGCCGTTGCCGAACACGTCACCGTTCATGTCACCGATGCCGATGACGCTGACCGGATCTTCCTGCACGTTGATATCCAGTTCACGGAAGTGCCGCTGTACCGAGATCCAGGCGCCACGGGCGGTGATGCCCATGGCCTTGTGGTCATAGCCGACCGAGCCACCAGAGGCGAAGGCATCACCCAGCCAGAAGCCGTAGTCGGCGGCGATGCCATTGGCGATATCGGAGAAGCTGGCCGTGCCCTTGTCGGCCGCCACCACCAGGTAGGAGTCATCGCCATCATGGCGGATCACCTGGGGCGGTGGCACCACCTGCCCTTCGACCAGGTTGTCGGTCAGGTCGAGCAGGCCCTGGATGAAGATCCGGTAGCAAGCAATCGCTTCCTGCTGGATGGCATCACGCCCGGCAGCCTGCGGCAGCCGTCGCGGCACGAAGCCGCCCTTGGCGCCGACCGGTACGATCACCGCGTTCTTGACCTGCTGCGCCTTGACCAGCCCGAGCACTTCGGTACGGTAGTCCTCCTCGCGGTCGGACCAGCGCAGCCCACCGCGGGCTACCTTGCCACCGCGCAGGTGCACACCCTCGACCCGTGGCGAATAGACGAAGATCTCATGCATCGGCCGGGGCAACGGTAGCTCGGGAATGCCACTGGGGTCGAACTTCAGGCTGATATAGTCCTTGGGCCGGCCATCCGCGTCATTCTGGTAGAAGTTGGTCCGCACGCAGGCCTTGATCAGGTCCAGGTAGCGCCGCAGGATGCGATCCTCGTTGAGCACCGCGACCTGCTCCAGGGTCGCCAGGATCGCCTGTTCGAGCTTTTCCTCCAACTCCCCGGCCGAGGCCTTGCGTGCAAGGAAGAAGCGCGTCTTGAACAGCCTGACCAACTCCCGGGCAACCGGCGCGTGGCTGGCCAGGGTGGAGGCCAGATACGGCAGCTCGAAGCCCATGCGGATCTGCTTGATATAGCGCGCCAATGCCCGCAGCAGAGCGGCCTCGCGCCAATGGATGCCGGCCAGCAGGATCAGCCGATTGAAGCTGTCGTTCTCCGCCTGCCCGTTCCAGATGGCGGTGAAGGCGTCGCCGAACAGCTCGTTGATGTCGGCCATATCCATGGCCGGGTCCAGCGCATTGACGAACACGAAGTCATGCACCCAGTAGCTCTGCCCGTCCTGGCGGCAGATCTGGAACGGAAACTCGCCGAGCGCGCGCAGACCGAGGTTGTCCAGGATCGGCATCATGTCCGACAGCGGCAGCGAGCCACCGAAATGGTACAGCTTGCAGTGCAGCTCCTCCGGCTTGCCGTTGAGCGGCTGGTAGAAGCTCATCGCCAGCGGATTGTCGGCATCGAGCTGCAGCAGGTGCTGCAGGTCCACCACCCCGGTGGCCGGGTTGAAGCGGTCGCTATAGCCCACCGGGAAGCCGTTGCCGAACTGGATCAGCACCTCGGTGGCGTGAGCCTCGCCCAGGGCATCCTGCAACTGCTCGCTGAAGTCGTCATGCCAGCTGCGGCATGCTTGTATCACATCCCTTTCCAGTTTCACGTGATCGATTTCCAGATTGCGCCGGGGGTCCACGCGCAGGATGAACTGCACGCGGGTCAGCTGGGATTCGGAGAAGAAGGTCCAGAACTCGCTGTCGCTGGCTTCCAGCCGCGCCATCAGCACCTGCTGCATGCGCCGGCGGATGGCGGTCGAATAGATATCCCGCGGCACGTAGGCCAGGCAATAGTAGAAGCGTCCGTAATTGCCCCGGCGCAGGAACAGCCGGATCAGGTTGCGCTCCTGGATCTGCACTATGCTCAGGGCCGTTTCGCCCAACTGCTGCGAGGACATCTGGAACAGGTCATCGCGCGGCAGCTCCTGCAGCACCTGGTTCAGCTCCTTGCCCAGGTGGCTTTGCGGGGCGAATCCCGACTCCAGGCGTACCGCCTCGACCTTGTGCCGCAACCAGGGAATATTGTAGACATCGGCGCTGTATACCCGGGAGGTGTACAGGCCACAGAAACGGTGCTCCAGCAGCACCTCGCCAGCGGCATCGACCTCGCGGATCGATACGTAGTCGGGATAGGCCGGCCGGTGCACGCGACTGTTGCGCGACGATTTGGCGAAGGCCAACAGCGCCGGTGTGCGCAGGTAGTCGAGCACTTCCTGCGGCAGCCCTTCGATATCCTCGTCCGGCGGATCGAGCACGGCGATACCCAGGCTGTGCTGCAGCTGAATGCCAAGCCGCCCGTGCGGCATGCCCTCGCCGATGGCGAACCGCTCGTAGCCGAGGAAGGTGAAGTTGTCGTCCAGCAGCCAGTCGAGGAAGGTCGTCGCCTCCCCGCGCTGGGCCGCGTCGAACCAGGCGAAGTCATCACCGGCCAGGCGTTCGACCAGCTCCTGCACGCGCTGGCGCATGGCGGCGAAATCCGCCACCACCGCCTCGACATAACCCAGCGCCTGCTGCAGCCCCGCCTGCAGCTCATGCAGCGCCGCCGGCATCTGGCAACGGTCGATCTCGACGTGCATCACCGACTCGCCCTGCAGCTGCGGGTCGTCATCGCTGGCCGGGCGAATCTGCTGCAGCTGGCCATCGGCATTGCGCGCGACCTTGAATACGCTGTTCTGCAGGATGTGAATGGCATAACCCTGGCGTTGCAGCTCGATGCGCACCGAGTCGACCAGAAACGGCGCATCGGCATGCAGCAGTTGCACCACCGTATGCGAGGACTGCCAGCCATGGCCCTGCACATCCGGGTTGAACACGTGCACCTTGCTGCCCTGGTCGCCGAACTGCTGCAACATGCGCCAGGCTGACAACAGGCTGCCCAGCAGGTCGCTATCCTGGCGCGACAGCAGTTCCGGCAGCGTGGTAATACTGAAAAAGTCCCGGGCGAACAGCGTGAGGGCCTCCTGCTCCCGAGGTTCGACCAGCTCCTGCAGGCGTTGCTGGATGACCTGCAGGAACTCCTGCTTGCTGCTGGCAACGATAAAAGCCATGAATACACTCCCAGGCCAATCGGACTACCGGGTCTCAGTATGCCCCGGAAAATCACGAAAATGTGTCTCTGATTTGATTTCAGATTAGTCCAGACTGAGCGCTTTTCGGTAAAGTAAGCCCCTATCGGAAGACACCAGATATCGAAGGAACAGGCACCATGCCCCATCGCGCATCGCTGATGCAACTCAAGAGCTTCATGGCCCAGCAGATATTCGGTCAGGAACAGTTGATCGACCGCACGCTGATCTGCCTGCTCGCCGGTGGCCATCTGCTGGTGGAAGGTGCGCCGGGGCTGGCCAAGACCAAGGCGATCAAGACCCTGTCCGAGGCCATCGATGCGGACTTCCACCGTATCCAATTCACCCCCGACCTGTTGCCGGCGGATATCACCGGCACCGAGATCTATCGTCCGGAAACCGCCAGTTTCAGCTTCCAGCAGGGACCGATCTTCCACCACCTGGTGCTGGCCGATGAAATCAACCGGGCCCCGGCCAAGGTGCAGTCGGCACTGCTCGAAGCCATGGCCGAGCGCCAGGTGAGCATCGGCCGCGAAACCTGGCCACTGCCCGAGCTGTTCATGGTCATGGCCACGCAGAACCCGATCGAGCAGGAAGGCACCTATCCCCTGCCCGAGGCGCAACTGGACCGCTTCCTGATGCACGTGCGCATCGGTTTTCCCGATGCCGCGCTGGAGCGTCAGATCCTGCACCTGGCCCGGGGCGAGGCCAAGGGCTTCGAGCCGCGCATCGCCGAGCGCATCAGCCAGGCAACCATTCTCGCCGCGCGTCAGGAGGTGCTGTCGCTGTTCATGGCCGATGCCGTGGAGGAGTATCTGATCCAGCTGATCATGGCCACCCGCCGTCCGGAGCTGTACAACCCGCAACTGGCCGAGTGGATCGAGATGGGCTCCAGCCCGCGCGGCACCATTGCCCTGGACCGCTGTGCCCGCGCCCACGCCTGGCTGGCCGGCCGCGACTTCGTCAGCCCCGAGGATGTGCAGGCGATCGTCCATGATGTGCTGCGCCATCGCCTGATCCTCAGCTTCGAGGCCGAGGCCGCGGGTATCGATGCCGACCGGGCGATCACCCTGCTGGTTGAATCCGTCGCCGTGGTCTGAACATGAGCAGCGCCGCGGTCTACGCCACCCTGGAATCCCTGCTGGAGATGCGCCGCCACAGCCATGAGCTGCCGCTGTCCGCCCGGCCGGCCCATGCCGGGCAGCAGACCGGGCGCCAGCTGTCACGCCTGCGCGGGCGCGGCATCGACTTCGACCAGGTGCGTCTGTACCAACCCGGCGATGATATCCGCAATATCGACTGGCGGGTCACCGCGCGCACCCGCAAGGCACATACCAAGATCTTCAACGAGGAGCGCGAGCGCCCGGTCTTCATCATCTGCGAGCAGAGCGAACGCCTGTTCTTCGGTACCCAGCTGTGTTTCAAGTCGGTACTGAGTGCCGAGGCCGGCGCGCTGATCGCCTGGATGGCCCTGGCGCACAATGACCGGGTCGGCGGCATGGTGTTCGGCGCCCGGGAATGCCACGAGATCCGCCCTCGCCGCAGTCGCCGGGCGATCCTGCAACTGCTGGGCCGCGTGCTCGATGGCAACCGCGCCCTCGGCTCGGAGGCAACCGAACCCAGCGCTAGTGAACCGCTCAACCTGGCACTGCGGCGCAGCCGCGAGGTGATCCGCCCCGGCAGCATCCTATACCTGCTGTGCGACCATGCCGCCATCGACGCCCTGAGCCAGCCGCTGCTGGTGGCGCTCGGTGCGCACAACGACCTGGTACTGCTGCCGATCTTCGACCCACTGGAGGCCAGCCTGCCAAACAGTCCGGCCCTGGAATTCGCCCAGGGCCAGCAGCGCCTGACGCTGAACACCACCGCCAACAGCCTGCGCGAAGCCTGGGCCGGCCAGTTCCTGAGCCGCCAGCAGGCCTGGCAACGGCTGGCCAAACGGCTGCGCTGCGGCCTGCAGCCGCTGGATACCGGCCGCAGTGTGGTCGACCAACTGCGCCCGCTGCTCAGCGCCCATGCGCGGAGGCAGCGTTGATGGACGCCAGCAGCTTGCAGGCCCAGCTGATACCTGCGCAGCAGCCGGCACCAATAACCTGGTGGCCACCGGCACCCGGCTGGTGGGTGCTGGTCATCGGCCTCCTGCTGCTGGCGCTGCTGCTGCCCTGGCTGCTGCGCCAGGCCCGCCGACACAAGCGACGCCGGCATCGGCACAGCTGGCAGGTATTGGCCGATATCCCCGCGCAACTACCCGATGCCCAGTGGCTGGCGGCCATCAATATCCGGCTCAAGCAACTGCTCAAGCAGCGTGGCGATGAGGCCGCCACCCGGCTGTTCGGCGAGGCCTGGCTGGACTACCTGTGCAGTCGTAATCCGCAGGCCCGGCGCGATGCCCTGCAGCCGCTGGCCGCCGACCTGTATCGACCACAGCTGCAGCTCAGTGCCGAGCAACGCCAGGCCCTGCTCAAGGAACTGCGCCGCTGGATACGCCATGATGATGTTTGAATTCCACTGGCCGCTGTGCTTCCTGCTGCTGCCGCTGCCCTGGCTGTACCGCAGGTGGCTGCCGGCTGCCGAGACCCGCTCGGCGGCACTGCGGATCAGCTTCATGGCGCGGCTGCAGGCCATCCGCGAACTGGCGCCGGAGCACAGCGCACCAGGCCGCAAGTGGCCCTACCTGCTGATCTGGGTACTGCTGGTATGCGCCGCCGCCCGGCCGCAATGGCTGGGCGATGCGCTGCCGACGGCAACCAGTGGCCGTGACATGATGCTGGCGTTGGACCTGTCCGGCAGCATGGAGTTTCGCGACATGCAACTCGACGCCGAGGAGGTCGATCGCCTGACACTGGTCAAGCACCTGCTCGGCGAGTTCATCGAGCGCCGCCACGGTGATCGGCTGGGACTGATCCTGTTCGGCAGCCAGGCCTATGTGCAGGCGCCGCTGACCCATGACCGCAGTGCCATTGCCCAGTGGCTGGAGGAAAGCTTCATCGGTCTGGCCGGCCGGGAAACCGCCATCGGCGACGCCATCGGGCTGGCGATCAAGCGCCTGGTCGACGAGCCTGCCGCCAGCCGGGTGGTGGTGCTGGTGACCGATGGCGCCAATACCGCCGGCCACGTCAGCCCACTGCGGGCCGCGCAACTGGCCGCCGAACACCAGATACGCATTTTCACCATCGGCGTCGGGGCCGACAGCGGTGCACGGGACAGCAGCGCCAGCTTCTGGGAGTTGCAGTTCGACCCATCCATCGAACTGGACGAAGACAGCCTCCGGGAAATCGCCCAGCTCACCGGCGGCGAATACTTTCGCGCGCGCAACGAGACGGATATGGAAAATATCTACCAGCGCCTCGATCAACTGGAGCCGGCCCTGCGCGCTGGCCTGCCCGACCGCCGGGCCACCCCGTTGTACCCCTGGCCACTGGGGCTGGCACTGTTGTTGAGCCTGGCGCTGTCGACCGGCACGGTACTGCGGAGCCAGCGACATGCCTGATCTGTTCGGCCTGTCCTTCGCCCGTCCGCTGTGGCTGCTCGGTCTGCTTCCAGCCGCTGTGCTGCTGGTATCCTTGTACCGCCGGGGCTGGCGGCGCTCAGGCTGGGAGCAATTGCTGCCAGCCCATCTGCACCCATGGCTGCTGCAACAGCATGCCGGCGGTCACCACCAACTGCGTTTCGCCGCGCTCGGCCTGACCTGGGCTCTCGCCCTGCTGGCACTGGCCGGCCCGCAGCTGGAAACCACCAGTGAACCGCGCCGGCTGCAGGACAGCTCGCTGGTGATAGTGCTCGACGTCTCGCGCAACATGCTGTCCAATGATCTGTCGCCGAGCCGGCTGCAACGGGCCAGGTACAAGATCCGCGATGTGCTCCAGGAACATGCCGATAGCGAGGTAGCGCTGGTGGCCTTCGCCGGCAGTGCGCACCGGGTCGCGCCATTGAGCAGCGACCATGACACCCTGGCCAGCCTGCTGGCGGCACTGGAGCCGAACATCATGCCGGCCGAAGGCCAGGATGTCGGCCAGGCGCTGCTGCTGGCCCGGCAGATGCTCGAACAGCGGCCGCGCAGCAGCAGCCAGATACTGCTGGTCACCAGCGGACTCGACAGCGCCGGGCGCGCTGCCCTGGCCGAACATGCCCAGGCGCTCGGCAGCCAGTTGGCGATCCTCGGCGTCGGTACCAGTTCCGGGGCGCCAGTGCCGCTGGCCGAGGGCGGCTTCATGCGCGACGACCAGGGCCGCATCCTGCTGCCCAGGCTCAATGGGCAACAACTGGCTGCCGTGGCGCGCCAGCACGGTGCACGCTACCACGGCATCAGCACCAGCGATCGGGATATCGACTACCTGCTGCAACATGGCCGCGCCACCGCCAGCGCCGAGCCCGGCGCGCAGCGCTTGCTGGTCGACCAGGGGCATTGGCTGGTATTGCTGCTGTTACCCATTGCCGCCCTGGGTGCCCGGCGCGGCTGGCTCGGCCTGCTGCTCTGCGCGGCGCTGTTGCCTGCCCCGCCGGCCCAGGCCTTCAGCTGGCAGGACCTGTGGCTGCGCCCGGACCAGCAGGCCATGCAACTGCTGGATCAGCAGCAACCCGCCGCCGCTGCCGAGCGATTCCTCGATCCCGCCTGGCGCGCCTGGGCGCTGTACCAGGCTGGTCAGTACCCACAGGCAGCAGCAGCCTGGGCCGAGCTGGCCGAACGGGAACCCGACAACCCGCAACATCATTTCAACCAGGGCACCGCCGAGGCCATGGCCGGCGAGTACCAGGCCGCGCTGGAGGCCTACGAGCAGACGCTGACCCGGGCCCCGGAGCACCATGCCGCCCGGCACAACCGCGATGCCATCGAGGCGCTGCTGGAACAGCTGCGCCAGCAAGCCGAGCAGTCGCCGGCCCAGGGCACCGAAGCCACCGAAGATAGCGCTGCCGAGCCGTCGAGCGATGCTGATGCCCGCGCGGACGTCCCTGGCGCTGCGAGCACATCCGCCGCCCAGGAGCAGGCCCAGGAATCCACCGAGGATACTGGCCCACCCGCCGCATCCGGCAGCGCCACGCCGGGGCCGGATGGAGACAATGGCAATGGCAGCCCGCCAACCCAGCCTGGCAATGGCCACGACAGCGCCGGCGACCACCGGCAAGGCGCCAGCCAGGAGCAACAACAGGCCCTGGAGCAATGGCTGCAGGACATCCCCGACGACCCGGCGGAACTGTTGCGGCGCAAATTCCTCCATCAGTATCTGCAGCGACAGGAAACCTCGCCATGATTCGAGTCCTAGCCATGTGCCTGCTGGCGCTGATCAGCCAACTGGCCCAGGCCGCCCTGGAAGCCAGCGTCGACCGCACCCGCCTGGTCGAGGGCGAAGCGCTGGAACTGACCCTGGAAACCCCGGCAACCGGGCGCCTCAGCGAGCTGGATCTCGCTCCGCTGCAGGAGCACTTCGAGGTGCAACGCACGCGGCAGCTCAGCCTGGTGAGCCAGATCGACGGCAAGACCACCCCGGTTACCCGCTGGGTGGTCACCCTGACGCCACTGCGCACCGGTTTCCTGATCATCCCGCCGGTCAGCCTGGGCGCCCAGCACAGCCAGCCGATCAGCCTGCACGTGCTGTCCGCCGCCCAGGCCGCCAACGACAGCAGCGCCCAGCTGGCGCCGATCTTCATCGACAGCGAAGTGGATATCGAACGCCCCTACGTACAGGCGCAGGTGCTGCTGACGCTGCGCATCTACCATTCGGTATCGCTGTTCGACGACTCCACCCTGAGTGGCCTGGATATACCCAATGCGCGGGTCGAAAGCCTGGGGCCGGCGCGGCATTTCGAACGCCTGCTCAACGGCGTGCGCCACGGGGTGATCGAAGTGCGCTATGCCATCTTCGCCCAGCAGAGCGGTGAGCTGGAGATCCCCTCGCAGCTGTTCAGCGCCACGGCGCTGCAGCCCGGCAATGGCAACGGTCGCTCGGCGCGCAGCGGCAAGCTGATCCAGGTGCGCTCGCCGAGCATCACCCTGCAGGTTCGCCCGGTGCCGGACACTTACCCCAGTGGCGCTCCCTGGATACCGGCGGCGGCGCTGAGCCTGAGCCAGACCTGGCAGCCCGACCCCGGCATCGACCTGCTCAGCGGCGAGCCATTGACCCGTACGCTGATCCTCGCCGCCGATGGCCTCAATGCCAGCCAGTTGCCCGCGCTGCAGAGCCTGCCCGGCGACGCTGACCACGAGTTGCGCCAGTACGCCGACCAACCCCAGCTGCAAAGCCGGACCAGCGACGAGGGGCTGCATGGTGTGCGGCATGACAGTGCCGCCCTGGTCGCCCTGCAGGAAGGCTCCTATACCCTGCCCCCGGTGGTGGTGCACTGGTGGAATACCGCGGAAGATCGTCTGGAAACCGCGACCCTGGATGCGGTCATGCTGAACGTCAGTCGCAGCAATGAATTCGCCGGCAGCGCTGGCCCGCTTCCGCTGCCGGCGGCTGATCCGGTATTGCTCTGGCCCTGGCAGCTGGCCTGTGCGCTGCTGGGCCTGGCGCTGCTGGGCTGCCTGTACTGGCTGCGCCGGGCGCACCTGGCGCTGAGCGAATACCGCCTGCCGGAGGTCGAGGAGCAGTTCGACGAGACGGACCAGGGCAATCCGCTGGCGGACCTGCAGGCGGCCTGCCGCACCAACCAGCCCGCGGAGGCCCGCAAGGCCCTGGAGAGTTGGGCCAGGCAGCAGGACAGCGAAGGGCTGATCGGGCTGGCGCACAACTATCTGGAACTGGAAGAGGCCCTGGATGACCTCAACGCCTGCCTGTTCGGCCGCGCCCACCATGACTGGCGCGGAAAACCGCTATGGCGCGCGGTGCGCATGGTCATCCAGAGCCGGCGGCGTGAGGCCGAGCAGCAGCAGGAGAGCAAACTGGAAAGCCTCTACCCAGATGTATGAGCCTCCACTGTTTGTGGAAATGCACGCCAGCCAGCTCACCTCATGCTGGTTCAATATCAAAAAGAAGGCCGCGCGGTTCCCCGCGCGGCCTTCTTTCTTGCCATGTTGCGATCAGCTACGCAGCTTCTCGGGACGCAGCAGGAAGCGCGCCAGAGCCGGCAACAGCCACAGCGCTCCGAACATGTTCCACAGGAACATGAAGGTCAACAGAATACCCATGTCAGCCTGGAACTTGATGTCCGAGAAGATCCAGGTAGCCACACCTACCGCCAACGTGAAACCGGTGAAGGTCACCGCCTTACCCGTGGTCTTCAGTGTTTCGTAATAGGCATCCTGCAGTGCCATACCCTGGCGCAGGTAGGTCTCCAGTCGACTGTAGATATAGATCCCGTAGTCGACCCCGATACCTACCCCCAGCGCGATTACCGGCAAGGTTGCCACCTTCACACCAATGCCCAGGAACGCCATCAGCGCGTTGGCCAGCACCGAGGTCAGCGCCAACGGAATGATGATGCAGAGCACCGCACGAATCGAGCGGAAAGTCGCCAGACACATCAGGATCACCACCGTATAGACGGTGAGCAGCATCTTGATCTGCGACTTCTCGATCACAACGTTGGTCGCCGCCTCGATACCCGCGTTGCCGGCGGCCAGTTTGAAGGTGATATTCTCGTTGTCGTGCTCCGCAGCGAACTCTTCGACCGCCGCGGTCGCACGGGTGAGAGTATCGGCCTTGTGGTCATTGAGGAAGATCATCACCGGTGCCAGCGAACAACTGGCGTTGAACATGCCTTCCGGTGCACGGCTGATGGCGGTGTTCAGGTTATCCTGGTTACGCGACAGCGCCTGCCACTTCAAGCTCCCCTCGTTGTTGCCCATGATCACCTGTTTGGCCACGGTAACCAGCGACACGGTCGATTGTACCCCAGGCAGGTTGTTCATGCGCCATTCCAACTGGTCGATGGCTTCCATGGTGTCGTAGGCCGAACACATCTCCGGCGGCGTACTGACCATGACCACCAACACATCGGAACTGGTCGAGTAGTTGCTGATGATGAAATCGTTATCCAGGTTATAGCGCGAATCGGCACGCAATTCCGGCGCGCCCGGGTCCAGGTCACCGATCTCGACAAACTGGCCGTAATAGATACCGAAGGCAAAGGCCAGCACCGCTGCCACGACGGAAATCGGCGCTACCGCAGGATGGGCGAAACCGGAGATGAAGCGCCACAGTTTCTGCGGGCGCGAGGACAGCTGCCGGTTGCGCTCGACCGCGCGCTTGCTGATACCGATGTAGGACATGAGAATCGGCAGCAGTATGAGGTTGGTCAGGATGATGACGCCCACACCAACGGAAGCAGCGATACCCAGCTCACGAATGACCTCGATCTCGATCAGCAGCAGGGTCACGAAACCCACGCCATCCGAGACCAGGGCCACGATCCCCGGAATGTACAGCAAGCGGAAGGCACGACGGGCCGCCGTATGGGCGTCACCGGCGTCGACAGATTCGATTGCCATGGCGTTGATGATCTGCACCCCATGGGAGATGCCGATGGCAAATACCAGGAAGGGTACCAGGATCGAATAGGGGTCCAGACCGAAGCCCATGGTATGCAGCAGCCCCAACTGCCAGACAACCGCAATCACCGAGCAAACCAGGGTAGTCACCGAACTGCGCAGGCAGCGGGTGAATATCATCAACAGAACGAAGGTGATCACCAGAGCAGCGGCAAAGAACATGACCACCTTGATGATGCCTTCGATCAGGTCCCCTACCTTCTTGGCGAACCCGACAATGTGAACACTGATATTGGGGTTTTCACCCTGGAACTCGCTACGGATCTTCTCTTCCAGTTGCTTGGAGAAATCACCGTAGTCCAACTGGATCAGTTCCGACTGGTTTTCCGGGTTGGGATAGGATTCCTGCAGCGGCACCTCGATGATGCTCGACTTGAAGTTATTGGCCACCAGGCGGCCAATCTCGCCGGACTTGAGGATATTGACCCTCAGCTCGTCGAGATCCTCCTCGGTCATGTATGCCGGCCGGTTGGCCACCGGACCACCATCAAAACCGTATTCGGTCACCTCGGTCCAGCGCACGTTGGGCGTCCACAGGGAACGCAGGTTGGACCGATCTACCCCGGGAAGAAAGAACACCTCGTCATTGATGCGCTTGAGGGTTTCCATATATTCGGTGGAAAAGATATCCCCATCCTTGATCGCCACAGCAATACGAATGGAGTTACCCAGGTTGCTCATATCATCCTGGTGTTCCAGCATATTGACGATATAGGGATGTTCGAGAGGAATCATTTTCTCGAAACTGGTGACTGGGCGAACCTGGGTTGCCTGATAGCCTAAAAGAGCGGTGATTACTGCAAACAGCAGCAATACGATCAATCGGTTATTGAAAATCATGCGCTCCATGAGCGGAGCGCTTTCCCAATTTTTATTGGACATCCAGACTCTCCTGGCCTTTTCTTCTGCAAAGCAAACTTCTACGAATGCTGGCTGTTATTCTTCTGTGGCGGCGGGCTCCGGCAAAGTCAGCGCCGCGCTGCTGGATTTCGATACACCCTGTGCATCGGTTTTCATCGCTCCCCGCTGGCCTACCAGCACCAGGTTGCCGTCCGGCAATCCGGCGACGCCGGCAAGGGCAACCCGGTCGGAACGCACGGTCACCTTGAAGCCACGCCCGTGGTCATCACTGGTGGCGACCACACCACCCACCCCAACCACAACCACACGCCCATCGGCAGTCAGCTGTCCACCGGAGAGAGTGGATTCCAACGGACCATTATTAGGAGTGAGCAGTTCGACCTGTTCCCAACTGTCGCCGAAATCGGTCGAGCGGAACATGTTGCCACGCAGCCCCCAGGCCAGAACGCCGCCTGCCTCACCGGTACCGGCAACACCGAACCAGGAACCATCGTAGGGAGCCTCTTCCAGCGTTTCCCAGCTGTAGCCGTAATCAGTTGAACGGTACATGGTGCCCATCTCACCCACCAGGAACAGTCCGCTATCCTCGACTTCGGTCAGGGCGTTGTAATGGAAGCCATCCGGGTTATCCACATCGAAGGAGGCGTCCTCCCAGTTCTGGCCGCCATCTTCCGTACGCAGCAGCAGACCATAGGCACCCACCGCCAGGCCATTGCGCGCATCGCGGAACCAGACATCCATCAGGGGTTTTTCCAGAAACCCGAAGTTTTCCTCGTCAGGCTGATCAATTTCCGGATCGCGGTACTGTACCGACCAGCTCTCGCCACCATCGGAGGTGTGCAGAATCAGCGAGTCATGCCCCACCGCCCAACCATGGCGGTCGTCGACAAAATCCACTGAGGTCAGCAGTTGACGGGTAGGCGCCGGGGCCTGCAGCCAGCTTTCGCCTTGATCATCGGAATATACGATGTGCCCCCGGGAACCCACGGCCACCAGGCGCTCGCCCACCAGCTCCACGTCGAGCAACAGTGTCTTACTGGCCTTGAGTGAGAGAATCGCCGGCTTGAGAGCCTCAGTGTTCGCATCCTGGGCCACGGCCAGCGATGCTCCCCCTATCAGCGCGCCGGTCAAACCCAGCGCCATGACGATTTTGCGAGACCGCCCTGCTGTGCTCCTTGGTACAGGCTGCTGTACATCAGCCTGCTCAAAGGATGAAATGCGCCAGAAATGTGGCTGCTGCATAGTCCTTCCCCTTTGTTCTTATAGATATGCTGCCTGTTGGCATACCTGCCGAATACTAACGAGCTTTGACAGGCTCCGCCAACCGCGCTTGGTTATCTTTTGTTAATCACATCAATAATAATGCCTCTTGCGCCAGATCGATGCCGATCGACGCAAGAGCCGTCATTTTCTCAAACTTTCCTCTCAATGTTGCAGAAAGGAGTCCTTCTTGTTGCGCACTTTCTCCGGGTTGATGAGAAAGCGAGCCAGGGCCGGCAACAACAGCATGGCACCAAACATGTTGACGATGAACATGAAGGTCAGCATCAGACCCATGTCCGCCTGGAACTTGATGGCGGAGAAAATCCAGGTCGCCACACCAATAGCCAGGCACAGACCGGTAAAGAGCACCGCCTTACCCGTAGAACTCAGCGTCTGGTAGTAGGCTTCCTGCAGCGGCATACCCTGGCGCAGGAAACTCTCCAGGCGGCTGTAGATATAGATCCCGTAGTCCACCCCGATACCCACACCCAGGGCGATCACCGGCAGCGTCGCGACCTTCATGCCGATGCCGAGGAAGGCCATCAGCGCGTTCCCCAGGATCGATGTCAGGATCAGCGGCAGCACGATGCAGATGGTCGCCGGCAGCGAGCGGAAGGTGAACAGGCACATCGCGCCGACCCAGAGGTATACCAGCACCAGGATGGTCAGCTCGGAGCTGGCGATGATCTCGTTGGTCGCCGCTTCGATACCAGCATTACCCGCCGCCAGCTTGAACTTCAGCGTATCGGTATCGTATTCCTCGGCGAAGGCCTTGACCTCGTCGGTGGCGCGGGTGAGCGTTTCTGCCTTGTGGTCGTTGAGGTAGATCAGCACCGGCGCCAATGAACAGGAACTGTTGAACATGCCCTCCGGCGCACGGCTGATGGCATTGTTCAGGTTATCCTGGTTGCGCGACAGCGCCTGCCACTTCAGGTTGCCCTCGTTGTTGCCCATGATCACCTGCTTGCCCACGGTAACCAGTGACACAGTCGATTGCACGCCCGGGACATTGTTCATGCGCCACTCGAGCTGGTCGATGGCTTCCATGGTGTCGTAGGCCGAGCACATCTCCGGCGGCGTTTCCACCATGACCACCAGAATGTCGGAACTGGTGGAGTAGTTGCTGATGATGAACTCGTTATCCAGGTTGTAACGCGAGTCGGCGTGCAGCTCCGGAGCACCGGGGTCCAGGTCGCCGATCTCCAGGTTGGCCTTCTGGTACAGGAAGCTGCCGACACCCGCCACCAGGCCAAGGATGACCATGATCGGTGCCACACGCGGATGGGCGACGTTGGACAGGAACCGCCAGAACGGATGTTCGCTCGCCGCATAGCGCTTGCTGCGCGCGACCGCACCCTTGCTGATACCCAGATAGGAAATGGTTACCGGCAACATGATGAGGTTGGTGAACACGATGACGGCCACACCCACCGAGGCGCCGATAGCCAGCTCGTGGATTACGCCGATATCCAGCACCAGCAGCGCGATGAAGCCCACGGCGTCCGCCAGAATGGCGATCATGCCCGGCAGGAACAGCTGCCGGAAGGTGCGCCGGGCAGCCAGCAACGCCGTATCCGCACCGCTGGAATGCAGCGCGATGCCGTTGATCTTCTGCACCCCATGGGAAATACCGATGGCGAAGATCAGGAAGGGAACCAGCATGGAGTAAGGGTCCAGCCCGAAGCCGATCAGATGGATCAGGCCCAGTTGCCAGATTACCGCGATCAAGGTAGTGACCAGCACCGCCATGGTGCTGCGGATACACCAGGTGAACCAGTACAGCAGACAGAAGGTGATCGCCACCGCCACTGCGAAGAACAGCATCACAGCCATCAGGCCATCGATCAGGTCACCCACCTTCTTGGCGAAACCGACGATGTGGATACTGATGTTCGGGTTCTCGTTCTGGAATTCGTTACGGATCTTCTCTTCCAGCATGGTCGAGAACTCGCCGTAGTCCAGACGGATCAGCTCGGACTGATTCTCCGGATTCGGATAGGACTCCTGCAACGGAACCTCGATGATGCTCGACTTGAAGTTGTTCGCCACCAGGCGACCGATCTCCCCCGACTTGAGCACGTTGACCCGCAGCTCGTTGAGATCATCCTCGGTCATGTACGCCGGCCGGCTGGCCACCGGACCACCGTCGAAGCCATATTCGGTCACTTCGGTCCAGCGCACGTTGGGCGTCCACAATGAGCGCAGCCCCGCCCGGTTCACACCCGGCAGGAAGAACACCTCATCGTTGATACGCTTGAGCGTTTCCATGTATTCGCTGGAGAAGATATCGCCATCCTCGATGGCCACCGCGATACGGATGGAGTTACCCAGGCTGGCCAGATCGTCCTGATGCTCGATCATGTTGACGATGTAGGGATGTTCGAGGGGAATCATCTTCTCGAAACTGGTATCCGGCCTGATCTTCGTTGCCTGATAACCGAGGAAGATTGTCACCAACGTAAATAGCACTACAACCATCAATCGATGGTTGAACACCAGCCGCTCCATGAAGGTGGCTTCTTCTTGATCACTCATGGACATCCAGACTCTCCTGGTTGTTATTGTTTCAAACCGCTGGAATGGCACACTCCTGGAAGCCTGTCCGCCGGTTACTCGGTTCGGAAGCCGGCATGCAGGAGACCAACAGGGCGGGGCATGCACTCAACCCAAGACGACAGAATGAACAAGGACAATGAAGAAGATCAGCTCCACCGGAGCGATGCAGGATGCTGTTATAAAGCAGCGTAGCGCAAACCTGTTCCATCAGGACATTACGCATGAAGACCCCTTATTGTTATTGGTCACCCTGGATGATCGGGCGATTCATCTTAGAGCGAATGAGGCTGCCTACCAATGGCTGATCCGTAATCTTTTGTAATTGGCGCACCATTATCACAAAACGCGAGTATGCATCATAAGCGAAACGCAGTGTTCCTCCGCTATCCTTCACTCCCACCACCTCGTCATCGTTCGCTCCCCCACCTCGTCATCCTTCGCTTCTCCCCGTCATCCTTCGCGAAGGCGAAGGATCCATCGGCCACTCCGAGTCAACCGGCACCATGGATCCTCGGCCTTCGCCGAGGATGACGAGGGGGCACTGACGACGAGGGGGAGCGAAGGATGACGAGAGGGGAGCCACTGATGACGAGGCATCTTCCATTTGCCTCAAGTCAGCGACTCACCTCAAGCCAGCGACTTGCTGACCACCTCATAGACATCGGTGGACAGTTCCTCACTGGCCAGGATGCGCGTCAACTCCGCCTTCATCAGCTCCTGGCGGGCCGGATCGAACTTGCGCCAGCGGGTCAGCGGCGTGAGCATGCGCGAGGCGATCTGCGGGTTCAGCCGGTCCAGTTCGATGATGCGCTCGGCGACAAAACGGTAGCCTTCCCCATCGGCACGGTGGAAGTTGGCCAGGTTCTGGTTGGCGAAGGCGCCGATCAGCGCCCGGACCTTGTTCGGGTTGCGGATATTGAAGGCCGGATGCTTCATCAGCCCCTGCACCCGCTCCAGGCCACCGGGCAGCGGACTGCTGGCCTGAATGCTGAACCACAGGTCCATCACCAGCGGGTAGTCGCTCCAGCGCTGGGCGAATTCCTGCAGGGCGGCATGCTTCTGCTGCTCGTGGGGCGAGTTGACCAGCGCCACCAGCGCCGCCTGGCGGTCGGTCATGTTGCCGGCCTCGACGAACTGCCGCACACAGGCCGACAAGGCCGCCGGCGCATCGGTCAGCATCAGATAACCGAGCACCGTGTTGCGCAGGCTGCGCCGGGCCATGGCGGCAGCATCGGCGCTGTAGCCGCCCTGCCCCGCGTCCAGCCGCTGGAATACCTGCCATAGCGGCTCGGCCAGGGCATTGGCCAGTTCACGGCGCACCCACTCACGCACATGATGGATGGCGTCGACATCGGCGATCTCGGCCAGCTCGATCAGGTAGGCCTCGGATGGCAGGCGCAGGATTTCCGCCACCATCGCCGGGTCCAGCTCGGTGTCGAGCAGCACACTGCGATACATCTCCAGCAGGCGCTGGTCCAGCAGCAGCGGCCGTCCAGCCTGGTGAATCTCGATCAGGCCCTGCAGCACATCCACCGCCAGCGACTGCGCCGCTTCCCAGCGGTTGAAGCCATCCGGATCATGCATGGCCAGGAATACCCGATCATCGCGCGAATAGGGATACGCCAGCTTCACCGGCGCCGAAAAGCCGCGCAGCAGTGACGGCAGCGGCTGCTCGTTGACGTTCTCGAACACGAACACCTGCTCCGCCTCGGTTATCGCCAGCACCGTTTCCGTACCACGGCCCTGCCCTTCGCCAGCCAGCTTCAGCGGCATTTCCCGGCCCTGACCATCCAGCAGCGCCATGCGCAGCGGAATCACGAAGGGCTGTTTGTCCGGCTGGCCGGGTGTCGCCGGGCAGCTCTGCCGGCAGCGCAGGTGGAAGGTCGCGCTGGCCGCATCGTAGTGGCTGTCGATCTCCAGCAGCGGCGTACCGGCCTGGCTGTACCAGCGCTTGAACTGGCTGAAGTCCACCCCATTGGCATCCTCCAGCGCGGCGATGAAGTCATCGCAGGTCACCGCCTGGCCATCATGACGCTCGAAGTACAGGTCACTGCCCTTGCGGAACCCCTCGGCACCGAGCAGCGTGTGCAGCATGCGCACCACTTCGGCACCCTTCTCGTAGATGGTCAGGGTGTAGAAGTTGGAAATCTCGATAAAGGAAGCCGGCTGCACCGGATGGGCCATGGGGCCGGCATCCTCCGCGAACTGGTTGGAGCGCAGGAAGGTCACATCCTCGATGCGCTTGACCGTGCGCGAGTTCATGTCGGCGCTGAACTCGGCATCACGGAACACCGTGAAGCCCTCCTTCAGCGACAGCTGGAACCAGTCCCGGCAGGTGACCCGGTTACCGGACCAGTTGTGGAAATACTCATGGGCGACCACCGCCTCCACCCGCTGGAACGCCATGTCACTGGCAGTATCGGGGTGGGCCAGCACACAGCTGGAGTTGAAGATGTTCAGGCCCTTGTTTTCCATCGCGCCCATGTTGAAGTCGTTGACCGCGACGATCATGAAGATGTCCAGGTCGTACTCGCGGCCATAAACCTCCTCGTCCCAGCGCATGGCACGCTTGAGGCTGTCCATGGCATGGGCGCATTGCCCGCGGTTTTCCGGCTCGACATAGATGCGCAGCTCGACTTCACGGCCACTCATGGTGGTGAAGCTGTCATCGATACGGTACAGATCCCCGGCGACCAGGGCGAACAGGTAGGCCGGCTTGGGGAAGGGGTCCTCCCAAGTAGCCCAGTGCCGCCCGCCTTCATGATCGCCACTGGCGATCAGGTTGCCGTTGGACAGCAGCACCGGATAGGCGCCACGCTCGGCCATCACCGTGGTGGTGAAGCGGCTCATGACGTCTGGACGGTCCAGATAATAGGTGATCTTGCGAAAGCCCTCGGCCTCGCACTGGGTACAGAACATGCCCCCGGACTTGTACAACCCTTCCAGCGCGGTATTGTTCTGCGGCTCGATACGGGTGGTGATCGCCAGCTCGAACTGCTCGGCCTGTGGCTGCAGTGTCAGGCTGTCGTCATCCAGCTGGTAGTCGGCGGCCGACAGTTCCCGCTCATCCAGCACCACACTGCGCAGCTCCAACTGCTGGCCATGCAGTACCAGCGGCGGCAGTGCCGCCCCCTGCCCCGCGGCATTACGATGCATGAACAGGCGGCTGTGCACCAGCGCATGATCCTCGAACAGCTCGAAGGTCAGATGCGTCTCGTCGATCAGGTAGTCGGGCTGCTGATAGTCCTTGAGGTAAATGGTCTGGGGTTGTTCTGTACGCATGATGGACTCCTCAGGACACACTGAAAGCCATAGTGTAGGCAGTGTATTTGCGAATATTGATGACGGCCGTATCCAGTAACAGGTATTGACCCTTGATTCCCAGCAGGGTGCCCTCCAGCAGTGGCTCCTTGTCCAGGTTGGCCGACTGCGGCTTGGCGCTGTACTCCAGCACCGGATAGCGGATGTGCTGCACCTGGGCGTCCGCCAACGGCTGGATGGCCTGCAGGCCGAAGCGCGCCTGCAATGCCTGCAGACCCTGCTGCGCACCGTCCAGCAGACGCTCACGCTCGGCCAACAGGTCGATCGGCTCCGGCTCGCCACGCAGCAGCGCACGCCAGTTGGTCTTGTCGGCCACCTGCTGGCGCAGCAGGTCTTCCACCAGCCCGGACTGCTGACGGGTGGCCACCCGCAGGATCGGCAGCGCCTGGCTGGCGCCCTGGTCGATCCAGCGGGTCGGGATCTGGCTGGCACGGGTAATACCGACCTTCAACCCCGAGGAATTGGCCAGATAGACGATATGGTCGGTCATGCAGAACTGCTCGCCCCAGGCCGGCTCGCGGCAGGTACCCTGGTCGTAGTGACAGCGCTCGGGGCTGACGATGCAGATATCGCACTGGGCCAGCTTCTTCATGCAGGGGAAGCAGAACCCCTGGCTGTAACTCTTCTTGGTGAGCCGCTTGCAATGGCTGCAATGGATAGGTCCCAGTGCCTCCAGCCGGATAGACCGGCCCAGCAGCTCATTCAGGGGTACTTGCTGATCACCAAGGGGTAAAGCGTACTGGACGGGTTCGCCCAGAGTTCCGAGCATCTTGCGGATACTGCCCTCGCCGCTGACCAGCGCCATCAGTGCAGGGTGCCCTTGGCCGGGGCGAACAGCGATTCATCCAGGTTGGTCGGCGCCTTCGCCTGGTTCTTGCAGGTCTGGCCGATATAACCGGTACGCTGCTCCTCCGGCAGGTTGTCCATTTCCCAGGCGATGATCGCCTGCAGACACAACTCCTTCTGCTCCTGGGTCAGCTTGCGGCCGTCCGACCACTTGCCCAGCTCGATGGCCTGCTTGAGGCTCTCGTACACCTCGGGAGAGATATTGCGCAGCATGTCGATAAAGGTATTCATGGGTTCTCCGGAGCATGATTGAGGGTGAGCCGGCTATTGTACCTTGATCAGCGCATGCGCTGCAGACCACCGGCCACCGCGCCGCAGGCACAACCGATCAACAGCCCGCCGACATGGGCAGCATTGGCGATCGCACCGAAGCCGAGCATGGTCACCACACCCGAGAGGCACAGCACCAGCCAGCCGAGCATCATCACCACCACGCCCTTGGGCAGGTCGAAATGCACGTTGGGCGACAGCAACTGGTACAGCCAGCAATAGCCCAGCAGCCCATACAGTACCCCGGACAAGCCACCGAACAGCACCGGACCACTGAACAGCCACTGCGCCAGGTTGGATACCAGCGCGAACAACAGGGTCAGCCCGAGCAGCCACAAGCTGCCGGAGCGCAACTCGATACGCCGACCCAGCTCCCAGTACCACAGCGCATTGAACGCCAGGTGCAACCAGCCGAAATGCAGGAACATCGGTGTGAACAGCCGCCACCACTGCTGCAGATCCAGCTCGCCGGCCAGGTAGCCGCTGGCGGTGACCGGAGTGAAGGTGAACAGCACTATGGCCTGCAGGTTGCCGCCGATACCGGTCATCAGCGCCACCACGGCGGTGATTGCCAGCACCGCCAGGGTCACCGGCAGATGCCGCAGCAACTGCTGCCAGCTCAGCCGCCTGGCCGGCCGGACAGGCGCGGCCGGCCCGGCATCCTGCTGCGGCACGCCCTCGGCATAGAGCAGCCGCACCAGTTCGGCATCGGCCTCGTCGCGAGTCCAGATCACCTGCTGGCCGCGCTCCTCGGTGATGCGGTGCGGAACGCCCTGGCGGCGCAGGAAGCCGGTCAACTGGCTCAGGTCCTCATCCAGCCGGCAATGCATGGCGCGGCATCTGCTCATATCACATCCACCCAGACGAAATTTTCCTGCAGCAGCCGTTGCTCGCCACTCCAGCGATAGGCTACCAGCCGGCCATACTTCACCGCGCTGTAGTCGAGGCAGGCCAGGTTCCCACGGATCGGCCGCGGCACGCCATGCTGCCAGTAATGACCGACGAACAGCGGCGGCTGATCGCGGCCGTAGATCAGCAGCTCACGCTTCTGCCGGTCGGTCAGCGGACGGATGGCGATATGCTCGGGCAATCCATCGGGCTGGAACACCAGGTCACCGTAGGTCTGTGGTGCCTCCTCCCAGAACTTGGTGCGGAACATGGCCCGGGTGAAGCCATCGCGGCCGGTCATGGTCAGCCCGTGCGGCAACGGCATGCCGATGCCGCGCAGCAGGCGGTCGAACACCTGGTCGGCAAAGCCATCGCGCTCCACCGAGGCCTGGAGGAACTCGATGTCGGGACAGCCATCGGGATATTGCGCGGTGAACGACTCGATGAGTTGATCGTCCCAACAGGCATGCACCAGGCGGAACGCCTCCATGTCCAGGTACAGCGGCAGGGTCCAGAACCAGTCGATGAACTCATCCCACTCGGCGGCACGCCCGGAAAACTGTTCGAGCGTTGCCTGAATCTGCCGCTGGTTGCGCTCGGTGTGTTCACGTACATAGCGCCGGCCACTGCCAGCCGGCGCCGGGGTCATCCAGCCCAGCGCATTGAACTCGTGGTTGCCCATGATGCAGCGGGCAGTACCGGCCTCGACCATGTCACGCACCAGCAGCAGCGCCTCGCGAATACGCGGGCCGCGGTCGATGATGTCGCCGAGAAACAGCGCCTGGCGCTGCGGGTGGCGCCACACACCGCCGATGCGCGCATAGCCCATGCGTTCGAGCAGCACCTCCAGGGTGCGTGCGCAACCGTGCACATCACCGATGATGTCGTAGCCCCGCCATTGTTCCTGCGCCATGGTCATCATTCCGTCAGGCGACTGCTCCAGCCCAACTTGCTGCGGCAGATCGCGTAGAAATTATGGTCCAGTGGGTGGATCAGCCGCAGTTTCTGCGGCTTCTTGCGAATGATCAGGGTGTCACCCGGGGCACAGGCAATATGTTCCTGGCCATCACAGCTGACCTGGGGATAGATCTCGTTCTTCCTGCTGATGACCACGCGGATCTCGCTGTTGCCCTCGACCACGATCGGACGGCTGGACAGGGTATGCGGGAACATCGGCACCAGCACCACCGCATCCAGCTTGGGGTGCATGATCGGCCCGCCGGCCGACAGCGAATAGGCGGTGGAACCGGTCGGGGTGGCCACTATCATGCCGTCGGACTTCTGGCTGTAGACGAACTGGCCATCGACGAACAGCTCGAACTCGATCATTCGCGCCGACTTGCCGGGGTGCAGCACCACGTCATTCAGCGCCTCGCTGCTGCCCAGCTGCTCCTCGTCACGACAGACGAAGGCATCCAGCAGGAAACGCGACTCGGCCATGTACTCGCCGGCCAGCACCGCACCGACCCGCTGCTCCAGCTCATCCGGGGAGATATCGGTGAGAAAGCCCAGGCCGCCGCGGTTCACCCCCAGCACCGGCACATTGTAGCGACACAGTACGCGGGCCGCGCCGAGCAGGCTGCCATCACCGCCGACCACGATCACCAGATCGCAGATCTCGCCCATCATGGCGCGCGAACAGACCTGCAGCTGATGCCCAGGCAACAGGTCAGCCACGGCATCCTCGAGTATCACGGTATGCCCCTTGTCCAGCAGGAAGCGCTTGAGGCGACGCAGGGTGTCCACCACCCGCCCACTACCCAGGCGACCGATCAACCCGATATTGCGGAAATGCTCCATACACCACTCTCTGTAGTCGGCTTGAGAAATTCCGCACAACGCTCTGACGCACGGACAAACGCTAATTATCCGCAGCAGCTTGGCTTCTGGCAAATAACGAGAGCTGACTGGCCCTCTATCGTAGGAGCGGCGCCTCGCCGCGATTGGGCTCCGCCGCTATTACCGCGAGCGATGCGGCGATCCCGCTATTCGCTATCCATGGGCGTGCGGCTTTGCAGTTTACCCAGTTCACGGCGCAGCAACGCATTGAGCTTCTGCTGCTCGGCAAGCTCGCGCTTGATATCCAGCAGTTCACCCTGGGCCACCGTCAGCTGGTCGGCATGCTGGCCACGCAGGTTCTCCAATTGCTGGCGATGCACCTGCTCCTGCAGCCGCAGGCGATTCTGCAGCTCGGCTATCTGGCGCAGGTAGTCGGCACTCTCGCTGGCATGGACCTTTCTCAGCGCCTCCATCTGCGCAGCGAGATCCTCCTCCACCGCCTGGGGGGCGGTTTCCAGAGCCGAGGCGTTGCCATACCAGGCCTCCTCGGCAACCATCTGCAGGTTATCGGTGGCCAGCACCGCCTGGGCCTCCTCATCCTCGCCGAGAATACCCAGGGTATTGCGGGTGACTGCCTGCTTGATCAGGCTCAGGTCCGCCTTGCCGGCGCGCTGACGCGGCTTCCACAGGCTGGCACGGTATTCGCTGCTGTTGCAGAAGCCGAGGCATACCAGGCGAATCGGCCCGCCGCCCATGTCGGGCCCGCGCCCGGCCTTCTCCGCCAGTTGGCGCAGCGGCAGGTTCCATAGACGGTTGACGCAGCCGTCCATGTCGAAGTCGATGGTGAAGAACACCGCCGCGCGTACGTGCAGGCGGTGATTGATCTGCAGGAACACTGCCTCGATGGTCTCGTCGGCGCACTCGGGCGCGGCCACCAGACCATCGAGCAGTGCTTCGAACTCGGGGAACAGCATTTCCCGCGAGATGCCATGTTCAGAGAAGAACATTACCGCTTCAGTCAGCAATGGCCTCTGTATTCTGCCCAGGTCTCTCGCACTCATCCCGCTGCCCATCCGTTCTTGTGATTCCGCCACTGTGCACCTTTTTCGGGGCGATTGCATCCGCCCCCGCGCAGTTTAAGAAAAACATCACACCCGGGATGTGACGGACTTGGCAGAGATTACAGAGTAGCCGCCAGTCGTGATCCCTGATCGATGGCGCGCTTGGCATCCAGCTCGGCTGCGACATCCGCCCCGCCGATCAGGTGCACCGGCTTGCCACTGGCCTGCAGCCCTTCCTGCAGCTCGCGCAGCGGCTCCTGGCCGGCGCAGAGGATGATGGTATCCACCGGCAGCACGCTGACTTCATCACCGCGACGGATATGCAGCCCCTGGTCGTCGATCTGCAGATACTCGACCCCATTGAGCATCTTCACCCGCTTGCTGGCCAGACCGGCGCGGTGGATCCAGCCGGTGGTCTTGCCCAGCCCGGCGCCGACCTTGCTGGCCTTGCGCTGCAGCAGATAGACCTCACGCGCCGGCGCATGCGGCTGCGGCTGTACGCCGGCGATACCACCACGGGCCTGCAGCTCGGGGTCGATGCCCCACTCCTTCCAGAACAGCCCGGTATCGGTGCTGGTGCTCTCGCCAGCATGGCAGATGAACTCGCTCACATCGAAACCGATACCGCCGGCGCCGATCACCGCTACCTTCTGCCCCACCGGCTTGCGCTGCAGGATGGCATCCAGGTAACCGATCACCCTGGGATGCTCGACACCGGGGATGGCCGGCGTGCGCGGGACGATACCGGTGGCCAGGATGACCTCATCGAACTCCGCCAGATCCGCAGCCGCCACGCGGGTATCGAGCTTGAGCTGCACGCCGGTCGCCTCGATGCGCCTGGTGAAATAGCGCAGCGTCTCGTAGAACTCCTCCTTGCCCGGAATCAGCTTGGCCACATTGAACTGGCCGCCGATCTGGCTCGCCGCATCGAACAGCGTCACCGCATAGCCCCGCTCGGCCGCCACGGTGGCCGCCGCCAGGCCTGCCGGGCCAGCACCGACCACGGCAATCTTCTTCACCGCGGTGGTTGGAATGTAATTGAGTTCGGTCTCGTAGCAGGCCCGCGGGTTGACCAGGCAGCTGGTCAGGCGCCCGCTGAAGGTGTGGTCCAGGCACGCCTGGTTGCAGCCGATGCAGGTATTGATCTCGTCCGCCCGGCCGGCGGCGGCCTTGTTGATGAATTCGGGGTCGGCGAGGAACGGGCGGGCCATGGACACCATATCGGCATCGCCCTCGGCCAGCACCTGCTCGGCCACTTCCGGGGTATTGATCCGGTTGGTGGTGATCAGCGGAATGGACACCTCGCCCTTGAGCCGCGCGGTAACCTTGGTGAAGGCCGCGCGCGGCACCTTGGTGGCAATGGTCGGAATACGCGCCTCGTGCCAGCCGATACCGGTATTGATGATGGTCGCCCCGGCCTTCTCGATCTCCCTGGCCAACAGCACCACCTCGTCCCAGCTGCTGCCGTCCTCGACCAGGTCGAGCATCGACAGCCGATAGATGATGATGAACTCGGGACCGACTGCCTCACGCACCCGGCGGACGATTTCCAGCGGCAGGCGCATGCGGTTCTCGTAGCTGCCACCCCAGCGATCGGTACGCTGGTTGACCCGCTCGACCAGGAACTGGTTGATGAAGTAGCCTTCCGAGCCCATGATCTCGACACCGTCATAGCCGGCGCGCTGGGCCAGCGCTGCGCAGTTGACGAAATCGCTGATCTGCTTCTCGATCCCCGCCTCGTCCAGCTCCTTCGGTGTGAACGGGTTGATCGGCGATTGCACGGCGCTGGCGGAAACCTGCTCCGGCGTGAAGGCATAGCGTCCGGCATGCAGGATCTGCAGACAGATCTTGCCGCCCGCCTCATGCACCGCCTGGGTTACCACCTTGTGCTGCTCGGCCTCCTCCGGGGTACTCAGCTTGGCCGCGCCCTTGCCCACGCTGCCTTCGGTGTTGGGGCCGAAGCCGCCGGTGACGATCAGGCCGACACCGCCACGGGCACGCTCGGCAAAGAACGCCGCCATACGCTCGAAACCCTGCGGGCGCTCTTCCAGGCCGGTATGCATGGAACCCATCAACACGCGATTGCGCAGGGTGGTGAAGCCCAGGTCCAGCGGGGCCAACATATGGGGATAGAGAGTCTGTGTGGTCATGCTCGTGCTCCAACGTTCGTCATCAGGCTGCCGGCTCATCGGCCGGCTTTGGTATGCCGCTGACAATAGGCTGCCAGCCCCGACCGCTCAATCACCCCAAATGACATTTTCATAACCCTGGGTTACATTCTGCTTCCCACTGGAAAGGACAATGAGCATGAAACTGGGTGACCTCTCGGTCGGCTACCTGTACAGCCTGCAGGCGGCACTGCGCAGCCTGGAGCACGATCCCGAGCCGCTGCTGCGCCGCTACCGGATCAGCCCGGCGCTGCTCGGTCAGGCCCAGGCACGTATCAGCATTCCACGCTTCATGCGCCTGGGGCATGCCGCGATCCAGCTCAGCGGGCATGCCGACCTCGGCCTGCTGATGGGCCTGCACAGCCAGCCAAGCCACTTCGGTCTGCCTGGGGCGGCTGCGCAGTGCGCGCCGACGCTGGCCGATGCCTTCGAGACGCTGGTGCGCTTCGAGCGCCTGATCAGCCAGAACTACCGCGGGCACTCCAGCTTCCAGGCACCCGCCACGCGCTTCTACTCGATCAGCCCGTACAATGCCTTCAACCTGTTCGTGGTGGACTCGGCGCTGGCCTCGCGCTGGCAACTGGCGCGCCAGCTGACCGATGGCGCGGCGCGGTTGCGCGAGGTACATATCGAGTTTCCCGCCCCGGATTACAGCGCGCGCTACGAGGCGCTGTTCGGCTGCCCGGTACTGTTCGAGCAGGAGCACAACCAGCTGCTGTGGGAAGCCACCAGCCTGGAACTGCAACCGGTACAGAGCGCAGCCACCACGCATGCACAGTTGCTGGAACTGTGCCGGCAACAGCTGCAGCAACTGACCCGGCACCGCCGCCTGCGTGAAAGGGTGGAAGAGATCGTCTCCCCGCAGTTGCACAGCCGCCTGCCGACACTCGATGAGGTGGCTGGCCAACTGGGACTGCCCGGCTGGACCTTGCGCCGACGGCTGAGGATCGAGGACGGCACGCGGTTCCAGGACATCATCGACGAAATCAGGCGCGGACTGGCGCTCAGCTATATCCGCGATACGGAAATTGCCCTGGGGGAAGTGTCGTTTCTCTTGGGGTTTTCATCACCCGCGGCATTTCAGCGGGCGTTCAAGCGCTGGGCGGGGGTGGCGCCGGGGCAGTTTCGGCGGCAGGGGCGTGGAGCTGCTGGCGCGTCGAGTAGCAATTCGATGGATGGGGCTGACCGCCTCCCCCTCTCCCCCGGCCCCTCTCCCGCAAGGGGCGAGGGGTGACTCGCGCCGGGTATGCCGTGTATCTCCTGTTCGAATCAATCGTGAGAGATACTTCGCGAGTATTGATTTATGGCCTCTATTTCGACTCGACTATCCCGGCAGCGATTCGCAGAATTCGCTTGCTCGTCAATACCTCGTTATTTGCAGGGCAAACACGCAGGCTCAGGCGCGAGTCACCCCTCGCCCCTTGCGGGAGAGGGGTCGGGGGAGAGGGGGGAAAGTCGCCAAGCAAAAGAATACCCTACATCTCCTGCGCATCTTCCACATCGTGATCCCAATCCTGCGCACGCTGTTCCAGCAACTCTTCTTCGTATTCGTTCATCTTGTTCTCCTCCGTTTCCCTGTTGCAGGGGTGAAGTTCACACAATCACCTTATGAGCCCTGCATTACAGTCAGATGAACGCTGCCAGAAAAAGTTCAGATCACGGCGCAGGCCACCAGCACGGCGGTTTCCACCAGTTCGACCAGCGCGCCGGCGGTATCGCCGGTGGTGCCGCCGAGGCGCTGGCACAGGTAGTGTCGCAGCACCAGCAACACCACCAATGCCACCGCCAACGCCAGCAACCCCACCCAGCCGAACAGCAGCATCGCCAGGGCATGCACGCCCAGCAACAGTGGCAGACTGTGGCGCGGCATATGCTCGACCAGCACCTGGCCCAGCCCACCGGGGCGCACATAGGGCGTGCTGTACAGCAGCAGGGGCAATACCCAGCGTCCCAGCCAGGGGGCCAGCAGCAGCGCTCCCCACTGCCCGGCCTGCAGCAGGGCCACCAGCGCGGTCAGCTTCAGCAGTAACAGCAGCACCAGGCTGATCACTCCGATCGGCCCGCAGGCCGGGTCCTTCATGATCGCCAGGGTGCGCTCGCGGTCGCCATAGCCGCCGACCCAGGCATCGGCGGTATCGGCCAGGCCATCCAGATGCAGGCCGCCACTGAGCCAGACCCAGATCGTCAGCAGCAATGCCGCCTGCAGCCATACCGACACGCCGCCCAGCAACCCGTGCCCGAGCAACAGCGCGGCCCCGAGCAGCAGCCCGACCAGCGGATACCAGAGCAGTGACCGACCGTTCTCCTCGGCGCTGGGCAGGCGCCACAGGCGCACCGGCAGCCGGGTCAGGAACTGCAGGGCAATCAGCAATGGCATTCGCTCAACCTCCCCTCATCGATGCGTATGCGCAAGCGCTGCCCGTGCGCCACTTCCACCTGCAGCAGCGCCTCGCGCGCCAGCCCACGGGCCCTGGCCAGCAACAGGCGCATCACCCCGCCATGGGTGACCAGCAGCAGGTGCTCGCCGGCGCGGCGTCGGTACAACTCGTCCACGGCGCCCAGCACCCGCCGCTCGAATACTTCCAGCTGCTCGCCTCCCGGGGGCGTGAAGCCATAGGGGTCGGACCAGAAACGGCCAAGATCGTCGGCATGTTCGATCATCAACTCACTGGCGTGGCGGCCTTCCCAGTCGCCGAAGTGCAGTTCACGCACATCCTCCAGCAATACCAGCGGCGCATGGCAGCGCTGCGACAGTTCGAAGGCAAAGTCGGCGCAACGGCGCAACGGCGAACTGATGATCGCATCCCAGGGCTCCGGCTGCTCTGTCGCCAGGCGCATCTGCCGCCAGCCTTCCGGCGTCAGCAGATCATCCAGGCTGCCACGAAAGCCGCCACCGCGCTCGGTCTCGCCATGCCGCAGCAGGTCCAGGGTCAGCATGCTGCCGGCCCTGCCGCCACCGCCGCCTCGGCGAAGGTGGCCATGTCGTTGTGCAGGGCGCAGGCCATGCGCAGCAGCGGTACCGCGGCGGCGGCGCCGGTGCCTTCGCCCAGGCGCATGTCCAGCTCCAGCAGCGGCTCGGCCTGCAGCGCCGCCAGTACCGCCGCGTGCCCCGGCTCAGCGCTGCGGTGGCCGAACAGCATCCAGTCGCGGCAGGCCGGGTTCAGGCGAGTCGCGCACAGTGCCGCAGTGGAGCAGATATAGCCATCCACCAACATCGGAATGCCCTGCTGGGCCGCGGCCAGACAGGCGCCGGCGATGGCGGCGATCTCCAGTCCGCCAAGGCGCTGCAGCACATCCAGCGCGCCATGGCAGTGCGGCCGGTGCAAGCGCAGCGCCGCCTCGATGACCGCCGTCTTGTGTCGCAACCCGGCAGCATCCAGCCCGGTACCGGGGCCGACCAGTGCGGCGACCGGCTGTTCCAGCAGCAGGCTGGCCATGGCGCAGGCCGGGGTGGTGTTGCCGATGCCCATTTCCCCGGCGATGAACAATTGCGCTCCCTGCCCGGCGGCATCCAGTACCGCCTGACGCCCGGCCAGCAGCGCCTGTCGGCACAGCTCGGCAGTCAACGCCGGCTCATGCAGCAGATTGGCGCTGCCCGGCGCCAGATTCAGGTGATGCACACCCGGCAGCGGCTCGATGGGCACGGCCAGGCCAAGATCGCGCAGATCCAGGGTCGCGCCCAATTGCCGGGCCATGACGCTGATCGCCGCACCGCCGTTGGCGAAATTGCGCAGCATCTGCCCGGTCACCGCCTGCGGTGCCGTGGACACGCCTTCCAGCGCAACCCCGTGATCCCCGGCAAACACGCTGATCCACACCCGCTCCAGCTGTGGTCGGGCGTTGCCCTGCCAGCCCGCCAGCCGGATCGCCAACTGCTCCAGCCGGCCCAACGCGCCCTGCGGTTTGGTCAGTTGCGCCTGGCGCTGCTGCGCCTGCTCCCGCGCCTGGCGATCCACCTGCGCCACTTCCTCCAGCCACCACTCTGTCGCCATGTATTCCTCGGTCAATGTCAATCGGTTCCCTTGAGCAGCATCGGCAACCCCGCCACGCAGAACTGCACCCGGTCGCTGCGCCTGGCCAGCGCCTGGTGCAGCCAGCCGGCCTCGTCCACGTAGCGGCGGCTCAGCTCGCCCATGGGCACCACGCCCAGGCCGGTTTCATTGCTGACCAGGATCAGCCTCCCCGGCAGCTCGCCCAGCACCTCCAGCAGTGCCTGGCGCTCCTGTTCCAGGCGTTGCTCATCTTCCTGCAGCAGCAGGTTGGTCAGCCACAGCGTCAGGCAATCCACCAGCAGGCAACGCTCCGCCGCGGCATGCTCGCGCAGCGCCCCGGCCAGTGCCAGGGGCTCCTCGACCAGTTGCCAGTGCGCCGGCCGGCGCTGTCGGTGATGGGCGATGCGCTGGCGCATCTCCTCATCCAGCGGCTGGCTGGTGGCGATATAGGTGACCGCCAGGCCGGAGGCCGTGGCCATCTGTTCCGCGAGGCTGCTCTTGCCGGAGCGCGCCCCACCCAATATCAAATCAATCAATCAGTTATCCCACATAACTCAAGCAATTTATCGGTATCCAGGCACTGCTCGACCAGATCCGCCAGGCATCAGCACCCGGCCCGGCGAAGCACAGATCCACCTGCGGATGCAGCCGCAATAGATTAAAAACAGGTATGGTTGCTGATGCGCGGCAGACAGGGTAGCACGACCCGCCAGCCCACCACCCAAGCCCGCATTGCCCCCCACCATCCTTCGCAAATCCGTCATCCTTCACCAAACCTCGTCATCCTTCGCGAAGGCGAAGGATCCAGGGTGGCGGCTGACCCGGAGTGGCTGGTGGATCCTTCGCCTTCGCGAAGGATGACGAGGTAGAGAGCGATGCCGCATTGTTTCAGGTCAGCTCGGAGGTCCTCCCGCGACAGCCCCTGTCAATCCGGCAGCGCATAGGCGATCACATAGTCACCACGATCAGGCGAGACCCGCGCACCACCGGCACTGATGACAATGTACTGCTTGCCGCTATGTGGTGAGACATAGGTCATCGGGCCGGCCTGGCTGCCCACCGGCAAACGGGACTTCCAGATTTCCCGGCCGGTATAGCTATCGAAGGCCCTCAGGTAGTAATCCTGGGTACCGGCGAAGAACAGCAGGCCGGTTTCGGTAGCCAGCGACGGCCCCAGGGTCGGCATGCCCACCGGGATCGGCAGGCGCATCTTGATACCCATCGGGCCGGTGTCGCGCACCGTGCCCACCGGTACCTGCCAGACCAGCTCACGGGTCTTCAGGTCGATCGCCGACATGGTTCCGAACGGCGGCTTCTGGCAGGGAATGCCCAACGGTGACAGGAAGCGCTCGCGCATGGCACCGTAGGGCGTCCCTTCCATCGGCACAATACCCATCTCGATACCACTGGCGTCAGCGGGGATATCCTCACGCGGCAACATGTAATTGGCCAGCCCCAGGCGCATATCGTTGACGAACATGTAGCTGGTGGTCGGGTCCACCGATACACTGCCCCAGTTCATGCCACCCAGCGAGCCGGGATACTGCAACGCGCGATCCAGGCCCGGCGGGGTATACACGCCTTCATGACGCATGCCGGCAAACTGGATACGGCACACCAACTGATCCAGCAGGGTCGCGCCCCACATGTCCGACTCGACCAGCGTCTCGTTACCGATCGATGGCATGCCCACCGAGAACGGCTGGGTCGGTGCGTAGCGCTCGCCTTCCAGGTTGCCGGCCGGCACCGGGCGCTGCTCCACCTCGGCGATCGGCTCGCCGGTGACCCGGTTGAGCAGGAAGATCTCGCCCTGCTTGGTCACCTGGGCCACCGCCGGCACGCTGCCACCCTGCCCGTCCGGAATGTCGTACAACAGCGGCTGGGCCGGCAGGTCGAAGTCCCAGATATCGTGATGGGTCATCTGGTAGTGCCAGCGCACGCGCCCGGTCTGCGCCTCGACCGCGACCAGCGACGAGCTGTACAGGTCGTCCAGTTCGGTGCGCTGGCCAGCCCAGAAGTCCGGGGTGGTATTGCCGGTAGGCAGGTAGATCAATCCCAGCTCGGCATCATAGGACATGGCCGACCAGACGTTGGGCGTGCCCAGAGTATAGGTCTGGCCTGCCGGTGGGCGACGGGTGGTTTCCGGGTTGCCCGGATCCCAGGCCCAGATCAGATCGCCGCTGCGCACATCGAAGGCGCGCACCACTCCCGGAGGCTCGCCGACGTAGAAGTTGTCCGCCACCCGGCCGCCGACCACCACCAGCTCACCGGCCACCAGTGGCGTGGAGGTCTGCTGGTAGAAACCATCCTTCACCTCTCCCATGTCAACCTTGAGGTCGACCGTACCGTTGTCACCGAAATCGGCGCACAGCTCACCGGTCTCGGCATTGATAGCCAGCAGACGGGCATCCCCGGTCGGCAGGAACAGGCGTCGCTGGCAACTGGCCGCCGGACTGCCAGCGGCGTCACCCGCCACGATGGGGCTGGTGACTTGCTCGGCGAAATAGCCCAGGCCGCGGCAGCGCTGCCAGACCGGCGCATGCCCTTCGGGATCGAACATCCAGCGCTGCTCACCGGAGTCCACATCCAGAGCGAAGATCTTGCCGTAGGCGTTGCAGTAGTACAGGGTATCGCCGACCTGCAACGGGGTATTCTGGTCCTCCGCACCAGCGCCGGTGCTTTCCGGCAACTCACCGGTACGGAAGGTCCAGGCCACCTCCAACTGATCGATGTTCTCCGGAGTGATCTGGTCCAGCGCGGCAAAACGATCACCGTGGGTGGTGTTGCCCCAATGCATCCAGTCGGTCTGCTCGACACCATCGGGCAACGGAGTGCGCACCGGGTCACGCGCAGCCAGTTGACTGTTCATCGGCATGAACATGGCGGCAAAAGTGGCGACCACGCCAACCAGCATGATCACCGGCACCACCACGGCGCC
This sequence comes from Halopseudomonas xiamenensis, assembly GCF_014219065.1. Taxonomy (GTDB): domain Bacteria; phylum Pseudomonadota; class Gammaproteobacteria; order Pseudomonadales; family Pseudomonadaceae; genus Halopseudomonas; species Halopseudomonas xiamenensis. Next base: position 44,604 of record NZ_JACLGO010000028.1, read on the forward strand.
ACGGCCAGGCAGCTCGCCGGTGCGACGCAGCATCGCAGGGTAGATGAAGGCAATGACCAGGCCCATCACCGCCAGCATGTACAGGCGCGATACCAGCGGCCAGAACTCCAGGCCCGCATCCCAGATGGCCCATACCACCGATAACAGGAAAACCAGAGCAAACAGCAGAGCACCGGATGGACGCCCTCGCGCAATCAACACCCCGGCAATCACTATCGCCACGCCAGCCGGCAGGTAGTACCAACTACCGCCCAGCGTCACCAGATATCCGCCCCCCAGAGCCAGCACCAACCCCACCAGCGCGCAGGCCAACCCGACAATCACTGTGAACGCTCTCAAGAGTGTCGCTCCTTGCAAACCCGTTATCTGAAAGTGGACCGATCAACCCCATCCACACCGACATCCAGTATAGACACCGGTGAGCCAGGCGATGCGGATTGACTTTGCCACGATGTCAGAGTTGAGAATGCGCTCAGTTCACACATCCAGGGAGTCCCCCAATGAGTTCCATCGAATTGAATGTACGGGAAATGAGCTGCAGCTCCTGCGTCAAGCATGTTACCGAAGCACTGACCGCCGTGGCCGGCGTCAACGCCGTCGATGTCGATCTGGATGGCGGCCGGGTCAAGGTCAGCGGCCAGGCCGACAGCCAGGCACTGATCAGCGCGCTGGACGCCGCCGGCTATCCCGCGGCCATCGCCAGCGCAGCGCATGACGGTCATACTACCTGCTGTGGCGGTTGCCACTGAGACCATCAAGGATCACATCATGCATAGCAGATTACGTTTCGTTGCCCTGACCGCCATGCTGCTCGGCGGCCTGGCCCAGGCCGCCGACAACCTGACCATCGATGTCCATCGCGATGCCAACTGCGGCTGTTGCAAGGACTGGATCAAGCACATGGAAACCAACGGTTTCACGGTGAATGATCACGTCGAGCCGAACATGGCCACGGTCAAACAGGAACTGGGAGTACCGCCGCGCCTGGGCTCCTGCCACACCGCCGTTCTCAACGGGCAGTTCATCGAAGGCCACGTACCGGCCGAGCAGGTGCTGGCACTGCAAACCCGGCCAGACCTGCTGGGCATCGCGGTCCCCGGCATGCCGATGGGTTCGCCAGGCATGGAGTATGGTGACCGTCAGGACCCCTACCAGGTGGTGGGCCTGACCAAGGACGGGCAGCTGGAAGTGGTTGCCGAGTATCCGGACAACTGAAGCAAAAAAGTCTTGAGGGCGGTCGGTTTTATCAGGCCGCCGCCCCCAGGCTGCTGGTCAGTACGAGTTTCCCGTTTCGTGAGGTCTCCGGGCAGCCAGGCACAAAACTGTACAAAACATTGACTTGTACAGAAAATGACATATGATCCCAAAACATGTACAGATTAGATTGCTGTGCAGGTTGAGGATCCCATGACAACTGACAACACCATCAAGATCGGTATCAGTGCCTGTCTGCAAGGCCAGAAAGTGCGTTACAACGGTGGACACAAGGCCTCCCATCTGTGCATCGAGGTGCTGTCACGCCACTTCGATTTTATCGGGCTGTGTCCAGAGCAAGCCATTGGCTTGGGCACGCCGCGTCAACCGATTCGCTTGGTTGGCGACCCATATAACCCACGTGCAGTAGGGACAGTCAATTCAGATCTGGATGTCACTGACGCCCTGAGAGCCTGCGGCCACCGCGCTGCCGAGCAGTTGCGTAACATAAGTGGCTACATTTTGATGCAGAAGTCACCATCGTGTGGAATGGAGCGAGTCAAGGTCTACAGGGACAACGGCTACCCCGCCAATGGCGGTGGACGAGGCCTGTTCGCCACGGCATTGATGCAAGCACGCCCGGACTTGCCAGTCGAAGAGGATGGACGCCTGCACGATCCTGTATTGCGGGAAAACTTTATTACTCGCGTATTTGCTTATGCAGAATGGCAACAACTGCAAGCTCAGGGGTTGACGCGAAAGGCCGTGATGGACTTTCACGCACGCTACAAATACCAGCTGATGGCCAATAACCGGGAGCAGTACAAAGCGCTTGGCCAAGCGGTGGCGCAGAGCGCGGATATACCGCTGCAGGCGTTCGCCGCGAGGTATTTCACTCAGTTCATGGAAGCCCTCAAAAAGCCTGCCAACCGTGGTAGCCACACTAACGTATTGCAACATCTCTCAGGCTATCTCAAACGGGCATTGAGCAAGACTGACAAGCAGGAACTGCAAAGGCTGATTGATCAGTATCGAAAGGGTATTGTGCCCTTAGTAGTACCGATAACCATGATCAAATACCACTTTCGCCGCTATCCGGATGCTTACATCGAGCGCCAGGCCTACCTGCAACCGCATCCTGAAGAACTCGGCCTGCGCAATGCATTATGAATAATTATTGCCAAGAGCAACCCAGTTCATCTCTGCCTGAAAACCTGCCGCCTATTCGTGACATCGCTCAGCAAAATGAAGTTCCGCCTGCAACACTGCGTGCCTGGGAGCGCTGTCTTGGCTCGCTCCAGCCACAGCGTACCGCTCAGGGACATGGTCTTTAGAGTGCCGGACATGCATCTCGCCGACGCCCCCTGGTCGCCATGCAATACCTGCGGACTGGGTCTACTTGATTACCGCTGAGGAAATACTTATGCATCAACTGATCTGGTTTCGCACCGACCTGCGGGTGCGCGATAACACTGCATTGTGCGCCGCCATGCAGGCTGGCCCGGTTCTGGCTGTATTTTTGCTCAGCCCCGGCCAATGGCGCAGCCACGACGATGCGCCATGCAAGATTAATTTCTGGTTGCGTAATCTGGCCAGTTTGCAGAAGGAACTGCAAGCACTGAACGTACCCTTGCTGATTCGTCATGCTGAACACTGGAGCGATGCGCCCGCCGTGCTTGCCGGTCTATGTCAGGAGCAGAAAATCAGCAAGGTGCAGGTCAACCAGGAGTATGGTCTGAATGAAACCCGTCGCGACCGGGCAGTAGCCCAGCGACTGGCAGCGCTGGGCGTGGACTTTACCAGCCACATGGATCACCTGCTGCTGCGCCCCGGCAGCATCCTCACCCGTACCGGTGGTTACTTTCGGGTTTTCAGCCAGTTCCGCAAGGTCTCTTATCAACGCTTGCAGCTTGCGCTGCCGAGCTGCCTTGCACTGCCAGAACCACAGGCACCGCTTGGCATCGAGAGCGATTCGATTCCCACAGCAGTGCCCGGGTTTGCTGCACCAAGCGTCGCTCTGCAAGCCCTCTGGCCAACAGGCGAAGCAGCCGCGCTAGAGCGCCTGGACGGTTTTGTAGACCAGCACCTGGACGCCTATGACCGTCAGCGCGACCTGCCCGCTCAACCCGGCACCAGCCAGCTTTCGGCCTATCTGGTTGCCGGCGTACTGTCGCCCAGGCAATGCCTGCATGCGGCGCTGCGTAACAATCGAGGCGAGTTCGAAACCGGCAGCAAGGGTGCCGTAACCTGGATCAACGAACTGCTCTGGCGTGAGTTCTACAGCCACATCCTGGTTGGTTTCCCGCAGGTGTCCCGGCATCGCGCCTTTCGTGAGCACACCGAGGCTGTGCCCTGGCGTCAGTCACCCGGGGAGCTTGCCGCATGGCAAGAGGGGCGCACCGGCTTTCCGCTGATTGATGCCGCCATGCGTCAATTGCTGGCCACAGGCTGGATGCACAACCGACTGCGCATGGTCGTGGCCATGTTTCTGACCAAGAACCTGCTGATTGACTGGCGCGAAGGTGAGCGTTTTTTCATGCAGCACCTTATTGATGGTGACCTTGCTGCAAACAACGGTGGCTGGCAATGGAGTGCTTCCACGGGTACCGATGCCGTGCCCTGGTTTCGCCTGTTCAATCCCATCACCCAGTCACAACGCTTCGATCCCCAAGGCCACTTTATCCGGCATTGGTTGCCAGAATTGGCTCATCTGGATGATCGCCTGATACATGCCCCCAGTGCGGTCGGCTCCTTGTTTGCCGTGACCGATTACCCAGCGCCCATGGTCGATCTGGCTGCCAGCCGCGAGCGTGCTCTGAGCGCCTTCAAGAATCTCTCCGCGCCGGAGCCTGGCCATGTCTGACTTTCTGCATCGTGTAACCAAGCTCAGGGGCGAACGGAGTACTCAACCAAGCTGCACATCCAGTGCCTGAAGGGATAGCGACTGTAATGCATGACGGCGCACAGGCATCTTGGTCATCGTCTTTCTAACACCACACAAATCTATACAAAAAATACATACCGTACAGAAATATCCGAATGGAAATGTTATTCTCTGCGCGTGTTTTCTTCGGATTGCTTCCTGCAACCCCTTGAAAACAGAACTTGCAGGGGGCTTTGCATAGGTTATGTACAGCTTTGTCATGGTAACGTTGTTGCGCAAGGGAGTTATACATGCAGGATCAAGGCCTGTTGCTGATCAATCTGGGGTCTCCCCGGTCAACCGAGGTAAGCGATGTGCGCCAGTACCTCAACCAGTTCCTGATGGACCCCTATGTTATCGACTTGCCCTGGCCACTGCGTCGCGCTCTGGTCAGCCTGATATTGCTCCGACGCCCGTCCGAGTCGGCAGAAGCCTACCGGCAGATATGGTGGGAGGAGGGATCGCCGCTGATAGTCATCAGTCAGCGTCTGTGCAACGCAGTGCGCCCGCTCTGGAAGCACGGCCCTGTTGAGCTGGGTATGCGGTATGCAGCCCCGTCCATTGAAAACGCGTTATTGGCACTGGCTGAGCAAGGCGCACGTAGTGTCCTGGTTGCCCCTCTGTACCCCCAGTTTGCTGATAGCACTACCACCACTGCCATCGAAGAAGTGCGCCGCGTTATAAATAAGCACAAACTGTCACTGCAGCTACGTACCCTGCCGCCTTTTCATGCTGAACCAGACTACATTCAGGCACTGGTTGCCAGTGCTCGCCCTGCTCTGGAACAGGATTTTCACCATCTGCTATTTAGCTTTCATGGCCTGCCTGAGCGCTATCTGATCAAGCGCGACCCTGGCAAGAACCATTGTCTGCAATCGTCAGACTGTTGCCATAGAGCAACGGGAGAGGTGCTGAAAACCTGCTACAAAGCCCAGTGCATACAAAGTGCTGCTGAATTTGCAGCTAACGCCGGACTGAAGCCGGAGCAATGGTCAGTAGCCTTCCAGTCACGCCTTGGGAGAGCCAAGTGGATTGAGCCCTATACGGAGTCACGATTGGATGAATTGGCGCAACAAGGTGTGAGAAAACTGTTGGTCATGTCGCCGGCCTTCGTTGCGGATTGCATTGAGACATATGAAGAGCTCGGCATCCGTGGACGTGTCCAGTTTATCGCTGCTGGTGGCGAAGACCTGCAGTTGATTCCCTGCCTGAATGACAACCATGACTGGGCGCAAGCGCTGGTACGCCTGTGTGAAGCCCAGCTTGGCGCTACCGCCACACAGATCTCAGGTGTCCAGGTGGCCGGATAGAAACTGTTCCAGTCTGCTTGCCATCACCTGGGGCTCTTTACCCAGATTGGCCAGGGGTGAGCTTCGCAACTGTTCCGCTGCCAGCTCTGCCCCTACGCCTGCCAGAGCCACCGGGCTATCGACCTTCTGCGCCAATTTGGTGATCTTGCTTAGCTGTGTGGGTGACAGCGGCGTCGGGGCAAAGAGCACCAGGGCTGTAGGCAATATGGACTGGCAGACAAGGGGTAGCTCGTCCAGCGGCTGGCCCACTGGTAGCGTGCGTAATATCCCTTTCCCATTATCGAGCAGTAGCCCAGTGACCAGCATTTCCAGCTCTCGGCATGAATCAGGCAGCACAACAAACAGTACTGAGTCACCACCGTTATGTCGTAAGAACTGCAGCCGCTGCAGCGCCCTGGCCCGCAGGAACGCATCATAAAACAACCACTGACTGCGCTGGCCAAAACCAGTAAGGTGCAACCACTCTTGCCACAACGGCATGAGTACTTTCCCGAAGCTCTGCTCTATTGGATAAGTGCTGAATAGTTGACCATACAGCTGATCCAGTCGAGCCTCGTCAAAGACTTCTATCGCTTGACGAATACCTTCCCGCCACTCACCCCAGGGCGATGCAGGTTCCGAGTGGACTGCCGGTGTTTCGTCAGCCACAGGTCCGGCACTGGAAGAGGTTTGCAGTGCCAATAAAGAAGCGACCTTGCTCACCGCAACGCCGCGATCTGTCCAGGACATGATGCGCCGGACAGTATCCACATCCGCCGCCGAATACAGTCGATGCCCGCCTTCTGTTCGTACCGGGCGGATCAATCCGTAGCGACGCTCCCATGCACGTAGAGTTACAGGGTTGATGCCAGTAAGGCGCACAACTTCGCCTATCGGCAGCAGCCCTTCTTCGGGGTGCGCCTGCCGGGTAACAGGCGGTAATAACTCGGCTCGCTTGGTCATTGGCAAAATAGGTAGCTCTGGATAAACCCGAATAGTGTACAGCGGCTGCGTCTTGTATACATCCTCGATGAGCGATTACACATTGCTTGCCCGTCGGGTATCCTATACCGCCCTGCTGTATGCCGAGAGTTGGATAGATGATCAACGCAAAATTACTGCAACTGGTAGTGGATGCTTCCAATGACGGCATCGTGATTGCCGAGCAAGAGGGAGAGGACAACATCCTCATCTATGCCAATCCGGCTTTTGAACGCCTGACTGGCTACACGCTTGACGATATTCTCTATCAAGACTGCCGCTTCCTGCAGGGCGATGACCGTGATCAACCTGGTATCGAAGCCATCCGCGCGGCAGTGAAGAATAATCAGCCCTGTCGCCAGACTCTGCGCAACTATCGGCGCGATGGCAGCCAGTTCTGGAACGAGCTCTCCATCACGCCGGTTTTCAATGAAGCCGACAACCTGACTTATTTCATCGGTATCCAGAAAGACGTCAGCACGGAAGTTCAGGCCAGCAAGCGCGTGCTCGAGCTGGAGGCTGAAGTCGAGCAGCTCAGGCAACAACTGGAAGCCCTGAAGAGTAAAACCTGATATCTCGTCCGACATGGAGCTTGCGCCAGAATATGTACGCAGGTTTCTCACTGGCATGGAGTGAAATACTAACCGGGCGCTCATAGAGAAAATGAACACCGGTTTTTCAGGGGGGGCTGGCACGGTTTGGTCAAGCAGCCAAAATCGCCCTCTGGCCAGAGTCTCGGAACCAAACACAAAAAACGAAAAAACTCTTATCTTTCAACAAGATAAGAGATTTTAATATGGCGCAGCGGACGGGACTCGAACCCGCGACCCCCGGCGTGACAGGCCGGTATTCTAACCAACTGAACTACCGCTGCGCATCTGTCTGACGACAGGCGCGCATTGTAAATGTTTGCTGGATCAAGTCAAGCCATATCGAATCTCATATTGCCAGCCGCAAGTGCGCCGCAACTTGCTCGGTCCATTGCGGCGCCACCCCAGCCTGCGCAGCGAACTCCGGCCAGCGCAGCACACTGGCGCGCACCTCGGCCACAATGGCTTCCGCCCGCCCCCGCTTGAGACCGGCACTTTTCCCGCAACTGTTGAAATCCGCAAGAGTAAATCCATCGCGCTTGCCATTCATCGACATCTGATGCATGGCAGTCCATGCTCCCAGGGGGTTATAGCTGAAGGTGACATCGAAGGCCGGCGACAGCTTCCAGGCGCCACGGCGATCCATCAGGAAAGCGATGTTCTTCACATGGTCATCCTGATTGCGGGCAAGGATATTGAAGACCATGCGCCGGAACTGCTCCTCGAGTGCCTGCATCGGCAAACCCAGGCGACGGATCACCAGCAGCGCCTGCTCGTAGGAATACGCCCCGGCCTGGTTGAAATCATAATGCGCCAGGGCACATAACGACTGCATGTGCAGCTTGCCCCCATCCTCGGTACGGTCGAAACGCCGCGTCATGAAATGACGACGCCCACCTTCCTCCAGCAGGCGGCAATCACTCATGTCGATACCGGCGGCAACGGCCATCAGGTAATAGGCATACTCGATTGCACAATAGCCCTGCGGATCATCCAACTCCCGGTCGCGATTGCCCGTCACACCATCGAACTTGAGCAACCAGTAGGCAAACCCCTCCCCCGCCGCCACTTGACCGGAGCGGACCTCATTGCTGTTCGGATTCCAGGCGATGACCGCCTTCGCCCTCGCGCCGCCGGCCGAAGTGCCGACGCGCAGAATGTCCTTGAGTGCAGCAGCCTTGTAGGCACCGGCGAAGGATGCTGACAGATCGTTGCGATTGGCAAGCACCTCGGATGCCAGACTCACCAGCGCCTCGATATCCACCGCACCCGACTGCTGTAGACGTGGCCCGTTCATGGGAACGAACTCCAGAGCCCCCATCCCCCGGCTACCGGTGTAGCAAAGCCGCTCCACTGCATTGAAACTCTCGGGGGTACGCCCCTGTGCCGCCAGCCAGGCGTTGATCAATGCATTACCGAACTTGTCCGGCAGGCTGTCGGCCAGCAGACCAGGCAAACCATGAAACGTCTGCCTGGCCAGCTCGGGAAAGCGATAGACGCGATTGGATAGAGGCATGACCAAGGGTGACAACTGGATATCGCTATTGACGAACGCGGGATCGTACTGGAAATCCGCCACCTCCTCACCGTCAGCCAAGGATACCGCGCCGATAGTCCGCCCCCATAGTCGCACTTCGGCCAGGGTCGTCATGACTCATCTCCCCAACGCCACGGCGCACCAGGCTCCTGAATAGCTGCCGTTGTCGAGGTCCGCACCCGCTGGGGAACCTTGCCCTTACCTCGCAACAACGCCATGGGACCAGGACCTTGTGCAGGCAGCAGTTGATCCAGCCCCGGCAAGAGCTCCAACACGCGCAGGATGCGAATGAAACTGGTCAACTGGGTAGAGGCTCCCGTTTCCAAACGCTCCAGAGTGCGCTTCGATACGCCGGCCTGCTCAGCCAACATGGCCTGGGTAAGCCCCATATCCAGGCGCCGACGGGCGACACGGCTGCCCAGCTCCGTCAGAACCACCTCATCGGAAAGCATTTCTTGAATATTCATATCGTCACTATAGTCGAATTACCTATTTAATAACCAATATTTCGTCACATATGACGAGATAAAACATAACTTACTTGATGATCTCGTCAGAAATGACGCCAAATACAAGAAATTGCCATTTAATCGCCATAATAGACGAATTATAAAACATCAGAAGCACGCTCTCATATTACCGATTTGCTATCCCGCCGCCTGTTAACCATGCTGTAACCACCACCCTTGTACAAAGGAACCTGCAATGTCCCTGACCGGCTGGATCTTTGTCCTGATCATCGTCGCCACCGTCATCGGAGGCCTCTATCTATTGCGCAAGACGGCTAACAAGATGCCGATCGGCGAGGAACAGATGAAGCGCATCAAGGAACGTCAGGCCGAACTGGAGCGCCAGGAAAGGCAGGGGAAGCACGACTGACCTGCCGCCCCGCGCCAAGGGCTGCCGGCATGGTTGTGATTGCACGGCAACCCACCCTAAAATGCGCCTTTCAAATTCCACGCCCCGTCACAGGTAGCCCCAACGCATGGTCAATTCACTGCAAGCCCAGCTGCTCAAAGCCGGACTGGTCGATGAAAAGAAACTCAAACAGGCCCAGCGCGCCAAGAAAAAGGCTGCAAAGAATACGCCGGAGAAGGTACATGACACCGCCGCCGCGGTAGAGAAGGCACGTGCCGAGAAAGCCGAGCGCGACCGCCAACTGAACCTGCAGCGCCAGGAGGAAGCCGCCCGCCGTGAGCGCGAGGCCCAGGCCAAGCAACTGATCGAACAGGCCAAGCTGGATCGCAGCGGTGGCGAAACCGCCTACCAGTTCGTTGTCAAGAACAAGGTCAAGAAGATCTACGTCACCAATGAACAGTTCGACAAGCTCAGCCGCGGCAAACTGGGCATCGTCCGCCTGTCCGGGCACTTCGAACTCATCCCCCTGGATGTCGCCGAGAAGGTGGCTGAGCGCGCCCCGCACTGGCCAGTAATCATCGCCAAGGTGGCGGCCGAACAACCGGCCGAAGACGACCCCTACGCCGACTTCAAGGTACCTGACGACCTGATGTGGTAAGTCCTTACCTGCCATCGGGAGCAGTCCATGGATCAGGCCCACCCCAGCGCCCCGCACCACGCCCATGACCGGAGTCCCTGGGCTGTCTTCCTGATCTTCCTGCGTCTGGGCCTGACCTCCTTCGGCGGGCCCGTTGCCCATCTCGGCTACTTCCGCGATGAGTTCGTCGTGCGCCGGCGCTGGCTGTCCGAACGCAGTTACGCCGACCTGGTTGCGCTGTGCCAGTTTCTGCCCGGCCCGGCCAGCAGCCAGGTCGGGCTGGCGCTGGGTCTTTCCCGCTCGGGCTACGCCGGGGCCCTGGCAGCCTGGGCCGGCTTCACCCTGCCATCGGCGCTGGCACTTATCCTGTTCGCCGTCACCCTGATACGCCACGGCAACCTTGACCCCGCCGCGTTGCACGGCTTCAAGATAGTCGCCGTGGCGGTGGTCGCTCAGGCTGTATGGGGCATGGCGCGCAGCCTGTGTCCGGATCGCCTGCGCGTCACCATCATGGCCGGTGCTGCAGCGATCGTGCTGCTGGTACCTGTATTCTGGGTTCAATTGCTCGTACTGCTGGCGGCAGGCATTCTGGGGCTGGCACTGATCAGTGCCGACAGCAGCGAGGTAGCCACTACCCAGCCCGGGCGCGTCAGTCGGCGCAGCGGCAGTATCGCGCTGGGGTTGTTCCTCGGTCTGTTGATCGGACTGCCAGTGCTGGTGACCCTGTTCCCCAGCCCGCTGCTGGCAGCCATCGACAGCTTCTATCGGGTCGGGTCATTGGTGTTCGGTGGCGGGCACGTGGTGCTGCCGCTGCTGCAGGCGGAAACGGTGGGCACCGGCTGGGTCAGCGCGGATACCTTCCTGGTCGGCTACGGTGCCGCTCAGGCTGTCCCCGGCCCGCTATTCACCTTCGCCGCCTTTCTCGGCGCGGCCATGGAGACCGGGCTGCCCGCCTGGGTCAACGGCATGGTCTGCCTGCTGGCGGTGTTCGCGCCATCCTTTCTGCTGGTCATCGGCGTGCTGCCGTTCTGGGAGCGGCTGCGTCACAGTGCCCGGACTCGTGCGGCCCTGGCTGGGGTCAACGCGGCGGTGGTCGGCCTGTTGCTGGCGGCGCTGTACCAGCCGGTGTGGACCAGTGCCATCCTCGGTCCCGGGGATGTGGTGCTGGCCCTGCTGGCATTTATCGCGCTGATGTTCTGGAAACTGCCGCCATGGCTGGTGGTCCTGGCCACAGCGGCAGCGGGATGGATGATGAGTGGCTAGTCGGAAAGCTTATTCCGCGCCTTCCTGCTCATCATCTTCCTCTTCGGTTTCCGACGGCTGGTCGATCTGGCTGTCGTCCACCAGGTTGGCATCGTCACGCAGTTGCTGTTGCCTGCTGCGCTCCTCCTCACTCGCCTCCTCCGGGCAATCCAGCGGCAGCATGAAGGTGTCGGACACATCGATCAGGCCGATATGCTCGATGGTGCGCCGGCCGAGCAGCACCGGATAGGTCATGTCGCTGCGATCGCGCAGGGAAAACTGCTCTTCATAGATCCGGTTGCCGATGCACATGCGCATCTTGACCACCGGACGATAATCCTCGCCGCCGGCACCACGCACGGTAATCTGGCGATAGACCGGACGCTCGAAATGCATGGTCACCCGCTTGCCGGTGTCGGCATCCTTCACCTCGACGTCATAGCGTACCCAGCGTTTGCCCTTGCGGGTGAAGCGCTCCAGGTTCACCGCATGCATGGACGAGGTCAACGCCCCGGAGTCCACCTTGACCTTGACTGCGGTCTGCTCAGGCAGGATCAGTCCCTTCTCGATCCAGCCCACCACCACCTTGCCGGTGAGATCCTCCGACATGACCGCATCAGCGGGCGGCTCGATGGCCTCCTGCGTCTGGGCAAAAACGCTGGTGGATACGGCGGCTGTGCTCAACAGTGCCGCGAGGGACAGGTTCTTGATAGATAACTGCATAAAATATCCTTTGGGAAACAAACGGATAGACCGGGGCATCGGGAAAAAGTGCCATCGGCGCGGCATTGCGGCGGCAATTTAACATGCCATTACCCCCCGCTGAAAGGTCATCCGGCTGCCCGATAGAGCCGTGCACTACCCGTCGGCAAAGACCAGCAGATTCACCGGACGAATAATGGCATATCGATATTGTCTAGCCGACAAAAAATGCTGCAGTATCCTTGCAGCTGGCCGATAACTGCCACAGTGACTAATAAAAGATCGCGGAGATCAACAATGGATTTGTTACGCCGGATACGCATCAGCCAGAGAATATGGCTGATCCTTATCGTTGCACTGGCCAGCCTGCTGGTGCTGACCTTCATTTCTCTCAACCACCTGCGCCAAGAGATCCATACCGCCGAGATCACCAAGGCCACTCACCTGGTGGAAACCGCCCATACCCTGCTCGCCTCCTATCACGCCAAGGAACTGAGCGGCGAGCTGAGCCCAGAGCAGGCCCGCCGGCAGGCACTCGATACCCTGCGTGGGCTGCGCTACGGCGGCAACGAATACTTCTGGGTCAATGACATGAACTACGTCATGCTCATGCACCCCTTCGCCCCGGAGACCGAGGGCGTCGACCTCAGCACCCTGGGCTCTGACCGGGGGCCCAACGTGATCAAGGACATGGTCGACCTGGCCCGCGTCCAGGGCACCGGCTACTACGAGTACAACTGGGTCAAGCCCGGCGGCAAGGTAGGCGAGGATGACCCGGTGCGGCGCCTGTCTGCTTTCACTCATTTCAAGCCGTGGGACTACATGATCGGCACCGGCATCTTCCTCACCGACATGCAGACCAAGTTCCGCACCCAGGTGCTCTGGGCGCTGGCGGTGGTCGCGATGATCATGCTGATCATGATCGGCATCCTCTATATCATCGGCCGCAGCATCACCCAGCCGCTGAACCTGGTGGTCCAGGCGATGGGCGATATCGCCGATGGCGAGGGCGACCTGACCCGCACGCTGGACAGTAATGCACGGGACGAACTGTCCCTGCTGGCGCGGCATTTCAATACCTTCACCGACAACCTGCGCAAGATGGTCGGGCAACTGGGCGATGGCGCCAACCAGATGATCAGCGCCAGCCACCAGTTGGACCAGATCAGCAATGCCAGCCTGGACGGCATGACCCGCCAGTCCGAACGCATGGAGCTGATGGCCACGGCGGTCAACGAGATCACCTATGGTGTACAGGATGTGGCGCAGAACGCCAACGCCGCCGCCCAGGAAGTGGAAAACGCCAACGAAGGGGCCAATTTCGGCCGCACGCAGGTGGAGAAAACCATCGAGCAGATCAACCATCTGTCCGGCAGCGTGAACACCGCCGTCGCCCATATGGAAACCCTGTCGGCCGATGCCAATGAAATCGCCACTGTGCTGGACGTGATCCGCGCCATTGCCGAACAGACCAACCTGCTGGCACTGAATGCCGCCATCGAGGCGGCGCGCGCCGGGGAAATGGGCCGCGGCTTCGCCGTGGTGGCCGACGAGGTACGCAACCTCGCCCAGCGCACCCAGAAGTCCACCGAGGAAATCCACGGCATGATCACCCGGCTGCAGAACAACACGCAGTCGGTGGTGCAGGTCATCCATGAAAGCAGCCGCTATTCCGAACTCAGCGTCGAACAGGTCAACGCCGCCGGCCAGGCGCTGGACCAGATCGCCCAGTCCATGCAGCAACTGGTGGCGCTGAATGCTTCCATCGCCAGTGCCACGACCCAGCAGTCCACCGTGGTCGAGGACGTCAACCGCAACGTCACCGAAGCGGCGGAACTGGCCCGGGAAACCACCGACGGCGCCAAGGAAACCGCCCAGGCCAGCGAACACCTGGCTCGGATCGGCCAGCAGATCAGCAGCCTGCTGGGCCGTTTCAAGACCTGAACGACACGCGCCTGATCCGGTTGTCGTATATGGTCTCCTCCCTCATTGCAAGGCTTTCAACATTCAATGACAAGAGCAGGTTGTCTGTCGTATAT
>NZ_JACLGO010000029.1 GCF_014219065.1 Halopseudomonas xiamenensis
CCTATTGGTTTTTTCGCTAACTACCAATTCTGCCCAATGAGGCATCGGGAGGGGAGGAGTCCCTTTCATTGAGCCCGAAGGGCACGGCAATCCAGAGGCACCAACACACAGAATACTGCTCTGATTAAGCACCCTGTTCCATATTTGTGAAGTGATTCCGGCATTCCCCTGCTGCGACAGGCTAGTTTCTGCTTTCCTTCTCGAAAGACCCGAAGCCCATGAACAGAATGCCTTGCGTTTATATTCTGGCGAGCAAGAAGAACGGAACGCTGTATGTCGGGGTTACATCAAACCTGCCGGGGCGAATATGGCAACACCGGGAGAAGCTGCTCCCCGGTTTCACCTCGCGATATGGGGTTGACCGTCTGGTGTGGTTCGAACCCCATGACTCGATGGAAGCTGCGATTCGACGGGAAAAGCAGCTGAAGGCCGGCAGCAGGCAAAAAAAGATCGCATTGATCATGCACCATAATCCCGACTGGCATGATCTGTACCCAGCACTGGCGTGATACCTCCAGCCAATGGCTCGCCCGCGTCACCGGTGCCATGCCGTTGGCGAGCCTGTCATGCCCCGGTACCACCCACGGTAATCTGGTCGATCTTCAACGTCGGCTGGCCCACCCCGACCGGCACCGACTGCCCGTCCTTGCCGCAGGTACCCACGCCGCTGTCCAGTTGCAGGTCGTGGCCGACCATGGATACCCGGTTCATCACCTCGGGGCCGTTGCCGATCAGGGTGGCGCCCTTCACCGGGGCGGTGATCTTGCCGTCCTCGATCAGGTAGGCCTCGCTGGTCGAGAACACGAACTTGCCGCTGGTGATATCCACCTGGCCACCGCCGAGGTTGGCGCAGTAGATGCCCTTGCTCACCGATCTGATGATGTCTTCTGGATCGCTTTCGCCGGCCAGCATGTAGGTATTGGTCATGCGCGGCATCGGCAGATGGGCGTAGGATTCGCGCCGGCCGTTGCCGGTCGGTGCCACGCCCATCAACCGGGCGTTGAGCTTGTCCTGGATATAGCCCTTGAGGATGCCGTTCTCGATCAGCATGGTGCAGTTGGTCGGGTTGCCCTCGTCATCCACGCTCAGCGAGCCACGGCGCCCCGGCAGGGTGCCGTCATCGACGATGGTGCACAGGCTGGAGGCGACCTTCTCGCCGACCCGGCCGCTGTAGGCCGAGCTGCCCTTGCGGTTGAAGTCGCCCTCCAGGCCGTGGCCGACCGCTTCATGCAACAGCACACCCGACCAGCCCGGCCCCATCACCACCGGCATGCTGCCGGCGGGCGCGGGAATCGCCTCCAGGTTCACCGTGGCCTGGCGTACCGCTTCGCGGGCGTAGGCCATGGCACGTTCCTCGGCCTCGAAGAAGCGGTAGTCGGTGCGCCCGCCACCACCGAAGCTGCCACGCTCGCGGCGACCGTTGTGCTCGATGATGACGCTGACGTTGAGCCGCACCAGCGGGCGGATGTCGCCGGCCCAGGTGCCGTCGCTGGCGGCCACCAGCACGGTATCGTGCACGCCGCCGAGACTGACCGAGACCTGGGTGATGCGCGGGTCGAGACTGCGGGTGTAGGCATCCAGGCGCTGCAGAAAGTCCACCTTGTCGGCCTGGGCCAGGCTGTCCAGCGGATTGTCCGCGCCGTACAGCGGGGTATTGCCGCTGCGCTGCCAGGCCTGCACCGCGCCATTGCTGCCGCTGCGGGCGATCGAGCGGGCGGCGCCGGCGGCCTGGTTCAGCGCGTTCAGGCGCAGGTCGTTGCTGTAGGCGAAACCGGTCTTCTCACCGGACTGGGCGCGCACACCGACACCATGGTCGACATTGAAACTGCCGTCCTTGACGATGCCGTCCTCCAGCACCCAGGACTCACTGACCTGATGCTGGAAATACAGGTCCGCCGCGTCCACGCCGGGTGCCGAGACCAGTTGGCCCAGCACACTGGCGATGCTGTCGGGGCTCAGTTCGGCCGGCAGCAGCAAGCGGCCTTCGACCTGGGTCAGCAGATTACTCATATATTCAAGACTCCCTGGTAGCCGGGACAATGCTGTCCACCGGCTCGAAGCGGCGATGCGCGGCAACCGGCATGCGTCCGCGAATGGTATTCAGGTGCTGCAGGTCGATCTCGCCGGCGATCACGCCTTCGCCCTGCGGCAGACAGGCGGTGATCTCGCCCCACGGATCGATCAGGCAGCTGTGGCCGAAGGTGTCGCGACCGTTGGCATGCGTGCCGCCCTGATTGGCGGCCAGCAGGTAACACTGAGTCTCGATCGCCCGGGCGCGCAGCAGCACTTCCCAATGGGCGGCGCCGGTCACCGCGGTAAACGCCGAGGGCACCACGATCAGCTCGGCGCCAGCGCGGCGCAGCGCCTGGTACAGTTCGGCAAAGCGTACATCGTAACAGATACTCAGGCCCAGCCGGCCCACCGGGGTATCGATACAGACCACCCGATCGCCATAGCCGTAGTCCTTCGACTCGCGGTAGCTGCGCTGGTTGTCCGCCACCTCGACATCGAACAGGTGCAGCTTGTCATAGCGCGCCACTTCGTTGCCCTGCGCGTCCAGCACCAGGCAGCAGGCCATGGCCTTGCCGCCGGCCACGGCCGGCAGCGGGATGCTGCCCGCCACCAGCCAGATGCCGTGCTGGCGGGCCTGCTCGGCGAGAAACCGGCGGATCGGCCCGCTGCCGTCGTATTCGGCGGCGGCGATCTGCTGCAATGCCCGATTGCCGAAGGCGGCGAAGCATTCCGGCAGCAGCGCCAGCTGCGCGCCCTGCTGCGCTGCCTCGGCGATCAGACGGGCGGCAGTGTCCAGGTTGGCCTGTACCTCCGCACCACTGATCATCTGTATGGCGGCAACCTGCGACATGTCAATCCTCCAGCGCGGCTTTGTCATCGAATGCCCGGTCGAAGTCGACCGACGGCTGCTTCCAGTCGCCGCTGATGCGGTACTTGACCGAGGCGAAGCGTGCGACCCGGTCTCCGAGAATCCGGTCGACCAGGAACAGCACCCCGCCAATGTGCGGCGCGCCGGCGATGATCGCCGCCAGCGGCAGATTGTTGGTCACCGGCAGGGTCACCAGCAGGCCCATGTCGACCCGGTCGGCGGGCAGGTCCAGGGTGCCGTCGAGCTGCAGCTTGGCACTCGGCCCGTCCATCACCAGCGGTGTCATGGTCTGCATCAGGCCGTTGGTCATGGCCACCTCACCACTGAAGGTATCATAGGCGGTGCCCTTGCCGAACAGGTCGGAGAAGTCCAGCCGCAGGCGCCGGGTCAGGGCGTTGAAGTTCAGCAGACCGAACACGCGCAGCGCCTCGGCACCGCTTTCACCACTCTGCAGCATGCCATCCTCGGCCTGCACCGCCAGCGAGCCGGAGCTGCGCTTGAGTGCAAACCAGGCCGGCGAGCCGGGCCAGTCCAGGCCGACCTGCGCCTGGAAGGACTTGCTGGTCACCGTTGGCGCATAGCGCCAGGCACTCAGCACCCGGCCGATGTCACCGGCCGCCAGGCTGCCATCGAAGCGGGTACGCTCGGCACTCCAGTGCATGCCCCCGCTCAACTGCAGGCCACCGCGCAGCGCCAGGTCGATATCGCGGATATCCAGCCCGGCGGCATCCGGCTGCAGCTCGAAGCGTGTGGCGCCGACCAGGTCCTCACCCCAGTACAGCTGTTCGATATTCACCTGCATGGCCGGCACGCTGGTCGGGTCGATGCCGCGCAGCGGATCTTCCGGCACCAGCGGTTCGATCAGCCCGTCGCTGTCGCTGGGCAGCTCGCTGCTGCGGGCAAAGCCCAGGCGCTGCAGATCCAGGCTGATGGGCGCGTCATCGGCGCTCGGCAGATGGATGCGGCCCAGCAGATCAGGGTGCTCGGAGATCAGCTCCCAGCCGGCGGCGTCCGGCCGCGCGGTGACGCTCAGGTCGCGCAGGTCCAGACCGAAGCCGGTAAAGTGCCCGGCCTGCACCTGCACCTGGTTCAACGACTGCAGCGGCGCCTGCTGCCCAGAGCCGGGCGGACCGGACGCCCCGGTCAAGGTCTCGCTCGACAGCACGCCGGAGGCGAACCACTGCTGCCACTGTTGCCAGTCGAACTCATCGAAACGGGCACTGACATCGATGCCCCGGGTAGCGGACGGCTGGGCCAGGCCCCGGCGATAGCGGATATCACCGGACAGCTCACCGCCACGCTCCAGCAACAGGCCGCGCAGGTCGTCGCCGAGCTGGAACTGCCAACGTGAGGGCTCACCCATATCCAGCTGCAGGCGGCTGGGCAGACTGGCATCGGTGGCCTTGGCCAGCGGGCCGGGCAGATCGAGCTGAATGCCACGCAGGTCACTTTGCACCAGCAGGCGGCGCAGGTCGTCGCCCAGCAGCAGTTCGGCATTCCAGCTGGCGCTGCCCTGCGCCAGCCGCGGCGGCAGCGCCGCCAGCAGCGGCCAGCTGCGCAGGTTGTCGATGCCATGCGTGCCACTCAGGCGCAGCCGCTGGTTATCACCCTGCAGGTCGATGCTGGCCTTGACCGGCTGTTCAAGAAAACGCAGGGTGATCGCCTCGCTGGTCAGCCCCGTGCCATGTTCGTAGCGCAGCAGGCCATCGAGGTCACGCAGCGGCGCCTGCAGCAGTGGTATGTCCAGCCGCTCGGCGTGCGCCTGCAACTGCAACTGGACCCTGGGTTGATGCCCGCCACCCAGAGGTATGCCCAGCTGCAGCGCGCCCTGCAGGTCACCGCTACCACTCCAGCCATGCAGTGGGTCGCCGGTCAGCTGGGTCAAGGGGGTGTCCTGCAGCAACTGCAGGCCGTCGCCCAGCGGGCCGCTGAAGCGGCCGCCGATCTGCAGTTCCAGCCTGTCATCGGCCAGGCGCCCGAGGGTCACTCGGGTGTCATCCAGTTGCATCTGCAGCAGCCGGGCCTGCGCCTGGTTGATATCCAGATCGGCATTGTGCAGATACAGCGAGCCGCTGACCTGGTCCAGCGCTGGCCAACCCGGCTGGAAGTTCAGGCTGCCCTGCTCCAGCCGTCCATACAGGCTGATCAGACGCTCCTCGCTGGTGGCCGCCTTGAGCAGCGAACCCTGGTAGGCAAAGATCGCCAGCGGTACCGCGCCGCTGAGCTGAGACTCCTGCAGCCATTCGGTCAGGGCCGGCTCCATCGCTGGAGACAAGGTGGGCAGGTAGTTGCCGTGATACTCGGCGCGGCTGTCACGCAGTGCCACTCGCAGATCCATGGTCGGCGTGCCGCCCGGCGGCGGCACGTGCAACTGCAGGGTCGCCGCGCCGACGCCTTCACTGCTGCTGACCGCCGCGCCCGGCACCGCCAGCCGCAGCCCCTGCTGCTCGGACCAGCTCCAGCTCATCGCACCGACCAGCGCATCGTAATGCCAGCGATTGGGGAACAGCTTGGGCAGGTGCATGCTCCAGTCATGGGTGTCGACCCGCAGCTCGCCGGCACTGGGCGTGCCCGAGACCATCCCACTGATGCCGGCGAAGGCCGGCACCCCGTCCCAGGCCTCGACCGCAACCCGATCCAGGCGTGCCTGCAGGGACCAGTCGGCGAACCCGGCCAGGCTGCCGCCCTGCACCAGCACATCGCGCAGCGTACCCTGCGGCGCCAGCACGGTGAGGACCTCAGCCGCCTGTTCATCCGGCAGCGCACCCGGCAGCCAGGCGCCGAGCAGCGCCAGCGGCAACTGGTCAGCGCGCGCCTGCCATTGACCATCAGCGGGGCTGCGGGTCAGCTGCAGACGGGTCGCCGGCCAGCCATCCTCACCCACACTCAGGCTCAGTTGCTCGATATCCAGGCGCTGCTGATCGTCTTCGAGCTGCAGCTCGAACTGTAGCTGCAGGTCCTGTATTGCCGGCGCCTCGCGCGGCAGATCAAGCTCGACCACCGGTGCGGTCAGCTGTCCGTTGAGCTGCTGCAGGCGGGTCTGCTGCCAGTGCCCCCACAGTTGCCCCCCGGCCACCACATGCTGGATGCGGGCCCGCTGCAGCAGTTCCGCGGGCAGCCAATGGCTCCAGTCGCTGGCCGGCAGGTCGGCGAAAAACTGCATCTCGGCCTGGCGCCAGTCCCGGTCGGGCAGCGAGCCCTCCAGCTGCAGGCTGACCATCTGCTCATCCGGCAGACGCATGCGCGCGTCCAGCCGATGCCACTGGCCACGGTTCAGCAGGGTCAGGTCACCCTCGGTAAATACCCAATCGGGCTGCGCCCAGGGGCTGATGCGGATGCTGGTATCCAGCAGAGTGATACGTCGTTGCTCGAACAGCCGCTGCAGGGCACGGTCCAGGCCGTTGACCTCGGGGCTGCTCTGGCCCAGACCGCTGAGCCGCCAGTCGCCGTCGGCATCCTCGATGACTTCCAGCGCCAGGCCTTCCAGTTGCAGCGCGTCCATCACTGGCTGGCGGTGCCACAGGCTGGAGAATACGTCGATGCGGGCGGTGACATGCTGCAGATCGAGCAATACCGGGCTGTCGCGCTCGGCCGCCTCGTGCACCCGCAGACCGCGCAGCGTCAGTACCGGCTGTGCGCCCTGCATCTCGCCCTGCAGGCCCTGCAACTCGATGGCGCGCCCGGTCTCACGCTCGACCCAGGCGACCAGCTCGGCCTGGTAGTCGGCCACCGCCGGCACGAACTGGCGCCCGAGACTGACGTACGCCGCCGCCAGCAGCAGCCAGCCCACCAACAGCAGGATCAGGCCATCGAGAAAACGCCGCAACCAGCGTTGCCAGCTCATGGAAGGTCAGTCACTCCGGATCGGTTGAACCACGCCATCGCCCACTGCGGGCGAGGCACTGCTACATCAGCACCACATCGTACTGTTCCTGGGTGTACATGGTTTCTACCTGGAATTTGATCGGCCGTTCAATGAACATTTCCAGGTCGGCGACGTTGCCCGACTCCTCGTCGAGCAGCCGGTCGATCACCGCCTGTGAGGCCAGCACCATGTAGCCGCCGGCCTGATAGGCCCGAGCTTCACGCAGGATCTCACGAAAAATCTCATAGCACACGCTCTCGGCGGTCTTCTGGATACCGCGCCCCGAGCAGCACGGGCAGGGCTCGCAGAGAATCTGTTCGAGGCTCTCGCGGGTGCGCTTGCGGGTCATCTGCACCAGCCCCAGTTCGGTAATGCCGATGATATTGCTCTTGGCGTGGTCACGTTCCAGCTGGCGTTCCAGCGTACGCAGCACCTGGCGGCGATGCTCCTCGTCTTCCATATCGATGAAGTCGATGATGATGATGCCGCCCAGGTTGCGCAGGCGCAGTTGCCGGGCAATCGAGGTGGCCGCCTCCAGATTGGTCTTGAAGATGGTCTCTTCCAGGTTGCGATGGCCGACGAAGGCACCAGTGTTGACGTCGATGGTGGTCATCGCCTCGGTCTGGTCGATCACCAGGTAGCCGCCGGACTTGAGCATCACCTTGCGCTCCATGGCCTTCTGGATCTCATCCTCGATGCCGTACAGGTCGAACACCGGGCGCTCGCCCGGATAGTGTTCGAGCATGTCCTCGACCCCGGGCATCAGCTCCTGGACGAACTGCTCGACCTTCTGGAAGGTCTCCCGCGAGTCGATGCGGATCTTCTCGATCCGCGGGTTGGCCAGGTCGCGCAGGGTACGCAGCGCCAGCGGCAGGTCCTCATAGATCACCGAGGGCGCCGGTGCGGTATTCATCTGCTGGGATATCTGCTGCCACAGGCGCCGCACATAGCGGATATCCACCAGGATGTCCTCTTCCCGGGCGGCCTCGGCGGCGGTGCGCAGGATGAAGCCACCGCGTTCCTCGATACCTTCCTGCTCGACGCAGCGGGCCACGATGTCGCGCAGACGCTCGCGCTCGGCCTCATCCTCGATCTTCAGGGAAATCCCCACATGCGGGGTGCGCGGCATGTACACCAGATAGCGCGACGGTACCGACAGGTGGGTGGTCAGGCGTGCGCCCTTGGTGCCGATCGGGTCCTTGGTCACCTGCACCACCAGTGCCTTGCCTTCGTGCACCAGGGCGCTGATCGGCTCGACCGCCGCGCCTTCACGTTCGGAGATTTCCGAGGCATGGATGAACGCCGCCCGCTCTAGGCCGATATCGACGAAGGCCGCCTGCATGCCGGGCAGTACCCGCACCACCTTGCCCTTGTAGATATTGCCGACGATGCCCCGGCGCAGGGTGCGTTCGATGTGCACTTCCTGGAGCATGCCGTTTTCCACCAGCGCGACCCGGGTCTCCATTGGCGTGATGTTGATCAGGATTTCTTCGCTCATGGAGCCCTCGTTCCCCTTGTGTAGACCGTCAGAATACCGGTCTGCCGGCCTCCTGTCAGCGCGGCTGCCAGCAGGCCATGGCGAATTCGGCGAGCAGCTCGGCGGTTTCCATCAGCGGCAGCCCCACCACCGCGCTGTAGCTGCCGGCGATGTGCGCGACGAATACCGCGCCCAGGCCCTGGATACCGTAGCCTCCAGCCTTGTCCGCCGGCTCACCGGTATCCCAGTAGGCGCTGATCTCGGCCTCGCTCAGCGCCCGGAAACGTACCTGGGTGACCACCGGGCGCAGCCGCACATCGCGGCCCCTGGCCACGGCGACAACGGTAATCACGCTGTGCTCCCGAGCGGACAGGGCGCGCAGCATGGCCAGGCCCTGCTCGCGGTCGACCGGCTTGCCAAGAATGCGTCCATCCAGCACCACCGCGGTATCGGCGGCCAGCACCACAGCGCCGGCCGGCGCCTGCTCCACGCCGGCGCGTACTTTGTCGCGGGTCACCCGCTGCACATAGTCCATGGCCGCCTCGCCGGCCAGCACCTGCTCGTCCACCGCGCAGGATACGACCTGCAGCGGCACGCCGATCTGCTCCAGCAGCTCGCGCCGGCGTGGCGACGCCGAGGCCAGGTACAGCGTCTGTTCAGAGCACATGGAAGCGCCGCCGTATACCGCGCAACACCGAGAATACCCACGGCCAGAGCAACGCACTGATCACCGCCGGCAACAGGTACAGCAGGGTTGGCGGGCGGTTGCCGGCGAGACTGCTCAGCCACAGCGCGACCATCTGCGCGATACCCAGTACCGGCAGCATCACCAGACTCTGCTGCCACAGCGGAAAACGACGGATACGCTGGTACAGCAGCAATACCAGCCAGGCCACCAGCACCAGCACCAGGGCGTTCTGGCCGAACAGCTCGCCGAACAGCACATCGGTGGCCAGCCCGGCCACCCAGGCGGTGAGCAGGCCGACACGGTGCGGCAGCGCCATCACCCAGTAGGCCACCACCATCGCCAGCCACATCGGCCGGCCGGCATCGAAAGGCGCGGGCATGGGCACCACGCTGAGTACCAGTGCCGCGAGGAAGGTCAGTCCCACGATCAGGCTACTGCGCATCGCCCTGCTCCTCTTCAGCCGGCGCCGCCGGAGCGGCATCGGGCACGGCAGCCGTCTCGTCCGACAGCGGTTCCTCATCCGCCTCCAGGCTCAGCGCCGGCAACACATCACCGTAGCCACTCTCGGGGCTGAACACCAGCAGCAGGTAGCGGCTGCGGTTGAGCTGCGCGGTGGGGGCGACGCGCACCTCGGCGAACGGCTGCGAGGAGTCGCGATTGACATGGGTGACGCGGCCCACCGGATAGCCGGCCGGGAAGCGCTGGCCCAGGCCGGAACTGACCACGATATCGTCGACACGGATATCGGCGGTATCGCTGACATGTCGCAATTCCAGCCAGTCGCTGCTGCCGGTGCCGGTGGCGATCGCGCGCAGGCCATTGCGGTTGATCTGTACCGGCAGGCTGTGGGACACATCGGTAATCAGCAGCACCCGGGCACTGAACGGCAGCACCTCGATCACCTGGCCCATGAGTCCGGTGGCATCCAGCACCGGCTGGCCGAGAAACACCCCGTCGCGCTCGCCACGGTTGATCAGGATACGCTGGGTAAAGGCATTGGGATCGATACCGATCAACTCGGCGACCAGTACCCGTTCGTCCAGCAGTTCGGAGGAATTGAGCAACTCGCGCAGGCGCACGTTCTGCTCGGTCAATGCCGCCAGTTTCTGCAGCTTGCGCTTGGTCAGCAGCGCCTCGGCGCGCAGGCCCTCGTTCTCGGCGATCAGGTCGGCGCGACTGGTCAGCTGCAGATAGACAGTATCCCAGGCGCGCACCGGCAACTCGGCAACGTAATACAGTGGCGTCAGCAGCATGCCCAACTGCGAGCGCAGGGGCTTGAGGGCGGCGAAACGGGCGTCCACCACCATCAGTACGATCGACAGTACCGTCAGCGCCAGAAAGCGGACCCCGAGCGACGGCCCCTTGATGAAAAGCGGTTTGATGATGGGCTCCTTGCGACAGCAGGATCAGACCGTGGCGACAGCCCCGGCCTGCAGCACGCCGGGCTGCCCGCCAGCGATCACTCGGTGGACAGCAGATCCATGGCGTGCTGGTCCATCATCTCCAGCGCCCGGCCACCGCCACGGGCCACGCAGGTCAGCGGCTCCTCGGCAACGATCACCGGCAGACCGGTTTCCTGGGCCAGCAGCTTGTCCAGATCACGCAGCAGCGCGCCGCCGCCGGTGAGGATCAGGCCACGCTCGGCGATGTCCGAGGCCAGCTCCGGCGGCGACTGCTCCAGCGCGCTCTTGACTGCCTGGACTATGGTCTGCAGCGACTCCTGCAGCGCCTCCAGCACTTCGTTGGAGTTCAGCGTGAAGGCCCGTGGCACGCCCTCGGCCAGGTTGCGCCCGCGCACGTCGACTTCCAGCACTTCGCCACCGGGGAAGGCCACGCCGATTTCCTGCTTGATGCGCTCGGCGGTGGACTCGCCGATCAGGCTGCCATAGTTGCGCCGCACATAGGTGATGATGGCCTCGTCGAAACGGTCGCCGCCAACCCGTACCGACTCGGCATAGACCACGCCGTTGAGCGAGATCAGCGCGATCTCGGTGGTGCCACCGCCGATATCCACGACCATCGAGCCATGCGCCTCTTCCACCGGCAGGCCGGCACCGATGGCCGCGGCCATCGGCTCCTCGATCAGGTATACTTCACGGGCACCGGCGCCCAGTGCCGACTCGCGGATGGCGCGGCGCTCGACCTGGGTGGACTTGCACGGCACGCAGATCAGCACCCGCGGGCTGGGCTGGATAAAGCTGTTCTCATGCACCTTGTTGATGAAGTACTGCAGCATCTTCTCGCACACGCTGAAGTCAGCGATGACGCCATCCTTCATCGGCCGGATCGCCTGAATGTTGCCGGGGGTACGGCCGAGCATGCGCTTGGCCTCGGTGCCCACCGCCACCACGCTCTTCTGGTTGCCGTGGGTGCGAATGGCAACTACGGACGGTTCATCCAGTACAATGCCCCGCTCGCGAACATAAATCAGAGTATTGGCGGTTCCCAGGTCGATGGACAGGTCACTGGAAAACATGCCACGAATTTTTTTGAACATGCGTTGAATACACCCCGAGGGCACATGGGTTGATTGTAAAGAAACACTGATAAGCTGGTCGCCTGGCAAATGGCCACTGACACACAGGATGAAGAGCGGCGGAACGACTCGAACACAGGCAACTGATCGGTACTTCCCGAAGTGTCGCAACTCTAACAATGGCGGGGTTTTTGGGCAAGGCGCGGATGTGGTAAATTCGTCCCTTTTCCCGGAATTACCCAGCATCCAACCCGGATCGTCCGGCTTCATGGAGAATACACATGGCCCTAGACCGCTCAGACGTGGAACAACTCGCCCATCTGGCGCGCATTGGCATCCAGGATGAGGACATTCCCGCCACCACGGCCAAACTGTCCAGCATCATGGGCCTGATCGACACCATGCAGGCTGTCGACACCAGCGGCGTCGAGCCGCTTGCCCACCCCCTGGAAACCACCCAGCGCCTGCGCGCCGACGTGGTCACCGAAAGCAACCAGCGCGAGGCGCTGCAGGCCATCGCACCAGCCACCGAACAGGGTCTTTATCTGGTTCCGCGGGTCATCGAGTAATTTGATACGAGATTATTAGACATGCATGAGAAAACCCTGGCCGGTTTGTCCCAGGCCCTGCGCAGCAAGGCGATCTCCAGCGTCGAGCTGACCGAGCACTACCTCAAGCGCATCGACCAGCTTGATGGCACGCTCAACAGCTTCATCACCGTCACCCCGGAGCTGGCCCTGGAGCAGGCCCGCGCCGCCGATGCACGCCTGGCCGACGGCAGCGCCGGTCCGCTGACCGGTATCCCGCTGGCGCACAAGGACCTGTTCTGCACCCGGGGCGTGCGCACCAGCTGCGGCTCGAAGATGCTCGACAACTTCATCGCGCCCTATGAGTCGACCGTCACCCAACGCTTCATTGATGCCGGCAGCGTGACCCTGGGCAAGACCAACATGGACGAGTTCGCCATGGGCTCGTCCAACGAATCCAGCTTCTACGGCCCGGTACGCAACCCGTGGAACCTCGAACATATCCCCGGCGGCTCCTCCGGCGGTTCGGCCGCCGCCGTGGCGGCCCGGCTGTGCGCCGCGGCCACCGGCACCGATACCGGTGGCTCGATCCGCCAGCCGTCGGGTTTCAATGCCCTGACCGGCCTCAAGCCGACCTATGGCCGGGTATCGCGCTGGGGCATGATCGCCTATGCCTCCAGCCTCGACCAGGCTGGCCCGATGGCCCGCACCGCCGAGGACTGCGCATTGCTGCTGCAGGCCATGGCCGGTTTCGATGACAAGGACTCCACCAGTGTCGACCAGCCGGTACCGGACTACAGCGCCGAGCTGAACCAGCCGCTGGCCGGTGTGCGCATCGGCCTGCCGAAGGAGTATTTCGCCAGCGGCCTGGACAGCACCACCGCCGATGCGATCGCCGCCGCGGTCAAGCAGTTCCAGGCACTCGGCGCCGAGGTCAAGGACATCAGCCTGCCCAACGCCGACCTGGCGA
The DNA here is from genome assembly GCF_014219065.1 of Halopseudomonas xiamenensis. Taxonomy (GTDB): domain Bacteria; phylum Pseudomonadota; class Gammaproteobacteria; order Pseudomonadales; family Pseudomonadaceae; genus Halopseudomonas; species Halopseudomonas xiamenensis. The sequence continues at coordinate 12,885 of NZ_JACLGO010000029.1, forward strand.
TTCCAGCCTATTACGTGATCGCCTCGGCTGAGGCCTCCTCCAACCTGTCGCGCTTCGACGGGGTGCGCTTCGGCTATCGCTGCGACAATCCGGCGGACCTGACCGACCTGTACCTGCGCTCACGCGCCGAGGGCTTCGGTGACGAGGTCAAGCGCCGCATCATGGTCGGCGCCTACGCGCTGTCCGCCGGTTACTACGATGCCTACTACCTGCAGGCACAGAAGATCCGCCGGCTGATCAAGAACGACTTCATGGCCGCCTACGAGCAGGTCGACGTTATCCTCTGCCCGACCTCGCCGACCCCGGCGTTCCGCATCGGCGAGAAGATCGACGATCCGGTCAGCCTGTACCTGACCGACATCTATACCATCACCGCCAACCTCGCCGGGGTGCCGGGCATCGCCCTGCCGGCCGGCTTCGCCGGTGACCTGCCGATCGGCATGCAACTGCTCGGCCCGTACTTCAGCGAGCCGCGGCTGCTGAACATTGCTCACCAGTACCAGCAGCACACCGACTGGCACACCCGCACGCCTGATGGGTTTTGAGGAATACTGAACATGCAATGGGAAATCGTTATCGGGCTGGAAATTCACGCCCAGCTCACCACCGCCTCGAAGATCTTCTCGGGCAGCGCCACCACCTTCGGCGCCGAGCCCAATACCCAGGCCAGCCTGATCGACCTGGGCATGCCCGGCACCCTGCCGGTACTCAACGCCCAGGCGGTGAAGAACGCTGTCAAGTTCGGCCTGGCGATCGATGCCGAGATCGGCATGACCAACGTGTTCGCACGCAAGAACTACTTCTACCCCGACCTGCCCAAGGGCTACCAGATCAGCCAGATGGAGCTGCCGATCGTCGGCAAGGGCCATCTGGACATCACCCTGGATGACGGCACAGTCAAGCGTGTCGGCGTAACCCGCGCGCACCTGGAGGAAGACGCCGGCAAGAGCCTGCACGAGGACTTCCATGGCATGAGCGGCATCGACCTGAACCGCGCCGGCACGCCGCTGCTGGAAATCGTCTCCGAGCCGGACATGCGCAGTGCCAAGGAGGCGGTCGCCTACGCCAAGACCATCCACTCGCTGGTGCGCTACCTGGGCATCTGCGACGGCAACATGGCCGAAGGTTCGCTGCGTTGCGACTGCAACGTCTCGGTACGGCCCAAGGGGCAGGCCGAGTTCGGCACCCGCTGCGAGATCAAGAACGTCAACTCGTTCCGCTTCATCGAGAAGGCCATCAATACCGAGGTGCAGCGCCAGATCGAACTGATCGAGGACGGCGGCAAGGTGGTGCAGGAAACCCGCCTGTACGACCCGAACAAGGACGAGACCCGCTCCATGCGCAGCAAGGAGGAAGCCAACGACTACCGTTACTTCCCCGACCCGGACCTGCTGCCGGTGGTCATCGAGCCGGCCTTCATCGAGCAGGTACGCGGTGAGCTACCGGAACTGCCGCAACAGAAACGCGAGCGCTTCCAGAGCGAGTTCGGCCTGTCGGCCTATGATGCCAGCGTGCTGGCGGCCAGCCGCGAGATGGCCGATTACTTCGAGCAGGTACAGCAGACCTGCGGCGACGCCAAGCTGGCGGCCAACTGGGTAATGGGCGAGCTGTCCAGCCTGCTGAACAAGTCCGATATCGAGATCGAGCAGTCGCCAGTCAGCGCCAGCCAGCTGGGTGGCATGATCCTGCGCATCAAGGACAACACCATTTCCGGCAAGATCGCCAAGATGGTGTTCGAGGCCATGGCCGCCGGCGAAGGTGACGCCGACCAGATCATCGAAGCCAGGGGCCTGAAGCAGGTCACCGACAGCGGCGCCATCGAGGCCATGCTGGATGAGGTACTGGCGGCGAACGCCGAGCAGGTCGAGCAGTACCGCGCCAGCGACGAGGCCAAGCGCGGCAAGATGTTCGGTTTCTTCGTCGGCCAGGCGATGAAGGCATCGAAGGGCAAGGCCAACCCGCAGCAGGTCAACCAGTTGCTCAAGCAGAAACTGGAAGGCTGAGTTTTGCCTGTCGTCAACGCCATCCTTCGCTTCCGTCCCAGCCGCGCCGGCACCCTGCCGGTGCTGCTGGGGCGCGCACTGCTCACCTCGCTCCTGCTGCTGCCCGGCTGCTCGGCCATCGGCGACAGCCTGGACGACAGCGATGGCGGCCTGTCTTACACCGCCGAGGGCCGCGCCTCCTACTATTCCTCACGCCTGCATGGTCGGCGTACCGCCAGCGGCGAACCCTACGACGAAACAGCGATGACCGCCGCCCACCCGAGTCTGCCGTTCGATGCCCAGCTGTGCGTCACCAACCTGTTCAATGGTCGCAGTACCGTGGTGCGGGTGAATGACCGCGGCCCCTTCGTCGGCAACCGCATCATCGACGTCTCGCTGGCTGCCGCCAAGGAACTGGGCATGCTGCGCGCCGGTACCGCCCGGGTACGGGTGGAGACCTGCGAACTGGAGTCCTGAGACACCCCGGAGCCGGGGGCAAGCCCACCGGCTGCTATACTGGCGATACTTCGCCAGCGCCCTGACGCGCTCACCCCATCTGGCCCAAGGAGCTTTCCCGCATGCCGGACGCCACCAGATCCCGTCTCTGGAATACCACCATACTGCTGCCGGTATTCATCCCGGCCTTCTTCTTCATACTGCTGCTGGTCATAGGTACCGCCAGCCAGCCGGAACTGGCCGGCGAGCTGTTCACCTCAGTGCTGAGCTACATCACCAATACCTTCGGCTGGTTCTACATGCTGTCGGTGGCGATTTTCCTGATCTTCATCGTCATCGTGGCCATGAGCAAGTGGGGTCACATCAAACTCGGGCCGGACCATGCCGAGCCGCAGTACAGCTTCCCGTCCTGGTTCGCCATGCTGTTCTCCGCCGGTTACGGCATCGCCCTGCTGTTCTTCGGTGTCGCCGAGCCGGTGCTGCACTATGCCGACCCACCGGAAGGCGCCCAGGGGCTGACGGTGGATGCGGCCAAGCAGGCGATGCAGATCGCCTTCTTCCACTGGGGTTTCCATATCTGGGCGATCTACGGCCTGACCGGCCTGGTGCTGGCCTACTTCTCCTTCCGCCATGGCTTGCCGCTATCGATTCGCTCGGCACTCTATCCACTGATCGGCGACCGTATCTATGGACCGATCGGGCATGCCGTGGACATCTTCGCCATCCTTGGCACCATGTTCGGCATCGCCACCACTCTCGGCCTGTCGGTGGCACAGATGAACGCCGGCTTGAACTACCTGTGGCCGTCGATTCCGCTGAGCACCGGGGTACAGATCACCTGCATCGCGGTCATCACCTTCCTGACCATGGGCTCGGTGGTGGCCGGCATGGACAAGGGCATCAAGAACCTGGCGATACTGAACATGATCATCGCCACCGCGTTGATGCTATTCGTATTCCTCGCAGGGCCGACGATCTTCATCCTGGAAACCTTTCTGCAAAATACCGGCAGCTATCTGAACAACATCGTCGAGCGCACCTTCAACCTGCAGGCCTATTCGCGCAGTGACTGGATTGGCAACTGGACGCTGTTCATCTTCGGCTGGACCATCGCCTGGGCACCCTTCGTCGGCCTGTTCATCGCCAAGATCAGCCGCGGGCGGACCATCCGCCAGTTCGTCTTCGGGGTGATGCTGGTACCAACCCTGTTCACCTTCTTCTGGTTCTCGGTGTTCGGTGACACCGCACTGCACATGATCATCGAGCAGGGCTATAGCGAGCTGATCGACCAGGTGAAGAGCGACAACGCCATCGCCCTGTTCAAGCTGCTGGAGCAGTTGCCGCTGACCAGCCTGCTATCGTTCCTGACAGTACTGCTGATCGCCCTGTTCTTCGTCACCTCGGCCGACTCGGGGGCGCTGGTGGTCGACTCGCTGGCCTCGGGCGGCGCCCTGCTCACCCCGGCCTGGCAGCGTGGCGGCTGGGCCATTCTCAGCGGTGTGCTGGCCTCGGTGCTGCTGATCGCCGGCGGGCTCAAGGCGCTGCAGAGCATGGCCGTCGCCAGCGCCCTGCCCTTCGCCATCATCATGCTGTTGTCAGCGCTGGGCATGTGGCGAGCGCTGATCATCGAAAGCCATCACCAGCAGGTCAGCCTGCAGGCGAACCGTGGCAGCAGCGGCCAGGGCGGCTCACCCTGGAAGAAGCGCCTGGCCGGCATCGTCAACTATCCGCAGAAGGATGAGGTGGAGCAGTTCATCAAGGGCCCGGCGCTGACCGCCATGATCCGCGTGGCCAAGGGGCTGCAGGCGCAGTCCTGGCCGGCCGAGGTGCATTACGATGAGGAGCACCGCCGCGCCTATCTGGAAGTGGTGGTACCGGAGCAGTTGGATTTTCTCTACGAGATCCGCCTGCGCGATTACCTGCGCCCGGCCTTCGCCCATCCGGAAACCGGGGAAACCGCCGACGAGGACAGCTTTTACTACCGCGCAGAGGTATTCCTGCGCCGGGGCGGGCAGGCCTATGATGTATATGGTTATGACGGCCAGGAGATCATCAGTGACATTCTCGACCACTTCGAGAAGTACCTGCACTTCCTGCATCTGTCACCGGGCGTGCTGCCGTGGAACATGGCCGAGCATGACGAAATGCTGAATACACCGAAGGAAGAGTAAGCGCTACGCGGGCCGTCGGCGTGGCGGCCCGCGCAGTTGCAGCCGGCTACTGCTGCAGGATGCGGATGACTTCCTGATCCTTGAAGATGCGCGACAGCGCATCGCTCATGACCTCGGTCACCAGCCGGGTGTTGGTCGCCTGGTTCGGCGCATAGCCGAAGCGGTGCTGCGCCGAGGCACTGTAGCGGCCGTTATAACGCTGGTTCATCGAGCGCACCTCGGCGGCGAATACCGCGGAGATGTCGGCCTGGGTGACATACACGCCTTCCTTGGGCGAAACGTAGGACAGCTCCGCCAGGCTCACCACCAGGTTGTTGGCATTGGGCGTACCTTCCGGCACCACCTGGAAGCCCAGCTTGCCGAGCGCCTGCTCCACCTGCTGGCGCAGGTGCGGTACGGTCTGGGCGCTGAGGGTCAGGTTACTCGAATCGGGATAGATACCGCCACGGGTGCCAAGGACTGGTGATGAGCGGCTGTCCTGCACCGTCACCACCACCGGCTGCTGGCGTGCAACCTGGCTCAAGGGCACGGTCACGCTGGGTGTCACGTTGAGTTGCTGCGGGCTGTGGGCACAGCCGCCCAGCACCAGTGTCAATCCCGCTACCGCCAGCCAACCCAGATGTTTCAACATGCTTGCACTCCTTTCAGCGATGACAGAGTTACAGAATGACAGATGGTCAGGCCTGGGCCGGACTCGCTCCCGCCGCTTCCAGCGCCGCCACGTAGTCTTCGGCCTGGGCGTGATCGACAATGCTCTGCAGGAAGGTCCTGCCCTCGGCATCCACCGCGTTCACATCATGGCCTGCAGCCTGGAACATTTCCAGGAAGCGGGCAAAGTCGTGCGCCCGCAGACCGCGGTAGGCGCGCGTCAACATGTAATGATCGACGGACTCGTCAGCCTCACGCGGACGAAAGCTCATGAACACGGCAACCTGCTCATCGGTCATGGGCTCGCCAACCACCTTCTTCTTGTCTTTGCGCACGAATAACCCCTCATCTGAATACGGAAAGGCCAGATTGTAACCATCCGGCCACGCCGCCACCAGCCTGGCCTCACGGAACGCTGATCGGCCCGGCGTGGATATCTGCCCATACCGTGCCGTTGCCATGGAAGCGTGCCTGGACAAAATGCGGGCCGGGACTCTCGAGCAGGCCGGTGACCGCCGGCAGGTAGCTCAGCGGGTAGTACAGGGTCAATGTCTGCGCCTGCTGGTCATGCCGGGCCGGCGGCAGGCTGGCCGCGCCGTCGATGAAGCCGATGCGCACACTGCGCAGCGCTCCACCCCGCAGCAGCGAGCGCCCTTCGACGAACAGCCACAGGCTGCTTTCCTGGCTGCGACCAGTGCTGCCCTGACGCGATTCGTTGGCCACGGTCATGCGATAGCTGTCGATCTGCAGCAACAGCTGCTCGGGACGATCCTGGCGTGCCGCGTAGCGATCCGGCGGCATGAATTCCTCATGCGGCAGGTCCAGCGGGGCGGCGACCACTACACCTGCCAGCGCAGCGAGGAGTATGCTTGTCAGTGCCTTGGCAGTAATTTTCATGGGGCAGACTTCCCGAGCAGACGCAAAGATCTGTTGTGGCAGCCATGCCCGGCGTTGTCAACACAGGAAATACTATGAACTCCTCCTTTCGTGTGCCACTGTTCGCCGCCTTGCGCGACAGCTTTCGGCAGGGCTATTCCCTGAGCAGTCTGCGCAGCGATGTACTCGCCGGCATCACCGTCGGCATCATCGCCATTCCGCTGGCCATGGCACTGGCCATCGCCGTCGGCGTGGCACCACAGCACGGTCTGTACACCGGCATCGTCGGCGGCCTGATCATCGCCATCTGTGGCGGCTCGCGCTTCAACATCTCCGGCCCCACCGCCGCCTTCGTGGTGATCCTGCTACCGATCACCCAGCAGTACGGCCTGGGCGGGTTGCTGCTGGTCACGCTGATGGCCGGGCTGATCCTGCTGGCACTGGGACTGGGGCGCATGGGCAACCTGATCCAGTTCGTCCCCTACCCGGTGGTGATGGGCTTTACCGCCGGCATCGGCATCGTCATCGCCACCCTGCAGATCAAGGACTTCTTCGGCTTGCAGAATATCGGCCAGCACAGCAACTACATCGAGCAGTTGCAAGCGCTGGCCGGCGCCCTGCCGTCGATCAGCGCGGGCGATACGCTGGTCGGTATCGCCACCCTGGCAACGCTGATTCTCTGGCCGCGCCTGACCCGGCGCGTGCCCGGACACCTGGTGGCGCTGCTGGCCGGCAGCCTGCTCGGGCTGCTTCTGATAACGCTGCAGATGCCGGTAGCGACCCTTGGCGCGCGCTTCAGCTACGAGGTGGACGGGGTGCTGCATGCTGGCATCCCGCCGTTCGCACCGCAGTGGGTGTTGCCATGGCGCCTCCCCGGTGCCGACGGCCAGCCCTTGCTGGTCAACTTCGAGCTGCTGCGCCAGCTGCTGCCTTCAGCCATGGCGGTGGCCATGCTCGGCGCCATCGAGTCGCTACTCTGTGCGCTGGTCGCCGACGGCATGGCCAATACCCGGCATGACCCCAACGCCGAGCTGCTCGGCCAGGGGCTCGGCAACCTGATCGTCCCCTTCTTCGGCGGCATCACCGCCACCGCGGCGATCGCCCGTACCGCCACCAGCGTGCGCAGCGGCGCCCGTTCTCCGATCGCCGCGGTGGTCCATGCGCTGGTCATGCTGCTGGCGGTGGTGTTGCTGGCCCGGCTGTTCGCCTGGCTGCCGATGGCCTCGCTGGCGGCGATGCTGCTGATGGTCGCCTGGAACATGAGCGAGGCCCCCAGGGTGGTGCATCTGCTGCGGGTCGGGCCGCGCCAGGATGTGCTGGTGCTGCTGATCTGCCTGCTGTTGACGGTGTTGTTCGATATGGTGCTGGCGGTAGGGGTGGGTCTGCTGCTGGCCTCGGCCCTGTTCATCCGGCGCATGGCCGAGCTGAGTGGTGGCAGTGCCCAGCCACGCCAGCATGACCAAGCGCTGGCCGATCTGCCGGACAGCGTTGCCCTGTACCGCATTCAGGGCCCGCTGTTCTTCGCCGCCGCCGACAAGGCGCTGGAAGCCATCAGTCGGTTCGACAACGAGGTGCGCCACATGGTGATCGACATGCGCGCCGTTCCGAGCATGGACATGAGCGCCCTGGTGCTGTTCGACAAGGCGCTGAGCGAACTCGCCCAGCGGGGCATCGCGGTATACCTGCTGGGCGTCAAGGCGCAGATCCGGCTCAAGCTCAAGCGTGCCGGGATCGGCGCCAGCCGCGATATGCGCATCTTCGTCGCCACGCCTGAGCTGGCGGCGAAGATGATCAGAACCCGGCTGGCGGAAACGGCAGGGGGATGAAGCCTGCGCTTCAGTGATCCTTCAGCGCGTAGATGCCGGCAGCGTTGCGCCAGTAGCCCTTGTAGTCGAGGCCGTAGCCGAACACGTAGCGGTCGACCACGTCGAGCCCGGTGAAATCGGCACGCATGCCGGGATAGGCCTTGCGCTCATGGGTCTTGTCCAGCAGTACCGCGGTCAGCACCTGCTCGGCGCCGGCATCACGGCAGTATTCGACGATCGCCGCCAGGGTATGACCCTCGTCGAGGATATCGTCGATGATCAGCACCGTACGCCCGACCAGTGAATGCTCGGCACGGGCCTTCCAGAACAGCTCACTGCCGGACAGCTTGTTGCGATAGCGGGTCGCATGCAGATAGCCCACTTCCATCGGGAAGGCGAGCCGGGTCAGCAACTGCCCGGCGATGATCAGGCCGCCATTCATCACGCTGTAGACGATCGGGTTGCTGTCCTGCATGACCTGGGTAATGTCCGCGGCCATCCGGTCCATGGCCGCCTCGACCTGCTGCTGCGTATACAGGCAATCCGCCTCGTTCATGACCTGCCTGACGTGCTCGAGATCAAGGGACATGCATAGCCTCCGGGGGCATCGGAAAAGCGAGGCAAAATACTGTACCTGCCGCGGCCATGCAAGCGATGTGGCGAATCACCGCGGATAACCGGATGACCGGCATTGGACATTCGTTTAGGCTATTGCCGAACCTGACTCGCCACGGAATCCCACCCATGAATATCCAGGAAATCCGCCATCCGCTGATCCGCCACAAACTCGGCCTGATGCGTCGCAACGATATCAGCACGAAGAACTTCCGCGAACTGGCGCAGGAGGTTGCCGCCCTGCTGACCTACGAAGCGACCAAGGACATGCCGGTTGAAAACCACACCATCGACGGCTGGTGCGGCGATGTCAGCGTCGAACGGCTGGCCGGCAAGAAGATCACCGTGGTGCCCATACTGCGCGCCGGCCTCGGCATGCTCGATGGCGTACTGAGCCTGATCCCCAGCGCCAAGGTCAGCGTGATCGGCATGGTGCGCAACGAACAGACCCTGGAAGCCGACACCTACCTGGAAAAGCTGGTCAGCGAGTTGCATCAGCGCCGCGCCCTGATCATCGACCCGATGCTGGCCACCGGCAGCTCGATGATCGGCACCATCGACATGCTCAAGCGCGCAGGTGCCCACGAGATCCGTGCGCTGGTGCTGGTGGCCGCGCCGGAGGGCATCCGCCGGGTGAACGCCGCCCATCCGGATGTGGAAATATTCACCGCCTCGGTGGATGACGGCTTGAATGAACATGGCTACATCATGCCCGGGCTGGGCGATGCCGGTGACAAGATCTTCGGCACCCGACAGAAGGACGTCGATTGATGCAGGACATGAGCACCACCGGCTGGCGCAGCGTACTGGCCGGCTCGCAGATATTGTTCGTGGCCTTTGGCGCGCTGGTATTGATGCCGCTGATCACTGGCATGCACCCCAGCGTAGCGCTGTTCACCGCTGGCCTGGGCACTCTGATATTCCACTTCGTGACCCAGCGCCAGGTACCGGTCTTTCTCGCTTCCAGCTTTGCCTTCATCGCGCCCATCCTGTACAGCAATCAGACCTGGGGGCTCCCAGCCACCCTTGGTGGACTGGTGGCTGCGGGCCTGGTGTATCTGCTGCTGAGCCTGGCGGTGCATCTACGCGGGCCGGGCTTCATCCATCGTCTGTTGCCGCCGGTAGTGGTCGGCCCGGTGATCATGGTGATCGGTCTGGGGCTGGCTTCCACCGCGGTGAACATGGCCTCCGGCAAGTCCGGTGACGGCAGTGTGCAATTGGTGGACTATTCCACCGCACTGACCATCTCCCTGGTCTCGCTTATCACCACCCTGCTGGTCGCCGTCTATGCCCGCGGCCTGTTCCGCCTGGTGCCGATCATGGCCGGCGTGCTGGTCGGCTATACGCTGGCCTGGGTGCTGGGCGTGGTGGATTTCACTAACGTCGACAATGCCGGCTGGCTGGCCGTACCGGACTTCACCCTTCCCGAGTTCCACCTGGCCGCCATCCTGTTCATGATCCCGGTTGCCATCGCCCCGGCCATCGAGCATATCGGCGACGTGATGGCGATCGGCGCGGTAACCGGTAAGGACTATATACGCAAGCCCGGCCTGCAGCGCACGCTGATGGGCGATGGCCTGGGCACCTCTGCCGCGGCTTTCTTCGGCGGACCGCCAAGCACCACCTATTCCGAAGTGACCGGTGCCGTGATGCTGACCCGCAATTTCAATCCGCTGGTGATGATCTGGGCTGCCGTCTTCGCTATCGGACTGGCGTTCATCGAGAAGTTCGGTGCCATCCTGCTGGGTATTCCGGTACCGGTGATGGGTGGCATCCTATGCCTGCTGTTCGGTTCGATCGCGGTGGTCGGTATCAACACCCTGATCCGCCACCAGGTCGACCTGTCCGAAGCGCGCAACCTGTGTATTGTCTCGGTCACCCTGGTGTTCGGCATCGGCGGCATGGCTATCGGCAACCAGGCGATCACCTTGCAGGGCATCAGCCTGTGCGGCATCGTAGCCATTCTGCTTAACCTGATACTACCAGGCACCAGACCGGACCCGGCGGCCCCCACAGCCGACTGAACATCAGCGCCGCCAGCATTTCGACTCGGCTGGCGTTCGCTGATTGACCTGATTCAGGGTGTAGCTGGCACAGGCATCCCCGGCCATGATGCCGCCGGGCACAGCCGTTGCCGTCAGCGTGAAACTCTCGGCCGCCAGGCTCGGCACTATGCTGAATATCGCCGCACCCGTGGCCGGGCTCTGGCTGGCCAGGCCGCTGACCGTGCCGCTGTCATAGGCACCGTGGCGGCTGTAATGTCGCTCCAGCAGCTGGGCATTTTCCAGCAGCAGCGCGCTCACCTCGGCACGCCGGGTCTGGCGCACATGTTCCAGGTAGGACGGATAGGCAATCGCCGCCAGAATGCCGATCACCACCACCACGATCATCAGCTCGATCAAGGTGAAACCCCGCCGCCCTTCCCTCGACATGCATACCCTCCTCATTGCAGTTGCCGCCACATGATGCGGTTGAACTGGCAGTGTGGCTGCCCGGCAACCACCGCGACATCACTGGAGCCCTGCACCAGGTAGATCTCGTCGTTGCAGCCACTCTGCGCCTCAGGGTCATCACGATCCATGACGCTGAGGTCGCCGGGCAGTCCGATATCCAGCTCCAATCCAGCCGCCGGCAGGTCGTCATCATCGATGCGCCGATCGCCATTGGTGTCCAGCACCTGCTTGACCGGCATGCCACCGCGAGTCAACGACACCGCCATCAACCAGCCGCCGGCCTGGGTCAGGCAGGGGTCATCGACATCGGTCCTGATGAAACCGGTGGTGAACAACACCCGGGCGTTCTTGATCACGAAGTCCCGGGTGACCCGCTCGCCCTGGGCCTGGCCATTGTGAATCAGCGGCAGGTACCAACCAAACCGGCTAGTCCAATCCACCGCATTTGAGGTCACCGTACGCACCGCCTGGCCAGTGCCGGGGTCAGTAGTGACCGAATCGATGCGTTGCTCCTGCAACGCGGCGGGAGTCAACCCGGCCGCTGGCAGCGTCGGTACATCCAGAACCGCGTAGAACGCCTGGGTACTGGTATCGATCAGGTCCGCTGCCTCCATGAACTTGCCGGTGCCGAACAGAACCAGCTCGAGGCCGTCGTGCATGCCCGCATGCAACTGTGGCGGCAGGGTGATCGGCTGAGCAGCGGCGGCGGTGAACAACGGCATGCCCGCATGTGCCACAGCCCAACGGGCCGCTTCCGGCTCGTGCAGCTCGAACTTCCACAACTGGCCATGCAGGTCCCCGGCGAACGCCGCCTTCACCTGGCCAGCGGCGTCGAACTGCAACACCGGTGCAGACAGACCATTGCCCTGCAGCTCCCCCGGCCGGGCAGTGACATCCAGTTGCCGGAGCAGCGCGCCACTGTGCAGATCGAAGATCAACAGGGCTGCGCCACCAGCAGCGCTGCCATAGCCATTACCCGTGATCAGCACCGGAGCGCCATGCAGCCGGGTTATCACCGGCCGCCCGTAGATATGGCCGATCATGCTGCTCTGGCTGGCATTGACCTCCCACAGCGCACCGCGTGCCGCCTCACCACGCAGCGCATCGAACAGGCGCAGCACGAACAGGCCCTTGCCGCCAGCGCCCAGGCCACCCGCCGCCAAGGTACTCCACTGGCCGTTCAGCGGCGCATCGGCTACCGCCAGGCGCGCATCGACACCCGAGCGATGGTGATTGCCATTGCCGTGATCGGTACGCGCCCGCACCCCGAGTCCGGTATGCAGCGCCGCCGGCAGATAGGAATACAGGTGCCCACCGGCGGTATCGAACAGCCGCACGAAACCATCATTGGCACCGACCAGCAGCGCTTCCGCCATGCCACTGCGTCTTTGCTGCAAATACCTGCCATAGTCGGCGTCACCGCCGGCCAGCACCTGATGCCCTGCTCCGACCAGCACCGGCGCGGAGTTGATGATATTACCCAACAGCCGGCTGCGGCGGCGCAGCTCGCCGTCCCGGCTGCCACGGGTCCAGTCGAGCAACCGCTGCGCCGCGTTGCTGCCAGTCAGGCCGGCCACCGCCGCCTCGGCGTCCAGCAGTGCACGCTGTTCGGCAGCCAGCAGCGTCCAGCTGTTGCCGGCCAGGGGGACGGCACCGGCAGACGTGCTGCCCTCGGCGTTACGCCAGGTCTGGAAACTGCCCACCGGAGTACCTGGCACGAAGGTCTGGTCGGTGCTCCACAGCAGGGTGTCGGGCTCACCCTCGGCGTTCATCTGGTAGGCATGCAGGCTGCCGCTCCAGTCAGTCGGGTCGAAACGGGTCTGGTAATAGCGACTGATCCCGGCACTGAGCTGCTGGCTGTCACTGACCGCGCCGCCGCCGGAACCGGCCGCGGCACTGATTTCCTGCAGCGCGCTGCCCAGCGCCTGCTGCAGTTGCTGCCGGTCGCTGGCGGTGAAATAGCGTCCATTGCCCGCGCTTGCCGCCTGCCTGAGGCGCACATCATCCAGGGCGAAGCCAACGGTATAGGTTTGCAGGTTCTGCAAGGGGAAGCGCGGATCATTCCAGCTCTGCCCGGCCTGGTCGGTGCCGCTGCGACGCAGGTCGGTTTCATAGGCGAAGCGGGCGATATCGTCCAGGTAGAAGGTTCCCCCTTCGCTGCTGTCCTGTGCACCGGGAGCCACATCGGCGCCGTCGCCATCCCAGTCGGGCAGGTTGAAGCTGCCGGGCAGCCGCGGATTGTTGCCGTCCGGCTCCTGTACCAGCGTGCTCGGAAACTGACTGTCATGGGTCGGCAAGCCGTCGGTCACCACCAGACCGAAGTTCTTCTGGCAGCGATACTGGATCGGACTGTCGAAGAGTTCGCGCTGCGGCTCGGCCAGGGTCTGCGGGTAGAACGCACGCATGCCGCGCAGATAGCGGGTGATCTCATAGTAGGATTCAGCCAGCGGCGTCCAGGTGAGACTGCCTCTGGTGCTCGGGTTCAGTCCGTCCAGTGCTCGGTTGAGCGCATCGAAACGGGCAATGCCATCGGCGCTGTGGATATCGACGCTGCCCGCCTCGACCAGCAACTGTCCCCCCGGCCCGCTGTCATTGGGCAGCGACTGGCGGAAGCTGAACAGGCCGAAACGCACGCCACGATTGGCTGCGATCACGTCCTTGGTAACGTCCCGGGCAATGTCCAGGCGCGTCTCGTTGCCAATGGCGTTCAGCACCATGCTGGAGGAGTTGTCGAACAGCACCAGCACGTTGGGCGGTACCGCCGAGGCGGTCAGTATCGGCCCGCTCAAGGGAGCGAAGGCCTGCGCCGGCACGGCCGCGAACAGCCCCAGCGCCAGCCCCGCCATGGCCGCCGGCCAGCGGCGCATATCACATCCGTGTGAAAGCATAGACAGTCTCCAGAACCGTACGGGTGGAACCCTTGTGGCTGACCACCGAGATCCGGTACAGGGTGCTCGGCGCCCCGGCTGCCAGATTGGTCGGCATGACGCTGTCACCCAGCCGCACGATCCGATACCAGGCGTGCATGTCGTTGCCGGTGACCGCCGCCGGCAGTGCGCTCCAATCGGCAGCGGGAGCGCTCAGGTGATCGGTATCCAGGGCGGCGCCGGGCAACTCGCAGGCGCTCTGGACACAGAGCGTCTGCGGCAGCATCAGCTGGTTGCCGCGGACCAGCTGTTCGACGTAGCGCAGGCCGCTTTCCGCCGCCTGGAGACTGTCATTCTTGAGCCTGGCGTTATGCGCCATGCGTTCCTGCCCGGTGGAGATACCGATGCCCGCGGTCGCGGTAAGGGTCAGCAGCAGCAACAGAATCAAGCTGATGATCAACGCGCTGCCAGTCTGTCGCATTGCTGGAAGTAAAAGCATGATTCGCTCCTGTTTCATTCAGTCCAGCCGGTTGCGCAGGGCGGTGACCAGGGTGTACTGCTGGGCGCGCACCTGGCCGTCATCGCTACTGGCCGGGTTGTCACTCAGACTCAGGGCAATGCGTACACTACGGATACGCGCGCTATCCTCGGCCGCCACCGCTGTCAGGTAATTGCCGACCACCTGCCGCTGCGCGATATCGGCCGCCAGGCCGAAGCCGACGTCAAAGGCTGCCACGTTGTCGATCAGCACCTCGAAGTTGCCAGTGCCGTTGATGCGGGTCTGCAGCGTATGCTGCGCCAGGCGGTATTCGATCTGACGTACCGGAATCAGCAGATCACCGGGACTCGCCATCAGACTCTCGGTACCGCTGGCGATACGCAGCTCGTTCAGGCAGTTGCTCGCCAGCAGCCATTGCGCACCATAATCGGAGGCCCTGTGGTTGCCGCTGAGCGCGGTGCTGGCATGTACTGGCACCGCGCTGATCACCCTCAGCACACCATCGATCGAACTGACTGGCTGGGCAAATGCCTGCGGCAGCTGGCTGCGCGTGGTGGCCGGCAGGCGGCCCAGATCCAGACAACCGAACATGCCGGCCTGGCGCAGATCACGGCTGATACGCGTCAACACGAAGCGGGCATTCTCCTGCAACGCGGCGGTGTGCTGCTGGACCACGAAACTCTGCTTGCCGGCGATGAAGATCTGCGCCACCGCCAGCACCAGTATCAGCCCCAGGGCCATGGCGACCAGCAGCTCGACCAGACCAAAGCCCTGCTGCCCACCTGGTCGCCGATGGCTGTTCACAGGTCACCGCGGATCAGTGAGGAGATGACCACTTCGGTATCGCCAGCACCCGCCTCGATACGCTGTTCCGACCAGCCCACGGTGACAGTCGCTCGGCTGCCGCTAACCGCCACGCTGCCGTAGCCAGACGGCAGCAGGCAACTGACCGCCCGGGCGAAATCCTCACGATCGGTGGCCAGGATCGACGAACTCTGCGTTGCAGCGGCACAGGCGGTATTGACTGTGATGGCGTAGCTGGACAGCTCGCCGGGATTGGCGCGCATGCGATCGAGCATGTCGTAGGCGAGGAAGCTGGCCTGGGTCTGATAGGCGGCGCTGGCATTGAAGCGCAGCGCCTTGGTCTGCAACTCGACGGCACCGAGCACACCCACTGCCACCACCAACAGCGCCACCAGCACTTCCAGCAGACTCACACCGCACTGTCGTCCAGCGGTGCCGGACAGCGGCAGACAGGCCAGCCGTTGCTGGCGTGCAGATCGTTTCGGTCGCATGACAGGCTCCCATTAGCAGACAAGTTGCTCAGGGAATGCCTGCTCCTGGCGTGCGGCCGGAAACGTAGCGAGGTCTCAGGGGTGCAACATCACCCAAATGGGTGATGTTGGCGGATTTGTGAAATCCGTCATACCCGTTATGTCGATCAGCCTACACAATGCGCCGGCTGGCACGCTGCGGCTGGTCCAACAGATTCTCCGCCAACTGCGCGACGATGCGCTGGCGCGCCTCCCGACTACCCCAGGCACTGTGCGGCGTCACCACCAGGTTCGGCAACTGCGCATCGAGCAGCGGGTTGCCCGCCACCGGCGGTTCGGTGGTCAATACATCGAAGCCGGCACCGCCGAGGTGCCCGCTGCGCAGGCTGTCGACCACCGCCTGCTCCTCCACCAACCCGCCGCGGCCGGTATTGATCAACAGGCTGCCCGGCTTCATCGCCGCCAATTGCGCGGCGCCGATCATACCGCGGGTACTGTCGGTCAGCGGGCAGTGCAGGCTGAGGATGTCCACCTGCGGCAGCAGTTCGTCCAGCGCCGGACGCTCGGGATGCTCACGCCCCGGCAGCGAACCGGCCAGCACCCGCATGCCGAAGGCACTGGCCAGGCGCCCCACCTGCTGGCCCAGCTCGCCGTAACCGAGAATACCCAGGGTGCGCCCTGACAGTTCGCCGATCGGGTAGTCCAGCAGGCAGAACTGGCTGCTGCGCTGCCAGGCACCGCCGCGTACCGCGTCGCGATAGGACTCGAAACGGGTGATCAGGACCAGCATCAACATCAGCGTGTGCTGGGCCACCGACGGCGTGCCGTAGGCCTGGCAGTTGTAGACGCCGATGCCGCGACGCCGGGCTGCCTCCAGATCGACATTGTTGGTGCCGGTGGCGGCAATCAGGATCAGCTGCAGCTGCGGGCAGGCCTGCATGACCTGCTCGTCGATCACCACCTTGTTGCTGATCACCACCTGATGCTCGCCGATACGCTGCGCCACCTGCTCCGCCGCGGTGACCGGATACAGGGTCAACTGCGAGGTGCTGTCATGCAGCGCCCGCATGTCGAGATCGCCCAGATCCAGCGAGGCCTGATCGAGAAATACCGCCGATAGCTTTTTCATTGTGCAACCTGTGTCTGCCATGGGAAGGGAGTTAGAATGGCCGTTTTCCAAGCCGGAGCAGTCCATTGTATCTGAACGAATTTCTTCTGGTGGCGCTGGTGCACCTGCTGGCGGTGATCAGTCCCGGGCCGGATTTTGCCGTGGTGATCCGCAACAGCGTCAGCGCAGGTCGCCAGGCCGGGCTGGTCACAGCCCTGGGGGTAGGCAGCGGGATATTCCTGCATGTGGCCTATTCGCTGCTGGGCATCGGCATCATCGTCTCGCAGTCGGTATGGCTGTTCAACCTGCTGAAGCTGCTGGCCGGGGCCTATCTGCTGTATATCGGCATCAAGGCGTTGCGTGCCAAGCCGCAGGCGGTGACGGATATCACCCTACCCGCTCTCAGCCTGGCACCACGCAAGGCCTTTGGCGTCGGCTTCATCACCAATGGCCTGAACCCCAAGGCGACATTGTTCTTTCTGTCGGTGTTCACCCTGGTGATCAGCCCGCAGACACCGATCCTGGTGCAGGCCGGCTATGGCCTGTACCTGGCAGTGGCCACCACCCTGTGGTTCTGCCTGGTCGCCCTGCTGTTCAGCCAGCCGGCGGTACGCCGTGGCTTCGCCCGCCTGGGCCACTGGTTCGACCGGCTGATGGGCGCCGTGCTGGTCGGGCTGGGGCTGCACCTGGCACTGTCGGAGTGGTTCAGACGCAGCTGAGCCCGGCTCAGGCGCTGGCCGGCTCGCTGCGCGCCCAGTTGGCCAGCACGTCCATCCACTGCGGGTGGTCGTTCAGACAGGGCACCAGCACCAGTTCCTCACCACCGGCGCTGATGAACTGCTCGCGCCCGCGGTCACCAATCTCCTCCAGCGTCTCGATGCAGTCGGCGGTGAAAGCCGGGCACATCACCAGCAGGCGCTTGACGCCGCGGGCAGCCAGCTCGTCCAGTTGCACCTCGGTATAGGGTTCGATCCACTTGGCACGCCCCAATCGCGACTGGAACGACATGCTCCACTGCTGTGGAGCCAGGCCAAGGCGCTCGGCGACGCTCTGGCTGACCGCCCGACACTGGGCTCGGTAGCAGGTGGGATGGGATGGCGAATGACGCGCGCTGCAGTCTTCCAGGCTCACGCAGTAGTCACCGGTGGGATCGGCCTTGCGCAGGTGACGTTCGGGCAGGCCATGGTAACTGAACAGCAGATGGTCGAAGCCGCCTTCGAGATGCGGCAGCGCGCTGCTCGTCAGCGCCTCCAGGTAGTCGGGGCGGCCATGGAAGGCCGGCAGCACGGTCAGGCGCACCTGCAGACGGTGCTGCTCGATGACCCGCTGCGCTTCGCGCACCGCCGTGGTAATGGTGCTGTCGGCGAACTGCGGGTACTGATGCATCAGCAATATCTCACTGACGCCCTGCTGCATCAGCGCCAGGATACCCTGCTCGATGGAGGGTTCGCCGTAACGCATGGCCAGCTCGACTGGCATGTCCACCCGGCTGCGCAGCTGGTCGCGCACCCGCTTGCTGATGACCACCAGCGGTGAGCCCTCTTCCCACCAGATGGACGCGTAGGCATGCGCGGACTCGCGTGGGCGACGCAGCAGGATCAGGCTGACCAGTATTCGGCGCGGCAGCCAGGGCAGATCCACCACGCAGGGGTCCATCAGGAACTGGTTCAGATAGCGACGCACATCCGCGACCTCGGTACTGGCAGGTGACCCCAGGTTGACCAGCAGAACTCCACGCTCAGACATCAGGCTCTCTCCGTTGCATCGTTGTTACCTTGGGCAGACTGCCAAGATGGCAATTGTACCCTGTGTGCCTTGCCTGCGGTGCGTTGCCACCGCAGGCAGATAGAGGATAACCAGCCTGGCGGGGGTGACCAATCAATCCTTTCAATACACCTCTTGCAGAGCATCCGCGATTCGGTGATGCTGACGGCTCGCAATAGCCTGGCATCGAAGTACAGCAAGGTCGACGGACATGCACAACAAAGATCAGAAGGTTGCCATCATAGGCGCCGGGCTGGCAGGTCTCAGCGCGGCCACCAGCCTGGCCGAGGCCGGACTGCAGGTTACCCTGTTCGAGCAGGACAACCTGGGAGGACGGCTCGGAGGCAGTGGCGCCGCCGATATGGGAGCGCAGTATTTCACCGTGCGCCACCCCGCCTTCCGCCAGGCGACCCGGGACTGGCAGCAGCGTGGCTGGGTCGCCGAATGGTCGCCTCGGCTGTATCACTACGACCACGCCCATGGTCTGCGCCCCTCGACCGATGATATCCAGCGCCTGGTCGGAATACCGGACATGGCCATGCTGGCAGCGCACCTGCTCGGCACCAGCCCGATATGCAACACGCAGATCCGCCAGATCCAGCGCAGCGCCGATGAACAGTGGTTGCTGCAGGCCGACGACGGCAGCGTCCCTGGCCCCTTCGCCGGGCTGATCCTGGCCACCGCACCCGCAGCTGCAGCGACGCTGTTGCAGGACGCCGCGCCGCACCTGCAGCAGGATGTGGCACGGGTGCGCATGCGCCCCTGCTGGAGCCTGGCGCTACGCTTTGCCAGGCCGCTGGATACCGCACTGGATGCCTGCTTCGTGCGCGACGGGCCGCTCGACTGGCTGGCTCGTAACAACAGCAAGCCGCAACGGGCAGCCGACGAACGCTGGGTAGTGCAGTCCACCGCCAGCTGGGCCGAGGAGCAGCAGCACGCCAGCCCGCAGCAGGTGGTCACCACCCTGCAGCAGGCGATGGGCGAGGTGCTGGGCATGCCCCTGCCGCAGGCCGAACAGGTCGAGCTGCATTACTGGCCGCAGGCGCGCCCCGCCGAAGAGTTGAAATGGGGTGCTCTGGCCGCGCCGAAGCTGGGCCTGTATGTGTGTGGCGACTGGTGTCTGGGCGGCCGCATCGAGAATGCCTGGCTCAGCGGCCGGCAGGCGGCCAGGGCATTGCTGGACAAGTAGGACGGGAAAGTGTGCATTGACGGGCTTCCCTGCCCGTGCCCGGGGCGGGCTCAGAAGCCCAGGCGGTAGTACAGGGCGGCCATGTTGATGCCGTCATTCGGCTTCTTGATGCCGGCGTTGGAGTAATGGTAGGCACGGATACCCACCTCCGAGCCGCCGGCAAACATCAGGCCGGCTCCCAGCCGATCCTCGAACTGGAATTTGCTGCCCAGATCCTGGTCATCCAGATCGGTTTCAGTGAAGTAGGAGGCACCGATCCCCCCCTCGACAAAGGGCGTCACGCCACCGTCACTGGCGCCGAAGCTGAGGCGGAACATCGGGGTCAGCGTCAGGCTGGTAGCATCCAGCCCGCTCCAGCGGGTCACCCCGGCGTCCCAGTAGCCATTGAGCTGCACACCACCGGATTGGCTCTGCCACAGGGTGCGACCGAACTCGAACTGCGCACCGATGCGGTAGGTGGTGGTGTTCTCGGATGATTCACCAATCTGGAAGGTGATCCCGTCCAGCGCCTGGGCAGCAGGAATGCTGAGCAGCGTTGACAGCGCGCAAGATAAGGCCAGGGCAGTTTTCTTCATCTCGTTTTTTCCTTGCAATGGGTAATCTCACAATGATCGACTCTCCCGGAGCAGGTTCCGTTCCGCTTGGCTATACCGATAGCCGCTGCACCGTCGCTGCCTGGCCCGCCCACAGGAGTGGAAGAACCCGTTGCAGTGCATCGGTATCGCCACTGCTCCAGAACCCAGTCGGTGCAGCCGGTCCCCGGGCGAGCAGATCGAACTCCATCAGTTTCACCTGCACTTGCCGCGCAACCGCAGCGCCGGTATCCACCAACTGGATATCGGCAGGCAACAGCCGTTGCAGCGCAGGCTTCAGGAAGGGGTAATGCGTACACCCCAGGATCAGGGTGTCGCAGCCCGCTTCCAGTAGTGGCTGAGTATAGCGGAGCAACAGAGCGGTCACATGCGCTCCGCTCAATTCGCCTCGCTCGACACATTCGACCAGGCCCGGACATGGCTGGGTCACCACCTTCACCGAACCGGCGAAACGATCCAGCAGCGCAGCGAATTTGGCACTGCGCAGCGTACCTGTGGTGGCCAGCACGCCGACTACCCCGCTGCGGGTCGCGCTGCTGGCCGGCTTGACCGCCGGCTCCATGCCGATGATCGGCAGGGTGTGGCGCGAGCGCAGGTCCATCACCGCGGCGGCAGTGGCGGTATTGCAGGCCAGCACCAGCGCCTTGGCACCCTGCGCCAGCAGGAACTCGGCAATCAGCCGGCTGCGCTCGGCGATCAGTTCGGGGGATTTTTCACCGTAGGGGACGAAGCCACTGTCAGCCACGTAGAGCAATGATTCAGCCGGCAGCAGGCGACGTATCTCATGCAGCACCGAAAGCCCCCCGACGCCCGAATCGAATACGCCGATGGGTTGCTCACTCATGCCCCGCTCCAGCTCCGCAGCAGGTACAACCAGGGTCACGCTGGATACGCAGCTCGCGAAAGCGCGTCTGCAGGGCATCGATCAGCAGCAGGCGACCGACCAGCGGCTCACCGAAGCCGGCCAGTAGCTTGAGCGCTTCCAGTGCCTGCAGACTGCCGACCAGGCCCACCAGCGGCCCGATCACCCCGGCCTCGCTACAGCTCAGCGCGACATCGTCACCATCGCCATACAGGCACTGGTAGCAGGGGCTGTCCGCACGCCGGGGATCGAACACGCTGAGCTGACCCTGCAAACGGATGGCCGCGCCGGACACCAGCGGGCGGCGCAGCGCCACGCAGGCACTGTTGATCGCCTGGCGGGTGGTGAAGTTGTCGGTGCAGTCGAGCACCAGGTCGACCTGCGCCACCGCCTGGTTCAGTTGCTCGCCGAGCAGGCGCCGGTCGAGCCGCTGCAATTGCACCTCGGGGTTCAGCGCCGCCAGCCGGTCGGCCGCCGAGGCGGTCTTGGGCCGGTCCAGATCGGCGGTGCCGTGGATGATCTGGCGCTGCAGGTTGGTCAGGTCAACGTGGTCGTCGTCGGCCAGCAGCAGGCTACCGACCCCGGCGCCAGCCAGGTACAGGGCTGCCGGGCCACCCAGGCCGCCCAGGCCGACGATCAGCACCCTGCTGTCGAGTAGCCGTTGCTGGCCGTCGATATCGATCTGTTCCAGCAATATCTGCCGGCTGTAGCGCAACAACTGCTGGTCATGCATGCCAGCACCCTCCCGTAACGCGCTGATGTCCACCCAGGTCCTGCCAGGACTGTACCGCCTCGAAGCCGCGCTCGCTCAACAGCTGGCGTACCGCTTCGGCCTGCTGCCAGCCATGCTCCAGCAGCAGCCAGCCACCGGCCTGCAGATAGCTCGGTGCGCTGTCGATGATATGGCGGATGTCACACAGCCCATCGGCGCCACTGACCAGCGCGCTGGCCGGCTCGAAACGTACATCGCCCTGCTGCAGATGCGGATCATCCGCGGCGATATATGGGGGATTGGCGACGATCAGCTGGAACTGCCGCTGACCCAGCGCGGCAAACCAGTCGCTGTGCAGGAACTGCACGTTGGCCAGTGCGAGCCGGGTCCGGTTGTTCTCGGCCAGCGCCACTGCACCGGGCATGCGATCCACGCCGATGACCTGCCAATGTGCCCGCTCGCTGGCCAGTGCCAGGGCGATGGCGCCGGTCCCGGTGCCCAGGTCGAGTATCTGCGCAGGATGCTGCGGACCCAACTGCAGGGCGACCTCCACCAGCCGCTCGGTATCCGGGCGCGGAATCAGCGTATCGGCACTGACCTGCAGCGACAGGCTCCAGAAACCCTGCTCACCCAACAGGTAGGCGACCGGTTCACCCTGGCGCCGGCGCGCCAGCAGGGTCAGGAATCGCGCCACCTGCGGCTCGGCAAGCTGGCGCTCCGGCCAGGTCAGCAGGTAGCTGCGCGGCTTGCCCAGCACATGGGCGAGCAGCAGTTCGGCATCCAGCCGCGGCGTATCCGAGTCGGGCAATTGTGCCTGCGCCAGCAGGGCCGCGATGCTGTGGGTCATCTATGCGTCCAGCGCCGCCAACTGGTCAGCCTGGTATTCCCGGCGCAGCGGCTCGATCACGTTGTCCAGCTCACCCTCGATGACGTGATCCAGGCTGTACAGCGTCAGGTTGATACGATGATCGGTGACCCGTCCCTGCGGGAAGTTGTAGGTGCGGATGCGTTCGGAACGGTCCCCCGAGCCCACCAGTGAGCGGCGGGTATCGGAAATCTCCTTCTCCTGCGCCTCGCGCTGGCGGTCGGCCAGCCGCGCCTGCAGCAGGGCCATGGCTTTGGCTCGGTTCTTGTGCTGTGAGCGCTCTTCCTGGCATTCGACGACGATGCCGGTGGGCAGGTGCGTCAGGCGGATTGCCGAATCGGTCTTGTTCACGTGCTGGCCGCCGGCGCCGGAGGAACGGTAGGTGTCCACCCGCAGGTCGGCCGGGTTGATCTCCACCGCGGCCTGCTCGTCCGGCTCGGGCATCACCGCAACGGTACAGGCCGAGGTGTGGATACGCCCCTGGGACTCGGTTTCCGGCACCCGCTGCACGCGGTGCGCGCCGGACTCGAACTTCAGCCGGGCATACACCCCCTGGCCCTCGACCCGGGCGATCACTTCCCGGTAGCCACCGTGCTCGCCGGGGTTTTCCGAGAGAATCTCGATACGCCAGCCGTGACGCTCGGCATAGCGCGAATACATGCGGAACAGGTTGCCAGCAAAGATCGCCGCCTCATCGCCACCGGTACCGGCGCGGATTTCCAGGAACACGTTGCGCTCGTCATCCGGGTCCCTGGGCAACAGCAGCAGGTTCAGCTCGGCCTCCAGGGCGGCCAGCGCCTCGCTGCAGCTGTCGGCGTCGTCCTCGGCCATGGCGCGGATATCCGGGTCAGCATCCTTGAGCAGGCTGCGCGCCTCTTCCAGGTCGGCATTGGTTTTCAGCCACTGACCATAGCACTGCACGGTCGGCTCCAGCTCGGCATACTCGCGCGAATAGGCGCGAAAGCGGTTCTGGTCGCTGATGACCTCCGCATCGCTGAGCAACGCGGACAGCTCCTCGAAACGCTCGCGCAGGGTATCCAGACGGTTCAACAGTGAAGCTTTCATGATTTGCCTTGTGCGGTGTTCGTGTCGTCATCCAGGGCGAACAGCTCCATGGCCAGCGACAGCGACTCGCTGCGGCCATCGGCGCTCATGCGCTTGAGTTGCACACTGGGTTCATGCAGCAGCTTGTTGGTCAGGGCGCGGGCCATTTCCGCCATCACCGCCGCCGGGTCGCCACCCCGCTCCAGCCGCGCCAGGGCCTTGTTCAGCTCCTGGTCGCGCTGCTGCTCGGCGCGCTGGCGATAACGCTTGAGCACATCCACCGCGGCGCGGGCGCGCAGGCGCTGCATGAACTCGTCGGTGCCCAGCTCGATCAGCCGTTCCGCCGCCTGGGCGGCGTCCTGGCGCGAGCGCATGTTTTCCTCGATGACCTCACGCAGGTCATCGACGCTGTACAAGTAGACGTCGGCCAGGTCACCCACCTCCGGCTCGATATCGCGCGGCACGGCAATATCGACCATGAACATCGGTTTGTGTCGGCGCTGCTTGAGTGCTCGCTCCACCGCACCCTTGCCAAGGATCGGCAGCGGAGCGGCGGTCGAGGCAATGACAATCTCGCATTCGTGCAACACCTCGGGAATCTGGT
This sequence comes from Halopseudomonas xiamenensis, assembly GCF_014219065.1. Classification (GTDB taxonomy): domain Bacteria; phylum Pseudomonadota; class Gammaproteobacteria; order Pseudomonadales; family Pseudomonadaceae; genus Halopseudomonas; species Halopseudomonas xiamenensis. Next base: position 37,272 of record NZ_JACLGO010000029.1, read on the forward strand.
TCAGGGTGATCGCCCGCCCACCCAGCGGCGAACTCACTTCCTCGGCCCGCTCCAGGGTCCGGTTGGCGACGATCAGCTTGCTGACACCCTGCTCGTTCAGGTGCCGGGCGACCAGCGCGATGGTTTCCCCGGCGCCGATCAGTAAGGCGGTGCTGCGGCTCAGGTCGGAGAAGATCTGCCGCGCCAGGCTGACCGCGGCGAAGGCCACCGATACCGGGTTGGCGCCGATGGCGGTATCGGTACGCACCTGCTTGGCGGTGTTGAAGGTGCTCTGGAACAGACGATCCAGGCGCGGGCCGAGGGTACCGGCGGTACGCGCGTACTGCCAGGCATCCTTCATCTGGCCGAGGATCTGCGGCTCGCCCAGTACCATGGAGTCCAGCCCGGCGGCCACGCGCATCATGTGCCGCACCGCGCCGGCATCCTTGTGCACGTAGCTGCACTGCTCCAGCGACTCCGGCTGCAGCCCGTGGTAACGCGCCACCCAGTCGATCAGCGCGGCCGAGTCGGCATGGTCCTGGGTGCAGTAGATCTCCGTGCGGTTGCAGGTCGAGAGAATGGCTACTTCCCGGGACAGGGTGGCGTCACGCAGTTGCTGCAGGGCATCGGCCAACTGGTCCGGCGCGAAGGCGACACGCTCGCGCACCTCGACCGTCGCCGTCTTGTGATTGATCCCGAATGCGAGAAAGCCCATGACACCTCAACAGATGTGGTCCCGAGTAACTACGGGTTAAAAGCGGGTAATTGTCCTATGTAAACAGGCGGCAATCAATTCCTTCCATGGCGGGCGGGTAAAACCGGCCCACGCAAGGCGTTCGATATCGCTTTGCACTTGCACACTGTGGGTTTGCCACTCATCCTGTATCATCAGCTGCCGGCTGCGCCTGCAGACCCGTACCAATGAGAGTATCCATGACGGCAAGATCCCACCACCCGCTTCTGGCGCTGGCAGTCAGTCTGCTGATCACCGGCTGCGCGGTCACCGACACGACCCCGGAGCCACCCCCGGCGCCGCTGCAGTCACCGGTCATCCCGACTCCGAGTGAGGAACCGACCGTCTATGGCCAGTTCCAGGCCGATACCCTCTACGCCCTGCTGGCGGCGGAAATCGCCGGGCAGCGCAACCGCTTCGATATCGCCCTGAACAACTATCTGGAACAGGCTGTGGTGACCCGGGACGCGGGCATCATCGAGCGGGCCATGGAAATCTCCGAATTCCTCGGCGCCCACCAGCAGGCCATGGACATGGCGCTGCTGTGGACCGAAGTGGCCCCCGACAACCCCGACGCCCTGCGTGCCGCCGCGCTGCAACTGGCCCGCGCCGGCCAGCATGAGCGGGCCATGCAGATGATGGAGCAGGTGTTGCTGCTGCAGGACGACACCCACTTCGACCTGCTGGCACTGACCGCACTGCAGGCCGACAGCGAGACCCGCGCCAGCATGCTGGACAATCTGCTGGAGCTGCTGCAGCGCTATCCCGACAACGCCCAGTTGAGCTTCGCCGCGGCCCTGCTGCTGCAGGAAGAACAACGCACCGATGAAGCCCTGGAGCTGCTCGAGGAACACACCCGGCATAATCGCACCAGCGCCTCGATCATGCTGCAAAGCCGCCTGCATGCCGGGCTCGGTGATGTGGATGAAGCCATAGCGGTGCTGCAGCGTGGCGTCGGTGAATTCCCCGACGACGGTCGCATGCGCCTGCTGCTGGCCAGGATGCTGGTCAGCCAGGGGGATCACCAGGCCGCCATCACCCACTTCCGCGAACTGGCCAGGCAGAATCCCGAGGACGACGAAATACGCCTGGCACTGGCGCTGGTGGAGCTGGAAAGCGGTGATACCGAGGCCGCCATCGGGGATCTTCAGCAACTGCTGGAAATGGACCCCGGTAACGCCGCCGCAGCCTATCACCTCGGTGCTGCCCATGAACGCGCCGGGCAATGGGACGCTGCCATCGAGACCTGGCAGAGCATCGGTGCCGGCGAGGAGTTCCTGCCGTCGCGCCTGCGCATCAGCCGGCTGCTGGTGCAACGCGAGCGCAGTGGCGAACTGGCCACCCTCATGCGCGACGAGCGCAGCACCTATCCGCAACAGGCGCTGGAACTGTACCTGCTGGAAATCGAGACCCTGGCGCCGGCAGACCCGCAACAGGCCATGCAGCGTGCCAACGAGGCACTCAGGCAATTCGAACGCAACCACAACCTGCTGTATACCCGGGCGCTGCTGTCCGAGCGCCTTGGCGACCCGGCCGGGCTGGAAGCCGACCTGCGCCTGATTCTGGACCAGGAACCGGACAACGCCATGGCACTCAATGCCCTGGGCTACACCCTGGCCGACCGCAACGAGCGACTCGACGAAGCCCTGCAGTTGATAGAACAGGCTCATGAGCTGAAACCGGACGACCCGGCCATCCTCGACAGCCTTGGCTGGGTGCACTACCGGCTCGGCAATCTGCAACAGGCCGAGCAGTTGCTGCGCCAGGCATTCAGCGCCTATCCCGATGCCGAGGTCGGCGCCCATCTCGGCGAAGTGCTGTGGCAGCAGGGCCGGCACCGTGAAGCCCGGGCCATCTGGGATGAGGCCGCCAGGGACGCCGAGGACAGCTCGCTGATTGATGCCACCCGCAAACGCCTGAAGGCCAACTGAGATGCTGCCGCTTCGTATTCTGCTCCTGCTGGCCCTAGCCCTGACACTGAGCGCCTGTAGCAGCCTGCACCAACGCGAAACCCTGGAGTTCGGTGGCGACCCTGCCGCCTGGCAGGTACACCGCAACGCGGTGACCCCGCTCACCCACTGGACACTGCAGGGCAAACTGGGCGTGCGTGCACCGGCTGAGTCCGGCAGCGGCACCCTGCTCTGGTTGCAACAGCAGGACCAATACGACATCCGCCTGTCCGGCCCCCTGGGCCGCGGCGCCACCCGCATCCAGGGCAGCGATGCCGGGGTCGTGCTGGAAATCGCCGGTCAGCCACCGGCCACCGCCGCTTCCGCCGAAGCCCTGCTGGAACAGCAGATCGGCTGGCGCCTGCCGGTCGAGCACCTGCTGTGGTGGGTGCGCGGCCTGCCCGCCCCGGACAGCCCCAGCCGCCTGCAACTCAACCCCGACAGCCAGTTGGCACGCCTGGCGCAGGCCGGCTGGACCGTCGAGTACAGCCGCTACCAGCAGATCGATGGCCTGCAACTGCCCCAGCGCCTGCAGTTGTCCGGCCATGACGTGCTGCTGACGCTGGTCATTACCCGCTGGGAACCGCATACAAGCGAATGACAACCACCACCCTGAGCCTGCCGGCCCCGGCCAAGCTGAACCTGTTCCTGCACATCACCGGTCGTCGCAGCGATGGCTATCACCTGCTGCAGACGCTGTTCCAGTTTCTCGACCATGGCGACACCCTGCACTTCACCTCGCGCAGCGACGGCCAACTGCGGCTGCTCAGTGCATTGCCGGGCGTGGCGGCCGAGGACAACCTGATCCTGCGCGCCGCCCGCATCCTGCAACAGGCCAGCGGCACCAGCCTGGGCGCGGACATCCGCCTGGACAAGCGCCTGCCGATGGGCGGCGGCCTCGGCGGCGGCAGCTCGGATGCCGCCACCACCCTGGTCGGGCTCGATCACCTGTGGCAGACCGCCATGGGCGAGGAGCAACTGGCCGAACTGGGTTTGCAGCTGGGCGCCGACGTGCCGGTATTCGTCCGCGGCCACGCGGCCTGGGCCGAGGGCGTTGGTGAGCGACTGACCCCGGTGGAGGTGGACGAACCCTGGTATCTGGTGGTCGTACCGCCCTGTCACGTCAGCACCGCGGAAATTTTTTCCGATGAAAGGTTGACTCGCGACACGACGCCTATTACATTAGCGGCCTTTCGAGAGCACGGTGGTCGGAACGACTGCTTGCCGGTTGTCACAGCGCGTTACCCTGAAATACGTAACACGTTGATCTTGCTAAACAAATTTTGTGAGGCTAAGATGACCGGAACTGGCAGTTGCTTGTTTGGGGCCTTCCCAAACGAACGCGAAGCTGATAAAGTTCGCGCCCGGTTGCCAGCCACTCTGCAAGCCTTTGTTGCAAAGGGATGTAACGTTTCGCCGTTACATGCTTTACTCGACAAAGCGACGTAAGAAGGATGCAACCTTAGCATCCGGACAGTTACAGGGGCGTAGCCAAGCGGTAAGGCAGCAGGTTTTGATCCTGCCATGCGTTGGTTCGAATCCAGCCGCCCCTGCCATTTTCTCCGGCAGCAATAATTCATGACATCTTGAGTCCGGCTCGACCGGCCAGGCGTGTTTCTGTTCGCCCGGCTCTCTCACTGACTCATCGCATAGACCACTACCCAGAAGGTAATGTAGCGTGTCCAAGATGATGGTCTTCACCGGGAATGCAAACCCCGACCTTGCACGACGTGTCGTGCGTCAACTGCATATCCCCCTTGGTGACGCCTTGGTCAGTCGCTTCAGCGACGGCGAAGTCAGCGTTGAATTGAATGAAAATGTACGTGGCAAGGATGTGTTCGTCATCCAGCCGACCTGCGCGCCGACCAACGACAATCTGATGGAACTGATTGTCATGACCGACGCCCTGCGCCGCTCGTCCGCCTCGCGCATCACCGCCGTGATCCCCTACTTCGGCTATGCCCGCCAGGACCGCCGCCCGCGTTCGGCCCGCGTGCCGATCAGCGCCAAGGTAGTGGCCGACATGCTGGACGTGGTCGGTGTCGATCGCGTCCTGACCGTCGATCTGCATGCCGACCAGATCCAGGGCTTCTTCGATATCCCGGTGGACAACATCTACGGCTCGCCGGTACTGATCGACGACATCCAGGACCAGCGCCTGGACAACCTGCTGATCGTCTCCCCCGATATCGGTGGCGTAGTGCGCGCCCGTGCCGTGGCCAAGAGCCTCGGTGTCGACCTGGCGATCATCGACAAGCGCCGGCCCAAGGCCAACCAGTCGGAAGTGATGCACATCATCGGTGAAGTCGAGAACCGCAACTGCATCCTGGTCGACGACATGGTCGATACCGCCGGCACCCTGTGCGCCGCGGCCAAGGCCCTCAAGGACTTCGGTGCCACCCGCGTATCGGCCTACTGCACCCACCCGATCCTGTCGGGCAAGGCGATCGACAACATCAATGCATCGGTACTCGATGAGCTGGTGGTGACCAACACCATTCCGCTGAGCCCCGCCGCAGACCACTGCGAGCGCATCCGCCAGCTGGATATGGCACCGATCATCGCCGAGGCGATGCGCCGTATCAGCAATGAAGAATCCATCAGCGCCATGTTCCGCTAGGAACAGACGCTGATCAAACAGCCCGGCAATACCGCCGGGTTTTATCAATTGTCCGACGCACTGGTCGCAAGTGCCCGGACACACAGCAAGGAGACTATCAATGGTCGACTTCACTTTGAATGCGAATGTGCGTGACGATCTGGGGAAAGGTGCGAGCCGCCGCCTGCGTCGTAACGCCGACCTGGTTCCGGCTATCGTCTACGGTGGCAGCAAGGAGCCGCAAAGTATTTCCATCGCCGCCCGCGAACTGAACAAGGCACTGGAAAACGAAGCTTTCTATTCCTCCATCATCGGCCTGTCCATTGATGGCAAGAAAGAAGAAGTCCTGCTCAAGGCACTGCAACGTCATCCGGCCAAGCCGCGCATCATGCACGCTGACTTCCAGCGTATCGTTGCCGGCCAGAAAGTGACCGTGCATGTTCCGCTGCACTTCCTCAACGAAGACACCTGCGCAGGCGTCAAGCAGGAAGGCGGCATGGTCTTCCGCAACCTGCCGGAAATCGAAGTGAGCTGCCTGCCGAAAGACCTGCCCGACTTCATCGAAGTCGACCTGCTGGAGCTGAAGGTTGGTCAGTCTCTGCACCTGGCCGACCTGAAACTGCCCAAGGGCGTGACCATCCCGAGTCTGGCTCTGGGTGACGACCACAACCTGCCGGTAGTCAACATCATGGCCCAGCGTACCGCTGCCGCCGCCGATGACGCAGCTGGTGAAGGTGAGGAATCAGCGGAATAATTTCCCGCTGAAATCCTGGAGGGGCGCCCGTCGTGACGCAGGGAATCAAGTTGATCGTCGGTCTTGGTAATCCGGGGCCGGAATATGACATGACCCGGCATAACGCGGGCGCTCTTTTCGTTGAGCGTCTTGCGGATGCTCATAACCTGACTCTACGTCAGGAAAAACAGTTTTTTGGCCTCACTGGCCGCCTGACCGTCAATGGTCAGGATGTTCGCCTACTCATCCCCACCACTTTCATGAACCGCAGCGGCCAGGCGATTGCCGCCCTTGCCGGTTTCTACCGTATCCCCCCCGACGAAATCCTGGTCGCTCATGATGAGCTGGACCTGCCACCGGGTACGGTCAAATGCAAGAAAGGTGGCGGGCATGGCGGGCACAACGGGTTGCGCGACACCATCGCCAGCCTGGGCAACAACAATGGTTTTCACCGCCTGCGTCTGGGTATCGGTCACCCCGGTCACAGCTCGCAGGTCACAGGCTATGTGCTGGGCCGCACCCCCAAGGCCGAACAGCAGGCGCTGGACGCCTGTATCGACGAAGCACTGCGCGAGGTACCCGGCATGGTTGCCGGTGACTGGACCCGCGTCATGCAACGCCTGCACAGCTTCAAGGCCTGATTCATTTTCGCCGCCGTAAACGGCAGAGGACACCAGTATGGGATTCAATTGCGGTATCGTCGGACTGCCCAACGTCGGCAAATCCACCCTGTTCAACGCACTGACCAAGGCCGGCATCGGTGCCGAGAACTTTCCGTTCTGCACCATCGAGCCGAACAGCGGTATCGTTCCCATGCCCGACCCGCGACTGGACGCCCTGGCCGCCATCGTCAAACCCGAGCGAGTCCTGCCGACCACCATGGAGTTCGTCGATATCGCCGGGCTGGTCGAAGGCGCCTCCAAGGGCGAAGGCCTGGGCAACAAGTTCCTGGCCAATATCCGCGAAACCGACGCCATCGCCCACGTGGTGCGCTGCTTCGATGATGACAACGTCATTCACGTTTCCAACAGCGTCGACCCCAAGCGCGATATCGAGATCATCGACCTGGAACTGATCTTCGCCGACCTGGACAGCTGCGAGAAACAGCTGCAACGCGTGGCGCGCAACGCCAAGGGTGGCGACAAGGAAGCCGTCGCGCAGAAGGCCCTGCTGGAAAAGCTCATCCCGCACTTCACCGAAGGCAAACCGGCACGCACCCTGCTCAAGGAGCTGGCCGACGAGGAGAAGAAGCTGATCAAGGGCTTCCACCTGCTGACCAGCAAGCCGGTGATGTACATCGCCAACGTCTCCGAGGAAGGCTTCGACAACAACCCCTACCTCGACATCGTACGCGAGATCGCCGATGCCGAAGGCGCCGTGGTGGTGCCGGTATGCAACAAGATCGAAGCAGAGATCGCCGAGCTGGACGACGGCGAGGAGAAGGACATGTTCCTCGAAGCCATCGGCATGGACGAGCCCGGCCTGAACCGCGTGATCCGCGCCGGCTATGAACTGCTCAACCTGCAGACCTACTTCACCGCCGGGGTCAAGGAAGTCCGCGCCTGGACCGTCAAGGTCGGCGCCACCGCCCCCCAGGCCGCAGGTGTAATCCACACCGACTTCGAGAAAGGTTTCATCCGCGCCGAAGTGGTCGCCTACGACGACTTCATCCAGTACAACGGCGAAGCCGGTGCCAAGGAAGCCGGTAAATGGCGACTGGAAGGCAAGGAGTACATCGTCAAGGATGGGGATGTGATGCACTTCCGGTTCAACGTCTGAGACGTACAGAACCCAGCCGCTACCAAGACCCCTTGAGGATCACCTCTTCAAGGGGTTTTTCTTTGCTGCAAAACCTGCCCGGCTATCCGGCAACTCATTCCGATCACCACAGGTGATATGCTGCGCAGCGACATTCCCGGCTGCCCGGAATATGGCAGCCCCCAGTACCAGGACAACATGAGAGCATGCTTCCCATCAGCCTCTTCTCCATACCGGCAGCCAAATGGCTGCCGGTCATTCTGCTTGGCGCCCTGCTGGGCGGTTGCAGCCTGCCGGCGCAGAACATGATTGCCTCCAGCGCGCTGGCTCCCGAGGCCGCCCAGGCCACCCGCCTCGGGCAAGGGCTGGCCCCGCGCCTGGCTGTCCACCCGGGCAAGAGCGGCATTCATGCCCTGGCCGATCCGCATGCCGCCTTTGCCGCGCGGGCGCTGCTGGCACGGGCCGCCGAGCGCACTCTGGATGTGCAGTACTACATCTGGCACGGCGACATGACCGGCACATTGTTGCTGGAAGAGCTGCATGCTGCCGCGGATCGCGGTGTGCGTGTCAGGTTGCTGCTGGATGACAACGGCACCGCAGGACTGGATACGGAGCTGGCGGCCCTGGCGCTGCACCCGCAGATCGAAGTACGCCTGTTCAACCCGTTCAAGGTGCGCAACCCCAAGTGGCTCGGTTACATCACCGATTTTTCCCGGGCCAACCGGCGCATGCACAACAAGTCCTTCACCGCCGATAATCAGGCCACCATTGTCGGCGGGCGTAATGTCGGCGATGAATATTTTGGCGCGACCGAAGGGATTCTATTCGCCGATCTGGATGTGCTGGCCGTCGGCCCGGTGGTTGCTGAAGTGTCGACGGACTTCGACCGCTACTGGGCCAGCGGCTCCTCCTACCCGGTGGAACAGGTCCTGCCCGCGGTTTCTGCCAGAAGCCTGGCCCAACTGAGCCAGCGGGCGGCACTCATCGAGCAGGATGCCAGCGCGGCCGACTATGTCGCAGCGATTGCCCGGTCCGACTTCACCCGCCAGTTGCTCAGCGGTGACTTGCCTCTGGAATGGGCGCAGACGCGCATGGTCACTGATGACCCGGCCAAGGGCCTGGGCCAGGCCGAAGCCAACGGCCTGCTGACCTATCAACTTGCGCAGATCCTGGAGCAGCCGAACCAGGCGGTAGTGTTGGTCTCGCCCTATTTCGTGCCAACCGCCACCGGCGTCGCCGCCTTTACCGCCCTGGCCGAGCGGGGTATCGATGTGCGCATCCTGACCAACTCGCTCGACGCCACCGACGTGGCGGCGGTACACGCCGGTTACGCGAAGCGGCGCAGGGACCTGCTCCAGGCCGGCATACAGCTGTATGAAATGCGCCGTCTCTCACCGCACCTGGAACGCAATGAAAGCGCCGGGCCCTTTGGCAGCTCCGGTTCCAGCCTGCATGCGAAAACCTTTGCCGTGGACGGCGAGCGGGTCTTCGTCGGCTCGTTCAATTTCGATCCGCGCTCGGCCAACCTGAATACCGAGCTGGGCTTTGTCATCGACAGCCCGCCCTTGGCCCGGGCCGTCCATGCCGCCTTCGACAGCAGCATCCCCGCCAACGCCTATCAGGTTCGGCTGGATGAAAGCGGCCAGCTCTACTGGTTGGAGCAACTGGGCGACCGGCAGGTCCGGCATGATCGGGAACCCAATACCGGGCTGCTCAAGCGCAGCGGTATCCGGTTTCTGTCGTTCCTGCCAATCGAGTGGCTGCTCTGACGCGCCACTACTGGTCCAGTTTTGCCGGCAGGCATGCGATACTCCGGTCTATCTGAAGCGAGCCGGATGATGTTCATGCGCATGAAACCGAAAACCCTGCTGATCAGCCTGGTCGCGGCACTGACCTTGTATGCCCTGCTGGGCTTTGTGTTACTGCCGGCCATCGCCCTGCACCTGGTCAACAAACAGCTCGAACAACGGGCGACCGTGCCTGCGCAGCTGGATGACATCAAGTTCAACCCCTTCACCCTGGAGCTGACTCTCCACGGCCTGCATATCGGCGAGCCGCAGCAGCCGGAAGTGGCCTTCTCCCGGCTCTATGCCAACCTGCAGATAGACAGCCTGTGGACCCGCGCCGTACATCTGCGTGACCTGGAACTGGAACAGGCCAGCACACGGGTACATTTTGCTGAGAACGGCAGCCTCAACCTTGCCGAGCTGTTCATTCTGCCGGAATCACCGGAGCAGCCCGAGGACAGCGATAGCGGGCCCTTCCCGCTACGCATCGACCGCCTGGCACTGATCGACAACAGCCTGCAGTTTCGCGACCTGCGCCCCGCCGAACCGGTCGAGTTCGGCTATGACGCGGTGGACATCGAGCTGACCAATCTCAGCACCCTGCCCGAGGACAATGCGCTGATGCAGGTCAGCGCCAGCGGCCCCTACGGTGCCCGCATCGACTGGGAAGGCCGGCTCGGTATCAGCCCGCTGACCTCCAGCGGAACGCTGCGGATCAGCGAGGCGCGCTTGGCAACCTTCTGGCCCTATGTGCAGGAGCAACTGCCGCTGACCCTGCACCAGGGCTCATTGGACCTCAGCAGCGAATACCAGCTCAGCCTGGCCTCAGAGACCGAACTGCTGCTGTCCGGTGTCCGGGTGCAACTCAGCGGTCTCGATCTGGCGTCGGCAGACAATCCACTGCTGCGCCTGAGCAGTCTGGAAATCAGCGACACATCGCTGGACCTGGCCAGGCGCGAGGTACACCTGGGCTCCATCCGCAGCCAGGGGCTGGAAGCCTGGGCCGCCCGGCAAGCGGATGGGCAGATCGACTGGTTGCAGCTGCTACAACCAGGCACCTCAGCGACCGAGCAATCTGCCGAGTCCGAAGAAGCCCCATGGCGCATCCTGCTGACCGATGCGCAACTGCGCGACTACCAGCTACACCTGACCGACCACCAGCCGCCCCAACCGGTACAGCTGGATATAGGTCCGCTGAACCTGGACCTGAACGACTTCGACAGCCTGGCCGAAACGCCCTTCCAGCTGAGCCTGGATACCGCGCTGAATACCGACGGTCAACTGAACATCACCGGCGAAGTTGGCATCAACCCGATCAGCGCCGACCTGCAGGTCGAGACCCGGGATATCGATCTGACACTGGCCCAGGCGTACATCGAGCCGCTGGTGCGCCTGGAGCTCAAATCCGGCCTGCTCGGCACCCGGAGCCGGGTGCAGCTCAGCCAACTGGAGCCGCTGCAACTGCAGGTAACCGGCCAGGCCGGAGTGCAGCAACTGCATGTGGTGGACGGTCCGGCCAAGCGCGACCTGCTGAAATGGCAGAGCCTGCAACTGGACGAGATCGACTACCGGGGCGACAGCCTGAGCATCGGCAAGGTCAACCTGCAGCAACCCTATGTGCGCTTCATCATCAACCGCGACATGTCCACCAACTTCAGCGACCTGGTGGTATCCCAGCCCGCAGCCGAAGCCAGTGACAGTACAGATAGCGAACCCATGGCCATCCGCATCGGCGGCATCGATATCGCCAATGGCTCGGCCAACTTCGCCGATTTCAGCCTGCGTCCCAACTTCGCCACCGGCATCGAGCAACTGAACGGTCATATCGGCACGCTGGACAACCAGAGCCCGAAGGCCGCAGCCGTGGACCTCAGCGGCAAGGTCGACCGCTACGCGCCGGTCAGCATCAAGGGCAGCCTGACACCCTTCGACCCGCTCAACAGCCTGGATATCGCTACCCGCTTCCAGAATGTCGAACTGACCACCCTTACCCCCTACTCCGGCAAGTTCGCCGGCTACCGCATCCGCAAGGGCCGGCTGAACCTGGACTTGCACTACCAGATCGACCAGGGTCAGCTCAAGGCCGACAACCGCCTGCTGCTGGAGGACCTGCAGCTCGGCGAACGGGTCGACAGCCCCGATGCAGTGGACCTTCCGGTGCGGCTGGCAGTCGCCCTGCTGAAGGACACCAAAGGCAATATCGATATCGAACTACCGGTAGCAGGCGATCTGAACAACCCCGAATTCAGCGTCATGCCGATCGTCTGGCAGACCCTGCGCAACCTGGTGCTGCGTGCCACACAGGCCCCGTTCAAGTTCATCGCCGGCCTGGCCGGTGCCGGCGATACCGATCTCAGCCAGCTCGGCTTCGCTGCCGGCAGCGCCGAGCTGAACCCCGAGGCCAGACAGACCCTGGGCACTCTGTCCACTGCCCTGCAGGAGCGCCCACAACTGATTCTGGAAGTGGAAGGCATCAGCGCTATCAGTGCCGACGGCCCGGCCCTGGCGGCCCAGCGCCTGGAACATGAAATGCGCCAACTGGCCGCCAGCAAGATGCGCCGCCCCCCGGAAAACCCGGCAGAGATCGAGCTGGACGAGAAAGACCAGGCCAGGCTGGTCCGTGAACTGCATGAGCAGCGCGCGCTGCCGGTGCCCGAGCAATGGAAGGAGCTGTCCCGCGAGGAACGTGATCTGGCCATGCGCCAGGCACTGATCGAGAGCTGGAGCGACAGCCCGCTGCCTCTGCGCCGACTGGCGCAGCAACGCGCCGCCACCATCAAGGACTGGCTGGTGGACGAAGGCGGCATGGAAGCCGAGCGCATCCACCTGCTGGATGCCAGCGAAGGGGCAGCCGACAGCAACGGCCTGGTCGCCACCGAGCTACAACTGGGCAGCCGCTGAGCGGAACCAGCTGGGAAGGCTAAGCGGTTGAAAATTTTACCAATTGAGCGCAACACCTCTTGACAAGAATCGCGTAGCTGGGAATAATGCGCGCCTCGGATGGCTACATAGCTCAGTTGGTTAGAGCACAGCATTCATAATGCTGGTGTCCCAGGTTCAAGTCCCGGTGTAGCCACCAACCTTTTCAAAGGCTTAGCTTCGGCTAAGCCTTTTTTGTTTTGGGCCACAGACCAGAAAATGCCCAGAAACTGACCAAACGGCGTAGCCAAGCCCACACCATGGCGATCCAGCCAACGACTCCATCTGCTACCCCGTCACCCGCCGCCACAGCGCCCGACCGACCACCCGCACTTTGTCCCGTGGGGTAAAGCGCTTGAGGGTGGCCTTGACCACGCCCTCGGTAAAGCGGGTGCGCTTGCTGTAGTCGATGTGCACGTCCACCAGCACCGGCTGCCCGGTAGCGGCGAGGCGCAATGCTTCGGCGATGCCTGCGGCACAGTCCTGATTGCTTTCTATGCTGACGAAGGCAGCGCCGGTGGCTTCGGCCAGGGCGGCGATCTTCAGTGGCTTGAGCACGGTGCAGGCCTTGCGGTTATAGGGTACTTCCTGGGCCTGGGCGATCTGGGACAGTTCGCCGTCATTGAAGACGAACAGCGGCACGCCGACATTCAGGCTGCTGGCCGTGAGGGTCTCCAGGCCCGTCATGCGCAACGCCCCATCACCCACCACACCGACCACCTGGCGCTGCGGATTGGCCAGTTTGGCGCCGATGGCCGCCGGTACGCAGTAACCCATGGCATTGAAGTCGCTGGGGGATATGAAGCCACGTCCGATATGGATCGGCATCAGTTCGGCCAGCAGGAAGGTATGGTTGCCATCATCGACCACGACGATGGCATCATCCGCCAGTTGCCGACGCAGCTCCTGGCAGAAGTGTGCCGGGTTGACCCGTCCCTTGCTGTCATGCTGCAGCCAGCTCTGCAGGTAGGCGGCCTTGTCCCTGGCGATCTGCTCGGTCAGCGCAGCACCGCGCGGTTGCGGCTGCAGGGCACGCACCTCGGCCAACAGCGCCGGGAGGATCTGCACGGCATCCCCGGCAAGGGTCAGGCTGGCCGGGTAGTTGGCATTGAACACCTCGGGGTTGATATCGATATGAATCAGTTGCTCCGGCACCGGCATGCTGAAGCTGCCGGTGGGGATTTCCGAGAAGCGGGTGCCCACTGCCAGCAGGCAGTCGCAATTGGCGAAGGCGTTTTCCGCAGCCGGCACTGCATAGGCGCCAAAGCCCATCCCCACGTGCAACGGATGATTGCCGGGAAAGGCACTGAGCCCCTGCAGCGTGGTGCACACCGGGGCGCCGAGCAGCTCGGCCAGTTCCACCAGTTGCGGCTGGGCATCCACCGCGCCCCAGCCGACGAACAGCCCCGGCTGTCGGGCGTTGACCAGCATCTGTGCTGCCTGCTGCACTACCCGGCTATCCGGTAGGATATCGCTGCTTGCAGCGTCGTGCTGATAGGCAGGCAATCCGTCCACCTCACCCAGGAAGTTGCCGATATTGTAGGGCAGCTCGATGAATACCGGCCCCGGCTCGCCACTGGTGGCGATACGGTAGGCTTCATAGAAGGTGGGAATCACCTCGGCATGGCTGAGAATACGGAAGCTGGCCTTGGTGATGGGTTTGAGCAGGCTGTGCTGATCGATATCGTGCAGTTGGTAGCGCCGCCCGTTTTCACTGTGGATGCCGCCGGAAATGATCAGCATGGGAATGCCGTCCAGCCCCGCCTCGCCAATGCCGCTGGCAGCGTGGGTCACCCCCGCCGCGGGCACGATGGCCAGGGTGCCGATGCTGTCGCCGGTGCGACTGACGGCATCGGCCATGAAGGCCGCACCGCATTCGTGGGCAACCAGCACCGGCTGGATCTGCCCGGACGCATTCAGCTCATCATAGAGTTCGGTATTGTGCACCCCGGGAATACCGAAGGTGTGGGTCACCCCCAGTTGTTCGAGGGCAAAGCGTGCCAGTGCAGCTCCGGTTTTCTTCATGGTCCATTCTCCGATATTGTTATTCCAGGGGTCGGTTGGCGATGGCCCGCGCCGCCCGCCGCCCGTTGAAGATACAGTTGGACAGGAAGGTGCCTTCCAACGAGCGTATGCCACTGATGCCGCCCCCACCGAACCCGGCGGCCTCGCCGGCCGCATACAGTCCCGGAACGACCTGCCCCTGGTGGTTCAGGATGCGCGACTGCAGATCGGTCAGCATGCCACCCATGCTCTTGCGGCTGATCAGGCGGGTACGGATGGCCATCAATGGGCCTGCCCGCGGATCGAGTATTTTCTGGAAGCGGCAGGTACGCATGCGGTCACTACGCCATTGACGCAGTTGTTGCAGGCGGCGCAGCTGTTCGTCATTGTGCAATGCCGGGCCGCGATCGATGATCGCATCATAGCGCTGTACATCCGCGCGCATGGCCTGCGGGTCCAGGCGCCCATCGTCGGCCAATGCCGCCATGCTCCGGGCCAGCTCATCCAGGTTGTCTGCAGCCAGCACATCCGGGCACTGCTCGATCAGTTCACGTGCCAGGCTGCGGTTACCAGTCAAGGTCTGCCACAACAGGCGCAGCAGTTTGCGATCGCGGAACAATGGGTTGGCATCGGTGCCGGAGACCGCCAGTTCCTTGATTGCGATACGCCAGTTGAGCAGTTGCCAGCCGTACTGTCCGGGCAGATGGCCGATACGCTTGCACAGGTCATGGGTATCGAAGCCGGTCACCAGGGGCAAGGGGCCTATGCGCCGGCCGCTGGGCTCCAGCCACAGTGCCGAGCGTGCCGGAATCAGGCTGATGCCATGCCCTGGATACTGCGGCTGCGGGTGCGCGATCCCCGCGGCGTAGTTCCACATCTGCCCGAGCTTGACCACCTGGCCGCCGACCACGCGCACCTGCTCATGCAGCGCACCGTCGGCACGCGGGTCAGTGCCGTTGAGCAGGTTCTCCGGGCACGGGCCATAGATCGGGTCCCAATGCCGGCGCACCAGTTCCAGGTTGCCATTGATCCCGCCGCTGCACAGGACCACATGCTCGGCACGCACTTCAAAATCTCCCTGCGGGCCCTGCCCCCAACAGCCGACCACTGCGCCATCGCACTGCAGCAGGCCGGTTACCCGGTGCTCGAACAGCGTTTTCAACTGCGCTTGGCGCGCATGGCCGAACAGCTGCGCTGCCAACGTCTGCACCACACCGCGGCCACAGCCCCAGGCGACATGGTAACGGGGCAACGAGTTGCCATCGCCATGATTGCCACGCTCGACCCATTGCACCGCCGGGAAGAAGCCAACGCCCCGCGCCCGCAACCAGTCGTAGATATCAATGCGATTGCGTGTGGCATAGGCCTCGGCCCAGCGCCGCGCCCACAGATCATCCTGCTGGAACAACGCCGCCCGGCACCAGTCCTCCAGCAGTAGTTGCGGCGAGTCGGAGATGCCATTGCGCTTCTGCTCAGGCGTGCCGCACAGCAACATGCCACCGAAGGCATCATTGGCCTGCCCGCCACATTGGCTGCGCGGTGCCGCATCCAGCAACAACACACTACGCCCCAGGTCCAGCAGCTCCAGCGCTGTACTGATGCCTGCCAGACCAGCGCCGATCACCAGCGTTTCACACGCATGCTGCGCCTTGGTCATGAACTCCCCTCCCTTGGTGCTGCCTTGATGATAGACAGCCGGGAAACAAGAGGCCTGACATTTCACGAAGGGGAAGTTGACATTTCACGCATGGCTACGCAGGCTGGACATACCTATCCAGCTGGTTTTCCCATGTCACAACTTGCCCGCAGCGCGGTATTCATCGGTTTCGACAGCTTGTGCCGCAGCCACGGGCTGAACCCCAATGATCTGCTATTGAGCTGCGGGCTGGACCCGCTGTTGCTGCGCCGCGCCGCCCTGCATCTGCCCTATGCACGCTTTGCCCAGGTGCTGACCCTTGCCGCCGAGCGAGGCAATTGTGCCGACTTCGGCCTGCGCCTGAGCCACTACCATGACTATCTGGTGCTCGGCCCCTTCGGCCTGTTGCTGTCCCAGGCGGAAAGCTTCACCGAGGTGCTCAAGCTGACCCAGCAATATGTGCATCTGCATGCCCAGGGCATAACCCTGAACGCGCGGCAGGACGATCGCTATCTGGAAGTGGAGTATCGTCTGCAACTGCAGGAGTCGGTGGATCTGCGTCAGTTGCTGGAATTGGGCCTGGGGGTAGTACACCGTTCCATGCGCAGCCTGTTCGGTGACCAGTGGCAACCGCTGGAAGTATCCATGCGCCACGCCTGCATGGGACGGGTGCAGGACTATGTACAGTTCTTCGGCTGCCCGGTGCTGTTCGAGCAGCCACTCGATGGTATCAGGGCCAGTGCCCAAACCCTTGCCTTGCGCCCGCTGGAGCAGCGCCTGCAGCTCAAGAATCATCTGCTGGAAGAATACGCCCTGCGCCACCAGGTACCCGGCGACCTGGCCAGCCAGGTGCGGCTGGTTCTGCAATCGATCCTGCCCACCGGCGAGGCACGGCTTGAGGTAGTGGCGCGCCTGCTGGACCGCCACCCACGCAGCCTGCAGCAGGCCTTGCAGGCCCGCTCGCTGAGCTTTCGCCAATTGCTGGATGAGGTGCGCTACAGCGAGGCAAGGCAGCAACTGCGGCTCTCTGGGCAGTCAATCACCGATCTGGCGTTGCATCTGGGCTATGCCGATGAGACCGCCTTCTCCCGGGCTTTCAAGCGCTGGAGCGGTCAGGCACCCCGGCAATGGCGCGCGCAATCCAGGCCGCCACCTATCGACTGACCTGTGGCCAGCGTGTCGCCAACAGCAACCCCAGAAACGTCAGCGCGCCACCGGCCAGGTGATACCAGTACAGCTGTTCGCTCAATAGCAGCACGCCCAGCAGCGCGGTGAACACCGGTGTGAGGTAGCTGAACAGCGAGGCGGTAGCCGGCCCCAGTACCTTGACGCCATTGTTCCAGGCCACATAGGCCAGCAGCGAGGCAAACACAGCGGTATACCCCACCGCCCCGGCAGCCTGCCAGCTCAGCGGCATCGGCCCGACATGCACCAACTCCCAGAGAAAGAACGGCACCAGCAACGGCACCCCACACAGCAGCATGGCGGCCATCAATATCAGCCCCGGCACCGGCATGATCCAGCGCTGCAACAGTACCGAATACAGCCCCCAGGACAGCACCGCCGCCAGCATGATCAGGTCACCGTCATTGAACTCCAGCATCAGCAAGCGCTCCGGTTGCCCACCCGCCAGGATCAATAGCAGCCCGCAGGACCCCAGAAAGGCGCCACACAATGTCGTCCATGCCGGCCATTGGCGCAGCAGCACCACCGACCAGAAGAACGCCGCCACCGGCAGCCCGGTACCGACCAGCGTCAGGTTGATAGCGGTGGTGCTTTGCGCAGCCTGGTACAGCAAGGTGTTGTAGGAGGCAATGCTGAGCGCCGACAGGATCACCAGGCGCTTCCAGTGTGCCAACAACAGCTGGCGATGCTGCCACACCCCTCGTGCAGTGAACGGCAGCAATAGCAACAGGGCGCAGCTCCAGCGCCAGAAAGACAGGCTGATCGGTGGTAACATGCCCGCCGAGGCCCGTGCGATCAGGGCGTTCCCGGCCCAGGCCAGGGCGGTGGTCAGCAGGCCGATAACAGCCCATTGTCGCGTCGACATAAACAAGCCATTGGTGGTGATTGAGCGCAGACTCAGTCGATTAGCGAATAGGCCATGACCAGCGCATCCTCACGGCCGCCGACGGCGGGATAGTATCCTCGGCGGCGACCGATTTCATTGAAGCCGAAGCGCTCATACAGTCGAATGGCTGGTTGATTGGACTCCCTGACCTCGAGAAAGGTCGTCTCGGCCCCGCGCTGCCTGCCCTGCTCGATCAAGTGCGCAAGCAGCTTGCCACCCAATCCATTGCATTGGCTCTCCGGTTTGACCGTCAGATTCAGCAGATGGGATTCATCCCCAGCGGCCGACAGCACACCGTGACCGACCTGCTGATCACCGAGGAACATCATCCAGCATTCATAGCCGGATTTTACACAGTCCAGAAAGATGCCACGGGTCCAGGGATGACTGAAAGCGGCGAACTCGATATTCAATACTGCCTCCACGTCCGCCTCGGTCATGGGACGAAACACCGGTTCACTCATTGCGTAACCTGCCAGCGGGACATGATGCGCTTCAGTTGCTGCCACAATTGTGCCTTGCTCGCCGAGTCCTTCATCAAGGCTTCCAGATCAGGTGCAAACCATGCCGGCGGCAGCTGTTCCAGTGCCTCCTCGCGGCCACAGACCAGATCCTGCCCGTCCAGCTCCGGCCCCAGCAACAGTCGGGGGTAAGTGCCAAAGCAGCCGATGGATACCACCGGTTCACTTTCCAGGCGCCCCTGCATGAAGGCTTGCAGTGCCAGGCTGGCTGCCGGGGCACTGCGATCGAACTGCGGGTTTCTATTCAGCGGCCAGGTAAAGTCCGCATACAGATGCGGCACCTGCGGCAGGCGCACTGCACGCAGGATGTCCTTGAGCAGGCGCAACGCGGGCGATGCGCTTTCCAGCCCCGGTTCCGGGGTCTCGATCAACAATGCGCAGGGACCCGCCATCCATAACTGCAGATAGAAGGATTCCAGCGGCGGTAGCTTGACCTCGGGCTCGGCAGCTGGGGGCGCGACGACCGTGGCCGGCGCTGGCTCCGGCCTGGAAGGACGCACGATGATCTTCGCCCGAGCGGGGGCCGCCGCCTTCGGCGTGTCTATCTGCACCGTGGCCGGCGATACGGCAATCGCATCCCCTGCGCTCTCCTGCGGCTCATCCGCGATGTCCGGCAACTCCGGCGGCAGGCGGAAGGCTGCATGGGGCAAGGCGTGCCGCGGTACCCAACCGGTCACGCCCATGGCGGCAAGATAATCCAGACGTGTCGATTCCAGCATCAGATACCTTCGACCTGCGGGTGCGCCTTGTATGCGTCCGAATGCATCAGATTCAATGCGTTGATATAGGCCTTGGCGGAAGCAATCACGATATCGGTATCGGCGCCATTGCCATTGACGATACGACCACCCCTTTCCAGGCGAACGGTGACTTCACCCTGGGAGTCGGTACCTTCGGTAATGGCGTTGACCGAGTACAGCTGCAGCGACGCACCGGAACCGGCGATCTGCTCCAATGCCCGGAAGGCCGCATCCACCGGGCCGGAGCCCGACGCGCAAGCCTGCTGCTCGACACCATCCACCTCCACGGTGACTTTCGCCACCGGAGTTTCTCCGGTCCGCGAGGTGACATCCAGAAACACCAGGCGCATGCGCTCCACTACATCGGTCACGGTATCGGATACCAGCGCCTGCAGATCCTCATCGAATATCTCGTGCTTCTTGTCCGCCAGCTCCTTGAAGCGGGCGAACGCAGCATTCAGTTCGTCCTGGTCGGTCAGGTCGATACCCAGTTCCTGCAACCGGGTGCGAAACGCATTGCGCCCGGACAGCTTGCCCAACGACAGCTTGTTGGCATGCCATCCCACCGACTGGGCACTCATGATCTCGTAAGTTTCGCGGTGCTTGAGCACGCCATCCTGGTGAATACCGGACTCATGGGCGAAGGCGTTGGCGCCCACGATGGCCTTGTTCGGCTGCACCGGAAAACCGGTGATGCTGGAGACCAGGCGGGAGGTGCTGAGAATATGCTCGGTAACGATACCGGTCTGCACGCCCAGTACATCCTGGCGCGTCTTGATGGCCATGACGATCTCTTCCAGCGAGGCATTACCGGCACGCTCACCCAGGCCATTGATAGTGCACTCGACCTGCCGCGCACCTGCGCTGACGGCTGCCAGCGAGTTGGCTACCGCCAGGCCGAGGTCATTATGGCAATGCACCGAAAAGATCGCCTGGTCGGCGTTGGGAACGCGCTCGATGACCTGGCGAATGGTCTCGGCGAACTGATGCGGGATCGCGTAGCCGACGGTATCGGGGATATTGATGGTGCGCGCACCGGCCTTGATCGCCTGTTCGATGATTCGGCACAGAAAGTCGATCTCAGAACGACCACCATCCTCGCAGGAAAACTCCACATCAGCGCACAGGTTACGCGCCCGCTTGATCGCATGTACCGCCTGCTCGATCACCTGTTCAGGCTGCATGCGCAGCTTGTATTCCATATGGATGGGGCTGGTGGCAATAAAGGTATGGATACGCCCGGAGTTGGCATTGACCAATGCCTCGGCAGCCCGATCGATATCCGCATCGACCGCCCGTGCAAGGCTGCAGATGGTGCTGTCCTTGATGGTGTCGGCAATCCCTTTCACCGCCTCGAAGTCACCCGGACTGGCGATGGCGAAACCGGCCTCGATGACATCCACCCGCAGCTTCTCCAGCGCCTTGGCGATACGCAGCTTCTCTTCCCGGGTCATCGAGGCGCCGGGACTCTGCTCACCGTCACGCAAGGTGGTATCGAATATGATGACGCGATCCTGACTCATGAACCTCTCCTCGGCAACGGAAACCGCAATATGGAGATTATACCACCGCCATCTGAGCTGGCTCGTTTCCGCACTGCTTTCGGGTGGTCGAGTTTGCCTGCGGGTCAGTTGGTGTAGCGCAGGGGCGCTGCACCCCGATCGCGTAAAGAAAAAACCCCGACCTGTGTCCAGATCGGGGTTTTCTGTTTGAAGCTTGACGATGACCTACTCTCACATGGGGAAGCCCCACACTACCATCGGCGATGCATCGTTTCACTGCTGAGTTCGG